>NZ_JANQBD010000019.1 GCF_024722015.1 Paenibacillus radicis (ex Xue et al. 2023) | reverse complement strand
TTCGGAGTGGGTCATGCAGCTCGAAGATCGGACGATCTTTCATAAAGCATTATAATTTTTCATTGAAAGTGAGAGGAGAAATTCACATAAAGGAGCAAGCCCAACTGCGAGAAGAAATCCAACAACTAGAGCAACGTAATGCCTCAAGGAAGACAACTTGGAGCTGTATCGGAAGCTCACCGATCCCGATTTTTGAGGCACTTCCTCAAGCACCCAGGGGTGATATTTGTAAAAAATCTCGAAATAAAGAGTTATGCTAAGGAAACCACTAATTTAAGGGTGAAGACTCCGGATTTAGGGGGCCTAGCCGGTTTTCCTGTTATTCTTCTAACTTTGGATGTTTACTGCAAATTAGCTTGAGGTTTTCCTGTTAGTCTTCTAACTTTGGATGTTTACTTTAGATTAGCTTGAGGTTTTCCGAGGTTTTCCCGTTAATCTTTTCCCATCATCTCCACTGACATTCAGCCGTAACTGCTAACAGACGCACCGGGAGCTGTTCCCAGCGTTCGGTGCGTCTGTTGCATGACGGTGGTCGACCACATTCGTCTATAAATTAACAAATTCCATTTATAAAGCTAGCTTGCTCCGCCATCAGGCATGCGGTTAGCGGCGGCAAAATAGTGCGGGCTCGTCCCGTCAGCAAATCGGACTGCCGTTTCCGCTTCTAGCATATCGTTGCCGACGACGAACAGGCCGCTTGCTGGCACATCGTCCAGCAGCAGGAACGTGCCTGTCCCCAGCTCTGCCTTGCAATTTTGCACGGACACGCCGTCCGCGTGCTTGAGCTCAATTGCCGTCCCGCCCGATTCAGCCGGAGCGCCTCGGAATTCACTCAAAGATAATCGCTCAAGATGCTCCCCATACAACGCATTAGACCAATGCTTGTTTAGCGGGCTCTGCCACTCGATATCAATGTCCTTCAGCGTGATATGCTTCCCGTAACGGCAGAAAACCGCTGGAATAGGATGATGGAAAACTCCACGGTACGATGGATTCGAGTCGAACACACCACCGGGATATCCACTCTCATCACGCATCTTCAGCTTCAAGCCGTGAATCGAGATACCTTCGATGATACTCTCCTCTGAGCCTTCCAGGTAAACGGCATTTTCCGCTTCTGCCAGAATATGCTCAAACCGGATGTTTCGGATAATTCCGGGAAATCCATGCTCTCGTCTGCGCTCCGCCGATACGAAGATAGCTTCTCCTTTGCCCCACCATTTACGCTTGCGCTGCTGCTCGAATTCGTCGCTAAACAGACGCGTTTGAACAATGATGTTGGAAAACAAAATATTCTCAATCGTACCGCCGTTTCTGGCCCATACGCCCAGCCCCCGGTTTGAGTAGCGAATCACACAGTTTTGGAATACGACATTGCGAATATCGGCGAACGTCTCCGTTCCAATCTTTAAAGCGCAGGATCTTGAAATCATCGTACAATTAGTGACCGTAATATTCTCGCAGGCTCCATATGCGGCAGCCCCGTGCTTCGTAGTCTTCAACACAATGCAGTCATCCCCGGCTTCTATGTGACAGTCCGATATATGCACATCCGAGCAGCTATCCGGATCAATGCCATCATTATTAGGACCGCGCAATTGACCGAGAATTTTGATGCCCTGCACATTAACACGACGGCAACCTGTCATATGAAGACACCAGGATGATGCTCGGTATAGGGTAACATCCCGGAATAGTACATCCGTACAACCTTCCAAGTCCACAAGCTTCGGACGGAAATCCTGCAGCGGCAGCAGCACATGATCTCCTTGACCGTCATCCGCCTGCAAAAACCGTTCTCCCTGACCATCAATAATTCCCGGGCCCGTCACCGACACACAGCTGGCATGACGCGCACTAATTAAACCGCAGGTACCCACGTTAGGGTCCGGTGTAAAATCCTTCTCATCCATGCTGCTAACAATTCGACCCGTTGCTTCCAAATGAAGGTTCACGTTTGATTTTAGCATAAGGGTGCCTGATAAATAATTGCCCTTCGGTACAGTTACCGTTCCTCCGCCTTGCTCATTGCAAAAGTCAATTGCCGCCTGTATAGCCAGGGTATCCAGTGAAATTCCATCCCCAATTGCACCAAAATCTTTGATGTTAATAGCGCTCATAATAATCCCCCATTCCATATATATCAGCGTACTAAGCAGCCGGATTCCTGTCGACAATCCCAACAGCATCTATCGGGTGGTAATAATCATAGGGGCAGACCGAGTAATCATTACAGCGCGTAAAAAATCCCCACAAAGTGGGGTCTTGCTTCGAAGTCGATTCAGATACTTTGCGGGGAGCCCCGAAACATATAAAAAATCCCCACAAAGTGGGGTCCTGCTTCGAAGTCGATTCAGATACTTTGCGGGGAGCCCCGAAACATATAAAAAATCCCCACAAAGTGGGGTCTTGCTTCGAAGTTGATTCAGATACTTTGCGGGGAGCCCCGAAACATATAAATTCCATATAGGCAAAAAAGCCGCCCTTACCTTCAAATAAGAATGTAAGGGCGGCTCACTTTTACGGACGGACCATATGTTACAGTTTTTCCTATGTCTTCCGTGTTTTCTGCATCTTGATCATTTACACTTATATCTTAAGCTCCACGTAATGACGGATTAGCGATGCTTTTCACGGTACTGCCCAGGAGTCATATCCTCCAGCTTGCGGAAATACCTGATAAAATTTTGCGAATTATGGTATTGGAGCCTTTCGGCAATTTCGTTAATCTTCATATCCGTCTCCACCAGCCATTGCTTTGCTACAGACAATCTATATTTCGACAGGTAGTCGCTGAAATTACTGCCCGTCTCCTTGCGGAAAACCGTCTTTATATAATTGGGATGATAATTCAATCTGGAAGCGCACAGCTCCAAGGTAAGCTCGCTTTCAAACTCCATATGAATCATATCCAACATCCGTTCGGATATTTTCTTATTCTGGCTTTCCCAACGTTGGTGCAGCGCGGCCATCATTGGTTCGATAACATCGTGGAAAATCCATTCCTCGATCTCTTCGGCCGTCTTAAGCTCCAGCAGATGCTCGTTTATCGGCTTGCCCGATGCCTGGAGAGGGTTCACCGATTCCCCTGCCTCCTGCCATTCGCGAATCAAATCGATTAGCAGCCTCGTCATAGCCATCTGAAAATCATAGTAACGCGGATAATCGCCCAGCACCTTTTGAATAAACTCTTTTAGAATATCCCGCGCTTTATCTCTTTCTTCCGTCTTGACCGCATCGATCAGCTCTTTCTCAAGCCAATCCGGATAGGCCGCGGCAATACGGGTGTCGGGCAATACGCTGTCAAAAGGCAGGATCACCTGCTCGCCAAAACGCACTCTGTAGGTTAAGGCTTCCAGGCTTTGCTTGTAGCCATGCGGTGTATCGTTGATATCCGTATACAGACGGCTGATGCCGATGCTGATCTTGAGGTTCAGCAGCTCCCGGATTGTTGCTTGAATCCGTTCGGCAAACCGGTACAAGTCATTCCCGTAATCATTGCCTTCTTCTATTCCGCTGCGGCATATGGTAACTTGATTGTTCACCATAACAACCGGCTCCAAGCGTTGCGTGGCAGGAATAAGCTCTCCCACAATATTGTTGATGGCAAACATCAATAAATCAAGATCACTCTCGGTATATCTTGTATTCTCGATGTTATCGATCTGGACTGTCATCACACCGAACTGAGCAGGTTCCGAATCATAAGAGAACTGCTGCCAGCGTTCCCGCGTTTCTCCAGGCCGGATTTCCCCTTGCAGAAGCCTGCGGATAAAGAAGGCCTCCAACTGCTTGGAATGCTTGCGCAGCTGATCGCGCAGCTCCGTCTGGGAATTTCGCAGCGAATGAATATGATCACCAATGAATTGAAGCTCATCCTTGATGTGGCGGTCATCAGATGATTGATCGCCGACAGCAAAGGACAGTATACGTTGAATCGGTGAATACATACGTTTCGACCCCGCCCAGGACAGGAAGAAGATCACTAAGAACACTCCAAGCGACACGTACAGAGTGTACCAGCCTATTGCCCGGGAATCTTTGGTAATATCGCTTACAGAGGAGAAGGACAAATACTTCCAGCCGTTATAGGCAGATTGGCGGTACATAACACCTATCGTTTCATTATGAGTCTTGAACGTTAAATAGCCGCTATTCTTGTCATCCGAATTATTAATGCTTTCAATAGCGTGGTTCAACTCTTCCGTAGATTGGATTACTCGTCCTTCGGGCTGCGTTAACAACCGGTTTTCCCGATCCAGAATGATGGTCTCGCGATCCGGCGATTCGTTAAACACAAGCTTCTCCAAAGAGTAGGCCGGTAGCTCGCCTATAATCAACCCGGTGCTGCTAAGAGAACCAAGCGGAAGCTTCTTTATAAGCCTGACACCCAAAGCCGGGTCATGCGTAAGGCTGAGTGCAGTCTGACTGTCCGATTGCTTCTGAGAGACGACACTAGTCCAATAGGAAGCTGCCTCGGCTTGAATGTAGTTCTCAACAGACTCCAACATGTCGGAATCCTCAAGCTTTGAATAACCTTGGTTGGAGATGATCCATCCGTTTTTCAGATTGGCCATGTACACGTTCTTCGCGCCCAGCTCGTACGGCTGCATTTTGTTCAACCCTGCGGTCAGCTCATTTAACATTTCAAAATTACGCTCGGTAATGGACGTTTGTAACGCTTCCCTCACAAGTGAAGTGCTCACATACTGGGTCATGAGGTTCTCAAATAATTGCAGCACCTGCTCCACATTTTTTTGGGTTTGCTGCAGAAGCTGCATATTACTATCATTAACCTTCTGTTGAACGCTGTCTTTCGCTCGAATGAAGGATAAGGTGCCTAACGTAACCACTGGAACCGTGCCGATCAGAAGACTGAATATGAGGAGTCGAACCAAATAGTTGGATGTAAACAGCCTGGACATGCGGTTCCCTCCGATGCAAACGTGAAAGTTTTCTACTATGTAACATTGTAGTCTATTTAATAAAAAAGCTCAAAAGGACTCATTAAGCAAAAAAACTGCGAGGGCCGGCTTACAGTGACCTTCTGGCAGCTTTTTCATGTTGAGCACTACACCGATTTCTATTAAGGTTTCTTAAAAATCATACCGTCATCACTGCTTATAGTTTGTGAAAGATGCTCCTAAGGCCATTGCCACTCAACAAGATCATCGCTCCATGCGATCCCAATACATGCGTGGGTATCGAAGATTACGCGTTCATCCTCGGGACCGGTTCCGTGAAAGAACATAAGGAATTTCTGAATTCCGGGAACTAGTCTGCAATCCAGTACAAAGCCCGCGGTTATCCTCCCTCTAGCCCAATCCCAATCCTGTTGTCCTAATGTCAGCAAGGCATCAGCATGATTCCAGTTTTTCAAATCAAAAGATCTCATGATCCCAATTCCATTCTCCGGAGAATGAAACATAATGTATTGATCCTTATCTTTCAAAATACAAACGTTCTCTCCAGCGCTTTCGTTTCCGCAGTACGTCCAATGAATCAAGTCATGCGAATAGGAATGGCTGACGCCGTTCTGTTTATAGAAACACCACCATTTGCCCGGTTCATCCTTGTCTTCGATCAAATAAGGATCGATCATCCGCCCCATAGACTCGACTGGAACTTGATCTCCCTTCAGCAGAAGAAGCTCCGGCACTGTCCAATGTACGAGGTCCGTGCTCTCCATGCTCCAAATCCGGGAGCTCTCATTGCCGTATTTCTCTCCGTTAGGCCTCGGATAGGTTTGGAGACACATAACCCATCGATCCTTGTAACGGATAATGTTGCCCGGGCTTGAATAGTTCAAGCTGCGGTCTCTCGGTGTCAAGCGCGTCGGCTCGCTCCAAGTCACAAGATCCACGCTATGGCTCATCGCCGTGTACATAAATACTTGACCATCGGGCTCCGTCTCAACCAGAGTATAATACAGCCTGAATACACCATCATAATAAATTGCGGCTGGATCGCGGTATCCGATATGTTTATTTCCATGGAGCAATATGGGTGACTGAATAAGGTTCAAATTCAAAGCAGTCAATTTCATCCCTCCTGAGAGTTTTGCTAAGCAAAACTTACTTGGTAAGCATCAGCTCGGCTTCCCGTTACAACACGGGTCGAATTCGTAATTGTTCATCGAATTCAACCTTCAACGCGGCAGGCCTCTCCCGAAAAGGCGCATTGGAGTCGTTACCGAAAAATGTACTCCACCATTGTCCGCTTTTATCCTGAAAAAACGTATTGTGTCCTCCATGCGGAACGGCTAAATAGCGTTCACCATAAGGACCATATATATGGTCCGAGCTTGCTACGTAGCAGTGGTAATCTCCTGCAATAAATTCTGCTCCAGCCAGGTAATACCTGCCATGGGCCTTGAACAGAAAGGTTCCTTCAAAGCCAACATGCTCGGCATTGGATGGACTCAACAGCCTAAGCTCCTCTGCCAAAGCCGTCATATCCTCGTTCATCCTGGCAATCTTACCGTTATCGCACAAGAAATACACGGTACCGTCATCGTCTTGAAATAACGAAGCATCAATATGTGGGCTGAGTGGTGAATTGGTGGCAATATGATCCATATAGGGGCCTTCCGCCCTCCCGCTGACGCTTCTTAATAAACCGTTGCCTAACCTCGGGATACTGTACGTGATCCAGAAAGTGCCCTTCAAATAATGAATTTCCGGAGCCCAAAGTGGGCGGAACGGTGCGCCGTCGCGAAGGGCTGTCTCCTTCTGCCAAGTACCGTCGCGATCTACGTTCCATACTGTAGATCTTTTACGTGGCTCGGTTATAACCGGAGTCCATGTGTGCATATCCGCCGATTTCCATACTTGAATATCTCCCGTAACAGCCCACCAATCAGGTGAGCCAGTCGTTCCTGTCAAATAATAATAACCATCGCCACCTATACAGATCGAGGTGTCACGAATCGGATAGTCGAACAAAGGCTCGAACGGTTGCGGTAATTTAAGCGGCTTTGTCATCGTCACCAGTTCCTTCTATTCGTTGTTAGAATTCGTCGGCCTTAAACCAGGCAAATCCGCCGAGGATTCGGCGGACTCCAGTAAAGATCAGGCTTTACTTACCGCTGCTCTTGTTATAATCAGCAGTAAACTCTTCGATGATTTTGTCTCCACCACCGGAGCGCCACTTGGCAACAGCAGCCTCCCAGCCTTTATCATCCAGCTCACCAAGAACGAATTTAACTTGAGCATCCGTAACAGCCTTCTTCAGATCAACACCTTTTTGTGTGTTCATATCTGAAAGCAGGGAAGCACTTAAATCAACGACCCCTATTTTTTCGTTATCCGTAAATAGCTTGTCGATCTTTTGCTCCAGCGGTGTTTTCTGAATTTTCACACCCGCATATTGATTGCCCCATCTAAAGTTTTGCCAGTCGTCAGAGCCCTTGGACCCGTCGATTTTTTTCGCGCTTCCGTTTTCAGTCTTATAATCCGTTCCTTCTATTCCAGCATTAATCAAGGACAGCATCGGCTCATCGCCCATTTTATCCAGGAATCCGAGAATTTGCTTCAATTTCGCTTCATCTTTTACATTTGACTTAGGAATTGCAATCAATGAATCATAGCCAGTAGTACCTCTTACTCGTTGTCCCTGCGGCCCGTCAAAATTTTGCGCGACATCAACCACTACTTTAGGGTCCTGCTTTATCATATCTATATGGCGGCCGTAGCCGTCATCGATAACGGAGAAATACATGCCGGCTTTTCCTTGATTGAAGTAATCATATTTTTTAGCTATGGGGAAATCCGAAGCTATGATTTTTTCAGCGACCATTTTCTTATACAAATCCAATGCCGGCTTGAATTCCGGAGCCATAAAATCAGGGATAACCTTGCCATCCTTCAAGCCCCAGCCGTTCGGAGCACCGTTGTAAATAGCCAATTGCTTGAGCAGCTCCATGGTGGCGTCCTCTTGAATGCCGAACGTATTTTTCTTGCCATCTTTATCCGGATCATTTTCTGTAAACGCTTTAGCTACTTTGTAAAGATCTTCAGATGACTTAGGCATCTGCAGCCCCAGACTATCGAGCCAATCCTTGCGGATGATCATTCCGTAACGGGAAAGCACACGCTCTCTCGGAATACCGTACAGCTTCCCGCTGATACTTGCGTTCTTTACTGCTACCGGACTCATTTTGCTTAAATTTTTGTAGTCCTTCAGGTAGGGGGTTAACTCCCAGAATGCACCTGACAGCTGCGCATTCAGGTTCGCTGTCTCTTTCGTTTTCCGAAGCAGGATCACCTCGGGCAAATTACCGGAAGCAATCGTTGCACTTACCTTATCATCATAAGCCGTTCCCGCCCCCGGTACCCAGGTGATATCCAGCTTTGTATTCGTATATTCCTCAATTTTCTTTAAAAAAGGACTATCCTTTTTAGGTGGCTCCGGGGATTGCTGAATCATCATGACTTTTAATTCCAACGGTTTTGCAGGGGTACCCGCCGCCGGTTGTTGTCCAGTTGGTGCTTCTGTCTTGGAGGAAGTGCAAGCTGTCAGCATCGAAGCTGTTAAGCAGGTGGCGCAAACAACCGTGAGCAATTTAATAGACTTGCTGGATGCATTGGTTTTCATACAAAATCTCCTCTTTCTTTCGTATATTTAGCCTTTCACTGACCCCAATAATGCTCCCTTGGCAAAATGCTTTTGCAGAAACGGATATACAATTAAGATAGGTAAAATAGAAATGACAATAACGGCCATCTTGATCGTTTCTGCCGGTGGAGCTACGTAGCTGTCATCAAACTGAGTAGAATCCCCGATCCCTCCTTGTGATAATATAACGATCTGCCTTAACCATACCTGGATAGGCCAAAACTTACTTTCATTGACGTATAAAATGGCGTTAAAGTAAGCGTTCCAATGTCCCACCGCGTAAAACAAAGCAAGTGACGCAAGTACAGGCGCTGACAGAGGAAGCACTATTCGGAACAAAATTCCGATGTCGCTGCAGCCGTCAATTCTTGCGGCCTCCTCAAGCCCATCGGGAAGCTGTTGAAAGAAGCTGCGCATAATAATCAGGTTAAATGCGCTTATCAAGCCTGGAACAATAAGTGCGGCCGGACTGTCGAGAAGGCCTGTCTCCTTCACTACTAAATATGTGGGAATCATTCCGCCGCTAAACAGCATGGAGAATACTACCAGCTTCATGAACAGCTTTACGCCCATCAGATCTCTTTGCGCAAGCGGATATGCCATCAGTGCAGTGAAAAGCAAATTAGCCAAGGTTCCAGCTACCGTTATGAAAATAGAAACGCCAAGGCTGGATAAAATAATATCGGTCGAAAGAATATAACGGTAGCCTTCGAGAGAAAATTTGGTTGGGAATAATATAAATCCCTTCTTCAATAATTCCTCCGGAGCTGTCAGTGAAGACGCCAAAATATAGATGAATGGCAGCACGCACGCAGCCGCGACAAGCAATAGCAATAAATAATTCATTCCATCCAAGATTCTACCGGGCAATCGATGGTCTAACATCTCTGTTCCCTCCTTTTGTCAGTAAATTCCCTCTTCGCCAAATCGTTTAGCTAGACGGTTCGCAGAGGCGACCAAGATTAACCCCACTACTGATTTAAACATACCGACCGCTGTACTGTAGCTGAATTTGCCCTGTGAAATCCCGGTCGAATACACGTACGTATCAAACACCTCACCAACCTCCCGGTTCATCGGATTGACCATCAGAAAAATTTGCTCGAAGCCTGAATCAAGAAAGCTGCCAATCCGCAAAATGAGCAAAATAATGATCGTACTGCGAATAGCAGGAAGGGTTATATGCCACATTTGCCGCCAACGATTAGCCCCATCCATTCGCGCCGCTTCGTATAATTGCGGATCAACGCCAGCGAGCGCTGCAAGAAAAATAATAGTACCCCAGCCTGTCTCCTTCCAAATCACCTGCGAAGTAATGATTGTACGAAACCAATCACGGCTAAGTAAAAAGTTGATCGGCTCATTGCCTGCACTGTTCAGCATATTGTTGACTATGCCGCTCTCCGTTGAAAAAAACAGGAAGCTGATCCCGACTACCACAACCCAGGAAACAAAATGCGGAATATAGATAAAGGTTTGAATTAATCGTTTGAATACATCCTTGCGCACTTCATTTAACATGAGGGCAATAACAATCGGCAATGGAAAGAAGAATACTATGTTGTAAACAGCTAGAATAAAAGTGTTGCGAAACAGCATCCAGAAGGTCTCATCATTGAAAAAAGTTTCAAAGTGCTTAAAGCCAACCCATTTACTTCCAAAAAAACCCAGGAACGGCTGGTAATCCTGAAAGGCTATCAGAACGCCCCACATTGGAACATATTTATAAATAAGGAAGTATAATAGCCCGGGAAGCAGCATGAGATAAAACCATTTCTGCTTTTTGATCCGGCGGTTGAAGATGACCATCTTAGAAGCTGTAAGCGTTTGAATTTTTGCAGAATCGGCCTGCATCACACATCCCTCCAAAGTTTCCCATCTGTTTATACTCACCAAGGATACTCCTTAACTTAAACGTCTTATGAATTCATGTCTACAATCACCATGGCATATCATTGCCGTAAAATGGTTATAGAAGCTGGATTATTGCCCATTAAGCGAATTCATAATCAATACGGCAGGTCTAATAATCATGAGGGATTGCAGACTTTGTTTAAGAGATATTCGCTCGCCGCTTTTTAACCATAGACATCGCCCAATATATTAACGGCAGGCATTCTACAAACAGGGCAAAGGTAGGCCAGGAACGTAAAATAAATTCATTGAGCTCAATCGTGTTATTAACCATATTTACGGAAATGCCGAGCATAATCGCACCGAAGGAAAAGGAAAACGGTCTGGTATCTTTAAGCCCCATAAGCTGTGTAGAGATCAATACCGGAATATAAAGCAGAATGCTTACTTTAATAAATAAGCTGCCCAACCAGATCGCAACAACGACGGGGTCTAAATTTTCGAGGAAATCACCAATGCGGATAAAACGGATCATTTCTAATATGGGGTAAGTCATTTGCCCTGACAGGTGAGAGCCGAATAATAGAAAACATAAAATAAAGCTTATTTCAATAAAAATAAGACTGGTAACCGTCGACCACAGCAGCGAACGGAATGTTTTCTGTGAATGAGCTAAGTAAGGAAAAATAAATAATATCATAAACATTTCACCAAACCAGGGAATGAAAGGATAAGAGTTACTGAACAAACTTGCCGCATTCAAATGAGTCAAAAGCGCAATCGAACGATCATAATTAAGCTCATTGGCAACCATGAAGGGAGTAATTGCACCCACGCCGAATATAACGAAAAAAAAGCCTGCAGCGCATCGGAAAATGGTCTCGATTCCCGTCCTTACTGCCATCGTTACGACAAAAGCGAATAAAGCGCCAACGACCCATGTCGGTGTGGTCGGCAGATATACCTGCACCATGAAGTCTGTAACCTGACGCAGTACAAGGCCTGCAAGATGAATAAAAAAGAAACAGGAGCCTATCATCAGGATGACATGAGGCCACCGGCCGACCAGCTCCTTTCCATAATGAACGAGGAATTCACTCGCTCTCTGCTTCGCAAGTACAATCGATATATAGGTAATCAGCAGTCCTCCAGCGGCAGCAACAATCAGAGTCAACCAGCCTTGATAAGCTGCAGTTGAAAAAAGCAAGGACATTAAAAATCCCGTTGCCGTAGAAAAATGAAACAGGATGAATAATATTCCAAGCTCTAGCTGGGATATTCGCTGCATAACGGTTACCTCCCTTACTTCGTAGCTAGCCAATAAAGCTACTTGCCAAACACAAATTCAATCCAACCATTAGGGCTCGGAAAGCTCTTAACAGAGTAAACCAGCATTATATATACGTAGGCCGCAAGTAAAGAGCAGCCCGCCAGCCAATAGGTCCTTTTCTTCCGTTGGTGATGTCTTAGAAAATTCCATTCCAGCGAAGCTATCACTATAAAAACAATCGTAATAGTAGTCATGGTTAGCCGCCTTAGCGATGAAACTGACGTATGATCGGATTTTTTTCCGTTCCGGTTCTTTTTACATTTACCTTGGCGTCCACATTAAACTCAACTTTCTTATATGTGGTCAGCCACTGCTCCTCATGTTCCTTCCATACATTGGGATAATTCCAATTCAGAAGCCGGCCGAATCCGAACACATCCGCCCCCATATTTTGAGATTTCCGAATGGCATGCTGAATTCTTCCTTTTAGCTGCCGCGAAAGCATATTCTGTACTTTGAGTATTTGCTCCGGATTTGTTAAATCAATGTTAGATTCAGACGACATGATGTCATCCTCTGCTTCAACGCTAATATTAAAGCGGATCTTCCCCCCTTGGACAACGGGATGTACAGCTGCTTTGGAGCTCAGAATGATAAAGCTGATCGTTTTGCCATCCGTCGGAGACTTTAATGAAATCATCGCATTTCTCATTTTTCCTTTTAACCATAGCCATGCTCTCATTTCCTTGACATCGAATGTCCCGATCATTTTATCCTTCCTGAAAATAGCCGCTCCATCGGTTCCAACCCAAGTACTTTTCTTCCCTTTTTCACTCAGCATTTCCGTATCCCCTATAGTTAGCATAGCCGCAGCCGTATCCCCGTCTGTTGCCGCTGACTCCAGAAAATCTTTAATGCTCGTATCCAGCGTCACTTTCCGCTTCGCAAATTCGCGGAGCACTTCCGCAGGAAGCCTTTCAAATACAGGCGTTAAATAGGAGATTTCCCTTGCCCTGTTTGGGGCAACCATGAAATAGCTCTTGGTATGAAAGTTCGGTTCTCGGGCTACGAATTCAAGGATAGGATTGACCCCCGATTCTGCCATCTTCCTCCCGACTACAATAACCCGGCAGTGTCCCCACGAGATTTCCCGGCTTAAGTCCGAGCGAATCAAACGGAGCGCAATGGCTATACTCTCAGCTTTTTTAGTCACTATCGTATATGGATTGCCGCCACCGCCGCCGCTGCTGCCTAGCCCCGTGGATGAGCCTCCTCCTGAAGCAATCCGGTTAGGCAGAGGAAAGCCTATGGACAACTCATAGTCGCCATCCTCTAAACGGTCAACATATATTGCCGTCACGAAAGCCCGATCGTTAATCTCAACTCTGGACCAGCATCCGGTTAAAATCAGCAAACACCACAAGGCCAATAAGAGTCCTACACCTGTTGTTCGCTTACGCAGCATCGTTAATCTCCATCATCCTCTGGAATTTGCGGCCTTTTCCGATAAGTTTGCCGCTTATCATCATTGGTTCCATACAGCAGGGGCCTCTTCTTCATCATCCACCATGGAGCCCGAATCAGTACATCCTTCCAATCGCTAAAAACGATTGGCGCAGTAGGTGAAAGATAAGGCGTACCGAATGATCTTAACGAAACCAGATGCACATAAATAAGTAAAATACTAATAATAACCCCATACAAGCCGAAGCTTGCGGCAAGAATCATAACCGGGAAACGCAATAGCCGAAAGGTTAGTCCCAGATCGAAATGCGGGATAATAAACGATGCAATTCCCGTAATGGAAACAACTATAACCATAGGCGCGGAAACGATTCCTGCCTGAACTACAGCTTGACCGATTACCAATGCTCCAATAATGGAAATGGTTTGTCCTATAGGCTTGGGAATCCGCAGTCCCGCTTCCCTGAGCGCCTCAAATGTGATTTCCATAATGTAGGCTTCAATAATGGCAGGAAACGGGACATCCTCACGGGCTGATGCAACTGTAATCAATAGATTGGGAGGCAGCATTTCCGGGTGGAACGTGCTTACCGCTATATAAATAGAGGGCAGCAAAAAGGAGATCAATAAAAAGATGTAACGAATCCAGCGGATCCAAGTCGCAGCAACAAACCTTTGATAATAATCCTCAGGTGATTGAAGCAGCATGTACAAAGTAACAGGCACGATAAGAGGAATTGGCGTTCCATCTATTAGAATAGCGACTCTGCCTTCCAGCAGCGCTGCGGATACGACATCCGGCCGTTCCGTGTATTGAACCTGAGGAAAGGGAGAGTAGGGATTATCCTCAATAAACTCCTCGATATAACTGCTGCCAAGCACCCCGTCAATGTCAATCCGAGATAATCGTTTCTTCACTTCATCGATCAGCTTCTGTTCACATATGCCTTCAATATAACAAATGACAGCAGCCGTTCTGGTATATGAACCGAACTGATAATGCTCCAGCTTTAGAGCGGGATGCTTGATTTTTCTGCGAATCATGGTGATATTGGTAGAGATATCTTCAACAAAGGCTTCCTTCGGCCCTCGAATTACAGTTTCGTTCTCCGCCTGGGGGATCGCCCTCTTCTCCAGAGCTTTCATCGGAAATAAAATGAGCTGCGGCTCGTTATGAACCAGAAGAACTATCGTTCCTTCAAATAATGAATTTAAAGCAGCCTCCAATTCCAAACTGGTTTCCACGTATGAGACAGGCAGCTGCTTTAAGCCTGCGATTTTCAGCACCAGCTCGGCACCGGTTACACCCGTTACTTCAAACATGAGCGGCGATAAAACCTGCTCCTGCAGCAGCTTTTGATCGGTAATACCTTCTATATAAATAAATACACAAGGAATATCTCCCGGTAGGCGAACCTCATGAAACTTGATGTCCGTGCAATTTTGCAGCTGTTCACGGAACCAAATAACCTTTGAAGCCAGATCATTCCTTACTTCCTTCTCTGAAGAAGAGATGTATGAAGGCGACGAATTGCGAATTAGCCCTTTGCGCTGCTTCTTGAACCATTTGGAAAAGAACATGATTCACCTCTGTAGGCAATTTCTATATAGATTTCCATTAATCGCTACTGATTATGCACTTTTCGGTTGAATCAACCGTATTCCAGCACGTAGATTCTCGTATAGGGCTTCGAAAAATACGTTTCAGCGTCCTTGATCCTGAATATAGGGTTGAACAAAAGCACCCTCAATTCCATTTTGGAATTAAAGGTACTTTTGCACATTCTATGGGATTCATTCACTAGGGTTTACCCTATTGAAACAGCCCCTTTTGAGACAGCCATTCTTGGGTATTCTCAGTGAAATGCAGCTATGAGGTCGATCTCCAACGCGTGCTAATCGCGGGTTCCGGGTTCGTTTACAGCATGGCATGGCAGTCTGGCGAACCTCACGCAATTATGAGGAAATTGTCACGTTATATTCTCGAAAAATAGCGTCCCAAGCCCTATAACTGGAATTTCTCATGCTAATTTTAAGGATTTTGTCTGATATCATCCCTATTGCCTCTATTAGCAGGAGTTTTTCCAGTTAGATTGATTTCAAACGGAATCCAGGCTGGATTAACGGGAGGATTTCCATCTATAGTCTTTCTTTCGGCAGCCGTCCGAAAATCCTAAGTTTCCTTTAGAATGAAAGCAACCTGTAATCATCTGTTCTCGCGCCATCACTAAAGCAACATTAAAGCAACATTAGAAAGAGTATCCTTATTTTAGCGCTGTAAGGCGCTTTCATTCATCGGTGGTGTCGCGTAAGCGGCATGGAAGTCTTATGTGTTAAAGCAACATGAAAGAGTATCCTTACTTTAGCGCTGTAAAGCACTTTCATTCATCAGTGGTGTCGCGTAAGCGGCATGGAAGTCTTATGTGTTAAAATAAAGCAGCCCACCCTGGTAGGGCGAGCTGCTTACTGTGCTTGCATAAAAATCATAAAGAAAAATGATAGAGTTTGTGACGCGCAATCGAGGGCGCGTTAAGCATAGTATTACGGATTATACAGATTACACAATAATTACGGAGTGATTGTAATCAGATTGGCAATTTGCTTGTAGTCGGAATTCCATTCTACCCTTGCAGCCAACGATTCCGCTACCTTCCGAACCGGAACGAATACCGTTCCTTGCTTCACTTGCGCCTCCGCCTCTGGAGTGTCCGCTATCTTCAGCACTATCGTCTTTCCTTTGCGGCTTATAGTAATTTCCGAGGATTTAGCATCACCCTTAATCTCCGCGCCCAACGTCTGTTGGATGACGCTGACCGGTACCATTGTGCGCTCAGAGGCTATGAATGGCTCCTTTTCCAAGGCAACCGCTTTGCCGTTCGCTTCCAAGTATATTTTGCCGTATTCGACTCCCTTCAACCATTCAGGCCCAACATCCTTCGGCTTCAAAGGCTCGTTGATTACTGGTGCTTGGGACTCATTGCTCCATGCTTTTATGGCAGGGCTTTGCGGAGTAGTCCGATAAATTCCATCTGCTCCCAGAGCAAGCTTCGGATCCTGTACAGTTATGCCGGCTACCGGATCGATACCGAGCTCAGCGCCATACATGAAATTGCCTTCATACTTAAGCTCGGCGGTATCATCAAGCACCTTGATTAACGGCAATGTACTTTTCCCGCTTGCTGCTACAAGATTATTTACAAGCATGGTACCTGCTGGCGCCAGTGAATTAGTGGCGCTTTTCTTGTCGCCTACAATAATGTTGTTCTCATTATTAACCAACGTGTTATTGGCGATAGTAACGTTCTTTACTTGGAAATATTTATTCAGATCTGAATTCGGGATGCCATTGGTCATTGTGATGGCTCCCCGAGTTACGTTAGAACCAACAATACCGCTTATGTAATTGTTAGCTATGACATGATCCTCACCGATAACGCGAATTGCGCCGGCATTCGCTTTCCCATTAGCGAGGAAGAAGTTATTCTCAATATGCGAGCCATTGCCGTGACGAAGCGTAACGGTAGCCGCATTGTTCAAAAATGTATTGCCGCGGATCATGTTTTTGCCCGACTTCACGGACATCATCTCAATCTCGCCATCGTTATTCTCGAACAGGTTAGCCTCAACCGTAGTGTACGAATCCGTAAGGGAATGCGTACTCGTGCCGATTCGCAGCGTCTCCGCTTCGTTGCTCACAACCTGTCCTTTATCATCCCTCAGAATAGGACGTCCGGCAAAATAGTTATGATCGATCTGATGGTAGTTCTCGCCTACCTTCTCTCTCCATACTACCATAGTTGCGCCAATATTCTTCTTGCCCTTGAAGTAAGAATGATCCACACGGTTATGGTCACCGTATATGCCTACCCACTTGGTATTCGTCTCATTGCTGGATGGATTATAATCGATCATCTGAATATTGGTAAGGCGGGAGTGTGAAGCTTCGATGTCACCAACCTTGAATTCTATAACGCCCGAATCATCGATATCTCCCCCGTTTTTAAATACCAAGCCATCGACTGTCAGGTAAGACCCTCCAATATTTAATGTAGAGGAACCGGTCAACCATACTTGACCCGGAGTTTCAGCGCGCAATGTAATAGGCTTATTTTCTTTTCCTTCTCCTGTTACTACAACAGCGGCATCCTTCCAAACGCCGTTCTTCATAACAATCGTGTCGCCAGGCTGCGCTTTCTTCATCGCAGCAGCGATTTCATCCACGGTAGATACTTTAACTTCCGCTGTTTCAGCAGAAGCCCCAGTCGGGGCAGTCGAGAAAGCGATTACAATACATAGCGGTAATAAAGCCCGATTCCATTTTTTCACGATACTATGCCTCCTCATGCAAATGTACTGTCATTATCCTACAAGTCCACTTGAATGAGGTAGCGGTTGTTTTTAGGTGATCTGTTGTTTTTTCCATTTTCGTCCATTCAGGGCTACAACTCTCCAAACCCTTCTTCAAGATCATGCCAATGGTCGGTCAACCATATCATTTCCTCAGCAAATCTTTTGGGGGGCGTATTATAATCGTCCATGTCGACCCTTAGCCACCAGTGAGCCTCACGGCACCATACAAGCTTCAAGGCTAAAGGCAGCCGCCCTCTTGGAAAAGGACGTTCCTCCCTGTAGCCCGCAAGAAAGGCGGCAGCAGGTTCCATGCGAAGCTCCCCCCTGTGCAAAGTGCAGGACAGCAGCAATCGTGCAATGTCGATTTCGGGATAGCCGAACTGGACGGTATCGAAATCAACGAAGCGAACCTCACAATCTTCGCCGAGCAACATATTATCGACCCATAAGTCCCAATGCGCCCAACCGTGTTCAAGCTCGCTAAACATTGATAAATCCAGGCTCGACAGCAGCATTCCTTGCCTTTTGATAGCGCGGACAGCTTTCTCGTTCTGAGTGCTCTTCTCTAATGCTTTCTCTAGATTGATTCGCCATTTATCTATCATTGTCGTCATTGACGGTGCCCAGCTCCCGCCCTCTGCCGGATAGCTTGATAGTATGACATGCATTCGGCCGGCAGCCTTCCCCAGCTTATGTATGGTCTCTGTGTCCACCAAGCCGGCTTGAAGCGGACGGCCCGCCACATGCTGCATGACCACATAGCAATGACCCGATGGGGATTGAAAAATGTATTCTCCATTCCGGCTCCACACTCCGGGACACACACCCGCCTGATTGTGCAGCACATGCTGAAACGAAAGCGAACGTCCAATTTTGGCACGGCGATCGGAATCGGTCAGTTGATACCGCTTAGGGTGGTAGCATTTAACGAACAGTTCCCCGGCATTAGTTGTCACAATCCACTTCATATTATGTAAACCTAAAAAATTGGGGACATAACTATAAATTCGCAAGCTGAATAATTCCGCTAAATGGGCGAATACTTCTTCCCTTACCTCAGAATCATCGGTTACGCGGGGTTCCATAAAAATTGACAAGGAAGGATCACCTTTTCTCTATAAATGAATGAACTCGTATGGCCATAAAAGCTTGAGCGCTCACCTCAAAACTTTATAGAACTGATGTTCTATAGTCAAACGCTGTTCCGGTTGATTCAGTCCTTTTAGCTATGATGAAAGCTTCTTACAGGATATGGAATGAGGCGTTTTTCAGAAAATGATTGGCTATGAATTTCTTGCGATTTCTTTCTTTTTCACTGTTTTTCAAAAATTGTACAATCCTTCTGATCCATAACTTCTCCAAGATAAATACCGCGTCAAGTTTGGGGTCGACCACTAGCCTCCAAATTTGTTACAATGGAACTAATTCAATTGGACACAAGGAGAGCATACAATGAAATATATCAGCACACGGGGACAGGTAGCCCCTACTGGCTTTATTGACGCAATTTTGATGGGACTTGCCGATGACGGAGGATTGCTTGTACCTGAGCAGCTGCCTCAGCTGTCGGAAGAAACCCTTAAACAATGGCAGCAGCTCTCTTATCAGGAGCTTGCTCTTGAGGTTTTCTCCTTATTTGTAAATAATGAGATTCCGCGGGCGGATCTGAAGAAGCTAGTTGATGACAGCTATTCAACATTCCGGCATGAGGATGTAACGCCAGTACACCAGATTAATGAAGGTCTGTATGTGTTGGAGCTGTTTCATGGCCCCACATTCGCCTTCAAGGATGTAGCGCTGCAATTTCTAGGCAATCTGTATTCTTACATCTCCCGTAAAAATAATTCCATCATCCATATCCTCGGAGCAACCTCAGGCGACACCGGAGCTTCAGCGATCGAGGGCGTACGCGGCAAAGAAGGAATCCGCATTTGCATTTTACATCCTCACCAGAAGGTTAGTAAGGTGCAGGAGCTTCAAATGACGACAGTCAGTGACACTAATGTGCTTAACCTCTCTGTCGAAGGCACCTTCGATGACTGCCAGCGTATTATTAAAGAATTGTTCGCGGATGTAGACTTCAAGCATCAGTACCATCTGCGCGCCATTAACTCAATCAATATTGCCCGGATTCTCGCACAGACCGTGTACTACTTCTATGCTTACTTCCAGCTGGCCAACAAAGGACAAGCCGAGAAGATCAGCTTCAGCGTACCGACAGGCAACTTTGGCGATATTTTTGCCGGTTACCTCGCTCAGCAAATGGGTCTTCCCATTCACAAGCTCATATTGGCGACGAACGAGAACAACATCCTGGCGCGTTTCGTAAACGAAGGCTTGTATCAACCTGGGGATTTCCGCGGTACGTACAGTCCGTCGATGGACATTCAAGTGGCAAGCAACTTCGAGCGTTACTTGTTCTATCTGTATGGAGGAGACGCAGCTACTGTCACTTCTCTCATGGCACAGTTCAAGGCAGAAGGACGCATCGTCATTCCAGAACAATTGTTGAAGCGTGTGCAAGCTGATTTCTCCGCTTATAGTGTGGATAACGAGGATTGCCTGAACACAATCCAGGAATATCACGAGAAGTATGGCTACCTGCTGGATCCCCATACCGCCTGCGGTGTAGCAGCATCCGATAAGCTTGCAGCTGACGGAGAAGTAACGGTCGCACTTTCGACAGCTCATCCGGCCAAGTTCGATGAGTCTATCCGGCTGCGCAATATTAGCCAGACTTACCCGGAGCAAATTCAAGCTCTGTTCGATAAACCGCAAAACCAAATCGTAGTCGATGGAACCAACGAAGAGATCAAGAAACAGCTATTGACGTTTTTTTAAAATAAAAGAACGGCTCTGTTCGCAAGCAATTGCGATGGAGCCGTTCTTTTTTTCAACGTGGATGCAGCTTGACACTCAAAACCAACCCGACCGCCAGCATGTTTGTCAACAGCGAGCTGCCTCCATAGCTGACGAAAGGCAGCGCGATCCCCGTCAATGGCATGAGGCCGATATGCATCGCGATATTTTCAAATATTTGCAGCGAAAACATCGAAATTACACCGACAATTAAATACCTGCCTTCTATGTCCTGAGTATCTATGGAAATCCGAACCATCCGGTAAATAAGCAGAAAATAAATCATCAGCAGAACAGCGCAGCCCAAAAATCCGAATTCCTCCCCTATCACGACAAATATGGAATCCGCGTAGCTGTACGGTATAAAGCCTCTGCGAATAAACAACCCGTTAAGATAGCCCTCACCGCTTAATTGTCCGGTGCCGATGGCTCGGATGGAATTAACGACATGCCAGCTTCGATCCGGATCAGACAGAGGATCAAGAAACGTTTGAATACGCTGCAGTTGGTGTGGCTTCACAATTGCGGAAAACAGCTCAAAATCGTAGAAATAGAGAAAAACAATGCCTGCAATTGCTGAAGCTGCACCTAAAGTGCCTATTAGGATGTGCTTCCACTGCATGTTTCCAATCCATAATATCCCGATGAAAATGCATAATAATACGATCGAGGTACCCAAATCAGGCTGCTTCAGCACCATGTAAAAGGGAATGCCTACCAAAAGCGCCGCGGGAATCAATTCATGCCATATCCGAATCGGCAGTCCGTCACGGTTTTTCAGCCATTTGGCCAAAGCCATAATAAGGAATAGCTTCATAATCTCCGATGGTTGAAATACCATCCCGCCTAATGAAAGCCAGCGCTGAGCCCCGTTAATTTGCATACCTTTAAAGGAAACGAAAAGCAGCAGTAAAATACCGGAGCCATATAAAATATAGGAAAATCGGTGGATGATAACACGATAATCCAATAAGCTCAATCCGATCATGGGAATAAACAATACTCCAAATGTGATGAGATTGTTTTTATACAGGCCTTCATAACTGGTTTCAAAGGTTGCGCTGTAAATGACAACAGTGCTGAGTACTAAAAAAATGCTTAAAATGAACAGAATCGGCATATCCAGTTGTTTGAGCTTACTAAGCAATATATTCAACTCCGCTCTAACGCGTTTTATTTCAAGAAATATTTTTGGCAAAATAAAACTCCCCGCGGGTGTAAGCCAAGGAGAGTTGTTGAGGCCGACACAGCAAGCTACAGTCCAAGATCTACAACTCGGAAACCATAGCAGGCTTGCATGTAACACTATAAATGAAGTAATACCTTGGCAATCGTGAAATAAATAATAAGTCCGGTACCGTCCACCAGCGTGGTTATAAAAGGCCCAGAGATAACTGCAGGGTCCGCTTTCAGCTTGTGCAGGATTAAAGGTAGGACAGCTGCGACAAAGGACGCCCAAATGACGATGGCCATAGCTGTTATGCCGACAACAAGTCCAATATTCGATTCAACCCCAAGAATCAAGGCTCGAATATAGGCTATCAATGAAATTGTGGCGCCTGTCATGAGGCCGGTCGAAACTTCTTTGCGGATGACCCTGAAAATATCGCTGAACTTCACTTCGCCAACAGCAAGCGCACGTACAAGCGTGGACACGGTTTGGGTTCCTGTGTTTCCTCCGGTACCGATCAGCAATGGAATGAAGAACGACAGTGCTATGACCTCGGACAACGTCTCTTCATAGTGCCTTAGCACAGTCCCCGTATACGTTTCTGCCACAAATAAAATCAACAGCCAAATAATTCGTTTTCTGTAGAGATGAAACACAGAAGATTTGAAATAAGTGTCCGTTAACGGTTGACTGCCGCCCAGCTTTTGAATATCCTCCGTTGCTTCCTCCTGCATGACATCAATCAGGTCGTCAACTGTAATTACACCAATTAATCGTTTTTTTGCATCAATTACAGGGAGGGCAACCAGATCGTATCGGAATAAAAGCTCTGCTGCCTCCTCCTGCTCCATAGACGCTGGCACCGAAATTACATCCCCGGTTACAATCTCCGATATTTCCGTTTTGGGCTCCGCTAAAATAATATTTTTCAACGAAACTACACCTACAAGCTCACCTTTATTTCCGGTGACGTAGACATAGGACGTGATTTCGGCCTCATGCCCGATTTTTCGGATATGCTGCAGCGTTCTCTCAATAGTCCACGTGCTTCGGGCAGCGATATAATCGATGGTTGCCAAGCTGCCAGCCGTATGTTCCGGGAAGGTCATTAACGTCTGAAGCTTTCGCCGGTAAATCTCCGGAAGTAGCTCCAGCAACCTGTCCGCCTGATGGCGATGCAAGGCCAACATCATATCGACAACCACATCGCTAGACATTTCATTCAATACCAGCGATGTTTGGGCCTCCTCCAGTTCATTCAATATTCGATATTGCAGCACAGGCTCCAAATATTCCAATATCGAAGCAGACCGATCCGGGGGCAATAATCCTAAAAGCTCCAGCTGTTCCGTCGGTTCGAGTCTTTCTACACAGTTGGCCAAATCATACGGCTGGAACGTTTCAACGTAGGCTATCAGTGAAGCCATATCGGATTGAGCCAGTATATGTTTCATTTCATTGATAGGGATCATTCGGGTCTACTCCCTCGTGATAGAATGATGCATTCCAAATTAGAAGCGGGTTCAGCCTCTTGACCTAAACGTCCAACATATCTCAATCATTTACTCTGTTGGTAAATATTACGATATTCAAGAAAACCTTCGGATCGAAGCCTTTTCGATGAAGATACATTCGTGTTTAAGCTGTAGCTTTTCTTGCAATATCCGACTTGTTCAGCTCCGCTGAAAACTTATCAAGTCTGATATTATATGAAAAATGTCTTGCGGCCGTCCTTGGAAAGTGCTGTCCCGAAATTCATTTTGGAACATCCCATCCATCATTTTATCTACATATAGGGTGGCAAAAGCTTAAAGATTCTTTTGCACATTCTATGGGATTCATTCGCTCTTACCCTTTTGAGATAGTAGCCCTTCTTAGGTATTCTCAGCGAATAGCAGAGATGAGCTTGCTTTCAAACGTGTGCTAATCGCGGGTATCGGGATTCGGGGTTAGTTTACAGCATGGCATGGCAGCCCATTGAACTCCACGCACGCAATTATCGGGAAATTGTCACGTTATTTTCCCCCAAACATAGCCTTACTAGCCCTATAACTGGAATTTCTCCTGCTAATTCTAAGGATTTTGGCAGATATCATCCCTATCACCTAGATTAGCAGGAGTTTTTCCAGTTAGATTGCTTTCAAACGATATCCAGGCTGGATTAACGGGAGGATTTCCATCTAACGGTTTTCTTTCGGCAGACGTAACAGTAATCCTGTATGTCCTTTACAAAGAAAGCAACCTTCGAACATCCGGTCTCGCTTCTCATGACTTACGCAACATTAGACAGGGTATTTCCACTTTAGTGCTATAAGCACTTAAACTTTCTGTATAAGAAAAGCTTCGGTTCGAAGACCCTTCGATGATGATACATTCGTGGCTTAGCTGTAGCTTTTCTTGCAATATCAGACTTGTTCAGCTTCGCTGAAAACTTATCAAGTCTGATATTTTAAGAAAACCTCTAGTAGAAGCCATTCATATACGCCGCCTTATTTGGTTAGCTGCCGCGGGCTCTTGCCAATGCGTGTAAGTATTCGCTGTTCAACCCGTTCATATAAGCGAACAATCGAGAGCAGCATATGCTGGGCCCAAGCCCATTTGCTTACAACAATACGAATCACAATCGCGCACAAAATGCCATTGACCATGCCGCCCACTATATCCAGCGGGTAGTGAACCCCGACCCATACTCTGGAGAACGACACACAGCATGCTAACAGGAACAAAACCCATCCTATAGGCTTGCGGTACAGCAGAAGAACTGCCGCGATAACGAATGTGCCGGTTGCATGATTGCTTGGAAAAGAAGCCGTAGCATGATGAGCAATCAATTGGATGACATCATGTGCGACAAACGGACGTTCCCGGAAAAAGAAGATGCCGCATAATTTGCTGACGCCAAACGCTGCGCCGGATGCCACGATCGTTTCCAGAACCATCAGCCGATTTCGCTCCGAACGAGTTAGCCCATACACCAGCAAGCAGAGAACGAATAAATAGACGGCCTGCTCCGCAAAAAAACGCATCAGCAGGTAGATGAAGCTGTCTTTACCGGCTGTTAGATTAATAAATTGAAATATTCGATAGTCGATTTCCGTTAACATTAACTTGCGCTCCTTCACCCATGTTTAAGTAGATTATTTTTTATGCTGGGCTAGGCTAATCCCATGATGCCAGCTGATGTCATTGCCTTTGGTCCCGGGAAATGCTTAATAACATACCGGTGCTGGCCATGCAAAGAATTAATGAAGAACCGCCATAGCTTATAAAAGGAAGCGGCACGCCCGTAATAGGCAAGCTGCCGGTAACGGCGCCAAGATTAAGCAGAGCTTGAATAGAGATCATCGCAACGATGCCCATCGCGAGCAGAACGCCAAATAGCTCCTGACATCGGACTGCTGCCAAGCATCCCCGCCATATAAAGAGAATAAAGACCAGGATAAACAGCCCGCATCCTACAAATCCCCATTCCTCACCAATCACGGCAAAAATAAAATCCGTATGCGCCTCCGGTAAATATAAAAATTTCTGCACACTTCCTCCGAGCCCTGCGCCCGTAAGCCCGCCATGTCCCAAGGCATAGAGCGACTGTACCAGCTGATAACCGGAATCGGAAGGAGTATCGAAAGGATTCATATACGAAGTAATCCGTTTCAATCGATAGCTTTTGCTGACAGCCAAATAAATGAACAGCGGAACCAGCCCCAAACCGAGCATGAACAGGTGGCGCCAATTAAAACCGCCAATCAATATAATCGTTCCTACTATAAATAGCAGGATCAGTACGGTACCAAAATCCGGCTGCAGCATAATAAGCAGAAAGATGAGCCCGACCACGATCAGAATGGGCAGCAAGCCTCTCTTGAACAGACGGGTCTTGTCGCCTTTCTTGCTAATGAGCGCGGACAAGTAGATAATGATCGATAGCTTCGTGAATTCAGCCGGTTGGAGAGTGAGGCCGCCCACCATAAACCATCTCCTCGCTCCGTTGACGGATGTTCCGACAATTAATACGAGGATGAGCAGCAGCAGTGAAATTAGCAACAGGTAAGGCGCGGTTTTTTGCCAGAACGGATAGGGTATGCCTATAAACAAAAACATGGAAGCTAATCCTATAATCGCAAACAAGCTCTGCTTATAAACGTAATACGAAGGTATGTTGTATTTATATATAGCCAAAGGCGAGCTGGCGCTAAAGATCATGACTAGACCAAAGCCGACTAGCAGCACCGTAACGATAAGCAATAAAAAATCCAATTGCCCTCTTTTGCCATTGCCATTCATATTTGTGAAGTACCTCCTGAAAGCAGCGTCACAGAATGGCTTGGGCGCTCTACTGCCGGTCCTCTCTTAGGCTGATCCTGCTAGTTACCCGCTTGACCCGGGATTATTTCCAATTGGAGAGGATTATCGTACCCTTGTTTGCCCCATAGCTTAAATGCGTTATTTTTCCATTCATAGATGTCCATTCCAGTGCCTCCTGCACCCAGAGACCATCCCAGCATAATTTCGGAAGTACCGTCCCCATTAAGATCAGTCAGACGGACATAATCGACTCCGTAACCAAGACCTTTGGCGTCGCCAACGATCCTCCATACCGCATTCTGCTGCTTCAACAACGAAGCTTTAATCATTTTTTCGTCAATCGAGCTTTCCTCATACACGATCACAGCTTCATCCACCCCGTCACCGTCCACGTCTCCGAATGAAGCGACTTGGTTCTCATCGCCATGGTTTGGAGTAAGCAAACGCGCTCCATCAGGGAGCAAGGCTAGAAGAGTGGCGCGTAAATTGCCCTTCTGGAAGCTTCCTTCCGGGGAGGGGGGTTTGATCAAATCGATAGGAGTAGCTGGCATACCGCACCCGGTTATTATCCATAACACCGTTAAGATCATTCCTACCCTGAGCGGTTTGCTGATCATTCGTTTCGCCTCTCTTGTCACGATCCTGATTTTTATTTTATAAGGTTAAGAAGTAGAAAGGGTTATGAAAAAGTTAAATTTAGCTCCAAGCCTTATACGGCAAACTAATTTCGACTGTTGTTCCCTTTCCAACACGGCTGTTTATTCTCAATTGCCCGCCATGCAGCTTAATAATTTGCTCGGATATAGACAGACCAATACCGCTTCCAGCAGTATGACTGCTTCCCTTGTAAAACTTTTGGAAAACATGCTCCAAATCCTGCTCCGCAATACCTGATCCTGTATCCTCGACGGTTATAATGATCTGCTCATGAGTCGGGCGGGCATGGATCTTGATAGCTCCGCCGGGTTCAGTAAATTTAAGCGAGTTATCGACCAAATTAATGAATACCTGCTTCAATCGGTTTTCATCAGCTTGAAGGAGAGGGAGGGGTGCATCTGAACTCACTTCCAGAGAAATGCCCTGACGTGCAGCTCTGGGAGCTAATTGCTTGCCGATATGTTGAAGCAGCTCCCCAATCTGAAGTGGGGCGCAGCTTAGCATCAATCGCCCATTATCCATTTTGGAAAAATCAAGCAGCTCATCCACAAGCCGTGTCAGCCTGTCGCTTTCGGCCTCGATGATATCCAGCCCTTCAATGAGATCGACCTTTCCGTCCTCAGAGCTTGATTTCAGCGTTATCGTCCAGCCTTTAATAGAAGTCAGCGGGGTTCTCAGCTCGTGGGAAACCGATGAAATAAAATCATTTTTAAGTCGCTCGTTACGCCGGATTGTAGCGGCCATCATCGTTAAAATATCAGCTAATGTCCCAAGCTCGTCCTGATACCGTTTCCTTGCGGTCACTGTAAAGTCGCCTTCGGCCATTTTTTCGGCCGCCAGCTTAAGCTCCCTGATCGGGCCTGTAATTGTTCTTGAAACAACGATGCCGAGAACGGCGACGATTACTACAACAACAACGCCCACAGCGATAAAAATGGCCGAAATTTGGGCGATGGTTGTGTTCGTATCCGTTAAAGAGGTAATGAAACGGACAATCCCTACAGTAGTTTGGTCTGCCTTCAGCGGATAAGATACGGCGAGAATAGCTTCATGCGTGCGGGGATCATACCCTCTCCAGGAGCCTGTATTGCCGCTGAATGCTTCCTGCACATCCTGATAATCGGCTGCATGCGCATCCATGCGCTTTCCTGAAGAGTCTTGAAGAATCTGCCCGGATGTACCGATAATCTGGACTTGCGCGGTGGAATGCTGCGAAAATCCTTTTAATAACCTTTCCGACTGCTTCTCCAAATCCTCGTCTGCAAAATATTGATTAAAAAAAGTAGCGGACAGTTCCGCTTGATTCATCATAATCCGTTCTATATTGTGATAATAATAGTACCTGACGAAAAAGATAAGAAACAATTCCAGGATCAACACCGTGATCAAAATAACTATAAGGTAGCTACCGACTAATCTTTTTTGGATTCCAAGCAATTCAATCGTCCTTTCTCCAACGGTATCCCAAGCCCCAGACGGTTTCGATCAGCAGCGGTTTGGAGCTGTCGTCTTCAAGCTTCTCCCTTAGTTTGCGGACATGGACATCCACCGTTTTAGTATCGCCAACGAAATCCTCACCCCACACAAGGTTTAGCAATTCATTCCTCGATAACGCCTGATCCGGGTTCTCTACAAATACTTTGACCAGCTGGTATTCCTTGGGTGTTACTTCTATTAAACAGTCATGTTTAAACAATTTATTCGAATCCAGATCTATCCGGATCGGACCGGATTGAAGTACCTTTCTTTGCCGTTTCTCCACATGCTGAGTACGGCGCAGCACCGTTCGAATTCGGGCTACAAGCTCCAAAGGATTAAACGGCTTAACGATATAATCGTCGGCTCCAAGCCCCAGACCTTTTATTTTATCCATATCCTGGCCGCGTGCCGTTACAATAATAATGACAATGTCGGGATCGCTTTCCCTGAGCTTCCTGCAAATTTCAAATCCGTCCATATCCGGAAGCATGAGATCAAGCACGATAACATCAGGCCGGTTTAAGTCGATAATGCGCAAAGCCTCTCTGCCCAAAGCAGCCTCAGAGACTTTAAATCCGTTTCTTTCCAAATTAATAGTTACAAAACGTCTTATGTTGTCGTCGTCTTCAATGATAAGTACTTCGTTACGATATACCGTTTCCATAGCAGCCTCCTTAAACCTGGCGAATCCGCCTCATCGTGATAGTACCACATGCAGCGCTGCAGCGCATAAAAAGCCGCATACTTCCTTGCTTCCTATCCGCTCTTCGATCCGGTATTCATAGCCATACTCCCCGTTGTAGTATTCCATATGTACCTTCAAAGTTGGCGCGTTGTGGCGTTGCATGGTGGTAGGTCGAACCCCACGATGGCGTGTCTTCATCTCCTATAACGCTGCCAATCACTCGCTTAGAAGGATGAAGGGAAGTGAGGTGCGCTATTTCCTTGTTTTAACGCTATTATTCAAGTGAAACGGAACTAGGATCTCTTATTTGTTGTAAATAGGTCATTTCAGTCTATTAAAAGTCGCAATAACGCATCGTAGTTCCGCTACATCATGAAATGGGATGGGTTTTCAAAAAATAAAGGATCGACGTTCCGTCAATCAACGGAATTCATGTTAGAATGGATCCAAAGACATAGCATACGAAAGAAGAAAATGTTCATACTGCCCCCCTCCCCCCAGCAAGAGAGAGACTTCCCCTATTGTAAAGTCCGATCTTATGAAAAAGAACCTTCAATACCACCCTTATGTGGTTTGAAGGCTCTTTTGTATAGATTAATTAAGACTCAATAAACAACCGAAGCGTTCTATCTCCAATTGCTATAGTTTCCATACCCTCTGCTTCAGCGTAGCGTACACTCGCTAACAGTACACTATCCTGCAGAACATGATCGAAACGCTCCAATGCCGCTTTCAGCTGTGAATCGACATCGAGAACGAGGTCAACACGCTTCTCTATCGGAAGCTCCAGCTTTTTACGGTAATCCTGAATGACCCGAATGACCTCGCGAACAAGCCCCTCCTGCTCCAGCTCCTCGGTAATTGCTGTATTCAGAGCCACAATCATTTGATAACCCGATGCGGAAGTAAAGCCCTCTTTGGCTTGTTTCTCAACAAGCAGCTCATCAAGAGTGATGTGAAGCGCTTCTCCATCAATCGTTAAATCCAGGAAGCCGCTATCCACCGCTTGTTTGGAGGCGGAAGCAGATAATTGCTTCAGCTGGCTTTGCACCGGACCTACGAATTTACCGTACTTTTTGCCTGCAGCCTTAAGATTCAGCTTCAAGCTGTATTGAGCGAAGCCGCTGTCGCTTTGTTCCACACGGATCTCTTTAACATTAATCTCATCTTTGATGATATCCTCGAACTGGCTTAGATTGAAATCCCGTGTAAGCGAAACAACCAGCTCTGACAGGGGTTGACGGTTCTTAATGCTAGTTTCATTCCTGATATTGCGCGCGAGCTCAACAATCTGCCTTGCGGTTTCCATGTCGCTCTCAAGTGCTCTATCAATGGCAGCATCGTTCACCAAAGGATAGTCTGCGAGATGCACACTTCCCTCGCCTCCGAGGTTATTGTACAGATCATCCGCGATTAGCGGCGCATATGGCGCAATCATTCGTGCGAGAGTCAGCAGCACTTCGCGCAATGTCTGGTACGCTGCTACTTTATCCGAAGTCATTTCGCTGCCCCAGAAACGGTCACGGGAGCGGCGGATGTACCAGTTGCTCAGCTCTTCGATGAACGCTTCGATCTGCTTCGCAGGATTCAAGAAATCGTTGACCTCAAGCCCAGTGACAACATTTTGCAAAGTGCTGTTCACTCTCGACAAAATCCAGCGATCCAATAAGTTCGCAGAATCCAGCCGCGGATGCTCTTCAGGCTTATATTGATCAATCGTTGCATACAACGCGTAAAAAGCATGTGTATTGTTAATCGTATCGATTACTTTCGATTTTGCTTCAGCTACGATTTGCTTAGAGAACCGCTTGCTGTTCCAAGGTGCGCTATCAGCCAGCAAAGCCCAACGGAATGCATCTGTCCCCAGCTCCTCAATGATCTCCCAAGGATCGATAACATTTCCTTTGCTCTTGGACATCTTTTGCCCATTTTCATCAAGGATATGTCCAGTCGACAGCACCGCTTTATATGGCAATTGACCATTATAGAGCGTCGAAACGGCCAGCAGGCTGAAGAACCAGCCTCGCGTTTGGTCGATTCCTTCGCAGATCATATCAGCTGGATACTGCTCGTGGAACAGCTCTTCGTTTCCTCTCGGATGATGATACTGTGCAAATGGCATCGATCCGCTGTCGAACCAAACATCGATCACTTCCGGTGTCCTTGTCATGACTCCACCGCAAGAGCAGCGAAGCTTCACTTCATCTACATAAGGCTTATGCAGCTCCAAGTTTTCACCGATCGGCTCAATCGCTCTCTCTTGCAAATCCTTGTAGCTTCCCGGCGCATATTCAGAACCACAATCCTCGCATGCCCAAACATTAAGCGGTGTACCCCAATAACGGTTCCGGCTGATGTTCCAATCGACGAGCTCCTCCAGAAATTTGCCAAAACGGCCTTCACGCAGATGTGGAGGGTACCAGGCAATTTTACTGTTGTTCTCGATCAACTGGTCCTTGACCGCTGTCGTTTTGATGAACCAGCTCTCCATTGCGTAATAAAGCAGAGGCGATTTGCAGCGCCAGCAGAACGGATAGCTATGCTCGTAGCGCTCCTTAGAGAATAACAGGTCGCGCGCGGACAAATATTTCACGATATCGACATCGCAATCCTTAACAAACCGTCCCGCAAAATCGGTGATTTGATCGGTATAACATCCGGCTAAGTTAACTACGTTAACGAAATCCAGCTCGTGCTGACGAGCCGTACGATAGTCGTCCTCCCCATGAGCCGGAGCGATATGGACGATACCCGTTCCACTTGAATCACTGACATAGTCCGCATCTACAACAATATGTCCTTTGTTCACGCTGAAATATCCAAAAGGAGGTTCATAAGATGTACCTACAAACTCGGCTCCTTTATGCGTCGATAAAACTTCATAATCCTCTTTAAACAGCTTTTCAACGAGATTCATTGCGACAATATAGACTTCGCCGTTTTGTTTAACTTTGGCGTAGTCGATATCTTTATTCATAGCTAGCGCCACGTTAGCCGGCAGCGTCCATGGAGTTGTCGTCCATGCAAGGAACGATTCGTCTCCGCTCTTGCTTTTGAACTTTACTGTTGCGCTCAAGTCCTTCACATCTTCATAGCCTTGCGCCACTTCGTGGGAGCTGAGCGTTGTTTGACAGCACGGACAGTATGGGCTTACGCGATGGCCCTTATACAGCAATCCTTTAGAATGGATTTCGGACAAAATATGCCATACACTCTCGATATAACCGTTGGTTAGTGTGATATACGGATTATCCATATCCGTCCAGTATCCAATCGCCTCCGTAAGCTCACGCCACTGCCTCTCATATTCGAATACGCTGCTTTTGCATTTCTCTACGAATTCGGCTACGCCATATTTTTCGATTTCTTGTTTGCCGGAGATGCCGAGCTCCTTCTCCACACCAAGCTCAACAGGGAGACCGTGAGTGTCCCAACCGGCTTTGCGAACGACACGGTATCCTGACATCGTTTTGTAACGGCAGATGAAATCTTTAATAACACGGCCAAGCACATGCCCGATATGAGGTTTTCCGTTTGCAGTCGGAGGACCCTCGTAAAAAACAAAGTTTGGCTTGCCCACGCGGTTTTCGATCGATTTGCCGAACGTATCATTTTGTTTCCATTGTTCAAGAACACGCAGTTCCCGGGTTCTTGCTTTTTCTTTCACATCCACTTTTCTCATGTTGATCATCCTTTCTTCAAATAAAAAAACAAAAAAATCCCGTCCCATAAGGGACGAGATTAGCTCTCGCGATACCACCCTAATTCCGTAACGATCATATCCATATGACCTAACGACTCCTCATGCTGCGTACCATCATACGCGGCCCTTGTAACGGCGGGATCCCGGGACAGCTTACTTAATTGCTTCAGCTTTCCTTCTCGGAGAGGATTTTCCGCTAAGTCTTGAACATTGGCTTTCAGCACAGGGCCAACTCTCTGGGGGACAAGGATTTAGCATACTCGTTCTCGTCAATGAATTTATAAAGAGATTCAACTAACTTTATTTTTACACCAAGTCCATTAAAAAGTCAACCGGGCGCATCGCCCAATGATCGTTTAAGCACCGTTTGCGCATGGCAGCCGACAAATAACTGTTTCCCGTCGCTATAGCCTTCCTCTCGATCAGCCAATTCTGCCGCGAGCCGTCCTCTCCAGTTATCCAGACTAACCTTATATCGCGTATCCTCAACCAGATTCGTTGTCTCCTGCGGATCCTGACTTAGATCAAACAATTGCTCACGACCCGTTTGGGAAAACCAGATATACTTCTGGATACCATCCGTCATGTAATGATTAGACATGTCTTTACACTCATGCTCTCCATGAATATCATTACGCCACTGTACACTCTCGCCCCTAGCCAATGGGAGCAGACTTAGGCCGTCAACGGTATCAGGGATTGATGCCCCTGCTGCATCAAGCAAAGTCGGCATAATATCTCTAATTTCTATCACATGATCGTTGAGGATATTCTTGTGCAAATTTAATAGGCCACCGGGATCGGCGAGTATAAAAGGAACCTTGGCACTTCCTTCATAAGGCAATGCTTTACGAAACAGATGATGATCACCCAGAAGTTCTCCATGATCCGAAGTGAACAGGATGATTGTATTATGCAGCACACCATACTCTAACATCGATTGTAGAAACCTTCCAATCTGATGGTCGATATGTGTAATCAGAGCATAATAAGCGGCTTGCGCTCTTCTCAGCCTGTTTCCAGGTACGATCCCTCTGTTAGTTATGGGATTGAGCCCATTGCGGTCGGGATCTGCCGCTTCTGCCCATTCCCCAACAACAGGGTTCGGCATGTCAACGCACGTATACATGTCCAAAAATGCCTGCGGCGGATCAAACGGCGGATGCGGCCTAACAAAGGACATGCTTAAGAAAAAAGGCTTCTGCGGGTCACGGCGGCGGAGAAAATCAATGGACTGGGTCACAACCCAATTGGTTGGATGCAACGCTTCCTGCAAATGCCATGGACGGGCTACCGTCGAGGCATTGCAGTCCAGCCCGAGATCCAGCAGGTCACAATTCGCCCCTGCCCTCTCCCGGAGCCATGGCAAATAGTCATCGCAGCTGTCGAATGACTCCGTCACCGTATTCGCCGAACGAATCCGGTTGTGGTGCAGGTATCCATCGTGCATCACAACATTGTGAAACCCGCACAGATTGCGCGCTGGGTATACGTGCATCTTGCCTACGCATTGAGTATGGTATCCTGCCTCAACCAGAACCGAGGGAAGCGTATGCTTATAATCCCATGGGACTTTATCCTGATAGCCTACCCTTCCGTGACTGCGCTGACTCATCCCTGTGAGCATCGCCGTACGAGCTGGAATACAGCTTGGCGTCGCGGAATAGGCGTTGCGAAACAAGACGCCGCTGCGAGCCAGCTGATCCAGATTAGGCGTATCCACTACTGGATGATTTAATATACTGAGGCAATCCCCGCGCATCTGATCTACTGAGATTAGCAGTATATTGGGCTTCATAGCAGTATTCCCCTTCCTTTACTTTGTCGTCTTAAAATGATTTGGCAGCTTAACGCCCCTCACAGCGGAAGCAATCATTTTGGCAAAGACTCTATTTCACCTGCTCCAGTACTGCCTGTTCCCCATTCCAGTCCAATGTAAAACTTAACTCCACATCAGAAAGCGTCAGCTCCAGCAGCAAGCTGTCATCGCTTTTTGTCCCAGCATTCAGCTTCAAGTGTCCCGAAATCTGTCCTTGCCGATCCATCTTATTGTTATAAGAAAACGCATTAATAAACAAAACTTCCCGCTCCCTAGAGCCGCTAACCCTCTGAACGAGTGTTTGCCTGGACCGGTTCGGCGGGTTATCAACTGTACTTGCAGTAATTAGCTGAACTGGGTTCGAGCACCAGCTTACCTGCTGCAGCATCCCTTCTCTCATTTTCCATTCCAAGTGCTGCCCAGCGACTAGCTGCTTACTCATTTTATCTTGAAGCCAATGCTCTCCCAGCTCGCTAAGTTCAGCATCGGAAGGCTGCCATAAGCTGTTATCCGCCAGCTCGCCGCTCAAATGATATAACAAATCGATGGTCCGTTCATCCGGTACCGTCACCTTAACCATATCCAGCAGCAAGTGCTCAGTAACCATATTCACTCTCCGCAGGCTAACCCCGTCATAGGCTTGATCATCCCAGGGGCACATCTCCTCAGGCAAAATAATGGAGTCCTTGACCGTATAAGCTGAATCATTCCATTCCACTGCACTTTCGATCCAGGAGCCCCAGTGCTCTTGATGATATTGAAGCCGCTTTCCGTCAGCCGGTGGTTGGTCCTTACCGTTAATACTCACGGTATTATGGGAATACGTATGCTTGAACCATCCGTAATGCGCTGGAACTCCGTACGCCGTGGTGCCTGGGTCGATGAACAACGGCACACTCCCGGCTCCGAATGACAAGCCAAGTCTATCCATATGATCGTGCTCTCCGCCAAACTTGCTGTGCTTAATCAGCAAATGCCAGCCCTTGCGGTTTACAAGCTTGGTCAACCCGCTGGCATCCGAGGTGGTGTCTGACATGAGGAGCTGAGCCAGAGAACGATCTCCGGTAGCCGCATCCTGAGCTGCGGAGGTCTTCTCATGCTGCCCGTTGTCCAATTCTTCACCAAACCAAAGCGCTTCAAGGGAATCACGGTCTACAGGAGCATCCGAAGTAGCCTTCCAGCTTTGCTGCACATTTCTTTCACTAAATGGATCGGAATCCTTTTGCTCCTCATTCGGGTTACTAAATCCATACGCCAATCGTAAAAGCTCGCCATACCGGGCATCTCCGTACCAATCAAAAGCGATTTCATAGTAGGGCGCCAGCCTCTGAATGTTTGCCGTATAACTCGCATCATTGAGATTCGGCAGTGTACCATCCGGTAATATATATCCCAGCGGGAAATCGAACATTTTCTTAAGCGTAGGGTGCGCCTTAAGATCCCATTCCGTGTGTTCAACCAAAATGGCATATTGCAGAAGCGAGTGGTATCCGTAGAAATGATATTGAAAAGCTCCTTCATACCACATCCCGTCTGCTAATACACCGCGGTCAATTTGATCAAGGAGGCCATACTCTCCCTTCAAGCCGGCCAGATGAATGGCTTCATCCTCAAGAAGAAAACCAAGCATCGCTATCGCGGAAGTAATCAGAACCGCATGATTATGCAGCTGCTTTTCTTTATGCTCGATAAGGAATTCCGCACAGGGCAGCAGCAAGCCGCTGCGAATCAGCTGCTTCTCTTCGTCAGTAAGCATGCGCTCAACAAAGCGGTACGCATAACAAATATCGATAATCCAATGGGCTTCATCCAACGTTTGGGCGAATAGCTTTCCCGGTCCGTTGTAAGGAATATCTCCGTGAATCTCATAATTGGCGTAATATTGGGCATAATCGAGCAGCACTGCCTTGACCTTGCCCAATGCTTCTATATCATCGTCAATCAAGCAGCTTAATGCGAGATGCTTCATCCCAATGCCGAGCTGCGAGTGAGCCAGCGTTACCCAAGCCGCATCGAACGGCTCCCCTGTCCATGTCTTAGAGCAGACTGGACATAGATGCTGCTTCGGAGAGCTCCAATCGAATTGGAGGCGGGCTGCGTCATGATGACAATAATAGTAGTGAGTCCAATTACCACGTTCCCCATCAGTGATCTTATAGTCGATCTCCTGTGCGCTTTTGGAGAGCGCATGAAGCTGGTCCAACGCCTTGCTATAGCTGGGATTGGCAGCATTACTCAGCAGCTTTTCCAATCGGAGGACGTTCATGAAATTCCCTTCTTTCCTAAAATATCAGGGGGCAAGCTCCCCCTAAAGTTAACCTTTGACAGATCCCGATGTGACCTGCATGAAGGTTTTATTAGCCAGCACATAAACGATGAGCAGCGGCAAAATCGACAAGCATGCACCGGCCATCATATAATGCGTTTGGGCCGCCGAGGCGATGCCATACCGCAAGCCAGCAAGCCCGACCGTTAAGGTTTGCAGCTTCGGCTGGCTCATCGTGAACACAAGCGGCAATATGTATTCGTTCCAGGCGTTTCGGAAAGTAAACAAAGCGGCCACGCCGAGCCCCGGTTTTAATAAGGGAAAAATAATTCTTGTAAATATCCACACCTTGGAGCATCCATCGATCATAGCAGCTTCATCCAATTCCCGCGGAATCGCTTTAACGAAGCTAAGCAGGATGAAGAAAATATAAGCATGTCCGCTGACCAGAATAAGGATAACGCCTGTCAGAGACGTATGCAGCTGAAGCTTAACCATCAATTCAAACTGCGGTCGAAGGACAACCGCCCCTATGGAAATAAACATTGTAGCAGCTTGTAGAGCGACATATACGCTTTTCCCAACATAATTGAGCCGATCTACAGCATACGCCGCCATGGATGCAACTATAAGTGTCCCTACCGTCGTAAGGATACTAACATACAGGCTATTCCACGTGTAGGTGGAAAAATGGGCTTGCTGCCAAACCTCGGCATAATTTTTAAAGTGCCACACATCTGGTAAAATCGTTGCTCCCGCCGTTAGTTCTGCGTTCGACTTGAATGAGCCTAACAATGCCATCACGATAGGAAATAAAGTCATTGCGGCTATTATAATAAGGAATATCCATAAAGCCCATCTTTTAGCAGCTGAGCTGACCGACCATCCATTGGTGGTAGAGTTGAGCTTTACTGCGGCTTTGGTTTCCATCTGCACACCTCCTGTGAGTTTAGGCTTGTTGCAAGCACTGATTAGTACACTTTATTCATCCGTTTGGATGAATAAAAATAAATGACAGTGATGACCCCTACAATCAATGCCGTTACAAAGCCAACGGCACTCCCGTAGCCGATCTGCTGCTCCACAGCCGAGCCTGAGGAAGTAAGAGGAAAGAACAGCTTGTAAACATACAGATACATGACTTCCGTTTTGCCTATCGGACCGCCTTCCGTCAACACCATGATGCTTTCATAGCCTTTCAGGGAGTTGATAATAGCCAGCATAATGACCATTTGCAGCACAGGGCCCAGCATCGGAATCGTAATGTACCAGAACTTTTGCACCGAATTGGCTCCATCCAGCGAAGCGCTCTCGTAGACATCATTCGGAATATTTTGCAGCCCCGCAATAAAGAGAAGCATATAATTGCCTACCGCACCCCATACCGCAATAATAATGACGATAAGCATGGCATGACCGGGTCCCAGCCAATCGATACTTTTGGAGATGATATGATAGCGGGTTAAATATTGATTGAGAATTCCGTTATAGGAATTGAAAATAATGAAGAACACAATGGAAATGACCGATGTACTCACGATAGTAGGCATAAAATAAATAGCCCGCAGCAGATGCTTACCCTTCAGCCCCTTATTCAGGATCACAGCCAATATAAGGGACAATGGCAGCGTAATGATTAGCTTTCCTCCTGCGTACACGAAGGTGTTTACAACCGAATCCCAATAAGTGTGATCATTCCATAATTGGGTAAAGTTATCCAAGCCGACGAAACGCTCTTTGCCATAGCCTTTGTAATCATAAAACATATACCGCATCGCCCATAGGATAGGGTATACGCCGAATACGAGCGTTAAGATCAGGCTTGGTAATGTAAATCCGTAACCTGCCAGCTGCGGCCGTAATTTCCTCATCTGTCAGCCCTCCTCCTAATTTCACTTGTTGATAAGAAAAGCTTCTATTCGAAGCCCTCTCAATGAAGATACATTCGTGTCTTAGCGGTTGCTTTTCTTGCTAAAAAAGGGGAGCCTGCAGCAGCAGACTGAATCTGACTGAATCTGACAGGCTCCGTGAATCTCGTTATTTCGCAAACGAGCCTTGCATTTTGGCAGGATCAAAGCTTGGATCCGGCGCTACTTTTACATCACCGCTTGCAATAGCTTTATCGAGCGCTTCATTATAGCGTTTGTTCAGATCAGCCACGATCTTATCCAAGTCCCCACCTTCCAAAATATATCTCCAGAAGGCATCCTCGTATTTCACTCCCTGCACGTTCACAGTCGGTTGTGTCGGCCATACGCCATCGTATTTATTGGGCAAAAATCCTTCGATTCCGTTAATTTCAGGCTTCTTCGCCTTCGCAATAATAGAGGGAACCATGGAAATACCGTAGCCCTTCTCGTGATACGTTTGTAAAATGTCATCACCGCTCATATAGCTGATGAACTTCCATGCGGCGTCCTTCTTCTTCGAGTCTTTATTAATCGCAAGCCATTGACCTCCGAGGAAGCCGGATGCGCCCTTCGCGTTGCCATCGATAGTCGGTGCAGGAGCCGATGACCAATTAATTTTGGCCGGGAATTGACTCTTATAAACTCCGGGCTCCGAAGAATAGGACAAGTACATCCCGATCTTACCTTCGGCGAACTGAGCGCGCAGCGGATCAATATCAAGCGCTTCCATCCCAGGCAAAGTGCTGCCATCATCGCGCATTTGCTTGAACGCCTTCGTAACTTCCTTGAATCCGCTCATATCAAAGCGCGCGGTTTTGAAGTCATAACCGAAGCCCCCATAGCCGCTTAGCTCGGCTATTACCCTGGCTGAACGGTTCCAAGCGCTCGCAGGTGTTTTGAACGGCAATGCAAAGCCATACGCCCCTGTTGCTTTTCCTGCTGCCGTCAGCTTCTTGGCAGCCTCTACCATCTCTGCAAGCGTGGCCGGCGGCTTAGCAATTCCTGCCTTGTCGAACAAATCTTTATTGTATACGAGCCTCATAGTGCTTCCATAGTTCGGCAGACTGTACAACTTACCGTCGAAGAGATTCTGATCGGCCATTGCCGGAAACTTCTTTTTCTGCTCATCCGTTAAGTAACCGTCGATTGGTGCCATATATCCTTTTTTATAAAAGGTTTGAATCACGGCGCCTTCCTTCACTCTGAACACATCCGGCGCTTGTGCAGCCGCAAAGGCCAAGTCTAGAGCCTGCGCATAATCGTCCGCTTTCACGACCAGTTCCACTTCAATGTTGTCCTTATTCGTCGTATTGAACTTTTCGATCACTTCTTTGATATAATCCGCATCATGACGATCGAGGGTCCAATACGTAATCTTCGTCTTCTCGCCCGGTTTGGTGCCAGCTGCCGCTTCCTTCTTCCCTTCCTCCGGAGCTGCTCCACATGCAGCCAGGCTTACCGATAGCAACACGCTCATTGCCGTTACAGCCGTCTTTTTCATCCCTAAAAGGCCTCCCTTTTCTCTCTCGTTTGTTAAGCTATTATCTAGCTCTTGCTGTTTATTGTAGTGGATAAAAGGATGCGGCATAATGTGGCAAAACAAAGAAAGAGGGCAGAAATCCATTATTTCTGCCCTAGATAGGCATCCTTAAACTCCGAGGGGGTCTGGCCCGTATGCTTCTTGAACACATCGCTGAAATAGCGTCTGTGCTCATAACCCAAGGACTGGGCAATCTCCTGCACCTGATAATTATCAATCAGCAGTCTTTTGGCTCGCTCAATCCGCTCGTTAGTTACGAACTGGTTGAACGTAGTTCCCGTTACCTTTTTGAACAGATTGGCAAAATGCCCTCCGCTTATATTCATGAACCTCGCGCAATGCTCCACCGTTAAATCCAAATGCAGGTTCGTACGAATATACTCTATGGCCCGATAGATCAGCTTGGTCGAATCGCTTACTTTTTCCTTCTCAATCCAAGCGCAGCCTCCCCTGCTGATATCCTTCAACATCTGCTGAAATTCCTGAACCATAACCAGCTCCTGGTTGCTGCGGTCACGGATTTTACGGTCGTATTCCTGCAAGCTGGAGAATGGAACCAACTCGTAAAGAACACGCAGCATGATGAAGGCCAGCTCATAATACAGGCTGCGAATATAATTCGGATCGGGGAGTGGGCTCAGATGATTCATTTCCTCGAAGATACATTCCAGCTCTTGTAACGATTTGTCCAGATTGCCTGCCCGAAGGGAAATGAGCAGCTCCTGCTCTTTGGCCGGTGAATAACGCGGGAAAGCCTCCCGCTCCTTCGGTACATCGGTAAAGCTGTATGCACCGTTTCCCCCTGTATAGAAATGATAGGCCAGAGCTGATAAAGCCGATTTATAAGAGAGCGGCAGCTCGTGAATTTCACGGACCATGGATCCAATACCTATTGAAATGGTAAACCGTGTACACTCCGCAATGTTGGAGCAGCATTCTCGGGCAAGAAGCTCTACCTCCTCCAGACGGTCACTGTTTATGATACATGTGAAGTAGCTCTGTCCATCGCGGAAAACGATGCCTTGGGTAGTGCTGCTAATGGTTTCCTCGATAATGTTATGCAAAGCAAATCGGATGAGCTCGATTTCATGAATCGGCTGTGTGGCATATTTGTCCGTAAATTGATCGATTTCAATGATCAGAACTACGAATCGTTCCAGCTCCATATGGACCTTCAATTCATTCCAGTATCGCTCCGCATCTTCCCTCCGAGTCTGGTATTGCAGCAATCGGCTGAAATATTCTTGACGCAATAAAGGCAGGCTTTCCTGAACCTTTTTCTCCATAATCTGAAACTGCTCATGCTTATTCTGCTCTTTCTCCAACGCCTGCTTCGCCTTCAGCACTACCTTCGTAATCTCCTGAATGGAGAACGGCTTCTTCATAAAATCCAAGGCCCCCAGACGGATCGCTTGCTGTGCATACTCAAAATCCGTATAAGCGCTGAGAATGATAATTTTACAATCAGGAAGCTGTTCAATAATGCGGCTGATCATCTCCAGTCCATCCATTCGAGGCATGCGGATATCGGTTAAAATAATATCAGGCCGAACCTCTTGAATAATACGCAGCCCTTCTTCCCCATTTTTTGCGGTACCTGCAATCTCAATCCCGTAATCGTCCCAAGGAATTTTGGTGGCAATCATTTCAACCGTACTTTTTATATCGTCAATCACACATAGCTTGAATATTGCGTTATCTGTTTGCATACGCCTTCTCCCCCTCCCGATGCGATAGGATCAACTGAACTTTGGAGCCTATCCCCGGTTTGCTATCATATTCAATCGTTGCTCCTTCTCCGTAAAATAAATGAAGCCGATGAGCGATATTCCGCAGTGCATAGCCCTTGTGAGAGACTTGCGGCTGCTCTATAGAACGTTTCAAGCTGTTCACATCCATACCCATGCCGTTATCCTCGACTGAAAAGTATATAGCCTGCTCTGTTCTCCTCAGCATTATCCGAATAAGACCGCCTTCCTCACGATCCTTAAATCCATGAAGAATACAGTTTTCCACCAGAGGCTGCAAAATAAGCTTAGGAATCTCCAGTTCTAAAATAGTTTCGTCCTCGACATCAATAATGAAATCGAACTTACCTTCATAGCACTTCTGCTGAAGAGTCATGTAATGCTTGACATGCAGCAGCTCTTCCTCGATTCGCAGAATATCTTTGCCCTGGCTTAAACCAAGCTGAAACAACGTAGATAACGATAAAATCATCTCATTGACATCCTCATTATTACCTAGCACGGATTTGCAATAAATCGTGTTTAACGTATTATACAGAAAATGCGGCTCCATCTGCGCGGAAAGCGCTTTAATTTCCGTTTTGCGTTTTTCTTCTTCTCCCCATCTCACCTTAGCGATCAGCTTCTTGATTTCCTCAAGCATCGAATTGAACCTCATGCCCACCTGTGATACCTCATCTTGGTACAAGCTGTGGAATCGCACATCCAGATCATTATGCTCCACTCGCTTCATTAAGTTATTAAGCCGGAATAAGGGCCTCAGCAAGAGATCAGTAAGCACGTTCGACAGCAGCAGCGCCAGCAGCACGAATCCTAATATGACCAGCAGTGTCGTCCATTTAATAGCTTCCACCTGCTGCAATACAACTTGCTTCGACTGAGTTTCATACAAAATCCAATCCTCTCCGACATCCAGCCTGGAATAATTGATCAGATAGTCTTTATCCTCGATTATTGAACTGAAGTAACCGTTCTTCTCATTTTTAAATTTGCCGAGAAATTCCGGATCCTGCCTCCAGGTTTCCTCCCCATTACCAGTGCGACCTATGACAGGCTTCCCCTCCCTGTTCACAAGCGAATAACCTGTGGAGGTGCTGATCTGATCAACGATTAAATTTTGCAGATCCTTCTCCTTAATATTAACTACGATGTACACATCCTCTACGTACTTCGCCGCACTGCCATCCACCACAAAGGAAATGACCCTGTCTTTTCCATAAAAAAAGCTGTCTTCATGGCTCTCGATCCATACTCCCCGCTGCATAGCTTTAATTTTCTGATACATCCCGGACTGATAAAAGGAGTTTTCCTTCAGGCGTGTATAAGTGGTAGGATAAAAATCGCCGATCGGCGTAGCAATAAGAATCGACTGTATAAAGTCATCATTAAATTTGAGCAGCGCCAGCATCGACTGAAGCGAGGATAAATGATAATAATATCGGCTAACATCCTCCATGGATACATCATCAAGAACATTTTTATACGGATCGCTTATTTTAAGGGACATGATCGATAAAACAATCTTTTTGAGCTTCTCATCCAGCACCTGGGACGATTTATTAATCGTATCCTGACTTAACCGGAGTGCATTCTGCTCGACTATTGTTGCGGAAATGGTGTAAGAGCTCCAGCCCGAGGCGGCAATCGCCAGTGTCATCAGAAGAACGAAAGAAACCCAAATTCTTTTTTTGAAGGAAAGACGATACAGCAGCTGTTTCATAAGCTAACACTCCCTGGGCGGTTAAAATGGTTCAGCAAACGATATGTAAACGATTCAACGCAGCGGGGTAGAATCCTTCAACTCGTCAATTGTATAAATAAAATCTATAGTAAACAATATTTTATATAGATCAAATTTATAATACCTTTACTTGCAGATGACACTTAGCTACAAATTGTGACTTATACTGATACTAGTTTCGAGAATATGGTAGAGAGGACTTGTGCCCATGTGGAGTAAATGGTCGAAAATCGAGTTTCAAAATATACGTATGCGCAAATTCATTTCCTTGCCCACACATCTTACCGTCCGGAAAAAACTATTAGGTTCATTCCTTCTGATAATCATTCTTCTAGGCATCATAGGGGCCGTTAGTATGCAGAGGATGTCCCTGATGCAGAAAGAAACGAGTGAAATAACAGACTCCTGGATGAAGGGCATTGAGACCATCAGCAATATTAATTTGTACGCCAAGGATATGCTAGCCCTCCAGGCTACCATGATTATGGAGCCTAATGATAGTAAAAAAGGAAACTTCATGCCGGAATCCGGTAAGCTTTTCAAAAAAATTGATGATGGATTAGCCATGTACCAGGGAATGATTAAAGATGCCAAGGAACAGGGGCATTTTGATAATCTGCAGAAGAAATGGGCTACCTACAAAGATATTTATTCGGATTCCTTCATCATGGCTACCAGGGTTAATTTCGTAGAGGGTGCGGGTGCCTACTCCACACAGATTGCAGCTATGCTCACCAAGTCCGAGCAGGCTTATCAGGAAATGCAGAAAGAAATTAATGAGCTTGTCGACTTAAATAAGATTGGAGCGGAAGAATCCTCAGAGAAAAGCGCAAATCTATATAAAAGTGCAGTTCGTGATATCGCAATCACTGTGCTGCTATCGGTTGTGATTTCAGTTGGACTAGCCCTCCTTATTGCAGCCAATCTAGCGGGGCCGGTTAAGCGGGTATCCCAGGTGCTGAAACAAATTTCAGAAGGGGATCTGACACAGCAAGCGCTAAAAGTGAAAAATCGCGATGAAATCGGTCAACTCGTCGTCTCCTTAAATCAGATGACCCTCCATCTTCGTACGACGATTATGCATATTCATGAGGCTTCCGATACGGTAGCCACTTCTTCTAGTCAGCTTCTGATCAATTGCGAGCAGAACACGTTGGCTGCAGATGAAGTAAACAAATCGATCCAGGTAGTCGCTGAAGGATCCGACAATCAACTGCTCAGTGCAAGCCAGACGGGGCAATCTATAGAAAAAATTACCGACGGAGTTCAATTCATTGCGGATTCCACCACTGAATTGTCGGGTGTGGCCGATGAAGCCTCACGTCAGGCGAAGCTGGGACATTCCTCTATGAATTCAGCCATTCATGTGATGGGGAATATTAACGAGGTCGTATTGCGTGCTGAGCAAGGGATGAATCAGTTGGGGCAGCATTCCAAGGATATTGGAAAAATAGTAGAAATCATCGGTGATATTGCCGGGCAAACCAATTTACTTGCTTTCAATGCTGCAATTGAAGCGGCTCGTGCAGGGGAGCAGGGGCGAGGTTTTGCAGTTGTAGCCGATGAGGTGCGCAAGCTGGCTGTGCAATCTTCAGACGCCGTTAGGCAAATTGGCAGTATTATTACGAAGGTTCAAACGGATACCGCCAAGGTTACGGAAACTATGAAACAAGGGCTAACCGAAGTCGAATCGGGAATGGCTTCGATTGGAAGTGCTGAAGCCTCTTTCACGAGCATTGTACATAGAGCCGAAGATGTTAGCCAGAGTATTCAAAGCATCTCCTTCGCTGCACAAAGATTGGCAGGAAGCGCTCAAGAGGTATATGCCACCATACAAGTTATGGAAAACATTGCCGCCGAATCGGCTACAGCGGCTACTCATGTCGTCACAACTACAGGCCAACAGCTGGCTTCAGTTAATGAAATGGCTTATTCCGCCAATCACTTGAGCACCATTGCTCAAAAGCTGAGGCAGCAAGTTAATTTATTTACCGTTTAAATTAACTTGCTGCCATTTATAAATATTTCTTGAACCACTCCAGAGCATCGGACATCATATCCGCCGTAAATTTATGCCCGACTCCAGAGTACACGGTCAATTTAACCTGCTCCTTGCTGCTGTAATTTCTCTCGATACGATGATAAAAAGCCTCTAAATCCGCTGATGGAATTTTATCATCGTTCTCACCTGTCAGGATAAGCAGCGGAAGCTCGCTCAGCTCATTCAATAACGGCAGCGGATGAAATGCAGACACCTGTCTTTCATAGTCCTGTATCGTTTCTTCCCCACCCAAATGGCGAAATTGATTGAAAGTAACAATGAACCTACGTACGATATTATCCCACCGTGGAGAGCCCGAGATCGGGACAGCTGCCTTTACTGCCTTCAGCCGCTCTTGCGCCAAATAATAATAAATAATATGAGCTCCCATCGAAAAGCCGATCAGACCCACTCGGTCCGCATCTGCCGCAGGATGCTCAGCCAAATGCCGGATCAGTCGATTGATGTACCCCGAGGTCTCCCGGTAGATTGTAAAAATATCCAGTGGATCGATCAGCTCCCGAGCGGCATAAGGCGACTCTCCGTAACCAGATGCATCAAAGACTACAGCAAAAAAACCAGCAGAAGCCAACTGATGAGCGGCCTCCAGGCCAGATTCTTTCCCGGATCCGGCTCCATGCAGCAGCAGGACTATCGGCCTCTTGCCTGCTTCGTCTGCGTCATAAACAGAAATTGCTGCGATATCCACTAGCTTGAAAGGCTCCGAAATGATAGGCATTGAATAGACTCTCCGTTCCCCCGCACCCAATTAGATGTCCGTAGGCAGTTTATTAAGGTACATGTTTAAGCAGCTTGTATTCTTCTTTAACACTTCCATTGTTTTGGCATTAGGCTTGGAATATATGGTGGGATAATCGATTTCTCCAAAAATCCCTCTAACCGGAAAAGCCAGCCGTTCTTCCTCTGTTGAGAACTGCGCATTTATCCCTTCCTTATTGCCGCGTGCATCGAGTCGAATCCACTTCTTGGAACCAGATACGTACACTGCATTGAGTGCATGTACGCAGTACCCCGTATCCGGCGTATCGCCAAGAGTTAATCGTTGATAGCAAAAGCCTGCCGGAATCCCTCTCCCGCGAAGAATAGCTGCTAACAGATTGGATTTGGCGTAGCAAATTCCTTCCTTCCACAGCAGTACTTCCGACGCTTTCCTCGTAATTCTTGTACTCTGAATATCCCAGGAATGCGCTATCTCGTCACGCACATATTCAAATGCAGACTGAATGAATGCAAGCTCGTTTTCGTTGTCCGTCGATCCATCCGCTAAAAGCTCTATTTGTTCTCTAATCGTTGGGTGACTAAAATCAATCTCATCCGTTTCTTCCAAATAGTCATTTATATGATTGGATTCAAGCACTCACTCCTACCTCCTGTCCAAGCAGATGTAACAGCAAGCTTTTTTGAACATGCATCCTGTTCTCAGCCTGCTGATAAATGATCGATTTGTCAGATTCAATTAAATCCTCCTCGATTTCGAAGCCAGGATGAACCGGCATATCATGCATAATGTAGGGTGAATATCCTTGCAGATTGCGTCGGTTCACCTGAAAAGGCAGCATGGTCTCAAGCCTGCGATTTTTCTCATTCTCATAATGAGCATCATGGTAAAATTCCATATCAACCCAAGTATCCGTATATATAAAATCCGTTCTTGCAACAGCTTCTGACAAGCTTGCTGCATTCTCAATACAGCCGCTCGAATAAGCTTCCTGCATAAGATCCTCATCCCAAGACGCCTCATTAATGATCGGGGTCACCAATAAAAGCTTAATCCCCAATGTGACGCAGCCCGCTACCAGTGAATTAACAACATTATTGTGAATACCAACATAGGTGAGAGTTACACCTGAGAATGTCCCCTTAACTTCGTAAATGGTCATTAAATCGGCCAACGCTTGGCAAGGATGATACTTATCGCAGCAGCCATTGATAACGGGAACTTGGGAGTATTGAGCTAACTGCAGCAAATCCGAATGCTTCTTCAATCTGGCCATAATAACATCGCAATTTCTTGACGCGTACCTGGCTTCATACTGAATCGGTGAAATGCTGAAATTGCTTGTTTCCCAATCCATCGTGACAGCGTAACCGCCTAATTGATTAATACCTGACTGGAAAGACAGATTTGTTCTTGTAGATGTTTTTTGAAAAAGCATAAGAAGACCTTTTCTCTCACACGCTTGGTAAAAATCATGGGGGCTCTGTTTGATTTCAATACCCTTTTGAATAATGGAGTATAACGCAGCCTTGTCGAGCTCCTTTAAAGACAATAAATGATTCAAAACTCTTTCACCTCAATGCATTAATATTCATTAATATGTATAATAATACATTCAAGCCATGACTGTCCAGTAAGAAAAGCTTTTGATCGAAGCCTTTCGATGAAGATACATTCGTGTCTAAGCGGTAGCTTTTCTTGCAATAACAGACTTCTTCAGCTCCGCTGAAAACTTATAAAGTCTGTTATTATAAGAAAAGCTTTTGATCGAAGCCCTTTCGATGAAGATGCATTCGTGTCTAAGCGGTAGCTTTTCTTGCAATAACAGACTTGTTCTGCTCCGCTGAAAACTTATAAAGTCTGTTATTATAAGAAAAGCTTTTGATCGAAGCCCTTTCGATGAAGATGCATTCGTGTCTAAGCGGTAGCTTTTCTTGCAATAACAGACTTCTTCAGCTCCGCTGAAAACTTATAAAGTCTGTTATTATAAGAAAAGCTTTTGATCGAAGCCCTTTCGATGAAGATGAATTCGTTTTTTACGGCAGCTTTGCTTGCGATAATAAGAAAGGGCTGTCCCAAAATTCATTTTTGGAATAGCCCTTCCACCGTTTAATCCTGAATATAGGGTTACAAAAGAACCCCCATATTAAAGGTTCTTTTTTACACATTATATCAGATTCATTTACTCACTAGGGCTTACTCTTTTGAGATAGCCCTTCTTGGGTAATCTCAGCAGAGAAATAGCAGAGATGAGGTCGCTTTCCAACGCGTGATAATCGCGGAGTTCGGGGTTCGTTACAGCATGGCATGGCAGCCTAGCGACCCAACGCAATTATCAGGAAAATGTCACGTTATTTTCTCCCAAAATAGCGTTCCAAGCCCTATAACTGGAATTTCTCCTGCTAATTCTAAGGATTTCGGCTGATCTCATCCCGATCACCTCTATTAGCAGGAGTTTTTCCAGTTAGATTGCTTTCAAACGATATCCAGGCTGGATTAACGGGAGGATTTCCTTCTATTACCTTTCTATCGGCAGCCGCAAATGTATGTATCCCTGTCTCCTGTACAATGAAAGCAAACTTTGAACATCTCTTCTCATTCCATGACTTAAAAATCCCGCCCCATTAGGGACGAGATTGTAACCCTTCGGTACTTCTATATAAAGCTGATCCTAGTTCGATCCTTTTTCGAGAAAAGAAAGAGCCGAGGACAGTTCTGTTCTCCCCGAAGCAACACCATCGATCATTTCTGCGAATGTATCCATCATCAGCATGAATACATCAATGATCTCCAGCAGCTCATCCTTTGGTAAAATTGTGCTGCCTGACACGCACCATACATACCGATAATAGAGTTCTCCGTCTTCACGAATACTGTAATGCCCTATCGCCAGATGACAATTAATGGCCAGCAGCAATTTTTCTACTTGCTCCAGATTCTCTTCCTTCCATATGGTTGGAACCTTTGTATAGATTTGCAGCAGCCGTATATGCTTGATCCCATGCTCAGCCAAAGAGGGAATAAAGCTAAAGGTCAGATAGCGATCACGCTCCCGATCATCCTGGTTTATAGGAACAAGCAGCACTCCGATTGGCACATCGTCCGAAGGATCGATCAAATCAGATTGGAGTCCGGCTTCCTTTAAATATTGCTTAAGAAAGCCCAGCTCAGCCAAATCTCTTGCTTGTGTACTTTCACTCATCGGCATTCCCTCCGGTTAGTTTGTTTATTCGCGTTTCTTCATACTCTTAATCAGTAGCTCGCGCTGCTTGCCAACGTCTCCGTTAAGTCTGTACAGCTCCATAGGATTGACGCCGCTAGAGGCTATAAAATTCTCGACGCGCTTGTACTGTTTTTTAATGTCAGGATCACTAGGCTTATACTCTGGAAGCTTCGCTATCATATCCAATATCAAATTACTTTGCTCAACTCTTTTCGCATGCTTAACAGTGGAGGATTTCTCTGCATTAAACACCATTTTGGTAAGCTTCCATGCATCCGGCTTGGCCGCGCGGTCACGGCCTATTTGTTTTGCTTTCCGGCCCAAGCTCATTGTAACGCCAACTCCTGCCGCTACAGCCTTCAATGGTACTCCGACTTGGGCCCCGGCACCGCTTAAAGTAGCGATATCCCCGGCGATATTAGTCATTTCAAGGCCAATCTGAATGCCCGCTCTCGTCAATCGTTTCTGATTGATATACTTCATTTCTTTGGCTACTTCGTACTCCTGAATATCCCGCAGCTCCACTTGTTCAGCATCGCTCGCCGCAGCTCCCTTCGCGATTAAATCCTGCTTTCGCTGCTGCAGCTTGGCTGTATCCGTCCCCGGATTGAAGGAGCTCCACAAGTTTCTGCCAAACAGCGTGTACTGCTTAGCCCCAACGTAATCCTTGCTGGCGTAATCCTCTTTGAATTTCCGCTTGGCCTGTGTCATCCGATAAGTAGCTATGGCCGACTTAATCATACCGTAAACCTTGATCGTAATGGTAATACCGCTGATCGCAATGCCAAGTCCCGGAATTGCCTGCGCAAGCCCCGCTCCTCCAACCTTTAGAATATCCAGAATCGATTTCACAGTCTTAACAGCCGATTGGGCAACTTTAAGTCCGTTGCTAACCACTTCGAGCCCTCCGCTCAAAGCCTCATCGGCGCTGATGCCCTCGCTGCTGGTCGCTTTGCTGAACAGATCGTATACATTTTTGACAATCATGAAAGAGCTTTTGATTGCAGATATAGCTTCGCCTACGGAGCCCGACCAATCGCTTACCGCTTCGGCTCCTGTGACACTTGTGTCAGATAGCTTTCCGATATTATCGGCAAACCCTGAGGTGCTCTCAACACCTTTCTGGAGCGACTTTCCTGTATCGAGTACACCTTCAGTGATGTCAAAGCCTTTCTCTGTAGCCGATTTTTCCGTGTCATTAACCGTGTCCACAATCTTCTTCATCGCTACGAGACCGTTGAGACCGGACATTAACATGTCCCCCGGAGCCGTTGCCATGCCTAATTTGGCATTTTGCAGCTCCAGCTCCTCTTTTAATTCTTCTTTACCCTCAACACCATCGATATCATCAATACGAATATCCAACGATTCTGAAACGCCGCCCGGTCCGGTGTTTATTATATCGCTTCCCTCACCGATCATTTCAATCCTATCTTCAATACTAGCCGTTTCTTCTTCGGCAGGAGCACCGATCTGATCCATGCGAGTATTAGGCGCTTGCTGCGCCGTGATCTGCTGAAGCTTGTCCCTCGCTCCCGACAGTCCCTTGATTTCCCCAATCTTATTGCTTCGAATAAATCCGTGTTTACCATCAAACTTGGCTAATTTCCATTTGCCTGTACTATCGGTTACATCATAGGTTTCAAATTCGCCACGGAAACTAATCTTGGATCCTATCATTTTATCTTCCTGGACGGTAAACGTCTCACTATTGGTTGCAGCATCGGTCTGTTTGTCATAATCACGCAAATGAGCACCCATAATCGATTTCATCGAAGCTGCCTTCGAATTCGGCAGAGATGCGGGCAGCTTAGTAGGAACAGGAGGAGAACCCGACGTATTGCGTTGAATACGCTTGTCCATCATCATTCTGCCTACCGCTTGATTACCTATCGAACGCTGAAGCTGCATGATACCTGCTGTCGAAGACATGCCAAATCCACCCGTTGGAAATGGGGCCGTCTGCGTGGTCTGCCCTCCCTGCTGTGCAGTGGAGCGGCTGGAGGCCGCGACATTATGAGCGGCTCTGGGTTTCGATCTATCGTGCATATCGATAACTCCCCTTCACATGATGTATATCTTTACTAATAGTATACGAATTGGCTGTATTTGGAAAGATCTACATCCAGTAATCTGCTCAATTCCGCATCGCCATAGACCTCTTGTTTTTTGCATAAAATATCCCCACAAAGTGGGGTCTTGCTTCGAAGTTGATTCAGATACTTAGCGGGGAGCCCCGAAACATATAAATTCTATATATGTAAAAAAAAAGAACCCATATCGGTTCTTAACAAAAGTACGTCTGGTTTATTGTGTACTCTGCAGATGCAGCTGCAAGCTTTTATTTGAAGATGCATCCAGCGGCTCATACTAAAACTCAGGCGTAATAGCTGCCTCTTTACCCAAATCGGGGACATCTATAAAAGCAACCTCAGCATGTTTGGAGCCATGCAGCTCAAAAAGAATTAATTCATTATCTCCATCACGCAGCAAGGGCCCTGGGACATACAATGTTTTTTGAGGTCCAACATTCCAGTATCTCCCGAGGTTAAAGCCGTTTATAAAAGCTACACCTTTGCTCCAGCCTTCCAAGCTTAAAAAGGTATCCGCGATCTCTCCAACATGGAAGTTAGCCTTGTAGAAGGCCGGGCCGTCAATAGAATCGCCATCTGTAAGAACTTCAAATTGAAGCTGCTCCAACTGCTCCATCGGCAGCGGATGCATGCTCCAGCCGAACTGGAACTGATTGTCCAAGCGGACGCCTTCGGTAATTCCTTTATAATCCTTCAATAATGGGCCGTAGTTAATTCTCCCCATATTTTCGACCAGAATATCAAGCCTTGCCCCTTCTTGCGGTACCTCTATTTTCAATGGCTGAGGATTCCAACGCTCGACCACCCCCAGCTCCGTACCGTTCAGAAAGATCTGTGCCCGGTCATGAACCTCCTGCAAATGAAGCTCCTGTCCATTTCGGGGTCCACTCAACTGCGCCGTGTACAGGATGAAGCCATAAGATTGTCCCAGCTTCTCCATGGGTTCAGGGCATACACTATGTATGGCCTCAGAAATTCGATTCAACTGACAGAACAAATCAGCACGCCCGGTTACTTTTACAGTGCCATAGCTTTTCTTGGGCATAGGCTTGGGAAGCTCCAGCTGTCCAATATCCGCATACTTAGACAAGGTCTCTCTTATGGCATAATATTTTTCCGTCGGCTCGCCCCACTCGTTAAGCGGACTATCATAATCGTAGCTTGTGATAGTCGGTTCATAAGCTTTTATATGATTGGCTCCGTTAGTAAACCCGAAATTGGTACCGCCGTGGAACATATAAAAGTTGACGGAGGCACCCGCTTCCAGCATATCACCGAATACGTTGGCTGCATCTATGGCATCACGAGTATGATGATCCTCTAGCCAATGATCGAACCAGCCATTCCAATATTCCATGCAAAACAACGGCTGTCCGGGGCGGTATTCTTGAAGCTTCGCAAAAGACTCTGCTGTCTGGGAGCCAAAGTTAACGGTAGCCAGCACATTCTCAAGCGTTCCCCCTTGAAGCATTTGGTCCGTAGGCCCATCGGAAGTGAACAGAAGCACATCGATTCCGCGTTGGAGAAGCCCTTGCCGGATATGCTCCAGGTAAGCCTTGTCGTTGCCATAGCTGCCGTATTCATTCTCCACCTGAACAGCAATAACAGGTCCCCCGTTTGTACAAAGCAATGGAACAAGCCTAGGAATCAACACGTCATAGTAAGCATCCACTTTGGACAGAAACAACGGATCCGAGCAGCGCAGCCGAATATCCGGATATCTCAGCAGCCAGCCGGGCAAGCCCCCAAACTCCCATTCCGCACAAATATAAGGGCTGGGGCGAACGATAACATGCAGACCAAGCTCCCCCGCCTTCTCGATAAAACGAACCAAATCCGCCATGCCCTCGAAGTAGAACTGCCCTTCCTCCGGTTCATGAAAATTCCATGGGACATAGGTCTCTACGGTATTAAAACCGCATGATTTCAACTTAAGAAGCCTGTCCTCCCAATAGGCCCGAACCACACGAAAGTAATGCACCGCTCCGGACAAAATACGTATCTGCTCGCCATTATAAGTAAAACGGTCTCCTTCTACGTCAAATATAGCCATGTATGTCCCCAACTCTCCTCCTGTGATTTGGATTTTTCGTAATTCCATTATATACCAAGTAACAAGCTAAGTTATGACTTAATCTCCACGCACCTAAATTTTTTAAGGTTTTATATGCATATTTTTTGATATTTGAGCTCAGGAGCTTTTTATTATCGGGGCTTCTGGAAAAACTACTGTACAAGTAAAGGAATTACCTAAACTTCAATTCTTCCACCAAAAGAAAGCGTTATCTATAATAATGAAGTAAGCAATGGTTACCGTTACAGAAATAGAGGTACCATTATAAAGCGAAAAGGGGAGGTTGTATAAAGTGAATGTAAAAAAAGTATCCGCATTAACGCTTAGTGCAGTCATGTTAGGGGGTCTTCTGGCAGGTTGCAGCTCCAGTCCTGCGAATCAATCAGGATCAGGCAAGGAAACCGGAAGCAAAGAGCCGGTTAAATTAACATTCTGGTTTCCAGGTGCAGATAAAGCAAATGATGAATATTTCAACAACGCTGCGAAGGAATTCGAAAAGCTGCATCCCAATGTTCAGATTGAAACGACCGTATTGCCCTCCGCTGCAGAAGATATTGATACCAAGCTAAACGCGGCAAAGCTTAGCGGGACGATGCCAGACATTTTCTCCGCCTACCTGGCTTTCATGGGATCAAGGGGAACCAAAGGTGATTTTGCCCCATTGGATGCTTATATCAGCAAGTGGGATGAGAAGGCCGATGTTATGGAAAGCGCAATGACCGCAGGTAAATATCAGGATAAAACATTGGGTCTCGGTTTCTTCCCGGCACCGGAAATTCTGACTTACCGTAAGGATTATTTTCAAGAAGCAGGCTTGGATCCTAACAAACCGCCGGCAACTTGGGAGGAATTGGCGAGTTACGCTGAGAAACTGACCAAGAAGGATGCTAACGGTAACGTCACTCGCGCCGGCTTTGATATTCCTTATACTTCCGCGGATGTGTTTGTAGAGCCCTTTTTACGTCAAAATGGCGCAAAGTTAATTGATGAACAGCAAAGCGTGCCCGTTCTGAACGACAGCAAAGCGATCGAAGGCTTAAAGTTTTTGGTCGATTTGGACAGTAAAAAAGTAAGCATTCCTTACAATTACCAAAAAAAGGATGAAATTCCTTTTATAAGCGGTAAGTCTGCGATGTCCTTTTTGCAAACCAGTGGAATTAGTAATCTCATCAAAAACAATCCTGATCTAAAGGACAAGCTAGGTTTTGCCCCGGTGCTAAAGAAGGAAGCTAAAGTCGCTTTCAACGGCTACCGTCTGTTTACGATCGGAAACACGAGCAAGCATAAGGATGAAGCCTTCGAATTTATTAAATTTATGATGTCCAACGATCAAGTATGGAAGCGATATAAGGATTTGAAAATCCCCGTTGTGAAAAAATCGCTGGAAAAACAATTTACTGACGAGGACCCAGCCTTTAACAGTGTTTTATTGGATTATGTGAAGAACGGTAAAGGGAAGCCTGTTGTTCCATGGTTAACTCTATACAACAAATACATTATCCAGTCTTATGAGGAAGCGATGAGCAAGAAGAAATCTCCTGAGCAAGCTCTGAAGGACGCCCAAGAGAATGTTGAAAAAGAGCTGAAAAACATTAGCAAATAAGGATACGGTTCAATCATCAGGTTTGCAGTGATAGCAGCTAATAAGCTCTGCAAGCCTGATGCTTAAGATTGTGATTTTGGGCTGGAAGGAGAACCACAATGAATGCAAGCACAGTACCCCATGAAGCGGCAGCAAGCAGTAGATTGAAAAAACAGCAGCTAGACCGTGATCCGATTGGTTATGCGCTAATTGCTCCATTTTATTTATTTTTGCTTATCTTCGTCCTGCTTCCCATTCTGATGAACATCTATTTAAGCTTTACCAATTATGACATGAACCGTATGGATTTTATCGGGTTCAAAAACTATAGAGTATTATGGGATGATACCTTTTTCTGGATATCTCTCAAGAATACGGTCATATACACTTTTTTTACCCTCTTCTTTACGCTTGCTCTTGGTTTGATTTTTGCGGGATTATTAAATAACAAATTAATTGGTCTTTCCTTCTTCAGAACGGGATTTTTCACGCCTCATGTAACCTCCATGGTTGCTGTATCCATGATCTGGCTGTGGATTTATGAACCGTCTCGCGGTATCGCCAATACCGTTCTAGGCGTTTTTCATCTGCAAGGAAAGCAATGGCTCTTTGACGCTAATTGGGCGATGGTTGCCCTTATTATTATGGGAATATGGAAATTCGTAGGCTACAACATGGTCATCTATTTGGCCGGGTTACAAGGTGTTCCGCGCGACTTGTATGAGGCGGCTTCTGTAGATGGTGCCCATACAATGCACAAGTTTTTTTACATCACGATACCTATGCTGAAGCCAATCACTTTTTTTCTATTGATTACAGGCTTAATTAACAATTTCAACGTATTTGAACAAATTAAAATTTTGACCAACGGCGGTCCGATGAATTCAACGACAACCATTGTTCATCAAATATATAACCGTGCATTCGGTGAATTCCAATTAGGCTACTCGTCTGCTATGGCAACGGTTTTGCTGGCGATTATTGCGGTTATTACCATCGTCAATTTCAAATATGGCCAAGGTAATGACATTGATTAAATAAGGTGGTTGATACGGTATGGAAGATACGAAATCCAGGCTAGGGCTTTCTGTAATTGTACTAATCTGCTCTTTACTCATGCTATTCCCTTTTATATTGATGGTTTTAACATCGCTGAAAACGATGGGGGATATAATGGCTCCACAGTTTATTTTTTTCCCGGAAACATGGGTTTGGCATAATTATGTCGAGGCTATGAGCAGGGGCAGCTGGGGAAAATACTTTTTTAACTCCGTGTTTGTGACGGTCATTACAGTCATTGTAAGCTTATTGCTTAACTCTATTGCCGGCTATAGCTTTGGCAGATTGAACTTTAAGGGTAGGGATATCCTGTTCTTGATTTCCTTGATAGGTTTAATGATTCCTCCTCAGGTGACTATGATTCCGGTGTTCTTGATTCTGAAGCATATTCCTCTTGCAGGTGGCAATGATCTGTTCGGGCAAGGCGGATTAGGCTGGATTAATTCCTATATGGGCTTAATTGCTCCTTACGTTGCAGGTTCCTTCGGTGTGTTTTTGTTCAGGCAATTTTATCTTGGCTTTCCTAAAGAACTGGATGATGCTGCGAAAATTGACGGCTTAACTCGTGTTCAAACATTTTTGTACATTTATGTGCCTGTCAGCAAGCCGATCTTTGCAACCCTCGTAGCATTAAAGGCTACCCAATCCTGGAATGAATATACATGGCCACTCATTGTTACCAATGCGGATGAGATGAAAACCGTTCAGCTCGCCTTAACGATGTTCCGTGACGAAACCCAGGTACAATGGAATCTTCTTATGTCGGCAACGACGTTAATCATTTTACCGCTATTAATTCTATTCTTGTTTACGCAAAAGTACTTTGTTGAAGGTATTGTCACTTCGGGAATTAAAGGCTAATTACGTAGAAAAAAGGAGAAAGCATAATGAAAGCAATCGTATTGCTCTTGGACTCGGTCAACCGGCATTATCTTAGCGCTTATGGCGCATCAGGCATCGCAACGCCCAATTTGGACAGGCTGGCTGAGAAATCGGCTGTTTTCACCAACCATTGGTCAGGCTCTCTGCCTTGCATGCCTGCACGCAGGGATATGCTGACCGGGAGGCTTGGGTTTCTTGAGCGTAATTGGGGGCCGATAGAGCCATTTGATCATACTTTACCGCAGGTGCTGCGGGATAATGGAATATTTTCGCATATAGCAACAGACCATTACCATTATTTCCGTGTAGGCGGAGAAAATTATTGCCAACAGTTCAACACTTGGGATTTCATCCGTGGTCAAGAGCTGGATTCATGGGTTTCCAGAGTCAGCCCACCCGAGAAACCGGAGCAGATCGGCAAATTTATGCCGCAGTATGCGCTCAATAGAACACAGTTTCATACTGAGGAAGACTATTCCTCACCGAAAACGATCCAATCTGCATTGAATTGGCTTGAAGATAATCGAGAGGAAGATCATTATCTTCTATGGGTGGAGGCATTCGATCCACATGAGCCGTTCGACTTGCCGGACAGCGAGCTCGATGATTACGAGGACGATTACGAAGGTCCGTCCTACTACTGGCCGGAGTATGGACAGGTGAATGTGCCGGACGATGCACTGAAGCATATACGGAAGCGTTACGCTGCATTGCTGACCATGACGGACCGTTCGGTCGGCAAGCTTCTGGATACGATGGATCAACAGGGGTTGTGGGAGGACACCTTGTTAATTTTCACCTCCGATCATGGATATTTGCTCGGTGAGCATAACTTTATGGCCAAAAATATTATGCCTGCATACAACGAAATTGCCCATATTCCTCTTATGGTTCATATGCCGGGAAGCAAGTATGCTGGAAAACGGATCGATGCGTTGACGCAAAACATCGATGTGTTCCCAACCTTGCTGGAGCATTTCGGAGTGGATCCAGGCTGCTGCCAGAACAAGCTGCATGGCAAATCATGGTTGCCCTTGATACGCGGTGATGCTTCTGCCATCAGGGACTGCGCTCTATACGGCTATTTCGGGAAAAACGTTAATATCACTGACGGATCTTACACCTACTTCAGAGCTTCGGCACAGGAAGACAATTCACCGATCCATCTGTACACGGCTATGCCAACAACGATAGGCCATTATTACGGGTCAGATCATATTATTGATCCCAGTCGCATTGAGACAGGTCCATTTCTGAAATGGACGGACTTTCCCGTGTACAAAATACCGGGAGATAATGTGCGAATGAAGGATCAAACACAGTCCTTTCATGTCAACAGTACGTTTATAAGAGAGCATCTGCTCTTCCATAACATAGACGATTATGGACAGAATCATCCAGTTCACGATAAAACGGTGGAGTTGAGGATGTTAGAGCTGCTGCGCAAAGCATTAGAGGATCATGACTCGCCCGATGAGCAGTATTCACGTCTAGGTCTGGAATAGGACCGATGGGTATGTCTCGATAGAAATAACAAGCATAGAGACATACCTGTCGTTAACTATAATTAACTATTTGGGAGGTCAACAATGCAATCATTCAATAAAAGTGTAAGCGGATTCACGAGCCTATTGTTATTTGCATCCATGTTTGTAGGAGGCGTGATGACTCCTCAAGCTGTCGCTGCTGCTGAAGCATCGAGCACGAAAATCACGGTAGAAGCAAATAATGTGCTTCATTCTATCAAACCTGGCCTGTTCGGCGTCAACCATCGCTATTTTGTCAATGGAGTCGGCATGTGGGATCCTGTTACTAAAAGTGTTTATGCCGAGTTTGACAAGAAACTAGCCGATATCGGTTTGAAATCCCTTCGGTATCCGGGTGGGACAACAGCTAACCTTTTTTGGTGGAAACGCTCCATAGGACCTGTTGATCAAAGATTGAATGAGGTCAACCCTTATTTAGGCAACGGCCCGGAGAAAGCCGATTTTGGCTTGGATGAAGCTATGCGTTATTCTGAAAAGCATGGCTTCGATACGCCCTATGTATATAATGTAGGGAACGGGAACCCGCAGGATGCCGCCGAGCTCGTAGAGTATTTGAATTCTCCTGCCGACGCTGCACATCCATGGGCGATGAAGCGCGCACAGAATGGACATCCGGCCCCCTATAACATCAAAACCTTTGAGCTTGGAAATGAAATTAATTTTTATGGCCAAAATTATTGGATGTCTGGGCAAATTATTTCCCAGGATCCCGCAGTGCTAGCTTTAAACAGTAATTCCGATCTAAAGACGGCCTATTTATATGCCAATGGCGGTACGGTGAAATTTACCCAGCAGAAGACGGGACTAATTGATGATTGGAGAGAAACGGACCCGACGGATGCTTCCAAAAGCGATGGCAAGCCGAACCAGGTGAAGTATGTCAAATACGCTCCGATTGATGCGGGATCACAGGTAGAGGTATCCATTGGCAATAATATGTATAACCCTGCTACAGGCAAAAATGACCTCTGGCAAGCGCAGAATTGGACTCAAGTATCCAATCTAGCTGTGACCGGAGCAACCTATTCGTTTGAACTGGATTATACTACCGGTGCGATCAAGTTTGGAGACGGCACCCATGGCAATATCCCTGCTGCCGGCAAAGAAATTAAAGTTACCTATCAGACAACACATGCCGGGGTTGGCGAATATTATGCCAGGATGAAAGCGGTAGATCCGACAATCAAGATTTACAGCTCCATGGACCAGAGCTACGCCATAGCAGCACTTGGCAATACGGTTCCTTACGACGGAATTGTCATCCATCCTTACGTCGGGATAAAAAAGGAGCCTGTGGTTGGCTTATCAATGACTACTCCTTATGATCCAAATAACGTTGCCAAATATCACTATGCCACTATGTTGGATTCAGAAGCAAGGGTTCGAGAAGTTAAGGAGATCGCACACTCATCCGCTACAGTATCAGGGCGCAATATCAAGCCAATTGTAACGGAATTCGGTCAGCATGATGGTGAGTCTAAGACCTATCAGGAGAATGGGGTAACCAAAACCGCTCTTTTATATGAGGGGTCCTTGGGAGCTACTCTGCAAACCGCCAATATGCTCATGCATTTTATCGATATGGATTTGGAATACGCTTTGAGGCATTCGCTGATTGACAGATGGTTCGAGAACAAGTCTGCCGTACCTATGGCATTATTTGACACGTATACGTTCTTGCCTTCAGCTTCCGCTTACATGTACAAAATGTTTACGCATATGAGCGGTGCAAACCAAGTGAAATCGACCATCGATAATAATCCGGTAAGAACGGTCAATATTGACAACCAGGATCAAAATATTAGCAAATTGATGACGGTAGCTTCCAGAACCGATAATGATCTGTATATGATTGTTCTGAATCAAGACGCAACCGATGCAGTAGCTTCCGCTGTGGAACTATCCGGTTATAAAGCACAGTCGGCTGAAGTATGGACCTTGAACTCGGATAAGCTTGAAGACATTAACACCAATGAAAAGCCGAATACAGTGGACATTGACACGAGTGTGCTCGCTATCAACTCGAATACTTTTAACTACACGTATCCTGCTCATTCGATCACTGCTTTTAAATTTACAGCTGCACAATCCACCGGCTCCCACTCGTCTTCACGTGGAGGTGGCGGTGCATCGGTGAATACGCAACCTTCAAACAGCATATCGATAGCTGCCGGGGCTTCAGGTAAAGTCAGCTTAGGGGATGAAGCATCGGTTGTGATTCCTGAAGGAGCGCTCAGCGAAGCAGCTCAAATCAGCATTCAAAAGCTTGAACTGACGGACAGCCTGAAAACCGATAAGATGAAGCTGATCAGTCCTATTTTCGAAATTTCAAAGAATATCAATGGCAATTTTAAAAATCCGGTTACTCTTACGCTACAGTTGGATGCTGCCTTATTAAGAGATAATCTGGCTTCCATCTTCTATTATGACGAGTCTGCAAAGACATGGGTGGAAATAGGCGGTACCGTTAGCGGCACTACCATTACGGCAACCGTAGACCACTTTACCAAATTTGCAGTTTTTGCCAAGAATAAAGAAGCTTCCAAGCCTGAAGATAAGTCAAAACCATCGGAAAGTATGAATTGGAAGGATATTCAGGGGCACTGGGCACAAGCACAGATTGAGGATGGAGCAAGCAAAGGAATCATTAACGGGTACAGCGATGGCTCTTTCCTGCCCGATCACATGATTACCCGAGCTGAGTTTACGTTAATGATATCCAGAGCCTTGCATTTGCAAGGAAAGACAGAAAAGCTGGCTTTCTCTGACGCCAATCAGATTCCAAGCTGGGCGTTAGAGGGCGTCAGCAGCGCTGTTAACGCAGGTTGGATCACTGGCTATGAAGATAACACCTTCCGCCCCGACCAGCCGATCTCCCGAGCTGAGATAGCTGCCATAGTAGGCCGGGCATTGAAGCTGTCAGATAATAATCTGACTAAACCAAGCTTCGCCGATGAAGCTGACATTCCTTCATGGGCCAAAGGCTATGTAGCAGCTGCAACTGCAAAGGGAATCGTTAACGGACGAAGCGCCAATCTCTTCGCGCCTAACGAAAGAGCGACTAGAGCAGAGGTTGTCGTCACTGTGATTAGAATGCTTCAAGCTGCTCCACAGTAGCGGTAAGTGAAGGTGGATAAGTCCTCCCCTTCCTCTCGACACACAAACGTAGGTGGGCTGCTCTAAGATTTAAAAAGGACCTAGCGGGGTGATAACAAATCATCTCCCGCTAGGTTTTTATTATGCCATCAGCAGGCTTTTCATTATTTATTGTACAATTTGCTATACTCGGAAGGCTTCATGCCGACTACCTTTTTGAATACTTGACCGAAGTAGCTCGGATTTGAATAACCGATCGCTTGGCAAACCGTATAAATGTTAGAGCTGGACTGCCTCAACAGTGCTTTCGCTTCATCAATTCGCAGGTTTATTAAGTAATTATTGAGAGTTTCCCCTGTTTGCAATTTAAATAACTGGCTTAGATAGCTTTTGTTAAGATGGAATTGAAGCGCGATGGATTGCAAGGAAATATCCTCCCTGTAATGCTGATGAATGAAATAAATAATGGATTTTACCGTAGGACTGTAATTCCCATTCCGGCTATCCTTCAAAAAAGTTTCAATTTCGTTCAATATATGCTTAAGCACCTGTAAACAATCGGTCACATTCCGGGTATTCTCAATTGATTTAAAAAAAGTAATCTTGCGCTTGTGGAGCTCGTCGATCTCTAATCCCATCTCATCAAGTCTATGGATAATATAGTAGCAAACTTCAATAAATCCATTCCGTATGGCATAGGGGTCTATGTAATTCTTAGTTTGAATGCTGTCTGTAATGAACTGCTGCACCTTCTCGTAAATTCCTGGGAAGTCTTGTTTATCAATGTACTCGTTAAAGTTTTTAAATGGCAAATCCATGCTGGTTTTAAGCTCTGCAAGCTCAGCCTCCTTCATTACCGAACCTGAATTTATGTAAAACCGGTACGGCGAGAGGGCCAGCAGTCTTTGATATACCGAAGGAATATCGCTGAATTCGGAAAACAATTCGCTCACGCATAGCCAGTGCTGCACATCGCAGGCTGCAAAAGCAGGAGCAATCAGATCCCTGTACTCGTCCTCTGACGTGTTCATAATGACGATAAGCTGCAGCGGATTAACCGCAAAGCAGCAGCCATTCTGTTGCTGCAGGAGCATGGCTTGCAATTCGTTAACTATAGTATTTGTGAACTCTCCCTCTTGGGGAGCATCCGAGGCAGAATTGGTTTCCAGAAGCTCAAGTTGAATCGATATTAAACGCATAGGACCTGGCTGCAGCGGTAGACTAAAAGCTATAATCTGTTCCAGGATCGCCTCATCGGTTTGGCTGGTCTCACACAGTAGGCTTTTAAAGAAGCTCTGCATGGACTTTTTCCTTAGTTCGCTTTGAGTATCCTTAGCCAGCTCCTTATGATGTTTGTTCGCTTTGGCCTTTTCCATGGCGTTCACCAAGTCGGTATATTGCATCTTAGGCTTCAAAATATAGTCCAGCGCACCCAGCTGCAGCGTTTCCTTCACATATTCAAAATCATTATAGCTGCTCAACACTATGACCTGAATGTCCTTATATCTCTGCTTAAGGATTCGAGTCAATTCAATTCCGTCCATGCCAGGCATGCGAATATCCGTCACAACAATGTCAGGCTGATAACGTTCTACAAGCTCCAATGCTTCGATTCCGTTGGACGCGTCACCAACGATTTCAAAGCCGTTTACGGACCAGTCCGTCATATGGATAAAGCCTTGGCGTAACAGCTTTTCATCGTCTACAATGATGACCTTATACATGTGCTTTCACCTCTTTCAATCTCATTGTACTTTTGGAAGTGTAAGGGTAACCGATGTCCCCATCCCAGGCTGGCTATTTATCGTTAAACCATATTGTAATCCGAAATTCAATTTCAATCGTTCATCGACGTTGCGAACTCCTATCCCGCTGAAGCGTGAGGAGGATTGATTGCCTGTTTCGTTAAAAATACGATCGATATCTTCCTCGCTCATTCCAACTCCGTTATCGATAATTTCAATTTTTATGCCGCCTCTGTATGACGATCCATACACCGAAATGGTGCCGGTTGTCTTATTCGGTTCGATCCCGTGGAAAATTGCATTTTCAATGATGGGCTGTAAGAGCAGCTTCGGCAGCTTGTATGGCATGAGCTGTTCATCTATTTTGTAATTCATCGTGATCGTTTGGGACGTTCGTATTTGTTGAATATAAATATAGTGATCGATATTATCGATTTCATCCTGGATGCTGATAAGCTCGTCACTACGGTTAATCGTTTGTTCGAGCAAATTGACGAGCGCGTTGATGGTAGGTTCGATTAAATGCGTTTTTTGGACCCAGACCAAGCATTTAATAGAATTCAGCGTATTGTACAAAAAATGGGGATTAATCTGCATTTGCAGTGCCTGCAGCTCAGCCACCCGCTTCTCTTCCTGATTTTTCACTAAATCGCCAATCGTCCGATCAAGTTTATTGATCATGTTATCGTATTCGGTGGTCAACAAATTAATCTCATTTACCGGTGAGGGCGATTTGATAGATTCGGAATTTCCTTTTAGCAAATAGGTTTGAATCCGTCTCGATAATTTCCCAAGCGGCATGGCGATCGTTCGAGAAATGAACAAAGCAGCTGCCAAGGACAGTAAGACACAAATAAAGGCAATAAGAAACACTTTTGATTTCAACACATCGATGTCTTTGTAAATCGCGGACATCGGAATTTTCTCGACAATGTACCAATCCACCCGGCTTATCTTTTTATATAAAGTGAGGTACTTCTCGTTGTTGATCGTGGAAATTTTGTAGCTCTCATCGTTATCAGATAACCATTGTACATAAGGTTCGCCTTCCATCTTTCCGCCAACCCGCTCTCTATTGCTGTGTGAGATGATGTTCAAGTTAGAATCCAGAATAAAAATTTCCTTCCCATTGTTCAACAGGTTTTTATAAATGTTATATAAATTATTTTCATTGACACTTAAGACGAATACGCCATAAGACTTGTTCGTATTAGCTGTCTGTAATAATTTGGCTGCTGTAAATACGTTGACTCCTTCGTTGTTCTTCAAGAAGCTTTTGTGGGTGCTAAGCCAAGTGATTCTATCAGGTACTTTAGCCAGATAGTCATTCCATTGATAGCCCAGAAGGCGGTCAGGATCTACGATATTGTTCTGATAGTTTTGAGTATAGATAAGCCCATTTTGACCGATGAGAAAGGATTGGAAATTAAGCCAATCAAATGCAAAGGAATAACGCAGCATACTGTTCTCCACTTTGGCCTGATCTTGAAGCTGGTCGTAGATATTGCTATAAGTTTTGGTTAGCATCGACTCCAGCTCATCATTCATATTGTAGATGTTTACGATTGCACTGACTTGGTCAAGAAGCACACTTATATTTTTGTCGATTTGCTCAAGTGTATCAATATTTGATTTGCTTACCTGCGCATCCAGCAGCTTCTCAGAAACTTTAAAAGATACGAGACCAACTACACTCATGGGAATAATACTAAGTAGAATAAAAGTTGCTAGGAGTCTGCCAAAAATGCTCTTGTTAAACGCAAAAAGTTTCCCCACCATGTTCTTCATTCCTTTATTAAATGATAGCGATTTCAATGGTTGGGAGTATTGTAGAACGAATTGCTCCACAACGCAAGCGTTTACCCTAAGATATGAGAATTATAAGAAAAGCTTCTATTCGAAGCTCATTCGATGAAGATACATTCGTGTCTTAGCGGTAGCTTTTCTTGCAATATCAGAATTGTTCAGCTCCGCTGAAAACTTATTAATTCTGATATTATTAGAAAAGCTTCTATTCGAAGCTCATTCGATGAAGATAAAAAGGCAAGCTACCTTACTAGCTTTTAACCCGCCCCACGATCATTTCCCTCCATGGTATATACGTATACCTTGGTACGGAATACATCTCCGCATGTAACTACTCTTTCCGGCCGCCAGCCGGGTAGTGCGAAACAAATGCTGACAATCCGCGCGTTCGGCGCCAGCCGCTCCCCAAGAATTACGCTAAGCCGCTTCATCGCGCCAGGGTACAAGTAGCACACAACAACATCCGCACTTTCATAAGGATAGTCGTAAATATCACCGCGGATGAAGGCAATAGGGTCACGTGTGACAGCCGAAGCTTCAGAGTTTCCGGATATTTTAGGAAAAGCCACCCTGACCCATGTTCTCGAAACCCACAAAGGTACCGGCGAATTTTCGATCCCTATGATCCTCCAGCCCGGACAGTGCTGCATTAGATGCAGTGCAAGCGTTCCCCAGCCTGAGCCCGCTTCTACGATCGTGCCACGACCTGAGATTTGATTGATCTCGTTCGCTACCGCAAGGCGAGTTGGAGCCGAGGAAGGCATAGGCGATATTCCATTCCTCCAGCTCACATACACAATGGATACCATCGCCAGAAATACAACTCCTGCCACCAGGATAGATACGGTATCATAAATGTTGATCTTTGCCGCCTCCTCTCCCTCTCCATGAGGATGATTTTATTTACACACTATATACGCATTCGAACTAATCCAATACCTCAACCAGGAAAACCCTTTTCGCAAAGCCGCCTCTTTCAGCTGCCTTCTTCATTCTCAAAGACTCTGCTTGCTCAATACTTACTCCGTGAATGGACGCATAAGCATGAATAACTTCCAGCATGTCCGCCAACTCTTCAGTAGCATCCTCCAGATTGTCTGCCTTCATATATTCTATAACTTCTTCATCTAATTTTTTGCGCAACTCTATTATATAGTTATCATTATCCAAAATCTCGTAAATGCAGGATTCCCCTTTGGATTCGATTATTTGTGGAATTGCATCACGCACCAATTTTTTATACAACGGCATTAGTCCACCTCACCTCATAGTTACTTATGTATTTTAATTACATCTAAGAGGTTATCGAACATGCATTCCCTTGTCAAGGGTCTTATTGCCTTCTCCATAAACCATACTCATGCGCTTTCAATACGCGTTCGGTTGGTGAACATTTGTTTGCTGCTCATGATATATCATCTCTTCTCACATATCTTTAATTCAAGATATTAATCTTCGAATAAAGATAGTTTGATTAGAGATAAATAAGGTGGCAAAGCCGCACTTCGATCCATTAAAAGACGATCCATCTGACTCTCTTAAGTTAGGAACAGCAAAGAAGAAATCATAGAAGCCTTTAAGGACATCCACCAATCCGGAAAAATGGTTCTAAAATTCAGCAGCCCAGCGCCGTAACAGGCACCAGGCTGTTTTAATAGCTTCAAAACACATTCCACTAGGCATCCGCATACGATGGAAAAACTCTACAAAATCGTAAACGGAGGTTCTTGCAATGAGCTGGCAATCTCAAGGATACCAACAAATGTATGGAAGAAATCCTATGTCAAACAATCTATTTTTACTGGATATGAAGCAAGCCGATGTAACCGGAGACGGAATACTTGATAACGTGTACTTATACGGCAATAAACCCGATGGACAATCAGGATTGTTTGCTGATCATATAACCCTCGTCATCCAAGATGGGCATTCCAAAATTAGAACAACGGTGAATTCTCCGAATAACGCCGGCTATAATGGCAGACTGTTCCTCGGGGATTTTGACAAAGATAAAGTAGCGGACATATTAGTTACTATTGATTCCGGAGGTAGCGGAGGATACATTAGTTCTTATATTTATTCCTTCAGAAATAAGGTTCTGAGGAAGCTGTTCGATGTCGATGCATATAATAGTTACTATACGTTTAATGTGAATTATGAGGATAACTATAAGGTTAGTGTGGGGAGCCCTCGACTTGATGTGCTTTTTACCATAGACATAAGCAATAAGGGCTACGATTATTTATCGCAATATTACAATGATAACGGAAAGCTGAAAACTCCGACTAAGGGTGAGGTTCTTGCTCTGGGAGCGCTATATCCTATTGTGACAGATGAAAAAAGCATGAGCTATGACTTACTTGCATTGCAACGAATCATTGGTACATTTAATGCAGATACATTAGGCTATGTCGAAAACCTTTTGACATGGGGTGGTACTGCTTTTATTTCCTCAAGGTTGTCGGTGTCCATACTTCCTGCAAAGCTAATTTCACTTTACTAAGCATTGATTTTTCTCAGTATCAGTAAGGAGCTCCAAGTTAATCCTCTGCAGATCCGAATCTTTTGGCAGATCTAACTCGGGCACGTTCGATCTCAACCTCACGGTTGCGAGGTTCAGCATTGGTTACTAGCGAGTCCAACAGGTTCTGAGCAACCACAGTGATCTCCTCAATAGCACGATTGAATGCTGCCTCATTTGCCTTCGAAGGTACGGTGAAGCCTGTGAGCTTTCTCACGAATTGGAGCGATGCTGCCTGAATCTCGTTATCGGTAGCTGGAGGGTCGAAGTTGAAAAGTGTTTTAATATTTCGGCACATAGCTTTCTCCTTTGGATAACCATTTTGGTATCCATTTTACTACACTCCAACCCGCTCATCCAGTCAAAAGAATAAGCAGCACTTTGCGAGGCCACCGCTTTTGAAAAGCGGAGATATCAGGAGATTCGAATAGGTCTCCCCAAATACGAAACGAGCCTTAGAAGCGATTCTAAAGGCTCGTTTTTTTGGGGGCTCAAAGCTCAAATCAGCGCATGACAAAGTCATTCGTTTCGGCTCCGTACCCAGCTCGACTCTTGATATGACTCTAGGAACGACAATGGCAGCAAGCAGAAGATATTATTCGATTCGAAGCCGTTGCCTACCCTAAAACCTGCAATTTTACATCCTTTTAGGTGGTTAATCGTAGTATTCTTGAATTCATGCAAATGTGCATCTTTTTTCCATTCTTAGCTGAAACGGGACCGTATTGCATGAAAATTACTGTATTTTTGCAGTTTATTCTTCTCAAACGCAAATTTCAGTAGAAAATAACTGCATTTTCGCAGGAATTTATGTGGAGTGATGGTCGGAGAATGGTCAACGAAGTATGATTTTCTGAAGGCAATAACAGAAAAAGCAGACCAACTGGAACCTTACAGTTTTGGTCTGCTTTTCTTTACTAGTCTAGTCTCTGATTTCGACGATCAATTCAATTTCAACCGGCGTATGAAAAGGCAGGTCGCTCGTACCAATCGCGGAGCGCGCGTGCCGCCCGCTTTCGCCGAACACATCGATGAGCAGATTCGAGGCGCCGTTCATGACGTAAGGCTGGTCCCCGAAGCCAGGGGCGCTGTTCACGAATCCGAGCAGCTTGACGATTTTGACAACTCGGTCAAGGTCACCCAGATAGCTCTTCATAACGGCGAGACAATTGATGATAACCTGACGGGCGGCTTCCTGCCCCTGCTCGATGGTCAAGTCACTGCCGACCTTTCCTTCGTACATCAGTACGCCGTCGATACGGCAGTCTTGTCCGGACAGGTACAGCAGGTTGCCGGTCCGGTTGCACGGAATGTAGGAGAAACGAGGTTCTCCCACTGGAGGCAGCTCGATATTTAATTGCTTCAGACGTTCTTCGATAGTTGACATAAGAAATAGCTCCTTTGGAAATAAAGTTGGATTATATATAGTTCGAGCTCGATTATATGGTTGTTTAGTACGGTTGTTTAGTACAGTCGATTAGTATGGTTGTTTAGTATGGTTGTTTAGTATAGTCGATTAGTTTAGTCGATTAATATAGTCGTTTAGTACAGTTGTTTTGTATAGTTGATTAGTGATCGTGATGACCGATGCCGCAGCAATGCTGAGCCCTAATGAGCGTTCCTTCGCGGGCTTTGGTGTGCTCACCATCATCGAGAGTAACACTGCCATTGACGATCACATGGGAGATACCCTCCGGATATTGACGCGGGTCCTGGAAGGTCGCCCGATCATGAATGGTTGCAGGATCGAACACTGCCAGGTCCGCTGCATAACCCGGCACGAGAAGGCCGCGCTTCCCGAGCTTGAACCGCTGCACCGGGAACGAGGTCACCTTGCGCACCGCCTGCTCCAGCGACAGCGTCTTCTTCTCTCGCACATAGCGGGAGAACAGGCGCGGGAACGAGCCATACAGCCTCGGATGAGGCTTGCCTGTCTCACAATGCAGGCTGTCGGAAGCGATCAGCGACTTCTCCCAGCCCACCACCTGCTCCACATCGTTGTCCGCCATGTGGAAGTAGACGATGGATACTTGCCCATCCTCCTCCAGCAGCAGATCCATGACGCAGTCAGCCGGATGCTGGCCGCGCACTTCGCTGATTTCCGCGATGGACTTACCTTCCAGCGCTGCATTCTCGGGATGGCGGACAGATGAAACAATAACCGCCTCCCAGCCGGTAGAGCAAACGAGGTTATCCCACTCCGTTTGCTCCTCCCCGAGCTCCTTTTTGACACGCTGGCGCAGAGCCGGATCACGGAATCGCTCCAGCGTGCTGCCTATGCCGCCTTCCAGTGTCCAAGGCGGCAGCACCGTTGTCAGCATCGTTGAGCCCGCGGAGTAAGGGTATACGTCGCAGGTGACGTCGAGACCACGAGCGCGCGCGTCTTCGATCAGCTCGAGAGCTTCCAGCGCCTTGCCCCAGTTACGCTTACCCGCCGCCTTCAGATGGCTGATGTGCAAAGAAACGCCGCTAGCTTCAGCAATCCAGATAACTTCCTTCACCGAAGGAAGCAGATTGTTGCCTTCGCCGCGAATATGCGTGGAGAACAGCCCGTTGTACTTAGGCAGCACACGGCATAGCTCCACCAGCTCTTCCTTGGACGTATAGCTGCCCGGGGCATACAGCAGTCCGATGGAGAAACCGATGGCTCCCGCCTTCAGACCTTCCTCCAGCAGCTGTTTCATATGCTCCAGCTCAGCTGATGTCGCCGGCCGGTTCTCAAAACCCATCGCCGCAATCCGCAGCGCGCCGTGTGCGACGTAAGTCGCCACATGCTCGGATGGACGGGATCCGGCCAGATGCGCCATATATTCGCCAACCGTTTCCCATGGCCACTTCCAGCTCGTTGAGCCCAGAACCGGCTGAACATAGGTCTGCAGAAGCTCCGCCCTGCTCGGAACGAACGGAGCAGGAGCCAAGCCACAGTTCCCAATAACCTCCGTTGTAACGCCCTGCCGTAGTTTGATTTCACTATGCGGGTAGTCGAGAATCATCAGATCGGAATGGCAATGCCCATCAATAAAGCCAGGCGAGATAACTCGCTTCTGTGCATCGATGATCCGGTGCGCCTCCACATCCAATCGACCGACAGCGGCGATCACGCCATTCGCCACGCCGACATCCCCGTAAAACCACGGGTTACCCGTGCCGTCAACGACTTTGCCATTTTTGATAATTAAATCAAGCATGGACATTCCCCTTTCTCCAGCGGCCTGCCGCCTTACTCAAGCATTCCACGCGCCAGCACGGATACCTTCTCCACCTGCTGGCCGTCCACGAAATAAATATGATTATGCAGATTCAATGTGCTGCAAACATGATTCGGGATAATATGGATTCGGTCGCCAACCTTAAGCGTATGATGCGGCTCCAATCGTATGACCCCATGCTCTTCGGAGAGCCGTTCCAGCACAGCCTCCGGAGCTTCGAGAATATGACCAAAGCCCTTTAGCTGCAAAGGGTTCGTTCCCGGCTGTACATCGGTTGCGAACGTTTTGCTGCCACCGTCGATGACTGCGTACTGCTCCGACGGACGACTGACCACCGTTGCCTCAATGACAGCCGCGCAGTCGTTCAAAGTGCATACGCCGAAAGCTTCCAGCATCCGGTCGTTAAATACATACGTGCCAGGCCGAATTTCCGTAACGCCCTCTACTTGAGCGGCGTAGAGACCGGTTGGGGACGAACCGACGCTGACGTCGGCAATCGGAATGCCAATCTCACGCATCGCCTCAGCGAGATGTACCATCAGCTCGCCTTCCTCACGACCCGCACGCTCCAGATCCAACGTTGGCTTGCCTTCTAGCAGAGCACCGCGGAACGTGTAGATGCCCGTCAGTTTCAGATGGGGCAATGCATGTATGCGACCAGCCAGAGCTACCGCTTCATCGTAAAGCACTCCGGTTCGTTTCAGCCCGGTATCGATCTCCAACCGCACTTGCAGCACATGGCCCAACCGTCCAGCTTCCTGCGACAAACGATGTGCCCCTTCATCGCTGTCCACACCGACAATCAGCTCGATCTTCCGGCTGAGCTGCACCGCTCTTTCGATTTTGGATGCCGTTACGAGCGGATAGGCTACGAAAATATTATCGATGCCATGCGCCGCCATGACCTCGGCTTCCGATATTTTAGCTACAGTAATGCCGACGGCTCCCGCTTCCATCTGAGCTTTTGCGATCGAAGGCGTCTTATGCGTTTTCGCATGCGGACGAAGCGCAGCACCATGGCGAAGCGCAGCTTCGGCCATGGTACGGATATTCGCGTTCATTGTGGGTACGTCTATTAACAGGCACGGGGTTTCTGGCATGAACAATTTCCTCCTTCACAGTGCGCGAGTGTGTTGCCTAGTTTTTATTTAATAAGTAATGAGTCGGCCATACATATACCATACATATCCAACCAAGAAGCTGCAACTAGCTGTTTAAGGACTCCAACACCTGCTTCACATACTCCACTGAGCGAATCGAGCCCAGTCGCTGCTCGTCATCTCCTTCGAATTCAACTGTAACCCAGCTGTTATAGCCACCCGTCTGCAGACGGGACAACAGGCCGCGCACATCCACACTTCCTTCGCCAAGCACCTTGCCTGCGTAGCGGTCTCCGCTCAAAGCCTCATACGATTCGCCGGAATAGCTACCCGCGACACGAGTAAAATCCTTGGCGTGTACATGGCCTACCATCGTTTGCAAAACGTCAAGTGCAGAGCCAGGCTGCTCGTCGACCAGCAGGAAATTGCCCATATCGAACGTGCTGCGCAGAGCTTCGGAGTCCACGTCCCGGATAATGTCCATAACCTGTTCCGCTTTCCCGGCGAATAGTCCATGATTTTCCAGGCATAACACAACATTCCTTGCGCCTGCATATTCTGCTGCCGTCTTCAGCCCTTCCACAATCCAACTCCGAGCCTCACCGAAATCAACCCCCTCCTGCCGGTTGCCTGAGAAGACACGTACGACCTTCGCCCCGAACCCGGCCGCTATATCGACCGACTCGGTAATTTGGCGGAGCTGCTCCGTACGGTTAGCAGCATCAGGCAGCGCAAAGTTGTTGCTCGCACCGACACAAGCTACCTCCAACCCTTCTTGCTGAAGCGCCCGTTCGATCATAGCTTGACTCTCGGTATCAGGGTACCAAAAGCGATGCAGCAGTTCAATACCTTCAGCGCAGGTCTCCTGACCGGTGAAACGAATGAAATCGATATTTTTCCATGTCTGATCGTAAAAGTATTTATGACAGCTCCATACACTTAAGCTTGTTTTCACTCCAATCCCTCCATCTGTTTCGCCCCCTTAGCGGTAGGCACGAATAAATTGAACGGCCTTGCGGATATCCTCCTCCGGCTGCTCGCCTACTTCCCTCTCGATCGTCAGATAGCCTTCATAGCCAATATCCTGCAGCGCCGCGAAATACCGGTCAAAGTCAACCTTCCCTTCACCGAGCGGAACCTCCCGGAAGCTGTCGCCCCCGGCTGCCATCTGCGCAATATGCTCATGGGACATCGGATCAAAGCCCAGTGCTCCGTAGACCAAGCGCGGATCCACCTCACGAAGACGAATACCGTCCTTCACATGCGTATGAACGATATAATCCTTCAGCAAATAGACGCCGTTTACCGGATCATCCCCTGTCACCATCACCATGTTCGCTGGATCAAAATTGACGGACACACCGTTTGTGCTCAATGTATCCAGAAAAGCTTTGAGATGCGCGGCAGGCTCCGGTCCCGTCTCGATGGCAAAATAAGCGTCCATGCTCTTCGCGTACTGCCCAAGCTCCTCGCACGCCAGCTGCAGCGTTTCGTATACCTCACTTTTCGGATCATCCGGCACAATGCCGATATGCGTCGTCACGACCCGGGTGCCGAGCTCCAGCGCCAGCTCCAGAATACGCTTGGACATATCCACCTTCTCGGGATTGGCACGATGATCCTGAAAGCCATGGCCTCCAAGATCGCCGCAAAGCGCTGACACTTCCAAACCAAGCTCGTTGATGTACCGCTTCAATTCTTGTCGGGCAGCAGTCGTCAACGTCCGAGGATCCATCTCACCACTTACAGCATATATTTGTACACCATCCGCATTAACCTCCCGGGCCTTCAGCAGCCCCTCTCGAACACCGATGCCGAAGCTATCTACTATCACGCCGATTTTATTCGTCATCATCATCAGCCCGTCTCCCCTCTCCTGCCTCAGCGGTTTATATCGAACCGAATTTCTTGCCCCGATGCCGCGGATTCATATACGGCGCATAGCATCTTCATCATCTCGACGCCATCCTCAACAGGGCTTAACGTCTCTAGACGTCCCAAGCAGCAGCCCACAAAATGCTCAATTTCGCTATTGAAGCCCGCTACGAAATCGAACGAAAGCCGATCGGCCTGGGGCAGCAGGTTGATCATCACGTCATGCTTCTCCGCAGCTATTTGCAGCTCAGGCTCAACCTGGGCGCCACCCTTGGTTCCATGGATCGAAATTGTCGTGTCGTTCTTCACCGCATGAAGGGTAAAGCTCACATCGACCATAAGCGATGCACCGTTCTCAAATCGGATCAACGCATTGGCCATATCTTCAACGTCATTTTTGGTTGCATCATAATCCGCCGCCTGATAAAACGAAAAATACTCTACATTGGCGCGGTTGCCGAGCTTATAGTACGTATTGCCGCTTACCGACTTAACCTTCGGTCGGCCCATCAAATACCAACACAGGTCGATCACATGTACACCGATATCGATTAGAGGGCCGCCGCCTGAGCGTTCCTTGTCGGAGAACCAGCCTCCAGGATTGCCGAGACGACGCAGATAGCTCGCTTTGGCATAATAAATCTCGCCCAGATCGCCTGCTTCAATGAATCGGCGCAAAATCTGTGTCGTCTGGCCGTAGCGGCGGACGAAGCCGACCTGGAACACTTTTCCACTGCGGCGGACTGCTTCCTCCACCTTAAGCGCCTGCTCTACGGTTTGGCATAGCGGCTTCTCACATAGAACATGCTTGCCTGCCTCCAAGGCGGCAATGCTAAACTCGGCATGCGTATTGTTCCAGGTACATATACTAACCGCATCCACTTCCTCATTTGCCAGCAGCTCGTGCACATCCGTGTACACATTAGGAATGTTGTACTTGGCCGCTTTTTCCTCAGCACGTCCACGGTTCATATCACAAATAGCAACAAGCTCGACTTCCTTGTTAGCTGCATACGCATCCAGATGCATAGCAGAAATCGAACCTGCGCCAATAACGCCAATCCTAAGCTTATTCATAGGTATTTACGCCTCCCAAAGAATTATGAGTTATGGTTTTCTTCGTACTCTAAAAAGCCTGGTGATCGTTTAACCTTTAACCCTTGCACGGGCGGAACTACTTTGGTCCTCACTCCGTAGTTCTGCGATTTTACAGCCTAATTTGGCTTCTCTCGCGGTGCATTGAATTTGCAGCACCGCGAGAGAAGCCGGCGGGGTTCGACCGACCGCCATGCAATGCCGCAACGCGCGCCAGGGATTCACGCGCGTTGCGGCAATATGATCATCAGCCGGTGGAGGACTTTGTACGGTTCATCAGAGCGAACATGATCAGGAATCCCGCAACTCCGAGCAGCGCAAGCACGGCTCCGAGTCGGTACATAGCCACCGCGCCCATATAGTGGAACACCCAGCCTCCGGCAATACCGGCGACTATACCGGACACGCCTCCCCAGCTCAGCGCGTACAGCGCCTGGCCTGAGGCCCGGTACTCCCGCGGAATCAGCGTAGAGGTCAGCTGCGTGCCTATGTAGTAGTATCCGCCGAACGTAATGCTGTTCAGGATTTGGATGCCTACAACCTCATAAGGAGAGGTGGCCAAAGACATCAGCAGCCATCGTACCGCATACAAAAGACTAACCACACCCAAACACAGAATCATAGTTCTGCCGTTCTTTGGCAGCAGACGGTCGAAGAGCAGGAAAACTGGAATCTCAAAGATAGATGTCAAGAAAGCCGACAATCCGATCAGTCCTTCCTGCCCTCCAAGATCGGAGATATAAATCGACACGAAGGTCGTATTCATACCGTTCGGGATCGAAATCAGCACCCCGATCAATAGAAAAGCAAGGAACCGCTTGTTCGTAAAGATGCGTCCGTACCCACCGCGAAACACATCTTCCTTGGGTCGTGCATTCCCCCGCGGAAGCGCGAAAGCAACCCCAATGGCCACCAGCATCATAACGCTGTACACGACCCAGAAACGACCGATGCCGAGCAGGCTCAGAACAGGTCCGGTCGCTATCGCCATTAGAGCCCAGCCAAGCGATCCCCAGAGGCGGAACGAGCCAAACCTGTGTCCCGTATGCTCGATGACATCCAGAATCAGACTATTGCTCTGCGAAAAGAGTGGGCTCTGAAAGAAAAAATACGCCAGCATCAGCGCGAACAACACAGTATGTGAAGTACTGAAAAAGACGCTCAGCATCACAACCGTGTTGCCGATCAACAACAAGATCAGCACCCGCTTGATATTGTTCCAGCGGTCGCTCCAATAACCCCAGAACGGATTCGCCAGAATCGAAATGAACGGACCTCCAGCCAGCAGCAGACCGATCTGCAGAGACGAAATGCCAATTGATTTCAAATAGAGCGGAAAGAAAGACGTGTAAATCGCAATCGCGCCGTAAATAAAGAAGTTAAAGCCTTTAATAACGGTGAATGACCGCGCTTTCGTTCGGGAGGCTAACTCCATGTCATGCCTCACCTCCTTACCCGTACCGGCCAGAAGCCTTATGTCGGTGTCGTTTCCGCAAGCTTGCGGTACTGCGTAGGCGTGACGCCTGTATATGATTTGAAGATGGAGCAAAAATACTTGTAATCCTTGTAGCCGACTTTCTCCGCAATCTCGAACACTCTGTCATGCGTCTCTCTCAGGAATGCTTTGGCATGCTCGATCCGCACCTCGTTTAAATATTCCGCGAAGCCTTTACCGAAATATTGATTGAAGACAATACTGAAATAGTTGGGCGTGATTTTCAGCCAGGCCGCAACCTCGGATGCCCTTAAATCGTTGGTGTAATGAGATTCAATATATTTTTTGACCCTATCGATAGTCCAATGGTTTTTGCCCCCGACAGAGGAATGAATTAGAGTGAACAGCGACAACAGCTCACGGCGGATCAGCGCTTCAAGCGCACGGTAGGAGTTATGCACATGCAGATCGATTTCCCCGGCCAGAAAGCCTTCGATCTCATCCGACACATCTACACTGCTGGTTCGCAGCCTCCGTTGAATCACAACCTTCAGCTCTTTGACCGCCTGGACGATATCTGCGAGCAAATTGCCTTTCTCACGCGATTGGTCCATCATTTTCCCCAGAACATCCTCCAACTCATCGATGCTCCCATTAAACAGGAGGTTCACAAGTTCCTTCTCCAGCTCTGCAGGTGCAAACAAACCGCGATTCCTTCTTGGAGAAACCGATTCCTCGTGGAATAACACGGTCCTTCCCTCCATAGCCGCACTCAGCTGGACAGCAGCAATGGCGTTCTCACAGCGCGTGTATGCCTCCGTCAGCGCCTGGAAGTCAGGAGAAACACCAAAGTGAAGACTATGCGCCTCCACTGCTGGTCCCGGCACTTCACCCAACGCAGCGAGCAGCTTCTCCCGGCTAACCTCCCGAGAATCGATACATAAGGAAATTAGCAAATTCGGATGATGAAAAAACGAGAAAACCTCCTGCCCCTCTTCCGAGAGGGCGTTATGGACGGCTTGCTCCCATTTCCTACGTACTGTCTGCCGTTCTTCCTCTGCCGATTGCTCGGCCCACATCGCATAATCCTCCAGCTGACTCGCTACAAAACGGAAGCTATGAGCCCCCGCTGGAACAGAGGGAGTTTTTTCTCCATCAGGCAAGGCACCACCGTTCTGCATCAGGCTTTTCAGCCAGCTCAGCCAGCAGTCTCGCACAGCTTCCTTCCTTTGGTTGGCCTCTTGCTCCAGTTCGCCGCCGATGCGCTGCACCATCCCCATCAGCTCGTCAACATTGACCGGCTTCAGCAAATAATCCTCCACCCCGATACGGATTGCCTGGCGTGCATATTCAAAATCGTCATAGCCGCTGAGGATAATGATCCGTATCTCTGAATGCCGTTCCCTCAGCGTCTTGGACAAGACGAGGCCGTCCATGCCGTCCATGTTGATATCCGTCAGTACCAAGTCGACCGGCTGGCGTTTAATCAGCTCGAGCGCTTCCGCCCCATCGGCGGCTTCGCCCACCACTTCAACTCCGATCGAGTCCCACGGGATCGTCTCCCGCAGTCCTCGGCAAATGATAGGTTCGTCGTCTACAATCAACATTTTAATGGTCATATAGCCTCCTGTCCGTTCGTCTGAATAGGAATTCTTAACCGAACGCAAGCCCCAGTCTGGTTGTATTCTTCGGGAATTTCAACACCATAACCTCCGCCATAGACCAGCGAAATAAGCTCATGAATATTGCATAGCGCATGCCCGACAAGACTCTCATCGCTGCTCTTCTCGGCTAACGCCTGACGAATTGCTTGCAGCCGCTCCTTCGTGAAGCCCATTCCTGTATCAGCTACATCAATGATCAGCTCATCTTGCAGACTACGATAGCAGCGCACACGGATCTCACCCTTCTGCCGGGAGATAAAGCTGTGCTTGATACTGTTCTCTACAAGCGGTTGGATCAGTCTGCGCGGCAGCACAACCTCTTCCAGTGAAGCCTCCATCAGCAGGGAGAAAGCGAGCTTGCTCCCCATTCGTTTCTGCTGCAAATTGAGATAAGACCGGACGAATTCCAGCTCATCGGCCAAAGTCGCAGTGCGTTTCTCCCTGTTCATGCTCATCCGGAAGAAGCCTGACAGTGCTTCGATCAGTTGGCTGGTTTCCGGTGCCTTCTCCAGCCTGGCCGTCCACCGGATCATATCCAACGTATTGTACAGAAAATGCGGGTCCATCTGGCTTTGCAAAATACGCAGCTCGGATTCCTTCTGCTGGATCTCCAGCTTGTATTTCTTATCGATCAGCTCTTTGATCGTCTGTACCATATTATTGAACTGCCTGCCAAGCTCACCGATCTCGTCACGAGAACGAACCGTCACCCGGGCAGAGAAATCTCCGGTCTTCAAACGGCTTGTTTGCTTCTTCAGCTCAAGCATAGGACGAATAATCGCCAGCTCGAATCCAATCAATGCAAACAGGCCAAATATAAAGACAACCAGGAACAAAGCCTGCAGCGAAACCTTTAGTGCACTGGTCTTGGCTACGATCGTCTCGTCACTGACCAGTGTCACAATGTTCCAACCGGTAGATCTCATGAACTTATTAAACACTACGTGATTTTTTCCATTTATTTCTATTTTCGTCACTTGACTTGATGATTGGTTGACTGCATTCAACAGCTCCGAATTCGGGTAAGGCTGTCCAATAAGCTCCTTGTTACTGTCCAACAGGACGGTTCCATCGGGACGTAATATAAAAATGGAGCCCTGCTCCTTCGGAATCGCTGCTGTCAGCAGCTTGGAAATCTCCGACTCGTTCAGCCTGACGATGACCAGTCCAACCGTCTTCGTTAAATCGTCAAAGGAATTGATGATGCGGAACAACGAAACCACACGCTTCGGTCCGGTCCAGGCACTGGTCAGCGGATATGAATTAGACCAGACAATCCTGCCCCGGTTCTCCTTTGCCAGATCGATCCACGGCTGCTCGGGTCCATCCACCGGCTCCCCAAGCTGCATCGTGTTTCCTTTCAGACCCTGCAGTGTAATTGATTTAATATAGCTCTTGGACATGAGCTGGAAGGCGACAAAGCCTTCGATGGATTCCCGGTCTTTGTTCAGCTGATCCAACGTCTCAGGCGTTTCAGCCGTCTGCATGAAATTACGGAAATCCTTTTGATAAATCATATAGTCCGTCATATCGTCCACGGTTTTGATCTTCTCATACAGATTCATCTCAATAGTGTTAAGATTTTTCTCCGTGGAATCGATGAATTGCTGTCTTAAGATGGTGTCATACCTGTTCAGAAACGCATACCCGACAAGCAGGGATGGGAGCGTTACCAATAAGAAGAAGATCGCAATCGATTTTTTTCGCAAGCTTATATTGGTTAATCTGCCTTGATTTTTTTTCATTTCCCGCAAGTCCTCCCCCCATAGATTTCCTTACCGGTATTTTGTCCATCACGGTTCGGATTCCATCTATTCCTTCTATAATATAGGAAGGCCCGAGGGGGAATCTACTGGAAATTGGCTAGCCTTTCACGGCTCCTGCGGTCATTCCCTGCACGAGCTGCTTCTCCAGCAGAAGATAGAAAGCTACTACAGGCAGCAGCGCCATTGTCAGTGCAGCCATTTGCATCGTCTGGAACTTCGTCTCCGTACCGGCGAAATTGGCAAGACCCAACGGAAGTGTCTTGAGTCCTGTCTTGCTGATCAGCACCAGCGCGAACAGAAATTCATTCCAGTTGTAAATGAAGTTAATGATGACAACCGTCGCCAATGCAGGCCGAGTCATCGGTAAAATAATGGACCAGAAGATCCGGTAGACTCCACCTCCGTCAATAACCGCCGATTCTTCGATATCCTTAGGGAAAGACTTCATGAAGCCTACTAGAATAAAAATCGTAATCGATAGATGGAACGCGGTATACGGCAGGATTAGAGACAAATGGGTGTTCAATAATCCGAGTTTCTTCATTAATATGAAGATCGGCACAAGCGTTGCGTGAATCGGAATAGTCATCCCGATGATAAACAGCCCGTAAACCCACTTGGACAATTTAAAATCGAATCTTGATATAAAATAGGAGGCCAACGCACCGAGAAACACAGTTAATACAATGGCGGCTATCGTCACAAAGATGCTGTTCCAGAAATAAGTACCGAGGTGAGCTACCCTCCAGGCATTGGTATAGTTGCTAAAATCCCACAGCTTGGGCCAACCCATCGGATTAACAGAAAATTCTTGCTCGGATTTGAAGGAGCTGATGATCATCCACAAGATAGGGATAATATTGGCCAAACATAAGACAGCCAGCAATATGTGGATGAATGATAATTTTATACGTGATGTTTGCATAGGTCCTCCTTCTGCTAGGTTCTGCTTATTGGCTGCGTCGTGTAAGCAGGTTGGCTGCATAAATGGCAATCAGGCTGAATAGCAGAATCAGCATGGAAACCGCGCTTCCATATCCAAAATTCATATTTTGAAAAGCATTGTTGTACATATAGATCGTCATCACTTCCGTGTTATGCGCCGGTCCGCCGGCCGTCATGACATAGATAAGATCAAATACCCGGAAGCTGTTGCTGATAGAGAAGATGAGTATTACCCAGATCGTATCCTTTAGCATTGGAAGAGTTACATACCAGAAATGCTTCCAGCCTATCGCTCCGTCCATAACGGCAGCTTCCTTGATTTCTTCCGAAATATTTTGCAGAGCCGCCAGGAATATGACCATATAAAAGCCGTAATTTTGCCAGATATACGTAATGCTGACCGAGAGCATGCCGAGCTTCGGGCTTCCGAGCCAGTCCTGCTTCCAGGCATCCAGACCGATCACACTAAGCAAACCGTTCAGTAGACCGGACTCTATCTTGTATACCATACCCCAAATAATTGACACGATAACAGCTGAGATAACGACAGGCAGGAACAGCATCGATCGATAAATCTTGATGCCTTTGAGCGAACGGTTAAGCAGCAGGGCGAAAAACAGACCTATCGGAAGCTGACCGAAGATACCGGTTGCCATCATGAAAATATTGTTTTGTACGCCCTTCCAGAAAATCGTATCCTTGAGGGTCGAAACGTAATTATCGATACCAATGAACTTCATAGGGGATAATCCATCCCAATTGAAGAAAGAATAGTAAAATGACATGCCGATAGGCACTAGTGCGACTCCTATATAAATGATGAGAGCCGGCAGCATTCCAATAAACACAGTCCATCCAGTTCTTTTCAATGCATGCATGTGCAGCAGCCTCCGTTCACAGTTAGTTATATCTTGACGGCAAGCGACCGGGAGCTGGCTGCAATTTCATCTGCCGTAACCTCTCGGCCAAGGGAGTCGGCCAAATAAAGCCCTTCGCTTATCAGCAGCGTCGCAAGTGCAATGTCCGCTGTCGGCAGAAGCTCGACTCTCCCTTGCAGTGCGGCAATCCAATGCTGCTGGGAGGAGTCGTAGGCATCCTCATTCGATCTCATTCGATGCCATCGGATGTCCATCCGGTTGAGGTCAACCGTACTGTTCAAATCGAGGTCCGCCACTGTCGTATGGAAGCTGAAATCGCCCGTTTGTTCTCCTGAATGATAGGAGGGCAGTCGAATTCCCCCTTTTGCCCCAACGATGCTGCTTCCTTCGATTCCGCCCAAATGTATGGCCCAGGCTTCGAAAATATCCAGCGTCACGCCACTCTTGAAAGTAACAAAGCCTACCGCCAGCTCCTCCACATCAAAGCCACTGTCTTCCCGGCGCTGCGGGTCCATATCCATCTCTTGAACCAGCCTGCCTGTCATCCGTTCCACATCGGTTACTCCGAGCAGGTAGAGCATCTGAGCAATATGGTACACGCCCATATCAAGCAGAGCACCGCCCCCTGCGCTAGCCTTCTTCGTGAAATGTACCGTACCAAAGCCATCCACATAAGGCCGGCCTCTGCGGCGAAAGCCATTCGAACGTGCATGGAACAATCGTCCCAGCTGTCCGTCATCAATCAGCGCCTTCGCTGCTTTTGTTTCTTTCTTGTACAGGGTGCCAAGCTGAATATGCAGCTTCTTCCCGCTTTCACGTGCCGCCTCCAGCATCGTCAGGCCATCATAGTAAGAGCCCGCTATCGGCTTCTCGCAGTAAACATGCTTGCCGCTCCGAAGTGCAGCGATCGTCAGCGGTGCGTGAAAATTATTGTGCAGACACACATCCACCGCATCGATGTCATCTCTCGCCAGCATTTCCTTAAAATCCGTATAGACATCCGGGATCCCATACTTTTCAGCAGTCAGCCGTGCTTCCTGCTCGTTAATATCGCATAAGGCCACAACCTCAGCTCCGGGGATGCCGGCGTATTCCTGCAAATGAGCTTTTCCGATAATGCCGACACCAATGACGCCGATTCTTATTCGTTGCACCTCATTTCCCTCCGTTTCCTTGTTCCAGCATGGCCATTTCAGCCTTGGCCAGTATTCGTTTCGCTGAAGCCAACGCCCATTCCAGCTCGATGTAAGGCAGGGACGGAGCGTTGTACTCGACCGCCCAATGTCCCTGATAACCGCACTCCATGAGCATCCTTGTGATCTCGATCGATTCCTCCGAGACTAATGACTTGGCATCGAGATGAACATGATTCACCCAAGGGGCTATCAGCCGATCCCCCTGCGTCTGCGTATCCTGCTGCCATCGGCCGATATGCAGAAGCACCCCATAACCCGGATGATCCACTGCTTCGGCAAGCTTCTTCATCCACTTCGGATCGAGCGAAATACCTGTATGATTCTCCGGCCCGACCGTATATCCATTGTCTAGTGCTCGCTGTGCATATTCCCGATAACGCATAACTGTGTATTCGAATTGCTCCTCAGAAGGCTCTACCGGCCCACGACTCGTATCGATCCGAACTGTGCGGGCGCCGAACAGCTCCGCTGCGCGTAAATGATCAAGCGCATTCTGGTGCAGCCTCGCCCGGGTACCGGGGTCCGGGTCCCATATATGGGCCCGGTCCACAGCAAAATTGGCAACGGTCAGTTCTTTCTCATCAAGCGATCTTTTAATTTTCTGTAAAATATCGTCTTCGGCGATCGGATAGAATGGATCACTCCGATCTGCGAAGAATCCATTCCACAAGTCAACGGATTGCAATCCATAACGATGCCGGACCGTTTCTAAATAACCGAAAATATCCATTTCTCCTGCACTGAGCAGCTGGTAAAAAGAAAATCCTCCGATGGAAACATTCAAGCTCCTAACCTCCCTGACCCAAGTCGATCCCAGGCTGCGTTTGCTTTATTTCTTACTCTTATCCACGGCATCTTGCAGCTCTTTGGCAATTTGCTCTGGTGTCTTCTGCTTCGTTATGATCGCTTGGATTCCATTCTCCATTGCATCCTTGACGGATGGATGCATCACACTGTCGAATACGAGCGCCGAGCCATTTTGCGTTAGCTTCAGCATTTCTTTCAGATAAGGGCTAGTATCCGCAGGCATATCGACCTTGGCCGGAACAACGATACCTTTGCTCATCAGGTTCTGGTACAGCTCAGGCGCGTAAAAATATTTCAAGAACTTCAACGCCGCTTCCTTCTTCGCACCATTCAGCTCTTTGCTCAACCCGATACCGTACTGAATGACTCCCGCACTCTTAGTTGGATCTCCTTTACCACCATCAACCGAAGGGAACAGCGCGATTCCGATGTTTTCGGCAGCTGCTTTATCCGTATTTCCAGCTCTGAATTTGGTGTCAATCGTCGAGCTGGTCATCGTCATGGCTGCTTTCTTCTGCAGGAAGTAATCTTGCTGCTGTACTTCGTCCATCGTGTTGATATCCGGGTTGAAGGCATCCAGCTTGACTAGATCAGACACTACATTCAGTGATTTCACATATTCCGCATCGGTAAATTTGGCTTCCCCTTTATTCACCTTAGTCAGGAATTCGCTTCCGGTGATACGATCCTCTACGGCAGACATGAAGGTCGATTGCATAGGCCATTTATTTTTGTTTCCGATCGCCATTGGAGTGACACCAGAATCCTTCAGTTTCTTGACCAGATCGAGGAAGCTGGCATAAGTTTTGGGAAATTCATTAAAGCCCGCTTTGGCCAACATATCCTTGTGGTAATATACAATATCAACAAACGTCATCTTGGTAGGAATCGCATATTGCTTGCCATTCACATTAAAGCCGGCCAGAGCCTGCTGTGGGAGTATGTTTTTCCAGTTATCCATAATCTCGTCTATCGGCATCAGCACATTAGCTGCGATATAAGGCTCCATTTCGATTCCCGGGAAAAGGATGAACATATCCGGCATACTGTTGCCAGCCGCTTCCGTACGAAGCTTGGTACGATATTGGGCCGATGGAATGTCCTGTGCCTCAATTTTAATATCAGGATTCAATTCTTCGAACTTCTTGATCCGTTCCTTGTACAGCACGTTGTCTACATTGGGGCTGGACCAGTTATACTCCATAGTCAGAGTCACAGGCCCTTTAGTTTCTTTCGCTGGAGTCTTGGTCTGCTCGGTTGTGGTCGTCTGTCCGCAACCTGATAAAGCAGTAACCATTGCGGCGGAAGCGGCAACCAAGATTGTATTACGAATCGACTTTTTCACAAGAACATTCCCCTTTTCAAATGTCATTATTATTAACACTAAAGTTCGTACGGCTATTATAACTCCGAATGTATCCGCTTAACTATCCCACGGAAATACAATAAAGTTGAATTTTTTAATCTAATATCGAATTTCAGTCTATTTTTTATGATTAATGTTAGTTTATATAACATACAAGTAAGCGCATCCAATCAAAAACCATTGTTTTTTAGCCCTCATGTTAGCTTTGAAAGCTCTTAAAAAAAGAAAAAAACTGCAATCCAGCCCGGATCACAGATTTTTTCATCTTCATTTCGCGATTAGTGTAGCCAAAAACCGAGAAACTCACTCTTCAGCTTGCGGAAACTGCGGAAGCCACTCCTTATTTTCAAGCAGAATGTCGTCCAGCACTTTTTTGGCAAGGGCCGCATCCCCTACGAGCGGATGAATAGCCAATGCCTGGAGCGCAGAAGCATAATCTCCCTCAACGGCGGCCTTGACCGTTAATTCTTCATACGCCTTTACGACCTGAAGCAAACCACGCATTTGTGCTGTTACCGGAGCCAAGGGCTGAATCGGGTGAGCGCCCTGCGCATCTATCACACAGTTGATTTCTACCGATGCGTCATTCGGCAGGAATGGCAGAATCCCGTTGTTTTTTACGTTTACCGTCTGAATATTTCTTGTGTTGTTGTAGATTGCCTTGATCAGATTGACAGCCGCCTCGGAATAATAGGCCCCACCTCTCTTCTCAAGCTGCGGCGGCTTAACCGCCAGCTCCGGATCCTTATACAGCTCGAATAATTCCGCTTCGACCCCGATTACATCGTCCGCACGTGTCGTTCCATGCTCACGGAATTTCTCCTGCATGTGCTCAAGCATCGTATTCCTCATGTAGTAATACCGATGATAGCTGCAAGGAAGTGCGCCTACAGCTTGAAGGAAGTCGTCATCCCAACCGAAATCGGGAATATTCTTCATCGTCAATCCGCTCGCCCCAGCCGCCTTGCTCAGAAAGCTGCGGGTTACGTCCTCCCCGTCAATCAGGATGCGCGTCGTCCAGTTCAGGTGGTTGATGCCTACCATCTCTGTTTCAACCCTCGCAACATCGATATCGTACAGCCCGGCAATCTGCATACGAGTACCGATTGGAAGATTGCAGAGCCCCATCGTGCGGATCTTGGAATGCTTGATTACCGCTTCGGTGACAATGCCCGCCGGGTTCGTGAAGTTGACGAGAAACGCGTCCGGCGCAAGCTCCTCCATATCCCGGCAAATATCGAGAATGACGGGAATCGTACGAAGCGCCTTGGCAAACCCGCCGGCACCCGTTGTTTCCTGTCCGATCAGCCCATGCCGGAGCGGAATTTTCTCGTCACGGGAACGCGCCGACAGCAGTCCGATTCGCATTTGCGTAGCAACGAAGTCTGCGCCGGCAATTGCAGCCCTCCGATCAAGCGTCAGGCTAAGCTGGATTGGCACTCCGGTCTTTTCGATCATACGCTCCGCCAAACGACCAACAGTCTCCAGTTTACTCCTTCCCTCTTCGACATCGACCAGCACCAGCTCGGTCACTGGGAGTTCACTGTAATTCTTAATGAATCCCTCTATCAGCTCAGGGGTGTACGATGATCCGCCGCCTATGACCGCTATTTTCAGAGTTTTTTTTCTCATGATTTGTACCCTCCGTAGGCTATGAATTTGTTCATGATAATATCCGTTACGGGCAGCTGCAGCCGATCCATCGCCAGCAGCACCGAACCGTACACCGGCGACAGCTGCGGCACTACGAGCTCGAAGGCATCATGCTTTTCAGCGATTGTCTCCTTCAGTGCCTGAAGCAGGTGAGGATTGCGGCCCTCTTGAACGACGCTTCCCACTAGCACAATCGGCACCGTTTCGGAGCCGAAGCCGCCGAGGCGTTGAATAACCGAGTTCGCCGCAATGCCGAGCTCCTTGCCCGAGCCACGCAGCAGCTCGATGGCCAGTTCGTCCCCTTCATCCGCTGCCTGGTGAAGCACGATCGTCAATTCCCCTGGAACTTGTCTTACATCGCGATCGAGAAAATCGTTCACGAGCGCCTCCATCGTGTCAAAACCAAAATAACGGGGAACCCTATCCGTTAGCAGCGACGGTCTCTCCCGCAGCTCCCACGAACGAACGGCGCTGCTGAAAGTTTCGCGCGCCAGATCGGTTCCGCTCGTCCGGTCGCCGTACAAGGGCCCAAGCCCTCCGGTCTGCACCGTCCGTCCTTCCCGGTTGCGCCCTGCAGCATTCGTACCGTTGCCGCATACGAGCACAACGCCCGTATTGGTGGGGCTCCCAGCCCGCAGCCCTGTCATCGTGTCGCAGACCAGATCCCAGCTCGCGAACGGAAGCCTGCCCAATGCCGGAAGCAGCACATCGAAATCCTTCTGTCGGTCTGCACCGGCTAGTCCGTATTGTACAAAGGCGATATCGTCATGCACCAGCTGCGCTTCCGCGAGCGCCATGGCAATCGATTCACTAATATTGGCCATCGCCTGCTCGACGCCAAAGTTCTGGTGATTACTGCGGCCCGAGATGCCCTGTCCAAGCCGGTTGCCCTGCCCATCAGTAACTACCGTATAAGTCTTACTGCCTCCGCCATCAATGCCCATTAGGTATGGCATCATCTGCCTCCTCTCCGTTATTCACTTCTTACTCCATGCCTCATAGCAAAGACCGGCTCCAACTTACCATACGGCCACATGTCCATCGGCCCGCGGTTCCGTCCCCCCGGCCAACACGCCGGTATCGGGCTCGCGCCATATAATCTGGCCGCGTCCGAACATCCCGGAATCAAGCGCCCGCTGCACACTATGCCCCTTGCGAGCAAGCGCCTGTGCAAGATGATCGGGAAATTGAGGCTCGACCTCGATCATCTTCTCCCTCAGCCAGCGCCATCTTGGCGCATCAAGCGATGCCTGCGGATTGAGGTGAAAATCAATCGCATTCATGACAACCTGCACATGCGCCTGGGGCTGGATCGAACCGCACATGACGCCGAAGCAGCCGATCGGCTGTTCATCCTTCGTGATGAATCCAGGGATGATCGTATGATACGTTTTTTTGCGGGGAGCGAGCACATTGGGATGCGCCGGGTCCAATGAGAATCCTGCGCCCCGATTCTGCATGCAGATACCTGTTCCAGGGATAACCAGGCCGGAACCGAAATCGCCGGAATGGCTCTGGATGAACGACACCATATTGCCCTCCCCATCTGCTGTCGCCAAATAGACCGTTCCGCCCTTCGGCGGCTCCCCGGCAGTCGGCATCAGCGCTTCCTCGCCGATCAATGATCGTCGCTGTGCCGCGTAAGCCTCAGAGAGCAGCTCTTCCACAGTGACCTCCATGTTTCGCGGGTCCGTAATATAACGCAGCCCGTCCGCATAAGCGAGCTTCACGGCTTCAATCTGCTTATGCAAGGTGGCAGGTGTATCCTTCCCGTCAAAATCCAGTCCCTTGAGGATGTTCAGCGCCATCAGCGCGATCATCCCCTGTCCGTTAGGAGGCATTTCCCAGACGTCGTAACCCCGGTAGTTCACGCTGATGGGCTCCATCCATTCCGGCTGGTATTCAGCCAAATCCTCCTTGGTCAAAAAGCCTCCATGCTGCCGGAAGAACGCATCGATGCGCTCAGCGAGCTCGCCTCGGTAGAACGACTCCGCGTTCGTTTCGGCAATGGATCGCAAAGTTCGCGCATGATCAGGCGAACGCCAGAGCTCACCGCTGCGGGGCGTACGGCCGCCTGGAGCAAATACATCCATCCACGAAGCGAACAGCTTCTCATCGTTCAGAGCACGGATGTTTTCATGCCCGAGCTTCCAGTAGCTGCCGATCGTCGGAGACACGGGAAAACCCTGCTCCGCGTAGTGGATCGCCGGAGCTAACACCTCCGTCAACGGCAAGCGGCCGAACCGCTCCGACAGTGCTACCCACGAAGCAGGCGTTCCGGGAACCGTAACCGGCAGCAAGCCGTAGGTTGGCATTTTGGCATATCCGGCAGCCAGCACCTTGTCAAGCGAAATGGCAGCTGGGGAAGGACCGCTGGCATTCAGCCCGTGCAGCTTGCCCTGCGTCCATACCAACGCGAATGAATCGCCGCCGATGGAGTTCGAGTTCGGCTCGACGACAGTTAGACAAGCTGCCGTCGCAATCGCAGCGTCGATCGCATTCCCTCCCCGCTTGAGCATATCCAGTCCGGCTTCGGCCGCCAACGGCTGGGTCGTGGATACCATCCCCCGACTTGCATAAGTCACCATTCTTCTGGATGAATAAGGATAATACAAGGCATCGTATTGCATCGTCACCGACATCATCTCCCTCATAATTGCGTCGTTGAAATCGGTGATCCCAAGACGGGCCGACCGATTTAATGAACATTATGTGCACTCTTCTTCCACGGTGTCAACTGAAATTGCGAGGCTCACGAACTCCCCTTCAAACCTACTAAAAGGCCTTCTCTAACGGCCTGGGGCTGCAAAAATCGGCCTGTATACCGCTGTCGTTTTTTGCCTTGCAGCACTTTTTGGCATCAAAAATGGGACAATTATTATATGTTGTCGAATTTATAGGTAGCGCTTTCAAAAAGTTCTTAAAAGTTTCACAATTAGTACAAATTTGCGACATCTTGATCCTCCCTCACACCCATGCCCTTTTTTGTTCTACTCTGTACTTTGCATCGATCCTTACTTCCTAACCGGTCTTTGATCTGGCTTCCCACAAGGAATGAGTTCGAGCTTTAGCGGACGTACTCGTTCCGTTATGGCTCGGGAAAGCGCAACAAACAGAGAGATAAAGGAACAACTGCTTCCGTAATCTCTCTGTTTTTGTTCAATAGGTTCCCATTCACTCTAAATAACGGAATTCTGGCTTCCGCTATCGTCTTAAATTGGAAACGGCAAATTCAATAACGGAATTTTCAGTTCCTTTCAGACCTTTAGAGCACCAGTCTCCAAGACCAAACCTTCTGTGAGGCAAAGCTTGTTCAACAGCTTTAATCGTTCATAGCTTTTAACATTCTCTCTTTGGTTTCTTTTAGATGATTCCCCGCATCATGAGGATGTAAAGGTTCACTCCATGAGAAGCCATCCCCTTCAAACCTTGGAATGAGATGCATGTGGTAATGAGTCAGATCATTAAAGCTTCCGCCATTTTGACATATAGTTATTCCGTCCGGTGCAAACACCTTCTTTATTACTTTGGACAGCTTTATCGAAGCATCCATTACAGCATAGGCGGTTTCAGTATCCATCTCTTCGACGTCCAAATAATGCTCTTTCGGTAGAATCAGCAGATGCCCCTCATTGAATGGAGCGATATCCAAAACACAAGCAACAAGTTCATTTTCATAAACCATATTTAAGTTAGGTTCATTGCCATTAGCAATTCTGCAACCGAGGCAACCCACACTCACCACTCCAATTGGATGTATTAGTCAGTCGTATTATGTGAATCCATTAAAAATACCTTCTCACCGACGCTAATTTGTCCTGTCTTTTTTACAGAAGCATATACCCCGAAATTTAAATTCATCTCCTCGTTTACTTTTTTCAACAGAGATTTATCATATTCCAAAGTATCCGGATCGATTGTAATCATTGAACAGCGCTTACAGTACATATCAACCTCCAGCTCCGCATTCCCTATTAATAAACGTTTCCCTATCCAGTTGCTTTCATCAAATGAGTTCTCGCCTAAAGACACCGTAAAGTTGGCTCTAAAACGACGCTTATCCAAATTTTTGCCCCATATATCCTCAAGCTTCCGTAATGAAGCATCTGTAATTATCAATATACTGCCTGTATCCACAGCCAAAAGATCTTCATTACTTGGTTTGTAGTCCAGCATGGACATTTTTGTTTTCGAATAGGCTTGTATCTCTCCTAGCAGCTCTTCATCCCACTTTAAAATCCGGCCATTTGGCGAGATGACATTCACTTGGGGAAACTCCTCTCCAGAGCCATCACCAATTAACTTGGCTTTATAGCTAAGCAGGTCAGGAATTTGTCTGGCCGTAATATATCTGGACCATCCCTCTTTCGTTTCATCGATAAAGGCATAACTGCGGTCACCATATAATCCATAGGTCTCGATTCTCGTTGTCTCCAAGCTCTCTCCAGCAAAAGACTTTATAGGATATCTATTAATTCCCCTTATTTCCCCAATAGATAATAGCGTCGACACTCCCGACATTCGCACACTTCCTTTCCTGTATAAATAGTACCATAAACTGACAAATAGATTAACATTTATCACTGAATTCTGCATGAAGAAACTACCCCAAAGCAGAGCCAGTCCTAGAACTTCAAACAAAAAAAGCCTCCAAAACCACTGTCAAAGTGGGGTTGGAAGCTTACTGACCGCAGCGCTATTTTAAGCCTTTATTTTCTAGCATGACCAACTGTGAAGCAGAAATTTTTGCTGCCTGTTTCGTTTGATGAACCAAGTTAACAATGTCCTTGTAAGCTTGCTTTGCCCCCATCACTAACAACGGAACTCCGATAAAATCAATTTTCAACCAACGCGAAAGCATACCGCCCATCGTCATTGAAAGAGGTACGGTCGGCGAAGTATTCGATAAAATAATTTTCTCATGCAGTACATTTTCATCAAGCAGCATCTGGATTAGATTATAAATACCCGGAATCAGGATTTTGGATCGTCCTCTGCCCATTGTATATACTTGATTCCCCTCTTCATCCGTCCCATGAAAATATAGCTTGCCTCGGTCTTTATACACCAATTTATTGAAATTATGCGAAGCTAATATCTCCGTTTTGGTCGGCTCTCTATTTACATCCAGCTTATTAAGATGGTAGGAGGCTGCCAATACCGTTGTGTGCGTCCCACCAAAATCATTATAAATATAAATCATATTTTTTCCTTCCCTACTATGTAATAGTCTAACTTCAAAATTATGTAGCCTTCAAAGCATAGGGAGCAGGCAGCATGAAAATGTTCTAAGTGAATTTAGTATGCTGTACCCGTCATTTCCATATTCATTCAAAAACTGCTTCCCTTCGCTGGTTTTAATTTTTTCCAGTTTTTTTTTACTAATATGGGATATATTATGTTCGTTACTTAAAGAGGAGGTGAAACCAATGACCGTAGCATCCCAAGTAAAAACATGCGTTGCTTCGTTAAAAAGCGCCCAAGCAAGTCTTGAGCAATTTGCTTTGGAAACTCAAAATCAAGAAGCAAAAACTCTTTTCACTAATGCTTCCCAGCAAACACAACAAATTTTGGAGCAGGTGGAGAGTCGCGTTCAGCAGCTTGAGAACGAGGAACCTCAATATAAGGGATTCTAAAAATTTTTAATCGGATGGGGGAATTTGAATATGGCCCAACAAATCGATACAAACCTGTTGAAAAAAGCAGAAGCATCCTCTTCGATAGCTAAAGATATGATTGCACAAGCGATCGAACAATCGGCTGCAAACCCAACGTTATGTGAAGAAGCTCTAAAAACGGCTTCTGCTGAAATAGCCCAGGCGCAAACGATGGTAAGCCAGGTGTATTCTTCACTTCAAACCGCCGTCCAACAGCCTCAATCCTAGCTGCCAGCTGTATTGAGAACCACAGAATGCAAAAAAAGGATGGCTATTAAGCCATCCTTTTTTTGCATTCCACTAAGCAAGCTCCAGCCACGCCTTGAACAGCGCATCGAGCTGCTCTCGCAGCGCTTCCCGCTCGCGCCACCGCTCCTCCAGCTGCGCCGCATCGCCGCCGCTGTCGCCTAGCTGCTGCAGCTTCGCATCTGCTGCAGCCAGTTCCGCCTCGAGCGCGGCGATTTGCCGCTCGAGCTGCTCGCGCCGCCGCTCAGCGGCCTGCGCGGGAGGCTGCGGCGCAGACGCGCTTCCCACCGCAGCGCCGAGCGCTCCCGCAGCTGCGCCAGTGCGGACCGGCTTGCCTTCGGGCCGGGCTCCGGCGGCTTGCCGCGCACTGCCGGCGGCTGGGCTTCCAGCTTCCGCCTTGTTTCTGGCGGAAGCCTCCTCCTGCTGTCGCTTCTTCGCCCGGTACTCGTCAAAATCGCCGAGGTACGTCGCAAGCTTGCCCTGCTCCAGCTCCCATACCCGTTGTGCCAACCGGTTAATGAAATACCGGTCATGCGAAATAGCTAGCACCGTCCCTGGAAATTCCTCCAGTGCTTCCTCCAGCGCCTCGCGTGAAGCGATATCCAGATGGTTGGTAGGCTCATCGAGCAATAGCAGGTTCGGCTTCTTCAGGACGAGCAGCGCAAGGCGCAATCGTGACCACTCGCCTCCGGATAGCATACTTACCGGCTTAAATACATCTGCGCCATAGAACAAATATTTGGCGAGAATCCCCCTCGCTTCGCCTTCCTCTATGTTTCCTTCCAGCCGGAAGTATTCCAGTGTGGTCTGCTTGCGATCTTGTATCTCCGTCTGCTGGGCAAGGTATCCAACCTCGACACGTGCGCCCAGCTTTATTTCCCCCTTATCCGGTGATTCTTCACCAAGCAGGAGCTTGAACAATGTTGTTTTGCCGGAACCGTTATCGCCCAGCAGCATAACCTTTTCGCCGTATTGAAGGCTTCCTTCGGCACCCGTCAGCACGCTGCGTTCGCCATAAGCCTTGGAGATCCGCTCGAAAGCAACAACCCTGTTCCCTGAGCGATCAAGCGGCGAAAGCTCGAAATCAGCGGTTTTGGGCTCCAACACGGGTCGTTTCACTATCTGCATACGCTCCAGCGCTCTGCGGATAGATGCCGCCCGCTTGAAAAACTTCTCATTCCCTCCGACACGCCCCCATTCCTCAAGCTGGCGAATCGTCTCCTTCATCTTCTTGATGACCTTCTGCTGCTCCTGAAATTGCGCGAACTGCTGCAGCAGTCGTTCTTCCTTTTCTTTCATATGTCCGCTGTAGTTGGAGGTATACGTATGAGCCTCCCCATCCTCGAGCTCAATCATTTTGGATGCCACCCGATCAAGAAAATACCGGTCATGCGATACCACAACGTATGCGCCCGTGTAGCTTTGCAGAAACTGCTCCAGCCATTCAATCCCCTTCAGATCCAGGTGGTTCGTCGGCTCATCAAGCAGCAGCAAGCCCGGACATACAATCAGCTGTGAAGCTAAGGATACCCTCGTCTTCTCACCTCCGGAGAGTGTGCTGAAGCTTTGTGCGTAGACGCTCTTTGATATTTGCAGACCGCCTGCCACCTTGTCTATATTTGCATCGATTTCATAACCGCCGCCACGTTCATAGCGTTCCTGAACAGCTGCGTAGGCTTTCAAAAGCTGTTCAAGCTTCTCGGGACTCGAGGCAGCGTCGGGTTTGGACATTTCTTGCTCCAAATGGGACAATTCCTTCTGAAGCGCTATTAATTCCCGGTAACCGTGGGCAAGCACTTCGTAAACAGTAAGACTCTCGAATTCAGCTGGAATTTGGGGCAAATACCCGACCTGCATATCCTTCTTCAGAGTCAGCATACCCTCATCTACATGCACGTGCCTGGAGATAAGCTGCAGCAGCGTTGATTTACCGCAACCGTTTCGGCCGATTAGACCAATCTTCTCTCCATCGTGAATTTCAAACGTAACCCCGTCCAGTACAAGATGGGCTCCCAAGTATTTTTTTATATGTTGACCGTTAACAATTATCATATAAGATCCTCCCAGAGATGAAGACCCTATCCACAATCCGAACGACAAAAAAAGAGCCGCAGCAGCAAGCCGCGACCCTTCGAATGATACAGCAATCCGTATCGGTTAAGGTAGGCATCTTCTCGCGAATGGTAACAACGTATAGGTATAAACGGACAGACTTCTCCCATTGCAAGAAAAAGCATGAACGAGGCCAGCCATAGCAATCGGCAGCTGGCTAATACGGTTGTTCACCATCTCGTGATTCACCTACCTCACCTCCTTGAAAATAATTACTTTTTACTTTAGCACGAAACATATAGGTATTGCAATCTCTAACCTAAACTAAGCGACCTATAGCTTCCCAAGCTTCCTAAAATGCAGTATAACCGCCGCTGGAATTTCGTATGAAAGGAACTTATTCGTTCTTTTTTAAACACCCGGCTGCTGTCCGCCGTCAATTACAATTTCCGTACCCGTGATCGAAGGAACTCGGTCGGAAACGAGCAGGAGCGCCATCGCCGCTATCTCAGCCGGGTCTACCATATGCCCAAGCGGAATAGCTGCATTCATCTCCGCTTTTTGAGCATCAACGGATACTCCTTTAGCCTCTGCATGCTGCTCAGCCAGCCTTTCAGCCCGCTCTGTAGCCGTAGTTCCCGGGGAAATGGCGTTAATTCTCACATTGGATTTAGCCAGTTCCTTGGAAACCCCTCTCGTGAAGTTAAGCAGCGCCGCGTTGGCGGTACTGCCCGCCAGAAACGCCGGGCCCGGTGTGCGTCCTGCTCCACCGACGATATTAACGATGCGGCCGTCACGCTGATTGATCATATGGGGTGCCGCTTCCTTCACCATTCGGATGTACCCGAGCAGCTTCAAGCTCCATGCATCCATAAACGCCTCCTCCGGCAGCTCGAAAAACGAGCCTGCCTTCGCCGACCCGGCATTATTAATTAATATATCGATGCGGCCAAAACATTCCAAAGCGGTTGCTACCGCTCGCTTCACCGTCTCCGACTCGCGCATATCACCACTTACTGTGACGATGCGCGAAGCATCCCCCGCAGGATGTCCCTCACGAATCGCAGCAGCAGCTTGCAGCATGCGCTCAGCATCCCGCGCCACCATTACGACGGAAGCCCCTTCCTCGAACAGCGCTTTAGAGCAGGCAAACCCAATCCCCGCGCTTGCCCCTGTGACAATCGCTATTTTACCGGCAAGTCCTAAATTCATTTGATTCTCCTCCTTTTAATGGTTAACATTGCTTTGGACTTTCTTGAATGCTTGCTCTTTCAACATATTCGAATAGAACCGGCTTTTTTCCTGCGCGATCTCCTTGACCGTTTCCAGATGCTTAATCTGCTGCTCCAACTGATCGATGTGCCGTGCCAGCATGCTGATTCTATCCTGCAGCGAACCGCTAATGTCTACATCCTGATCGTTAAGGGTAAGGATACAACCGTCCTTTGTAAAAGCTGCGATGCTCTCCAAGCTCATCCCCGTCTGCTTTAACCCATGAATAAACCGAATAAACTGGAGCTCCTGATCATCATAACGCCGCATTCCATCCTGGCGACCCGGTTTGGGAAGAATGCCTATCTTTTCATAATATCTAAGTGTAAAAGCCGTAATCCCCGTCAGTTTCGATATTTCTCCGATAGAGTACATGAGGGGCGTCTCCTTTCTTTTTATAGACCAATCAATACAACTTTCCCAACAGATAATGACTTCTCAAGCAACTGCTGCGCATATGCCGCTTCAGACAACGGAATTCGGTGGGAAATCACCGGATTTATTCGTCCCTGCTCCAGCAATGAGAACAGAACACCCACATCCTCCTTAAACCAATCCGGTCTTTCTTTTCTTAAAGCTGTAATGCTATATAGATAAGCTGGGTTTCCTTGGTCCGTTTGCTTTGTCTCCGATAAAATTGTCCAATCCTTAACCCAATTCTCGCGATTCTCATGCCCCAAAACAGAGGTGTAGCCGTAGCCGACAAACCTACCCTTTGTACCTAAAGTTTGAAACGATCGCTGCCAATTCTGTCCCCCTATAGGATCAAACACTGCATCCATGCCTTGCGGAACCAAATGACCGAGCACCTGGACAAAATCATCATTCCGATAGTCAATTGGCGTTGCACCAAATTGGGAAACACTGTGATGCTTGCTTGCGGAAGCCGTGCCGAACATAATTACATTCGCAACCTTTCCAAGCTCCAGCAGTGCGGATCCCACGCCACCACTTGCGCCATGGATAAGGATGTTCTCCCCTTCGGAAACCTTAGCAATACGGTGAAGCATTTGATAGGCTGTCACATAGTTGAGAATAATCGCAACGGCTTGTGCAGCATCAATAAATTCAGGTACTTTGAATACATCCTCAACCGTTACATATACATACGCTGAATAACCGCCGGTTCCGTTAAAAAAGGCGCCAACCCGCTCACCACGTGAATAGTGTCCGACTCCTTCTCCCAGTTCATCAACAACTCCAACTATATCATACCCCGGTGTGAATGGAGGCGTTGGCGATAGCGGATATACGCCCTCTCTTCTCATAATATCCGCAAGAGCGACTCCAGCACTCTGAACTTTAATGCGAAGCTCCCCTTTATGGGGCATACACAGCGGCTCCTCTATCGTATCAAGAACATCAGCTCCTCCGTACCGGGTTACAACTACGCGCGTATTCAACATAAGCATGTCTCCTCCAACTGGAATATCAGATAATTGCATTTTATAGCTTAGAGTCAACTCTAAGTCAAGTGCAGTTTTTTCTGATTCGTTCAGCTATAATCTAACTATTGGAAACCGAAGTGCGGTGACGACGTAATGAAAATAAGGCTATTTCGAAAAAAGGAAACGGAGGATTATCCATGCCAGACTCATTGCACAGCCGACTGATGGAAGCGAAGGAACGGAAATTCCGCCTTCAAAAGGCGGAACGCCGAAAAGAGGAGCTGCTGAAGGAAACTCGCAAGCAGGAGCGGCTCATCATACAGCTCGAGCTGCAATTGGAATCGGAGCAATTAGATGTGGACAAATTGACACGAATGTCTCTTGCCAACCTGTTTCATACGATTCTTCGAAACAAAGAAGAACAGCTTGAGATGGAGCGTCAACAGGCGTTAGCTGCAGCACTCAAGCTGCAAGAAGCCAAGCAGGCGCTCGAGGGCATGGAAGCCGATTTGGAGCAGGTCGGCAATGATCTCATGGACTACCGCAACGCAGAGCGCGAGTACGAGAAGCTCATGGCTGAGATGGAATCTGTCCTGCGCAGAGAGTCTTCATCCTCGGCCAACATGCTGGCTGAGATGGATGGAAGAATCTCGGATCAGGCCGTTCTTGTCAAAGAAATCTTTGAGGCTTTGACCGCTGGACGACGGGTGCTGGCCTCGCTGGAGGATGCCTCCGCAAGCTTGGAGAAAGCGGAAAATTGGGGGAAATGGGATATGTTGGGCGGCGGTACCATCAGTACACATGTGAAGCACAACCATGTCGACGACGCCAAACAGTATATTCATAATGCAAACCGTCTGCTGCTGAATTTCCGTAACGAGCTGGCCGATTTGAAGCGCAGCGTGGACATCCATATAGAAATAAGCGGACTGCTGAAGATGGCCGATTATTGGTTCGACGGATTGATTACCGACTGGGTCGTCCAAGGCCGCATCCAACATGCACAAGACCAAACGCTTGAGGCAATTCATCATATCCGCACCATCGTTCGCCAGCTCCAAACGGAGCATAGTGCCGCCGAGTCGGCACTGGCAGGAATGAAAACGAAGCGTATCCTGTGGATTGAACAAATCGAGCTCTAATATATAAAAGAATTGGGCTGTTAGAGCGGAGTGAACCGGTCCCAAAGTTCAAACAAAAAAGCCTCCGAAACCGCTTTTCTCTGTCAAAGTGGTTTCGGAGGCTTTTGTTCTATGAATCAATAATAGCAATGGCTCAATAAATCCAAAATTGACTTCCGAAACAGAACAGCAGATCCCCTGCCAAAGCTTAACTGGCTGAAATTAGTTAGTACGGATCGGAGTAGGCTTGGTGCCGAGCGGTATCAACGACTGGTATACTTCACCCTCCAAACGTTCTTTATGCTCAGCTTTTGCTTTTTCAATAATTTCCGGGTTTAGCATGGCCTCAATGGCAGAGGAAGCCATAACCTTACCGGCTAACAGCAAACCCTTGTGGGCAATAGAAGATTCGCCTTGTGCAACCATCTGCCAGCTATGCGGCATTGTTCTGAATGCGCAGGTCATCACATATACTTGTCCAGTAGGCACAAGCCAACTTACATCGCCGACATCTGTAGACACGCATCCATGCCCGTTGCCGCCCTCAATAACGGCTTCTTTGGTAATCACTCCAGCCTTGGCTTAATTCTGACACCAATCAATTTTTATCCAGCAGCACCTTTCCGGCTATTCCCGGCTGAGTCATTTGGTAAGGATCCAAAATAATATCCAGCTCTTCTTCCGTCATCACATTATATAGCAGGCATAACTCACGCAAGGATCGTCCCGTTTCAATAGCTTCACGTGCAATTCTTGCGGCTATTTCATAGCCAAGATGGGGATTCAGCGCCGTAATAACACCAACACTTTTGTCCACATACTCCTTGCATCTCTGTTCATTGGCCTCTATCCCTTCCAAACAGTGAGTATTGAATACTCCAAAGGCCTGATTCATCATGCTTAAAGATTGCAGCAAATTAAAAACCAGCACCGGTTCCATTACGTTTAATTCAAGCTGCCCCGCTTCTGAAGCCAAACAAATCGTATGGTCATTGCCAATCACTTGAAAAGCTACCTGATTGATTACCTCGCACATCACCGGATTGACTTTACCCGGCATAATCGACGAACCAGGCTGACGAGCGGGAAGGCTGATTTCCCCCAAGCCGGCGCGCGGTCCGGAAGCCATTAGACGCAAATCATTTGCCACCTTTGACATATTAATCATACATACCTTCAGAGCGGCAGAAACTTCCGTGTAAGCATCGGTATTTTGAGTAGCATCAGGTAAATGCTCGGCATTTTTTAAAGGCAGCCCGCTAAGGCCAGCTAATATTTCAACGGACCTGACAATATATTGGGGATCGGCATTCAGACCCGTTCCTACTGCGGTGGCCCCCAAATTCACTTCATATAAATGCTCTTTCGTCCGCGTGATCCTTTTTATATCCCTCTCAAGCACCCGGCTGTAAGCTTCAAACTCCTGGCCGAGCCGAATCGGAACCGCATCCTGTAAATGGGTTCTACCCATTTTAATGACTCCGTCGAATTGCTTTGTTTTTCGTAAAAACGTTCCATGTAAATGCTGCAAAGTTACCAACAGCCGTTCAATTAACGATAAGACCGCAATATGAATAGCTGTAGGAAAGCTGTCATTAGTTGATTGGGACATATTAACGTGCGAATTAGGGCTTAGGGAAAAGTAGTCGCCCTTGGCTCCTCCAAGAAGCTCAATAGCCCGATTGGCTATAACCTCGTTTGCGTTCATATTAATGGAAGTTCCTGCACCTCCCTGAATCGGGTCCACGATAAACTGATCATGCCAATGTCCGGAAATCACTTCTCCTGCAGCTTCTACAATGGCGTTACCCAGACGCGGATTTAATTGCTTTATTTCCATATTTGCCAATGCTGCCGACTTTTTGACCATAGCTATAGCTTTAATCAGCTCTTCATGGATTCTGTATCCGGTAATCGGGAAATTTTCCACAGCTCTTAAGGTTTGAATCCCGTAATAAGCACCCTGAGGCACTTCCTTCTCTCCTAAAAAATCTTTCTCTATTCGTACTCCTTCGTTCAACATGTTACTGTCTCCCTTCTGATCGGCTTGCTCTTAAGCCATTTGCTGAATCTTTTTGGGCTTGCCGTTAATGAAAAATATACTGACAGCAATCAGGATTAGTCCTGCAAAGAGCTGAAACGTAAACGATTCCCTTAGAAGAAGCGTTCCGGTTAAAATCGATACAAAAGGAACGAGAAAGGTATAGGAAGCCACCTTGCTCACATCCCCGGAATTAACCAGTGTAAAATAGACTGCCCAGGAAGCCGCAACTCCTAGTATCCCCCCGTAAAGCAATACTGAAACATAGGTCAGATTCCATACGACATCACCCCAACGCTCCCCTATCAAGCCATACCCGTTAACAAACAGCCTCCGATTAAACATTGAAATGCTGCATGACACATAGAATCCACTCGATAGCTTACCTTTTTCACATAAACCGTTCCGAGTCCCCAACCAATAGCTTAACCCAAAGCCAGTGCAATGCCAAGCAATGAAATATACCCATAAAACCCTTGCACGCTGACCACCGTTACCCCCAGAAAGCCGAGCAACAATCCCACGACCTTCAGAATGGACATACGCTCCCCCAGCCACATCCATGCGAAAATAGCTACAAGCACTGGCTGCAAATAAACAATTACCGAGAATAAACCTATGGAGAACAATTTGGCATTCGTATCCACAGTAAATTCGGTTGGGGCACCGCCATCTATATTACTATTCCAATTGATTAATACCATCATCTATAAACCGGCACAACGACCTGCACACTCCATTAACACCAAGGTCGGTGTGTTGGTTTCCATTTTATTTGTCTATAATAGCTTATAGCCCCCAACCATAAATTTACATAGACACAGAACGGAGATTGACAGAATGGAGACCTTTTTAGATATTTTAGTATTGATATCATTAGTCGGTATATCCCAAGTGGTCCATCATTTACTTCCTATTATTCCGGTACCGCTCGTCCAGATTGCCCTCGGTATTATCGTGGTCCTATTGCCAGGTCACATGCATGTACCGCTGGAGCCGGAGTTATTTTTTGTTCTATTCATTGCCCCTCTATTGTTCCAGGACGGACAGCGGACGCCACGTGAGGAATTATGGAGTCTCAAAGGTCCTATTCTCCTTCTGGCCATAGGTCTTGTGTTTGCAACGGTTCTTGTTGGTGGCTACACCATCCACGCCCTGATTCCGACTATTCCGCTCGCGGCAGCCTTTGGACTAGCGGCTATTCTATCTCCAACGGATGTTGTAGCTGTAGGCGCCATAGCATCCAGAATTCATTTGCCCAAGAAAATTCATCGGCTGCTCGAAGGGGAAGGGCTGATGAACGATGCTTCAGGGCTGGTTGCTTTCAAGTTCGCCATCGCAGCTGCAGTGACCGGTGTATTCTCCATCCAAGAAGCTTCAGTCAGCTTTGTTATTGTCTCTGTTGGCGGGCTAATATTTGGCGCTTTCTTATCCCTGGTGTTCATCTGGTTCCGGTCCTTGCTTCGGCGCTTTGGTATGGAGGATGTTACGGTACACATGCTGATACAGATTCTTACACCGTTCGTGCTGTTTCTAATGGCAGAGCATGCCGGGCTTTCAGGAATATTAGCTGCCGTAGCCGGTGGAATTGTCCATGCTGTTGAGCAGGATCGCACACGCTCCTCTTCTCTCGAGCTAAAGGTAGTTTCGGAGAGCACCTGGTCTGTAATCTTGTTTATTTTAAACGGTCTCGTATTTGTCATCCTTGGTCTTCAGATTCCGGATATCGTGCAGCATATATTTGATGATTCCATGTACAGCATCATAAAGGCATTAGGCTACGTGGTAGTCATTTATGTGCTGTTAATTGCGCTGCGCTTTTTATGGCTGTATGTATTCGGTCACTTATCGTGGATGCGACGCAACAAAGAAACAAAACCAACTACGTGGACACCTCTTTTATTACTTTCGGTTTCCGGTGTGCGAGGTGCCGTGACATTGGCCGGAGCCTTCACGATACCGCTGTTTCTGGACAGCGGAGCTCCCTTCCCAGAAAGAAACCTGATTATTTTCTTGGCAGCCGGCGTTATTCTCTTGTCGCTTGTGATGGCCAGTATTACATTGCCTTTATTGATTGCAAAGGAAAGCCCGCAGCCGGATACTTCTTCCGATGATAAGGAAACCACAGCGGAGTCCCGATCCATAGCTGCAGCGCTTGGAGCTGTAAGGCAAGCACAGAATGACGATAGTATTGCAGCTTCTATCGTAATCCATGCTTATGAACTACGATTGGCAGGGCTGATGAACGGAAACTCTGAAGTCCGGATTAACGGTCGTGAGCGTCAGCAGGAATTGGCGTTGCGCAGATTGGGAATTGAGAAAGAAAAGCAGCTGGTCGAGCAATTATTGCAGGAAGGCAGTATCGGGGTTGAAGATGCCAGTAGAATGCAAACCAATCTAAAGAGAGCTCAGCTAGCGCTGACAAGCCCCCTGCATCTATGGTACATACTGTTTTCCATACTATTCAGCAAGCTTGCCGCCACTTTGATCCCGGCCAAACGCGCTGCATTCACCCCCTTATCGGCAGACCATAAAAAGGAAATGATTCGGATAAAAATACAGTCATTAGAGGCAGCAGTTGAAGGAATCCACAAAACCACTTTGGAGAGCCCTGATTCCGCTGCTACTACCACTGCTGCTCGGGTTATTAAGCGATACAACTATATTATCGCTATGCTTCGTGATCAGTTATCCTCTGATCCGGAGAAGCAGCGCTTGAACGAGCAGGTGAAGGAATTGGAAATGATTGCAATCCAGGCAGAGAGAGATGAAATCCAGTCCCTTTTCCAACAAAGGCTTTTAACCAGACAGCAGTACAACAAGCTTCAATTAATGATTAGTATACGGGAAGCGGATAGCATCGAAGAAGGAATGGCTGTGCTGTCCAATTGATTTTTGCATGTTTTTTTCATTGCGCGATCCTGCTGTATATTATATGATAGGAACTGACGTTCTATATCTGGAATGATTTGCGTTGCAAATCCAAAAATATTACAGCAGGTGATACCATGGAATCCAAAAACTTCTACGAAGAGCTAAGAGTAAAGTACCAGGATGAAGACCGCGCCAAGCTCCTCATGCAGCAGCTAAGAACCTACCAAGAGAGCAAGCGGCAACGGAAATGGTGGCAGAAGTTAGATTTGCGCCAGAATATCAAAGTGAAGCCAAAGTCGTGGAATGAATAATGCCTGCTGAGCGGCCAATTCGTTTATTTTATTAAAGGATTGCATATGTCACAGTCTGTATGAGCGATAACCAATGACCAATGGAAAAGGTGCTATCTCTAAAGTCATTTTGGGACAGCCTCTCCACCACTTATCCGGTTGCAAAGAACCCTCCATGCAAATTATCGGGAAAATGTCGGGTTAATTACTCCGAAAATAGCGTTCCAAGCCCTATAGCTGGAATTTCTCATGCTAATTCTGAATATTTTGGCTACTATCATCCATATCAGCTATATTAGCTGTAGTTTTTCCAGTTATATTAGTTTCAAACGATATCCAGGCTGGATTAACGGGAGGATTTCCATCTATTGTCCGGCAGCCGTCCGAAAATCCTAGTTAGTTTCCTCTAGAATGAAAACAACCTTTAATCATCGGTTTTCGCGCCATCACTTAAGCAACACAGAAGGGGCAGCCCCTAGTAGCTAAAGCTACTTTTGGAGCTGTCCCTTCTGTATTTAGATGCATCATTAAAGCAAGCATTTCAATTTACCTCCATACATACTCTCGTTCCCAAAAGCCGGTATATCGTATAACATAGTCAGCCTATCGGACGTTTTTCTCAACCGAATATTACGCATAAACTGGAGCGAGGAAAAATCCAATATAATGATCGTCCCCATTCCCTTTTTATTCCATTTGAAATAAGATAGTCATACACCTCCATATCGTAGCTGAAAGGAAGAGATTAACATAGTCCATATCCCAGCTGTACATACCGTGTTCCACAAAGAGGAGCTGTTCAATACTGTCACTAAGCTTTATAACATTGGAACTCCAATTTCGAGTCGATTTGTTATGAACGGCCTCAACGACACCTATATAGTTGAAACAAACCAGGGGTCGTTCGTTCTGCGCATCTATAAACATCAATGGCGATCCGAATCGGATATCCTCTATGAGCTGGATTTTCTAGTGCATCTGCATCACCATGGAATTCCAGTTTCTACACCGATTCCACGGCTTGACGGCGGATGGTTGACGGAGCTTGAAGCGCCGGAAGGGCTGCGGTACGCGGTATTATTCACATTCGCCCATGGAAAAACGAAAGTCGATGCGCAGACGAGTCGAATATTTGGGCGTTCGGTCGCCCTCCTGCACCGGGCTGCAGACGAATATATGCCTCCGCACAGCCGGTTTTCGCTCGATGCGAAGCATCTGCTGGACGAACCTGTTCAGCATATCCTCCCTTTTTTGCAGCATCGTCCGGATGATTACGCCTTGGTACAAGAAGTGTCCCACCGTTTAAGAGGCTATCTTGATGCGTTGCCTGAGGGTCTGCTCGACTGGGGAGCTTGTCACGGAGATTTGCATGGTTGGAACGTTCATTACACGGATGCCGAAGCGCTGACACATTTCGATCTTGACTGCTGTGGCAGAGGATGGCGCTCCTACGATCTCTCTGTTTTTCTATGGTGCCGGGTCGAATCCCGTACTAAGAAGGAGGAGTTCAAGGATGAATGCTGGGATGCTTTTCTCGATGCGTATATGAAAGAACGCCCTTTACAAGAGACTGATCTTGAAGCGATCCCAGTCTTCGTTGCAGTAAGACAACTATGGCTGATGGGGCTGCATACAGGAAATAGCGCCCTCTGGGGCGCTTGGCAGGATGACAGCTATTTTGACCGAAAGCTCAAGTTTCTTAAAGCTTGGACTAAGGCATATTCGTTATAGCGACAAAAAATCCCCACAAAGTGGGGTCTTGCTTCGAAGTTGATTCAGATACTTTGCGGGGAGCCCCGAAACATATAATTCTATATAGGCAAAAAAAGCTGCATCGCGGCAGCCCTTCCCAATAATTCCCTGATATACGATTGTTAAGAACGACCCTTGCCTACAAGAAACTTTTTGTTACCTTTTTTATGTACAACCGGCACGTGTTTATAGCTCCGCACCATTGGATTTTTACATAAAGGACAATCCGGCAAGTCTTCTTTAACAAACTCCTTACGCGTCCAAGCTTTGCACTCAGGTTGTTTGCACTTCCAAATCTCTATCTGTTCCAATTCTTGCTTCTGTTCCTCATCTAAAGTCGTGGTTGCCATTGTTCAATCAGATCTCCCTGCATCAATTTCTAGACTACTTATTATGATACAGAAGAGGTCAATTAGCAAGCCCCAAGTACTAAATAACATTCTTTTAAGGAAAGTGGTGGACCTATATGCAAAGCTATATTCACTGTCTAATACCTATCTTACCCGTGAACGATGTCAAGGCGTCTCTTGAATACTATCGGGACGTGCTCGGCTTTGAAGTAGCTTCGGTATGGGATGAGGACGGGTATGCTGTCGTACAATGCGGAGATATCGAGATTCATCTGGATAAGCAAGATCATTTTGCCGTATACAGGTCCCATTCTTATCTCTTTGTGGAAAACGCCGATGAGATTTATGACCTTTATAAGAGCAAACATGTAGAAATTATTCAGGAAATTGAGTCCAAGCCTTGGGGCGTAAGGGAGTTTACCTTTCGGGATATCAACGGGCATATGTTTAGAGTCGCTCATGGAGAGAAGTAGCAGTAGACTGCTTACCTATAAGCAAACCTCTCTTTAGCCTATCGAAGTTATATTATTTACAATCAATGATCTCTGATAAATTTATCCATTTCTGTCCCATCCATATTCTCTGATTCAACACATCAAATTTGCTTATATATCCTATTACAGTATAGCTTTGCGTGGGGTGAAACAGGGTAAGCGCAATTTCCTGCCGCCCCTCGAACGCTTCCCGCAGCGTATTGTTTATGATCTCAAGCTTCTGCTCGTCCAGGATCGGCATTCTCTTGATATCAAGCTCCTTGTTATGACGGTTAATCCGGTCCTTATGCTCGGGCAGCATCATCCGGCTGCTCTCCCACATGCCGTTGCCTTCCAGTTTCTTTCTCATTATTTCCAGTGCCCTCCGATCATTTTACTTCTTCTCTCCGCCTGCCCGGCGTTCGTTAATGAGGATGCGCGCATAATCGCTGTGTCACCGAATCTGTCGCGGATCAAATCGGTTTCCCGCTCCAGCTTCCGCAGCCGTTCGCTGTCGTCAAAAAGCGTCAGCTGGTAGCTATCAGCCGGGACGAGCGATGAGAGCGTTACGCCGACCTTGCGAATAGGCGAACCATCCCAATGCTTCTCGAAAATTCGACAAGCCGCCTCGTAAACATACTTGGTGATATCCGTAGGATCCGGAAGCTTGGATTGCCGATAGAAGCCGGTCGGGTAATCAAAGTCAGCACCTTGCGCTCCGGCTGACACCACCCACCCCATCTGCCCCTTGCATCTGCTCCGGCGGCATACCAGATCAGACAATTCAAGCAGTACGACACGCAAGTCATCCATAGTACGAAAATCGATGGGGAGCGTCATTTGGTGACCTATCGCCTTTTGCACAGTTCCATGAGTAAATGGACTGACTGGGGCATCGTCCATTCCATTGGCAATTTTCCAAAGCATTTCAGCATGAATGTCACTCTGCCTGCCCATACGTTTGCGCAGCATGATCTTGAGCTCATTTAGCGGTACCCTCGCTAATTCGCCGATAGTACGGATGTTCATACGTTCAAAATGGGCCGTCATCCGCGAGCCTACCATGAACATCTTATTCAAGGGATAGTTCCAGAGCATCTTCGGCATATCCTCTCTGCTCATCTGCCATAGCCCCGTCTCGTTCTTCTTCGCTATATTGTCACAGGCCATCTTCGCGATCACTTTGTTCTCGCTGATGCCAATGCGGGTATATACGCCTGTATCACTCCACACCTTGGCTTGAATAGCTTTGGCAATTTGCAGCGGGCTGCCGAACAGGCGAATGCTGCCGGTGAGGTCGGCGAACTGCTCGTCAATGGAATAGGGCTCTACCAAATCGGTATACGACTCAAGAATTTCCGTAATTTGTGACGAAACATCGATATATTTCTGCATTCTCGGCTTAATAATAATGAGGTCCGGACATTTGGCGATCGACTCTTTCACCGACTCCGCGGTTGTAACTCCAAACTTCTTGGCAAGGGGGCAAGCAGCAAGTATGATACCGCGGCGCTCCTCTGGATTTCCCGCCACGACCAGAGGCTTATCCCTGTACTCCGGATGCGCCGCCTTCTCTACCGAAGCGTAGAAACTTTGACAATCCGCTAAAAAAATCACTCGCTGTTGTTTGCTTCCCATCGGTCCTCATCCACCATCCGTTAAAATAATCCCCAAATACTGACTGCCCTTCTGCAAAATTTCCGTCCGCACCTTCTCCCACTGAAGCAGCAGCTTATGATCATAGCCGCGGCATTTGAACCTGGCCTGTATTCCCTCGGCTGCACGAACTTCTTCAACTATCTTGATACCGCGCTTCCGCAGCTCTGCCTTCAATTCCATTAATTCAGAGTGAGCGCTGTCCTGTGCCTTGCCGAGACTCATGATGTAGAGAATATTCAGCTTCAGCTTAATTTGATTGATCTGGTTGATATCCCGTTGAAGCACATCGAGCATGACAGGCAGAATAATCCCCATCTTAACGAATTGAAGCTCTTCGAGTGTAAGTAGCGGCGCTTGTTTCATATAACAGACTTTTCCGCGGGCGCAACGGCCAGAATACAGCTTATTTTGAATAGCCGCGGCGCTTTCCGTTCACAACAGTAGGCAACGGCATGTTCATTGCTAAGCGAACGAAGCTTAATCAGCCGTTTGGAAAACTTACCGGATCGGTCCACGTAGATAATCTCCACCATACAGCCTACATATCTTAGTAAATCAATGCTCATACAAAACCACCTCAAATTAAGAACTGGTGTTCGTATTTTTATTATATACCGAACAGCCTGTTCTTATGCAAGTGGAATATATATACATTTACTTTTCTTTAGAATAGATGGGCAAATAGCCGCTTCTTGATCGAGGCAGCGATATAGACGAGGCAGGGGAATACCATATATCCCACAAGAATATATATAGTCCCCGTTGTTGAAACGAAGGAGGCCAGAATCTGGAAATCCCTTGCTGACCAGAAAGAGGTTACCATCACCAATAATCCTATAGGCAACACGATCACTTTGTAGCTTTTCAACCCTAAACATTCCGTGAATCCAATAGAGATCGCATAATAAAAAACACTGATTTTGATAAAAGCGGCCAGCACCCATACCATCATCAGCGTAGCTTCCACATGTTCAAAAAAATCAGCCAAGCTGATGTACCTCGCCGCCATGAATACCGGGTAATTGTAATAGGAGGAGCTGTCGCCCAGAAGCATGAACACGAAGCTGTTTACAGCAAGCATCATAACCCCTACTCCCGTTACGGAAAGAACTCCCCATTTCAGTATCTTCTTCTCATCTTTGATCCGCGGCAAGAAATAGATCACCAGCATGAACTGGCAAAACCAGCCTTCCACGACAATCGAGCCTTTCAATAATGGCATCATGCCTTGCTCAAAAACCGGAAGAATCTTATTAGGAGTCAGCTCTGGTATCAAAAATACGAAGGTTAGCAAAGTAAAAAGAAGCCCTACAGGCAGGAAAATTTGACTGCATCTGGCCAGCACTTCCACTCCCTCCCTGACGACCCAGGCGCATAATAATACCATGCTTCCCGTGATCAGCAGCAAAGGTGTTTTGAAGAAAAAATTGCTAAGAATGAAATCGCTGTAATCCCGTATGACGATAGATAAAATATGGATTTGAAATAGTAAAAAAAGCAAACCGAATGTTTTGCCTAGCAGCTTGCCAAATACAAGTTCCAGCAGCTTTTGAATAGAGCCCTGCGGTGAGATTCTGTACAGCCTCACAGCCAGCCAAACGATGAAATAGCCGCCGACAGAAGCAACAATGGGCGTCATCCACATATCTCTTCCTGACAAGCTTGTTGTAATAGCGGGCATGAGCAGCACCGATGAGCCCAGCAAGCACTGAAACATAAGAAAAGCCAACTGCAAGCAAGATATTCTGCCTCTATCCATCTCTCGCCTCCATATGTCCATATAAATTTTAAGGCTGTATCAGCTTGCCGAGCGGCTTATACAATGCATCGATCCACTGAGTTGGACCAGGCATTTCCGGATAAAACACAAGGATCAGGGAAATCGACCCGCTAAGGCCCAGCAAGCCTAAATAAATGAGACTCGCCCGCTTTTCACTTTTCAGTGCTTTGCTGTCTATCCACCACATCAATCCGCCAATGATTCCAAGTATCCATACAGAGTTTCCATTCATCCTATCGCTCCTTCTGATTTAACGAGGGGATATTTTTGCTCATAATACCAGGACGAAGTATGTGGACGTAAATAGTCAGCTCGATATCCATCTCAGAAAAGCTCTCTCTCCATTTCATCTTCTCTTTATTCCACTGACGCGGATACTTTCGGTGAAAAGCTTCCCCGATCCCGAATACATCCGCGCCCATACCCTTTTTGATTTTTTCAAGTGCGCCCATTACCCGACTTCGAATAAGCTCACTCGCTTTTTCCTCAATTAAGTGCATCTGATCCGGTTTCATCAAATCGAGACTGGAGGTGTTCTGCAGCACATCCCCTTCACATTGAATAGAAATGGTTAACCCCCATTTACCGTTTGCATTAATGTGGGGCTTCAAGCGGCTCTCATTTCTCGAAAGGCTGATCGAGACGTTTCCGGGCACTGATGCTGGAACTACGGTTATCGTTGATTTTTTTATTTTATTGCTTAACCAAAGCACTCCGCGTGTCAAATTATTATCTACATTGCCTACCATTTTCCCCTCTTTAAAGATGGCTAAACCTTTGAAATAGGGAGCTGCCGTATTGCGCACAAAGTTTTCATGCGACATGGCCGAGCCGCTCAGCACATAGGGAACATAGAACGTTTGCCCTGGGGTCTCCACGATCTGTTCAATGACATCCCTCAGATCCACTTCCGTGCTGACCTCCGTCTTGGACAACTCGCGGAGAGCTTCCATTGAGCTGCGCTCCAGCTCGGGAATAACCCTCATGACTTCGATGGCTTTGCCTTCCGAAACATATATATCCGCTCGCTCGCGCATTTCAACATAGCGTAGAAGAAAGTCCAAATCATCCTTGACTCCAGCTTCAGCTCTCTGTTTGCCGAACACAAAAATTTTGTTATGTCCCCAGAACAGCCTCCTCGAAAGGCGCTCCTGAAGATGGGATACGGCATCAGCAAGAGATGTCCCCTTGGCGACACTAACCAAGGTTTGCTCCCCCCTTCCACTTGACTTTCTGCTATCCTGCGTCATAACAGAGGAATTGCCGCTTGCTGGAATGAACACCTGAAGGGAGAGCTCGACTTCATTATGAGCCCCCTGGTCGATGCCCGCCGCCAGAATGATCGCCATATCATTCACTTCCATCCGATCCCAACAGCCTGAGAGCAGGCAAGAGGCTGCGCCTATAACGAGCAGGAGCATACTGCGGATTCCGGTTCCTTTCATCCCTGATCACTCTCTTCTTTAACAGGCGGAGCAGGCTTCCCACCTTTGCCCCGGCGCTGCCCGCCCCCTGATCTTGTCAAACGAGGCCTTCTGGAAGGCGACCATGCAGGCATCCTTAGCAGCACATCCTGCCATTCCTCCTTCATTCCGGGCCCCAGAGGAGACAAATACGGAAGACCGAAGGAGCGAAGCGAGCTCAGATGAATGACGATCGCAATTACGCCCAGCAGTAGTCCGAGCAGCCCTAATAATCCAGCCATCAACATGATCGGGAAGCGCAGCAATCGGATAGAAATGCCCATCGTATAGTGCGGAAGCATGAAGGACGCAATTCCGGTAATCGCCACTACCATCACCATAGGAGAGGATACGAGGCCTGCGGATGTTGCGGCCTGCCCAATTACGAGCGCACCGACGATACTGACGGCCGCACCGACCTGCTTGGGAAGGCGGACGCCCGCCTCTCGTAAAGCCTCGAACATAATTTCCATAATAATGGCTTCCATCAACGCAGGAAACGGAATCTCTTCTCTTGATTTAGCTACGCTGAGCAATAACGCGGTAGGGATCATTTCCTGATGATAAGTGAGAATGGCCACATAAGCAGAAGGAAGGAGCAGCGCCACCAGCAAAAAGAGATAGCGAAGCCAGCGAATGGCTATAGAAATCATGAACCGCTGGTAGTAATCCTCAGGCGACTGTACCAGCGAGAAAAAACCAATAGGAGCAACAAGCACAAACGGCGTCCCATCCGTCAATATTACCGCTCTGCCCTCCAACAGCCCCGCGGTAGCCGTATCGGGACGCTCGGTCGCCATAACCTGCGGGAAGGGGGAATAGGGCTGATCTTCAATAAACTCCTCGATATTCCCGCTTTCCAAGACACCATCCACATCAATCTTCGAAAGCCGCTCCTCCACTTCCTTAATAAGTCCGGGCGCTGCCAGCTCTTCCATATAAGCGATCATGACGCGAGTTTTACTGTAACGGCCGACTTCTACTCCTTTCATTTTCAGCCTGGAGTCGCGCAGCTTTCTGCGCAGCATGGCCGTGTTGTCGGTCAATGATTCTGAGAAGCCTTCTCTCGGACCTCTTATAACGGATTCCGCTACAGGATCTTCAATCGCTCTTTTTCTCCATTTCGCAAGAGAAAACGCATGCCCCTCCGTCATTCCATCGATCAATAAAACGGGATTCCCGTTAGTCACCTGCTCATTCAATTCGGTGAACGTACATACTTCCTTGAAACTAAAATGAGCGATCTCACTGCGGATCGCTCCTTCCAATTCAACACGTTCGTCGTAATCCTTCTCCAATGAGCTTATCTGATGCCTGATTTCGTTCAAACGTTCGTCATCGGTAAGTCCATCAAAGTAAACAAACAATCCACGCAGCTTATGCCCGAAAGAACATTCCAAAAAAACCATATCACTGCATGTATCGTACAATTGATGCAATCGAAGCGAGTTCTCGCCAAGATAGGCAGATATTGGATCCATAGAATTGGTTGAAATGTCGCTCATCATGAGGTTCCCTTTGGATCTTCAGTAGTTAGTATCTGAAGGGTTCCCATTTTTGCCCATAAGTATGTATTCCATAGCCAAATCGATCCTTGCGTACAATCCGGTAAAGTTTTAACCTGTTAGTAAAATCGCTTATACTGAGTAAAAGGAGGTGTGCTCCATGTGCGGAAGGTATACAATCACGGTAACACTTGAGGAGCTCATGCTAAGGTTTCATCTGGATATGCCTACCATCAAATATCACATCCCAAGATATAACGTAGCTCCCATGCAGCAGGTAATGGCGATCGTACATGACGGCGAACATAACCGGATCGGAGAGCTTCGATGGGGATTGGTTCCTTCATGGGCCAAAGATGCCAAATCGGCCGCTTCCATGATCAATGCCCGCTCCGAAACGCTGCTTGAGAAGCCGGCATTCAAAAGCCTCATTCACCGGAAGCGCTGCTTGATTCCTGCTGACGGATTCTACGAATGGAAGAAGGAAGGCACTGCCAAGCAGCCGATGCGTATCGTGATGAAGGACCGCGATATATTCAGCATGGCTGGATTATATGATACCTGGCTAAGCCAAGACGGCACCAAGATCAGCACTTGCACCATTATTACAACCGCCCCGAACCGGTTGGTGGAGCCGATTCACAATAGAATGCCTGTGATTCTGCGCCCCGAAGATGAACAAACATGGCTGAACCGCAGCAATCCGGACGTCGGGCTGCTAATGTCGCTATTGAAGCCGTATGATGACCGTGAGATGTCCGTCTATCCTGTATCAAGCACGGTCGGCAATGTGAAGAATGACTCGGAGGACTGTATCGAAGAGGTTCCAAGCTTATTTTAGCTGCTTACTATGGCTTGATAAAGCCGCATATTACGGGTACTGAACCAGCAAATCCTCCATCAGCTTCTCCAGTTCCCGTAAGTCCATACTTGGCATCAAATAACGATGCCCTTGATCCGGGGATGCTACCCATTCGCTTTCCCCGTCAGCTCTTACTTTCACACAACCGGCAGGACTTGCCTCCCAGCACCCGGCAAGCCCGCGAACCCCATACAGCACAGCGGTTAAATCCCAGCTGTTCCGGCTTCCCTGCCGTCCCAAGTACCATTCATACGATTGGCGTACCGGATTGTGCTCGGGGGTTTCCAGAAATAGCCGCTCGCCCGTCATCAGTTCATGTCCGATCTCAAAGCCGCTGAACATGACCGGTGTCGGCCATTGCTCCGCCACAAGTCTCGCAGATGGAGCATCCATCTGAAAATTCCATTCCATCCCTGAAGGAAATGCCCCTCCCATGACAACGAGCTCCGCAACCTTCCGGGCAGCCAGCTCCCTTCCGCTTAACGGGCATAACGAGTCGGGCTGGGATTGCAAAAGATGGCGCAGGTTGCGCAAAGGACCAATCGCAACAATTACGACACTGCCGTCCGGCTCCGCCGCCAGAAGCTCCCGAAGCAGCACGGCCGCATCCTCCGGTTCATGTCCTTCCCCGTATGGATTAGGGTGTGTTTCGCAAATACGGCGGTTGTATTTATGATACTGCTCACCATCCAGAAAGCCCTGATCCTTCAGCGTTCCAATACGTATATCAGATCGGCCGTAATATCGGTTGATGGCGTCTATGCAGCCTGCCCCCCAGGGGCTGGAGGTACAATGGGTGATGCCCAGAATCTCTGCCTCTCCGCGGCTTGCCAAAGCGTGCAGTACAGCGAGTGCAGCAGCATCATCGCAATCCGGACCTATGTCGGTATCCAGTATAATTTTCACCGGTTTGATCATAAATTAGCCTCCTTTAACTTGGTATCCTCTAAGCTTTATCCTTTCATAGCCCCGCCAACGAGACCTTTAATAATATGCTTTTGCATGACAATAAAAAACACCAGAATGGGCAGCAGCACCAGAACAGTTAATGACATAAAGGATGGCCAATCCACACTGAACTGTCCTCTCGCCTGATAAATTTCCAATACCAATGTCGCTTTTTTTCTCGTGTTAAGAAACAGCATCGGGGCAAGAAAATCATTCCATATCCACATCGTATGATAGATAAGGGCTGTAGTTGTGATGGGCCTTAATAATGGGAGAATGATAACCCAGAAAATCTTTCCTACCGAGCAGCCGTCAATGATAGCAGCTTCGCCCAATTCCTTCGGAACGGTTCTCATATAACCCATAATTAGAAAAAACGAGAACACCGAGCCCGATGTATAAAACACGATAAGCCCGCTCATTGTATTAACTAAATTCAAGTCCCGCATAAGCTCGAACAATGGAATCAGCGTCGATTGAAATGGAATCAAAAAGCCGCATAACAAGTAATACATGGCGATTTTCATCCATTTGCTCGGATTATACACGATAGGATAGGCTGCCATAGCACCTATAAGCACAATCAATAAGACCGAGCAAGCCGTAATGAACAAGCTGTTAAAAAAGCTCTGAAACACCGGCGTTTGCGCAAATACTTGCTTATAATTTTCCAGTGTGAACGCCCCAGGCAGTGATAGCGGATTCTCATTGGCATCCATTGATGTCTTAAACGTGTTGATCACCATATAATAAAATGGAAACAACGTAACCAGGCAAAACGGCAGCATCAGCACATCAAGCAGCAGCAGCTTCCGGTCCTTCTTCATTGCAGGTTTTCCTCTCTTTTTTGCATTTTACCGAACTGAACGAACGTAATAAGCAGGATACACAGAAAGAATATGATCGACATAGCCGACGCTTTTCCGTACTGCAATTCCGATACCCCACGTGTAATAATGACTTGGGTAACCGTATACGTTTCGTAGCCTGGGCCTCCTTTGGTCAATGCAAACGGGATTTCAAACACCTTCAAGCTCCCGGTAACCAGCAGCATGACACTAACGGTCATGGCCGGAGCCAGCATCGGAAGAGTGATGAATCTGATTTTCTGCCACCGGCTTGCTCCATCAATACTTGCTGCCTCGTAATAATCCTTCGGAATGGACTGCAGAAAAGCAAGATATAGAATCGCATGCCAGCCGGTGCTCGACCATACATGGACGATAACCGATGAAATCTTCGCTAATAGAGGGTCCGACAGCCAAGGTACAGCCTTCATGTTAAACAGAGCATGCAAAATCCGGTTAGCAACTCCTGATGAAATAGGAGATAGAATAAAGCCCCATACATACCCAAGCAGCAAGCCGCTTGGGATGGATGGAAAGAAGAAGATGGCTCGCTGCATATGTTTCGTATAAGAATTCAAATCCAGCACTAACGCGAGTGGTATCGCTAATAAAGTAATGGCCACAACAGAGAAAAACGTATAGAACAAGGTAAATAATAAAGCGGAAACAATGGCGTCATCGCGAAAAACCTGCACATAGTTGTTGAAGCCGACAAATGCCATTTGCTTGCTCATCCCATTGAAATTGGTTAAGCTGTACACGAATGTTTTGACCATCGGGTAGACGGTAAACAAGGTATAGGCAATAAGCGCAGGGACCAGGAAAATACCATATTGAACATGCCGGGAGATGGGGGCCTTGAACATCATTTGCCTTCCATTTCCTTGAACTTTTTATCCAGAGATTGTGCGGCTTGCTCCGGTGTTATTTTGTTCAACAGCAGATCCTGCAATGAAATAATATATTGGTTGCGGATCGCCTCCGTATGCTTCCTCCACTCCGCCATCGGAATGTAGGTCCGGTTGCTCAACAATCCTTTGTAGGCGGTTTCTAGCGACGGATGTACCGTGTGCTCGAAGCCTTTGGCCGTAATAATTTGTCCCGTGCCTTCATAATAGGCCTTCAAGCCTTCCGGGCTGGATAAATAGTCCAAAAACTTCAATGCCGAGTCTTTATTTTTCGTCTTGCTGTTAACCGCGTAAGCAATCCCCGGCGCTCCGAAATAATATTCACTGCCCGCTTTCAACCCCGGAACCGGTATCATACTGTATTTCAAATTCGGATTTTGCTTGTCGATCGCTCCAATATTCCAAGGGCCGCCAAGAATCATAGCCGTCTTTCCGGCGGAAAACTCGCTGACCACCTGATCACCATTCAAACCGACCATATCGGAAGTAATGAATCCGGGCTTCACCATACCCTCATGCCAGATTTTTATGGGTTCGGTCCATCCGTCCGCATACTTCTTCTTGCCCTCCAGAACCTCTTTGTCAAAATTGGCATTTTGCGAAAGCGTCTGTGAAGCAAACAAGGAGGTCACCATGTTCACCGCCGCGTCCTGTGTGTTGTTTAGAATGGGCGTAATGCCTGCGGCTTTAAGCTTACCGGAGAGGTCAACGAGCTCCTGCCATGTTTTTGGCTCGCCGGCAATGCCCGCTTTGGTGAACAAATCCTTGTTGTAAAAAATACCTCCAACCCATGAGGACTGCGATAAAGCATAAACCTTGCCATCCTTCGAATAGGCCTTTTTGTTATTTTCCGCTATCCCCTTCATGAAGGGCTCATTAGTAATATCCAGCGTATAGCCTCCGTCAATCAGATCTCTGTTTTCCAGCGCCATAACGAAGAGGTCCGGGCCAGAGTTGGTAAGCAGCAATGTTTTCAGCTTCTCGATATAGTCCTTTACTGGCGGTGCATATTGGAAATCGAACGTGACATTCGGATATTTCTGCTTAAAGCCATCGACAACCGGCTTCATCTTCGTTTCATTTTCCCATGACAAAATACTAAGTGTCACCTTATCACCCGCTTTGGGCGCTGCGCTCCCTCCGCTCGGTTCCCCGGATGTACTGCATCCGGCGGCAGCTGTAGTCAGCAAACTCAAAACAATCGGCACAGACCATAATCTCTTCATTCTTTTTCTATCCCCTTTCGTTCATGTAAAAGCGCTTACAAGATTGATCTTACGCAATATGAACGATAAATCCCATTGATATTATTGATTTGTTGTTGAGGATTCTTGCGTATGCTTGTGCTTATAATCTTTCGGTCTAATCCCGTAATATTTCTTAAACGCATTGCTAAAATGGCTTTCGTCCGGATACCCGACCTTTTGCCCAATATGAACCACTTTGTAAGAAGTATAAAGCAGCAGTTCTGCTGCCTTCTGCATGCGCACCATAGTTACATAAGACCAATAGCTAACGTCAAATTCGCGTTTAAACAACCGGCACAATTGATATTTATTCATAATAAATTTGGCTGCCATACTGTCCAATGATAAATCCTCGCTGCAGTTCGACTCTACATACTGTTTAATTTGGTAAATCGTATCCTCGGGGGCAAAAGAAGGCTTCAGCATACTCCCGATGATATCCACCATGTATTGCGAGAACAATTGCTGCAGCTGTTCCAGTGTTTGCTGCGCTTCCAGCATACTCACAGAAAACTTCGCTTCATACCCCTGCTTCTTGCTTAACATCATAAATAGTAAATGACAACAAATTTGGTAGACGGCCTCAGGCTTTACCTTCTTATCACGAAAGGCGGCAAACATAGTGCTGACAGCTTTTTCCCATGCTTGTTCCGAATAGTCCAGCTCCAGCTTGGCAAGCATGCCTCTCACCATTTCATCTGTTTGATGTTGAGTTAGAGCTTCCGTAAACATCGATTCCGAATAAACGTACACACCACCGCCCTCATAGAAGCCCACCTTGGCAGCCGATTCGCATTGCAGCAATCCTGTTACCAATAAATCGGCTTGCCGTTGAACGGCGCTAATGCCAATGACCGCGCTGTCCGGTAATCCGTTCTCATACAACCTGGCTATATCGCTTGCAGCTTGCTCCTCCTTCAGGCCGTGAACGATATAAGCTTCAGCATTATTTATTCGCACTGCAAATTGGCACGGGCTTGTCGGGAGCAAGGATACCGCTTGACCTGCTTCCATGTCCGGCTCTTTTACATATACACATAAATATCCGTTGACAGCCAAAGCTTGAAAACCGATATGGATCAATTGTGAGGTTACAGCGTCCATCGTTTTAAAGCGGCATACTTGAGCAATCAAACCTTCCAAATGATCCCGCGTTTCCCTCTCAACCTCTTTGCGCAATATTTCTACCGCTTGACTTACCGCCACAATATCAATGGGCTTCAATAAGTAATGCTGAACACCGAATCTCATCGCGTCCCGGGCATATTCAAATTCGTCATGTGCGCTTAAGATCATCGTTTTTGGCTTTTGTGGCAAATCCCTTATCTCTCGCAGAACACCGATCCCGTCTAACATAGGCATTTTCAAATCCAAAATCAGCAGGTCCGGGGACAGCTCCGCTATAAGTTCGACAGCTTCTTTTCCGTGAAAAGCGTGATGCACCTCCGTTATTCCAAGCGACTTCCATTCGATCATTTTATGTAAAAATTGATGGGTCGATTGTTGATCATCTGCAATTACCAGCTTCAAGAGCGCTCGACTCCTTCCTTTTAAATCTTTATTCCGTTCTTGGCAGCAGCATATATACCTTCGTGTAAGCCCCTTCTTTACTGCGAATAAAAATTCCGTAGCCGCTGCCATACTTTAAGTGGATTCGATGGTTCACATTATCCAGTCCAATATGATTGCGGGGTTGATAGGATGCTTCATTAATACGCTGACGCAAACGGTTTAATTCGGCTTTCGCCATACCTATTCCATTGTCCTGAATTAAAACGAGGATACCTTTTCTCACTATAGTTGCACTGATGTATATTTCATTGTTGTAGGGAGCTTCCTGGAAGCCATGCTTGATACAGTTTTCAACTATCGGCTGCAGCAACAGCTTCAGTGTTCTGTGCTCAAATACGGCTGCATCCGGGATGTTGTATCGAACAGTAAGATTGCCGCTGAATTTTTTATGTAAAATAAACAGATAATCTTTCACATTATTAATTTCATGCTGAAGCGATACCACTTCATTCGCATGGTTCATTGAATACCGGAGCAAATTGCTTAAGGAAACAATGATTTGATTCGACTCCTCGTTATTTCCATAAACGATCTCGGTCTGCAGCAGCTGCAGCGTATTGAACAAAAAATGGGGATTGATTTGCGATTGCAGAGCTTTAAACTCCGTCTCCTTTAAAGTGATTTGCGAGATGTAGTTCTGATCAATCAGCAGTTTGATTCTTCCTATCAAGTCTTCAAACTTCATTCCAATCTGGTTAAGCTCCGAATATCTGTAATCGAACGGTCGAATTACCAAGCTCTCATTCCCTGTCTTGTCCAAAGTTCTAAGCAGCTTGTTGACCGGTCTGGAAATCCGAATCGTGATGACGACACCTAGGCATATATTGAGCGCGAAACCAAGATACAGAATACTTTGCAGGTTTTTGCCGAGAGGACTTGTATGCTTCCTTATTTCTGACATCGGAACAGCGGACACAAGCTTCCAGTCGCCAATCGTCGCAGGATGATAAATAACTAGATAATCTTGCCCATCGATATCGGCAATAAAATTGTTCTTACCCTCTCTCTGACCTGCTGCAATGGAAAACTGCGTGCCGATCAAGCTTTTATTTTTATGAACGATGATCTGCTCATCCTTATCGATAAGAAACATGCTGCCGCTATATTCGGAAGCGCTTAAATCAAACAAGCCGTTCAAATGATCCAGATCGATGTTGCACACAATGGACCCGACTACCTTTTGCTCAAAATTTAAAATAGGAATTGCCACGGATAACGTCTGCTGGTTATATTTCGAGGCGTAATCATTTAAATAATAGTCTTGTTTGTGCAAGCCTAAAGTAATGAAATTGTTTTGGGGAAGCTCCACCGTTTTTTGAAACCACGGCTGCTGCCTGAAATCATAATCCCACTTCAAGGACCGCCTGCCATCCAAATTCATAATATAGCCATTGATGCCAATAATCAGAACATCGCTAATTAAGGAGGAGCTGATGCTGCGGCTGGCATCCGTGATGAGTCTCTCGTGATTGATTCTTTCAGCTGCATTCATCAAATGAAAGGAGTTGAGGGACGCGATGACTGAAGGATGGGTGCCCATCAACACCAAAGCTCGCTTTACTTCCTCCAGATTGAAATTAAGACCAACCGTCGCTTGCTCCATTACCTTTTTGCTGGAATTGATAATTTCTTCGGTAAATAGGCTTGTTGTATCACGGAGGGTCAAGTAACCAAGACTTGAAATAAGTAAAATGTTTGCAACCAAATAAGACAAGAGCATCGTACGGACAATGGACCGTTTAAATAAAGTCAATTTCAAGGCTTTGGACACATTTATCATGAAGGGCGTTACCTTTCCTGGTAAATTGGCATTTTACCCCTTTATTATAACAACACCCGTTTCGTTTAGAGCAAGCAAATATTTTCCCGCCATATAAGTTGAACTAAAAGCTTTAAATCCGCCATCGTGTAGAGGTTTCAGTAGTCGTGAGACCACTCCCCGTGGACCGACCGCCATGCAACCCACAATAACTGGAAAACATCCATCTATTTTTAGAATTTTTGGAGGAAAATTGCATATAGATGGATTTCCTCCCTCTAATACAGCGTGTAACCCCAACTAGAGGGATAGGAGGCGATATTAACATGAGGTTTTCCATCTAAGCTAGGGTTCGAGGCAATATGCAGCATAATTAGCAGGAGTTTTTCCAGGTAACATGACCTCAAAACAGCGGCTATCCGACCGCGGGCTTATCGCATACAAGCCGAAAAAGCCTTCCGGCTAAAAAACCGGAGGCTTCGACTTGCATATCATTCCCTTGCTATCAATCATTTCCCCAGGAAGGAATTCAACATCCAGACATGCTTCTCAAGGCTGGCATGAATGCCGAGCAGCAAGTCGCCTGTCGTCTCATCGTCCAACGATGCCGCCAGCTTCATGCCGGCTTTCAATTCATTAATAACCGTCTGGAAGTCGTTGACTACGGCTCCAACCATCTGCTCTGCGGTCTCAATGCCTGCCGCATCGCGGACCGACGCCACATCCAGGTATCCCTGCAGGGTTGCTACCGGCTTTCCGCCCAAGGCCAGCAAGCGTTCCGCCAGCACATCCACATGGAGAGCCGCTTCCGTATACAGCTCCTCGAATTTGAGGTGCAGAGTGAAGAATTGATGGCCTTTCACATACCAATGGAAATTGTGCAATTTGACATGCAACACGGACCAGTTGGCAATCTGCCGATTAAGAATAGTGTTTAATGCTTCGCTCATCTTAGGTTCCTCCTCATAAGTCTTTGAACAGCGTCATTTCAGCTGCAGCAGCGACTAGTTAAATTTATATTTAGACTTAATCTAAATTTACAAATCAATCATACCATCTTCATCCATATTAATCATGAAGATTTCATGAAGAAATGTAGGGCCGCTCTTTATACAAGCAGTCTGAGTTTGTATTCTTCAATTCGTAAGCAGGAAAAGAGCGATAGCCAAATTCCAATATATCTTGGCATGTATCGCAAATGTCACCTTCCCATGTCGGTTCCTTCGCTTCTTGGTAACATAACCCGCATACTTGTGTATGGCTCATTGATGCTTCCTCTCTTTCACAATGATTATATCTGCCTTCAGATGATCGTACTAAAAATAGCATCAGAGACCGCCTATAGGCTGCGAGCAATAGCTCGCAGCCTATTCTTCCGTTATGTCTTCTGGAAACATGGAACATATGATAATCTTTAACCTGCTGTGTGTGTCCTGTTATTTAGTATTAACAGTAACCGTTCTGGTGGCTTTATCAAACGTTACATTGGCACCAAACGCTTCGCTTACGAATCTTAGAGGAACCATCGTACTATTGAAATTCGAAGGATTTCTGACAACCTGAACTGGAACCTCAAGCGTTTTTTCTGCTCCGTTGAGAACGGCCGTTGTTGAGCCTATAGTTAATTTCAGCTTCGTATTCCCTTTACTCGCCGTTACGCTCCTTTTGTCGCCATCCCATACAACAGCGGCTCCCAGCTTTCCGAAGATATCTCCTAACGGCACTAACACATTGCCGTCTCTGATAACAGGAGCTTGCACAAAGCTCTGTGCCGCATTATTGATAGCTACTTTCACTTGCGGCACACCGGTAACCATAGCCAAGCTATCACTTGCCTGCTCTGCACGCAGCGGAAGGTAGATTGCGTGCTTGAGAACCTGCTGCTGTCCTTCTTTACTCAGGATGAATTTCATAAACTCATCAAGCACCGGATTCAATTCCTTACCCGGCTGCTTATTCACATTAAAGTAAATTAAGCGGCTCAGCGGGTATTTAGCACTTGCCACATTCTCATAAGTTGGTGAAAAATACGGACTTGTTGAGTTTTCTGCCAGAGCAATCAATTTCACACCTTTATCGATGTAAGCAAGGCCTGAATATCCAAGACCGTAACGATCATCCGCTACGCGGCCGGCTGCAGGAAAAACAAGCTTATCAAAGGTAATACCCTCGCGCCATTCACCACGTTGTCCGTCAGTGCTCAACACTCTTTGACGGATGAACTCCTCGAAGCCGTTCCAAGGCTGAATACCGTACAGATTGATCGGCTTATCGGCCCATTCGCCGGTTAATCCAAGCTCCCCCCATGTAGTGATAGCGCCTCCTCCACGATGATGCGTAGCCGAGTATAATGCATCGAGCTGGTCAAAGTTCAGCTTCTCAAGCGGATTGTCTTTATGGACATAGAATCCCATAGAATCAAGGAATCCAAAGTGCCGGTAGGAAGCTCCTGAAATGGGGACGCTAAGCGGCTCATAGCCATACTGTGCCTTGAAATCAACGACATCCTCAGGCTTAAGCTCCCGCGATACGAAAACAAATTCGACCGTTTCCTTAAGTAGTTCCCGTGCTCCAAGGCTGCCTGCATAAGGAGGAACTATTTCTATGTTCACTTTTGGATAATATTTCTTGAACTCCTCAATCCACAGACTTACAAGACTGGGCAGCACGTCAGATGATGCACCCTTAAAGCTGCCGGAGAGCTCGATATCCTTACGCGGCTTATAAGATGGCAAAGACGAATCAATCAATGGCTGCATAAATTCCGGTGTAGGCAGCGGACGGCCATTTTTTTTATTAAAAGCATCTTGTTCGTCTGTCTGCTTCAGGTTCGTCGGAAGAGGCGGGATTACCATTTCCACCATATTCGACTCGGCCGCCTTGGCATAATTCCCATAACCGCCTAAAACACAGGATGCTACAACCGAAAATACCGTCAATCCTTTTAACAGTTTGTTCATACTTTAACCTCTTTCGCTAATGTAGTTACGTTACATGCAAATTCTACAATTAACGAATGCGCTTTCAAATGCATATATTTGTCCTTTTCTTTTCTGTTTTTGTACTTGAAAGCAGTGCCGGCTTAATTGGCCGGTTCCACCTGAGGTTATTTTCCACTTTTGAATTCCAGAGGTGTTTTTCCTGTAACCTTTTTAAAAATTCGGCTAAAATGGGTCTGATTCGGATAACCTACACTCTCACCAACCTCATAAATTTTCATGCCGCTGTACAGCATCTGTTTAGCTTTCTCTATACGAAATCGAGTGACATATTCACTGAAATTTTCCCCGGTGTCTTTAACAAATACTTTGCTTAAATAGCTTTCGCTAACCCCCACCTGCTGACTGACCAAAGATAATGAAATCGGGGCGGCATAATGGCGCTCGATCAATTTCTTGGCCTTATCGATCAGCCTGGGAATGCTGTCTGCCGCCTTCCTTCCCGAATCCAAAACATTATAAATTTTGTGCAGCACTGCAAGCAGCCAGTCATGAATCCGGGGCATCCACTCCAGTTGCTCCAATTGTTCATACGGAGAATCGGCATGCTCCAATATATCCGGCCAAGTGAACCCTTTAGCGTGAATTAGCATGCTTAACTCTCTTAGAAGTGACTTATATTGTTGAAAAATAATTTCAGCCTCAACGACCCCGAGAGATTTTACAGCTTGAATCCATTTGTCGAATTCCCCCTTCCAATCTGCTGTCCCCATTTCAAGCTTATACAAGAGTTCACCTGTGCTGCATAGCGGCGTAACTGTCGATTGAGAGCTTTTAAACGGACTATCCTCAGGAAAGTAAGCGTGGCCGAGTCCGTTATACAAACGAAGTGCCGCGAGCTGCCGCGCAGCATCATAGTGCTCACTCCATTGCATCCACCCCGCACAAGGAAGCGATACCCCCATGCTGACCGATATATTCAAGTACTGTCTGAGATGATTGCTGATCGTATTCACTGTTTCGATAATTCGATGTCTCGTATGCTGCACGCTTTCGTTGACAGGATAAACCACCAATATAGCAAATTCGGCCTTATTAAAAGGCACAATGACAGATTCCGGATAGTTGGCCTCCAGTACTTGCATGATGGTAATTGAAATATACCTCAGCTTCTGCGAATCAAGATCCTTCGATTCTTCGGAAAATGTTCTATCGATCCATATGCTTATCAGAATCTGGCGTGACTGAGACGATTCAGCCCGCCATTCCCTGATCATCCTTATTTGTTCTTCGGGCAAGCCTTCATCTTCCGCAGCATGGTTTAAGATCAGCAAAAGAGCTTGCTCCTTCATACGCTTCTGCTGAATTTTCGACTCCTGAAGCTGCTGCTCTGTTTCTTGCATATGTTCTTTCCGCTTGGCTACCGCCTTAGCAATGACAGGGGTAACCACGGATTCCTCTAAATCCTCCTTTACGATATAGTCGCTCGCCCCTAATAAAAAGGCTTTCCGTACATAATTGTAATTGGAGTACGCACTGAGTACGATCACCATCGGCTTATGCTTCTCTTCCCTTTCCTTCAGCTGTTCAAGAAAAGCGATTCCGTTTAGAACCGGCATTTGCACATCCATAATCACGATGTCTACAGGATGGCGCTCCATGTACCGCAAAGCTTCTCCGCCGTTGGATACTTCCGCAACGATCTCACAATCATAATGCTCCCAGCGTATCATTTCCCGCATCGCTATTCGAAACAACGGCTCATCATCGGCGATTAATACCCGCAGCAATTCAATCACCTCCTGAATCCAGATTCAAAGGGGCTTCTAATAAAGGCAGGCAAATATCCACCTTTGTCCCCTTACCCGGCTTGCTCACAATTTTCAGTCCATACTTAGGCCCATAATTCAATTGAATTCGCTGGTGGACGTTCTGCAGCCCCATCCCGTTGAAGCTCTCTCTCTTAGGGTATTGAGGTTCTATTTCTCCCAGCTCCGCATCCGACATGCCGACTCCATTATCTTGGATGCAAAAGCATAGAGACTCCTCGTTCATGAACTCCCCCGTAATACTAAGCCTCCCTCTCCCCTCTGCACTCTGGAGACCGTGAATAACAGCATTTTCGATGATAGGCTGAAGCAGCAGTTTAAGAATATGAAAACTTTTCAGACGCTCTTCCACACGAATCTCAACGTCAAAGCTATCTCCATACCGCACCTTCATAATATTTAAATAATGACCCAGCAGCCCGATTTCCTCTTCGATTGTAATGTATATACCTCCCCTGTTGAATGTAAAAGAGAGCAGTTTAGTAAGCGATTCGGTCATTTTCTGAATATGCTGGGACTTGGCCATAACCGCCATCAGCTTGATTGTATTTAACGTATTTAATAGAAAATGGGGGTTAATTTGCGATTGCAGCGCAGCAATCTCCGCGTGTTTCTTCTGCCTTTCCTTCTCTTCGACATCCAGAATTAATTCTTTCATCCGCAGCACCATCTGATTGAAGGTTTTGGACAACAAAAATATTTCCAACGGACCGCGCTCTGCGATCTGCACGTTCAAATTTCCGGTTTTCATTACATTCATTTGCTTGACCAATGAGAGAATCGGCTTAACAATGTAGGATACGATAAGAATAGAAATGAACAGGAAAATGATTATTCCAATCGAGCCTATCCAAATGGTTTGTTCATAGACACCCTTCACCTTTTTGATAAACCGTTCGTAAGGAATGATTCGGATATACTTCCATCCCAATTTCGAAGTCAAATAAACGACGAATGATTCCTTCTGATTAATTTCAGCGACATAATAGCCCGCTTCCTCTCTCTGCGCCCTTAATAAGTACGGATCTTCGAAAACCCCTTTGTAACCCTCAGTATTTCCAGACACTATGAAGGAAGCGTTTTCATTTAGAACAAGCAGTTCACCCGACTTCGATACCTGGGACTCCAGATGCTGCTGCAAAATATTGTCATTAAAAACAAACAGGATCAAATCAATATCGGCAAAGAATGGGCCGTCGTCTCCCGGGGCAACCACAGCCGTGAAGGAGGATTTCATATCCGCGTCAGCTAGAAATACTTGCTCTTGAACGTCAAATAAGTGTACTTTATTTTTTGATTGCAGCATCTCGCTATACCATGGGGTTTGCCTGATTTCTTTCTCATTTAAATTAAGATTTCTCTGATAATAATAGGCTCCTTGATTTTTACGAAAAAAAACAATCGAAATCAAATCTGGCCAATAATGGTGGAAATAATTGGACAATTGCTGATCAAGCTTCTGCTTATAGGTAGGGCTCTCCAATAAATCTTCAGCTCTAAGGATTCGAGAGATACTCGCGCTAACTTCATGATCTTTAAGAAGTGACGCTATCGTCTTCTTGATTCGGCCTACTTCATTATCTACAGTAGAGGAGACAAGCTCAAGTGTTGTTGTCGCACGCGAAGTGATGGTTTCCATTAAAATGGAGTGATACAACGTCACAGATATTACGGTTATTAAAAATATCGGTAGTAAAATCATAATAAAAAATGAAATAAACATAATTTTTGATATGCTCCATCGACTGGATCGAGCACGAGAAAACCAGGCAGCTAACTTGAATAACAAATTTGCTCCTCCAATCTTGAAAAAAACCTCCGAACGCACTATATAAGTGGCCGGAGGCTTATTTTATTATAACAGACTTAATAAGCTTTCAGCGGAGCTGAACAACTAAATCAATCTAATTCACAGTTACCGACAGATGATGTTTTTTAAAAACTTCAGTCATCTCCGCCTTTGCTTCTGCTTCATCAAGACCGTGAATCTCCAGTCTGTAGTGCTGATCGTTCAACAAAGTAATGCTTAACCCCAATATACTCTTTGCGTCTATAATTTTATTGTCTAAACAGATAACGATGCTAGATCTAAACTGGGAGGCCTTCTGATTTATTTCCACAATTGCCTTAGTATCCAAACCGCTCATCTAAATCCCTCCAATTTTAGGATGCGTTTCACTTAGATATCGTCAAAGCGTTATAAAGCGCTTTCATCATATCATTAAATATAAAATATAATAATTTAACCAAATTAACAATAATAACTTCATTTAGTACGTTTTGTTCATAAAATTCACGAAGGCTTAATCTATAAATAGCCCCAATATATGCTACAATGGGGTTTTATTGGTTCTGACCTGTAATCTAAACTCAACACAAGGGAGCATTTTGATACCTATGCTGCGTGTAATAAAAGCAAGCCAACAGAGAAAGATTAGCCTTGCCACACTATTAACAGGCTTGGTCTCTCTATCTGTCCTTCTGACTTTAACCATTCTCCTCATAGCATCCTATCAATCAAGCAAAAAATCATTAATAGATACTACGCTCACATTGAATCTTACAAACGCAAGCAAAATGAGTCAGACGATAGATTCCTTGTTTAAATCCATGAGGAGCAGCCTGTACAAATCCGCAACATTTTATTCAAATATGAGCTCAATGACTGAAGATGAAATATACTCTAATCTGGAATTGATACGTTATAGCAGCAACTATTTTAATTCCATTGCTCTGGTAGACGAAACAGGACTTGTTCGAAGTATGTCCCCCAAATCCATCGGTTCTGCAGGCAAATATATTACAACCGAAGAGTCGAAAACCGCATTGGCCCTGCAACAACCTTACCTTTCCAAACCTTACATAGCTGCAACTACCGGACGTCTTCTCGTATTTATGAGCGAGCCCATATATGATATGAACGGTACTTACCGGGGGTATATTAGTGGAACTATTTATCTTCAAGAGGAAAATATATTGAATATGATTTTTCGAAGCAACCCAACAGATGAAATAGGTTCTCATTTTTACATAGTGGAAAATGAAGGTCGTTTACTATTCCATCAGGACACAAATCGTATAGGCGAGGATATTAGCGCCAATCAAGTCGTCCGAAAGCTTATTCAAGGTCAGAGCGGCCACGAACAGACGGTCAGCTTGAAGGGAGAGGCATTGCTTGCCGGATACGTTAAGGTTCCGGCAAATGGCTGGGGCGTAGTTGTGGCGTCGCCTATCGACGTCGTAAATGACCAACTGGAACAGCATATCGGTGCCGTTCTATTGTATATGATGCTGCCATTTCTAATGTTGCTACTGGTAGTCATAGGCTTTGCGCGCAAGCTGGCGAAGCCTTTCGTAACTCTGGCTGACCTTGTGAGTAAAATCGGCAGAGATAAAGTCGAAATCCCTGAAATAAAGCAGCATTGGAATAGAGAGGCGGATTTGTTAACCAAATCAATTAGATATGCTATATCGGATATTAAAAAACAGACGGATCAATTGACGCATGAGGCGATGACCGATCCATTGACCGGATTGACAAACCGAAGAACGCTCGAAATCATCATGCATCAATGGATGGAGGAGCAGACCCCTTTCTCTATAATTATTATGGACATTGATAGATTTAAATCCATTAATGACACCTACGGTCATCAAGCCGGGGACGAAGTATTAAAGCATTTTGCACAAATTATTACTTCCACAGTACGGCCGGGTGATGTATGCTGTCGTTTCGGAGGTGAAGAATTTATTGCCCTTATATCACATGCCGCTATTGATGAGGCTTTTCTTGTGGCAGAACGAATTCGCCATACGTTGGAAAAAAATATCCATCCTATCGGCCAGCCTATTACGGTCTCACAGGGTATCGCACACTATCCTTCACACTCCGCATCTGCAGAAGAGCTGATCCATATGGCCGACCAAGCCTTGTATAAGGCTAAGCAATCGGGAAGAAACCAGACCCATATAGCCAAATTTAGGTAAAATCATGGTTGATTTTTTCTGAAATGCGGGTATACTGATAAAAAGCTTTTTTATTCGAGCTATAAAATTTCATAATCCTTCGATGATTGGGACAGTAATTATTGACAATAGTTCAAGCGAGCCGGGATAGTGAGAGCCGGTACGGAGTCATTAATGAAACGGACCCATGAGATGATCTTCTGAACGGTAAGTAGGAAGGTCCGGCTAAGACCGTTATCTTTGGAGTGGTTAAACCTCGGTTTAACAACAAGAGTGGTACCGCGAGTGCTATAAGCCTTCGTCTCTTATTAGAGATGAGGGCTTTTTTGCGTTAAAAAGACTATTTTCAGGAGGGGTATTATGTTAAATCAACTGTTAGCTGCTCATATTGAAGCGGCGGTAACCAAGCTGTTGGATGAGCTCGATCTTCCCCAAGCTTCACCCATCAAAGTTATCATTGAACAACCATCCCATATCGAGCATGGCGATTACTCCACCAACATAGCGATGCAGCTGGCGAAGGTACTGCGCAAGCCCCCGATGCATATAGCACAGCTCCTGCAAGCAAGGCTGGAGCAGGACGGTTTCATTGAAAACAGGGTGTACAAAATCGAAATAGTCCCGCCAGGATTTATCAACCTGTTTATAAGCTGGAAGCAGTGGGCGCACCATCCCCTTGCCGCAGCTGAAGTGTCCCCCGGACTTAAAGTCGTCATTGAACATACATCCATTAATCCGAATAAATCGGCGCATATCGGGCATTTAAGAAATTCCTGTATTGGCGATACATTGGTGAGGCTGCTGCAAAGAGTCGGCTATCAGGTCGAGGTTCATAACTACATCGATGACCTTGGTAATCAGCTAGCGGATACGGTTGTCGGCCTTCTTCATACGCCGCTGCAAAAGGAGCATGTCCGTTTCGGCGATTATTGCTGGGATATTTATTCTGCGATTAATAAAGAATACCAAGCTAACTCGAAGCTGACGGAACAACGCGCACATGTGCTTCACAATCTAGAGGAAGGCAACAACAATTTAGCGTGGGTCGGCATGCTGGTAGCGGAACGAATTGTCCGCGAGCATATTGAGGAAATGCAGCCATTCGGAATTGACTATGATTTGTTAGTATGGGAAAGCAACATTGTCAGGGAAGGATTCTGGTCATCCGCGTTTGCGCTTTTGCAGCAAACCGCACTTTTTTATCAAGAATCGGAAGGGAAATTGGCGGGCTGCTGGGTGTTAAAACAACCGTCTTCTACAGGAGAAGAGGCGGAGTCCAAGCATAGCGCGGATAAAGTTCTAGTCCGTTCTAACGGCATCTTGACCTACACCGCCAAAGATATCGCTTATCACTTATGGAAGTTCGGGCTGCTGGAAAAAGATTTTAGGTACAAAAAGTTTAGCGAGGGCTTGTGGACAACCTATACAGCAGGCTCGAAGGAAGCATTCGGTAACGCCGATCTTGTGATCAACGTAATTGATCATAGACAGGAATATCCGCAAATGATGGTCAAGCAGGCTCTTGAGGCATTGGGCTACTCCGAACAAGCAGCCCAGTTGCGCCATGTCAGCTATGGAGTTGTTTCCCTAAGTCCTGGATCGGCCGCAGAGCTAGGCATCCATACAACCGACAAGAAAACATCGTACGCCATGTCCGGGCGGCAAGGAATTGGCATCAAAATCTCCCATCTGCTTGATTTGATGGAAGGCGTTGTGGAAGACAAGCGCTCGGATAAAACCGGCATCTCCAGCAGGACCATCGCAGCCGCGGCGATTCGGTACTACTTGCTTCGTTTTAACCTGCACACCGAGGTGGTATTTGATCTGCAGCAGGCTACTGAAATATCGGGTAATTCAGGCGTATATTTAATGTATTCGTATGCACGTGCCGTCAGTCTTATCAACAAAGCGGAGCAAGAGCTGCATATCGTACCGGCTGTGCCCGGGGACTTCCCTGAGATGGAGAAAGCAGAATATGCTCTGCTTAGACATCTTGCCAATTGGCAAGATACATTAATTGCCGCCAGCCGCGAGCTGACGCCAAATTCGATATGCAGCTATGCATTCGATCTGGCAACGCTGTTTAACAACTTTTATGCTGTCTGTCCGATTCTTAAAGCGGATGATGAGAGGAAGAAATTCCGCGTATGGCTCACCTCAATATTCAAACAAACACTAGGTGATGCTCTGAATGTTCTTGGTTTACCGGCCCCGGATCGTATGTAAACTATAGACGGCATTTAAGCCTGTGATGCTTGCCTTCTCGTCAATGGGTTGTGGATAACTACAGTTGTGGATATGTTGATAATATTTTCAAAGATATGCACAATAAAGGATGGTGCTATGTTGATAATGTGGATATCCATGTGGATAAATAATCTGCCCTATCATGTAGCACCCTTCACTGAAGGTATCCTATCTATTACGTCGAATAATGTGGGATGAGGTGACTAAACATGTCTGAATCAAAAGCTCTCTGCACCGATACAGAGCTATTCGCTGCAGCCTTGTTCCAGCTGCAAGTATCCGTTTGGGAGCGCACGGCTGATGATATTCCTGTCAGAGTTGAGGATGGCGGAACCATTGAGCGGATTACGCCTGTCAGCGTCAAAATAAATGGAATTTATTATGTGCGAAGCGAATGCGAATTTCGAGTTGATAGGAGCGGAATTAAGTCCTAGCTTGCCCTTGTGCATCATTTTAATTTTATGGTTCGATAGATAGAGAAAATAATAGTTAGCACAACAATGGCTAGAATGACATAGATAAAGAGTCCAAGATCGTTTATCTTGTCTGCTGCCACTTCTACCGATTTCCACAATAAGTAACTGAACAAGACTGCAATCTCTACCTTTAACCAGCTCAGCAGCATTTTTGCGTTTATATATTGCCTTTGGGCATTGCTTTCTGTGATCTCACTGAGGTAATTAAAAGAATGAGGAAATTTACTTAAAACTGTGAGTCCAATATAGATAACTATAGAAATAATTGGCAGTATAAATAAAGTCCCTTTCCCTCCCCAGCCATCTACCTTCCCGGAACCGTTAAAATGCGTCGGTATTTGGGCAGGCAGCTTCGGCCACTCTACAAATAAGTAAGCTATGGACGATAGGATCACAACAATTGAAATAACATCATGCAATACCTCCAGGTTAGTTTTCGGAATGGAAAGTATGGGCCGCTTCATAAATAATCCCCCTTATTATCAAATTTCTTTTGGGTCTATCTGCATTTACTGTAACCGCCGCGGGACATTTAATCAACCAAGTGCCCTTGTTTATCCTCAGGATGCAAACAATCTCGCCCCCTAAGAGGCGAGATTAAACTCACGATGCTATATGCTGCCACTAGTCGGCAGTAGAAAGAAGGTCTTTCAAGAAATCCGCCGTGAGCTGAATAGCTACCTCCAATTGATCAGTCGTTCCCGCAAAAGGATGCACAGCGCCGAACGTGTGCGTTCCCTCGGCAATCGTAACGCAACGATGCTGGGGAGCGGCTTGCCGCAGCGATTCAAAGCCGGCCTGAAGCCTATCGGAATCCCTGTTTCCCTGAAGCTGCAAAACAGGGATTCCCAACGCTGATAACCTTTCAGGAATATGATAGCGTGACCGATGCTCAGCCAAATCCTCATAAAAGCCACGCCGGATCGGCATCTGCTGCTTCGTCCTCGCATTGGCTACATAAGCAACACCATGCTCCGCAATAGCAGCCTTGAAGGCATCATCAAATAAATCTGGATTGGCATTGCCATTCCAGGTGACTACCCCCTTAACTTCAGGATGCTCGCTCGCAAAGAGAATGCTGTTCCCTCCTCCACGGCTGTGCCCAAGCAAATAAATACGCTGTAAATCCGCTCGTTCCCCTTCCGGCAGCTGCTTATCCAATAGCGCTTGAAGAAGAAGGCTCAAGTCGGCCTGTTCACGGGAATAAGTGTTGAAAGAAAATTTATCCAGTTCGTCAAAATCATTCTCATTAACTCCGTTGCACGAGAAATTAAACGTTACAACAAAGAAGCCGCGCTGAGCAAACTGTGAAGCCGCATAGGGAAAAAAGCCCCAATCCTTAAACCCTTTAAACCCGTGACTTATAAGAAGTACCGGCTTGGGTGACAACGAATCACCGCCTGGCTCTTGCTGAAATCTAACTTCCCCCCGTATGTACAGAGCCTCTCCCTTCTCGGTAGGCAGCTTACCCGCATTCAATATAAAAGAATGTGCTTCAACAGCTGCATTCGGCATAACTTCACTCCTCATTATTTGAATTAGAAAATGCAATTATAATATTTATATTGTAACATATTGACCTAAATTGATAAAGTGTTACAATTGGTGTTGTGGAAAATATTCCAATTATTGTGAGAGGAGTTTAAATGCCTATGAAAAACCCCGATTTCGAATTTTTTGCCGAGCAATTCCCTGAGGTTTCCGATCAATTCCGCAGCCTGCACCGCTCTGTCATTGCCCAATCGGCATTAGATCCAAAAACACAGCAGCTCATTTATATTTCCAACTTGGCCGCTCTTGGCTACGCTCCCGCCATTAAATCCCACCTGCCTTTAGCCATTAAAGCAGGAGCCTCCAAGGATGAAATACTGGCTGCATTGTTAACCAGCATACCCGCAGCCGGTCTTGTACCTGTCCTTCCGGTACTAAAGGAGGTTGCGGAAACGCTTGACGAGCTGCTGACGCAAACGAAAACCTCTGTTAGTTAGCAACGTTAAGGAACCCTGTGATCCTAACCGGCCGTTACATTATAACGACCGTTGAAATGCAAAGGAAGACAAATCACAGTGGCTCCGTCCAACAGCCAGCAGTTGGCTCAAAGCTTCACCGATCGAGCTGCTGAATTTAAAGCCATGGCCTGATCCTCCACCGGCAAACCAGATGCCCGGACGCTCCGGGAGCTCCCCTATCAAGAAATGTTCACCCGGAGCGTTCTCATATAAGCAGGTTCCCCCCTTGGATAAGCTTCCCACCTTCGGCAAGTACAGGTTTATAAAGCTTTGCAAATCCTCTTCATCTTCAGGATGGGTTCCGAACGGAGGAAGCTCTGCCCCTGGAAGCACCGTTTCGCCTCCATCATGCCTCCCTACCTTTACCCCTCTGCCGTCAAGATCAGGGAAACCGTAATATTCTTCCGTTCCGCCTTTATTAACAATAAAAGCCGGGAAGACCCCGCTACCATATAAGCATGCAGGTGCTTCAAACCAGCCTATAGCTTTTCTCACAGGGCGTACCAGATGCTTCAGTTCAGGCAGCAGCGCAGCTGAGAAGGCTCCCCCGCAGACAAGTACACGATCAGCATAATAGGTTCCTGCTGAAGTGCGAACCATTTGCTGCGCCGAACCGGATACGATGGACTCCACCCGTTCATTGGTTCGAAAGTCGGCTCCGCAGCGTTCGGCCAGTATCCGATAAACACGGATAATGTTCTCGCTGAATAACACTCCAGCCTGCGGCTCGTACAAGCCTTCCGTATGCTCCGGGATGCAGAAGCCAGGCCACCTGTCCATCAATTCCTTAGGCTTCAAACGCTCGTAAGGAATACCGAATTCCATACAGCTATCCTGCTTCGATTGCAAAAACCTGGAATTCGTATCTCCTATACTCACTACTCCCGTCTTTCTGAAAATTTCCGCATCCGCTTTCGCCATACCGCTACCGCAATAATGGCTGCTACCCCATTCTCTCGCCTCCTCCGCAAGCTCCGACCAGAGCTCACCCGCTCGCAAGGCGAGTTGCGCATAGGCTGGCCCCATGGTATAGGCGGAGCGGTAAATACGTGTTCCTCCATGATGGCTGCCTTGCTCATGCGGAGGATTATGAGCGTCGATCAGAAGCACCCGCAGGCCCGACTTGGCAGTAAAGTAACCGGCGCTCATGCCGAAACTCCCGGCCCCTACGATAATGATGTCATATCCATTATTCAAGCTACCACTCCTCTATGCTCATGCTTCATACACCGTTTGTTCAACCTTCGGCTCCTATGGACCGACCGATGGCTCGAAGCACGTTTTGTATGCAAATAAGACACCGCGAATAACGCACGCAGTGTCTCCATCCATTTATCCATTCACTTTCGGCACCTTCTGTAAAATACCGGTTGCGGTCACAGGCTTACCGCTTTCCTCTGGCTTCCCTTTTTTCAATCCCGTCGCCAGCACGACGCCCCCCACTATTAGCATAGAGCCGACTATTTGAACTATTGTCACCGGTGTGCCCATGAGCAGGAAACCGACGACCATAGCAACAAAGGGCTGCAGGTTTAGGAAAACCGATGCTTTCCCCGCTCCTATTCGTTTAAGCTGAACATTCCAAATCAGTCCGCACAGCCCCTGCATAAGGATGGCCGTTACAAACAACAGCACCCAAGCCCACGGATGAGAGCTCACGTGAGTGATAGGCTCCTTAATCAAAGCAACGGGTATAACCATACCTGAGCCAATTAATGTGGAATATACGGTAGCTGTCAATGGATCGATCCGTTCTGTCAGCTTGCGCATAATAATAATCGAGATAGCGAAGGAAATCATAGCCAATACAATGTACAGCATCCCTATTGAGGGCTTGATACCCCCGGATTTACCGACTACAAAGAAAATACCGACCATAGCTATAACCGATCCGATTACCATCTTTCTCGTAATGGTTTCCTTCAGAAACACCGCGGCCAGTACAGCAACAGTAATCGGCGCAAGCGAGAGTATCAGCGACGCCGTAGTCGCATCGATGGTTTCCAGTCCTGTGAAAAAAGCAGCTTGATTAATCAGCGTTCCCACAAAGCCAAGCGGAATGAGCAGAAGGAAGTCTCTGCGTGTTAAATGACCGAGCTTTTTAAAGCTCCATCCGTATCCAATCAGAAATAACGAGGTTGCCGACAGCCGAATCGCAGAGAGAAGAATAGGCGGAAATTCATTAACCAATATGGAACCGAATACAAAATTGCTCCCCCAACAGCAGACACAAAAAAGCAGGAGTATATATGACCGTACCATGAACCGCCTCGTCTCCTTATATCCCCAACATATACTCATCTACAGATATTACTCCTCGAAGATGATTCTGTCGAACAAGAGAAAGGTCCTTAGAAAGCGGGTACAGCACAAGGATTATACGACACACTTCATTATCTCGTTATCCCGGAGTTTTACGCGAATCTCCTCTTAATTCCAGCTTTCTTCCGCTAGCAGCCTAATCACTTTCCAATCGTTTCATAAAATCCTCAACTGCGCTGTAGCCCTGCTGCTTCAAATACCAATTATTCGCAGCCGCCTCCACAAGTCCCGCCACATCTCTTCCGGGTTGAAGCTGAATTTCTATATGCGGAATGCGAACGTCCAGATAATCGGTAAACTTCGGCTCCAGCTCCAAATCATTATTCAAATCGTTCTCCTGCCATTTGGTCAACTCGATATCGAGAACGATGCGGGTTTCATCTTGAAACGCTCTTCTTCCGTACAACCGGGATACATTGATAAGTCCGATACTGCGAAGAGCCAGAAACTCTTTGCTTTTGCCGTTATGCGAGCCAATGATCGTTTCCGGACTCGTTTTTTTCAGCACCACGATGTCGTCAGCTACAAGCCGATGCCCGCGGCGAATCAAGGTATGCGCAGTCTCGCTCTTGCCAACGCCCGATTTGCCGCGAAGTATAATCCCGATGCCGGACACGTTGACGCATACACCATGGATGGTGATCTCCGACGCTAATGCTTTAGCCAAGTAATTATCCATCAGATCCGAAAACTTGGAGGTCGGCTCGGGAGTTCTTAACAGAGGTATACCCTCTTCTTCGCAATACTTTTTCAAATATTTAAGCCCCTCCTGGTTACGCGTTACGACGAAGCAAGGGGGATGGTATTTCACAATGTTGCCAATACTCAAATTTCGCTCTTCTTCGCTATGCTTATGCAGATAAGTGATTTCCTTCCTCCCCAAAACCTGCACATGCGCCTGTGGGAAAAAATCGAAATATCCGACAAACTCAAGACCCGGACGATGAGTCTTAGGCTTGGTTATCACCCGGTGCAGCTCCGACTTGCCGGCCAGCACTTCCAGTGAGAACCGATTCACTAAATCTTGAACGGTGACAGTCTTGATCATCATCGCCTTCTTTCTTATGAATTTGTTCTTAACTACATTAACATTCTACATATCGAAGCATTTTCCTCCGCTTAAAAGCTACAATTGTGTAGCAGCCTTATCCTGCTTCCATTACAATGGGATCTACTGAATTGTGTGAGTCATTTTGTGCTAGAAATAACCTAGAATCCTCTATGATTATATAAAATGATAGCGCATTCATTCCAAAAAAGAAACCTACCTTTTTGCAATAACCGTAACATTTCTTGAAGCTGGCCAAGCTCGTTACGGTGGTTATTTCCGGTGCTAACGGGCTTGCTTCTTTACGGCGGCTTAGCTGGACGCCTTCATCTTCCTTTTCGAAGCCTCTTCCATTTCCAATACTATCCTACTGAGCCCCTTCTTTGGTTTGCTGCTGCTCCATAACCTTGCCAATAGCTTCGTTAATCTTGGATATCCTATCCTCAACTTTGCGTGCCGCTGCATCCAATGTGAATCCATCGTCCAGCAGTTCTTTGATGAGAATAATCTTTTTTAGATTCGCGTAATCATACCGTCTGGTTGTTACCTCCTGATCCGGTAAGCATTTAATGATTCCTTTCGTTTCCCAATATCGGATTTGCCTCTGCGGAACGCCGGTAATCTCCGCTGCCTCGCCAATTCCTACTACGAGACGGGCAATGATATCCACATCGAACAATAAATTTTTTATTTGATCATCCACTTCTGTCTTCCTCCTGCTTGCACGACTTGTATTTATTTTACGAAATTTGCCGGGAAGACGCAATTCATCCGAAGCTTCTGTAGGGAAAAAAGGCCGATCACCACAGTAGCGGAGGAAGGCCTGTTACGATTAGTGCTGCAACATACAATTCGCTTATTTCTGGACTGGATATCCGGGAAGAATGTCGGGATTTATGCGCCTGGCCATCTCAACTATCCACTCGTTTAGGCTGTCTGTAGCTGCGTTCGTATCGTACCTTACACCTTCTATTTGCAGACCGCTGCCGTAACGGACAGTTTTTTCCCCATCATACAAGTCCATGAAATACAAGTAGCCAACCCTCCATTGCTGATCATAGGATTTAACAAGCTTCATTGCCTTCAGCCTCTTCACCATTTCTCCAACTGTGTCCGCATCCTTAACAATGACCTGTTTCCCGTCTCCAAACCGGATACTTATCTGAACAATGCCATTCAAATCGTGATGTAAAATATCGGTCAACTCCACCGCTTGATCCGCTGACGGCGGGTCCCACACGGCGAATTCCACCAATACCCTTGGTTCCGGATCATTATTGGATATTACCCTTGTGCTTGGCCCTATACTCCATCCATCAATCCTCTGACCCTCCTTCAAGTCCTCGAATTTAAGTGGCTGCTTGCCATTCTTTTGGTACAATTGGGCATCATTTGCGAAAGAAACCCAATAAACTCCCTCCATGGTGTTTTCATGAGGTTTGTATTTTTCCTGATCCACTACTAGAACTCGGCGCTCCTCCTTGCGAATCATTGAAATGACGCCCTCTATATCAGGTTGCTCAGCAATCGTAAAGGACTCAATCTGTAAAAGAAAAGAATGGCCAACAGCATCATATATGGCTTGCTGAAGCGTTAATTTCTCTTTCTCGGTCAGAGGCTCCCGGTGCTCGTTCAGCTTTCTCACCTGCATATGAACGGCTCCATCTTCTGTGTAACTATTCATAAGCTGTACGGATAAACGAAGATATACTTCGGTCCATGCGGGGATTTGCTCCTGAATATGTTGAAGCTCCAAAGAAGGCTGCGAAGCCTGCAATTCATTGTTGGAGTTAGTCAGGAGAGGTAGATCAGTCGGTTGCATAGTCATTGTCCCCCATCCCATTGTTAGAACAATGAAGAAGGCAATCAAACCGTTCAAATGAATCACCCGCCTCTTAAAAAGATATATGTATAAAGTATTAGACTAGACGAACTTGAAATAGTTTCTATAAATTTCCATTATCATCATAGCACCTGAATAAACCATTGAATGTTTGAGCATACCTGAGGTATACTACTTAAAAGAAAAAATGACAACCTGCCTATGAAGAGCATCCAACTCGGAGGCGTTCTCGTCAAGGAGACTGTGAATCTCCCTAAGTTAAACGGACCCGCCCGTTATCGCGGAACCAAAGTGGATCAGACAACTTTTGTTGTTTGATCAAGTTGGGTGGCACCGCGAGCCGAAGCGCTCCTCGTCCCAAACGGATGAGGGCGCTTTTTGTCTTTTTTACTAAAAAAGGAGCGTGGCGGCATGTTAGACATCAAATGGATTCGTGAACACAAGGAAGAGGTACAAAGGGCGGCAGAACGGAAGGGAATTCCACTTTCCATCGAGGATTTACTTGCATCCGATGACCGGAGACGCTCGCTGCTGCAAGAAATCGAACAGCTTCGGCAGGCCCGAAATCGACTAACCCGAGAAACTAACGATCTCATGAAAAACGGAAAACAAGAAGAGGCTGATGAAAGCAAAGCAAAAGTAAGAGAAGTTAACGGGAAGCTGACTGTGCTGGAGAATGGACTGTCTGAAATAGAAGCTGAGCTCCACACATTATTGCTGCAGGTACCTAATATCACTTCAACGGATACCCCTTTCGGGCGCTCGGATGAGGACAATGTGGAAATACGGCGGGTGGGCGAGCCTGCCCAGCTTAACTTCGAAGCCTTGGATCATATTGCACTTGGGGAGCTTCATCAGATCATCGATCTCCCGCGGGGCGTAAAAACAGCCGGATCACGCAACTACTATCTCAAGGGGGCAGGTGTGCAGCTTCACCGCGCCGTACAGCAGCTTGCTGTGGATTTACTAACAAGCAAAGGATTTACACTGCTCGAGGTTCCTCTGCTAGTCCGCACCGCGGCGATGATGAATACTGGTTTTTTCCCGGCAGGTGAAGAGCAGACATTCCGCATTGCTGACGATGACAAGTGGCTTGTAGGGACATCGGAGGTTCCTATCGTCTCCTTTTACAGCAACGAGATTGTAGATGTAACGCACCCACTCAAGCTTGCTGCCGTTTCCCAGTGCTTCCGCAATGAAGTGGGCTCAGCTGGTAGGGATGTGCATGGCCTGTATCGGGTACATCAATTCGCCAAGGTAGAACAGGTTATCCTATGCCGGGCTAACCTGGAGGAGTCAGAGCAGATGCTTCAGGAGCTGACTCAAAACGCAGAGGAGCTCTTGCAGCTGCTGGAGCTGCCATACCGTGTAATGGCCGTCTGTACCGGCGACATGTCGCAGAAGACTTACAAGCAGTATGACCTTGAAAGCTGGATGCCCAGCCGTCAAGCATACGGCGAAACTCATTCGTCGTCCAACATCCTTGACTTTCAGGCCCGCCGCTCCAATATTCGGTACCGCGATGATCAAGGCAGCCTGAAATATTGTTACACGCTCAATAATACGGCCGTAGCATCGCCTCGCATATTAATTCCTTTGCTTGAGAATCATCAAGAGGAGGATGGGGCCATACGGATTCCGCTGGCGCTGCGGCCCTACATGAATGGGATGGAACGGTTAGTCCCGAATATCTAGTAAAAAGAGGAACTTGCAAGCATGCAGGTTCCTCTTTTTACTGGCTTCACTTTTAAGTTATCAGCTTAATACCACTAAGCAGTAATTGAAAGTAAGCAGACACGACTCCAACATGAAATAGTGGGAAAACCTCAAGAAAACCTCCAGTTAATAGGGGTCCATGGGAGCCCATCACCATAAGTAACAGGAAAACCTCAAGCTAATTCCGCCCCTTACAGTGCTTTCCCCAATAAATGCTTCATATAGATGGAGCTTTTCCAGTTAGTCTCCTTATGCCAGGCTTAAAGGCTAGATTAGCTCCAGAAATTCCAGTTAACCCCTTCCCTACAGGCCTGTAAGCACTCGTTGGGCTTGTCGGGCTATCCGGTCAGTTACTTTACGACAACCAAGAAACTATCCAAAAAACATATGAAGAAAAAAAAAACCAGTCAAGATTAGTTTCATTCGGTACTCCACCCGCTCACGCTTTACTGCTAATTATGTTTCTCGCTATCCATACTCCGGCAGCGCCTGCCTGTGCGAGACCTCTCGTTATTCCTGCACCGTCGCCTCCGCAATATAAGCCCTTGATCTCGGTTTCGAACGCTTCGGTAAGCTTAGGTCGAGCCGAGTAGAACTTGGCCTCCACGCCATAAAACAACGTATGCTCGGAAGCAATACCGGGAGTAACCTTTTCCAAAGCCTCTATCATCTCAATTAAGCTTTTCATTGTATTGTAGGGCAGAACTAAGCCCAGATCGCCGGGCACCGCTTCTTTTAATGTCGGTTCAATAAACCCCTCTTTAATTCGGCTTACCGTTGAACGCCTTCCTCTGATGATATCCCCGTATTTCTGAACGATAACACCGCCGCTGGACAGATCATTAGCTCTTTGACAAATTTCCCTCGCATACTCATTCGGCTTATCAAAAGGCTCCGTGAATTTATGGGAGACCAGCAAAGCGAAGTTGGTATTCGTTGAGCCCAGCTTCGGGTCCTTATAAGAGTGTCCGTTGGCCGCCATGACGCCGCTGTGATTCTCCACAACAACATGACCGGAAGGATTGCTGCAGAACGTTCGGACCTGAGTGCCGACTGACGTATTGAAAATAAATTTACCCTCATACAGATGCTCATTAATCTCTCTCATGACGACATCTGAAGTCTCAACACGCACCCCAACATCCACTTGATTGTTGTACATCTTCAGTTTCTTTCTTTTGAAAACTTCACTAAGCCACGCAGAGCCATCTCTTCCCGGAGCTATGACTACATGATCGCTGAAATACTGCTTGCCATTTTTTAAAAGAACGCCTTGGACGCTGCTGACATCATTGTCTTTTGCGGTGATAATATCTTCCACTTCGGTCCTGAATTGCATGTCGATCCGTTGATTCAGATATTCATAGATGGACCTCAGAATTTCCAGGTTTTGTTCGGTGCCCAGATGTCTGACCTCGGCTCGCAGCAGCTTAAGACCAGCGGCAAACCCGCGTTGTTCAATATTTTTTATCGTATCGGTCGTTGGATCGGTTATGTTCTGCGTGGCTCCGTGCTCCAGATTAATGTGATCCACATATTTAATAAGCTCCAAAACTTTGGAAGGACTCAAGTAATCGGTCATCCAGCCGCCGTACTGTGTCGTTATATTAAATTTCCCGTCACTATAGGCTCCCGCACCGCCAAACCCGCTCGTGATCGAACATGCAGGCAAACAGCCAGCGAAGTCTTTTTTTCCTGCTGCAGGAGGACAGAGTTTAATTTTTTCTTCCAAAATGGGACATCGTCTATGATAAATATCTTGACCTTTATCGATCAACAGTACTTTGTAGTGAGGTGATTTCAACATAAATTCATAACACGCAAAAATCCCCGCAGGTCCGGCTCCAACTACAATTACATCATACTTACTCATATCAGGCCTCCATAGATCATTATTCATTTAGTTCCGAGCAAACAAAAAAATCCCTAACCGTGAATGGGTGTGCGGATAGACAGCACCCCATTCATAGTTAGGAATTTAGCGGTTCCTACTAGAAACCCTCAAACCGTATTATTGAGGATATATGAACGGATGAATATTCATTTGTTTTTTAAGACAAATTGAATGTTATAGCAGATCCGTCACGATGTCAATAGTTATATTTCGTGTTTACAGCATTTGAATACGATTTACTAAATAAAAAAACTGAAATAATAACCAAAATCCGAACATTATTTTAAAAACACTCTTATAAAGCGACAGATAGACCCTATAATCGAATATTAAAAGCTATAAATCCTTCCTGCGAAACAACCACAACCCGCCTCCGAAGGTCAGCAGGGTATATCCCGCCACATACCATAAGAAGGTATTGGATGGAATAGGCCCTAAAGCAAGAGTTCCGGTCAACCTGTTTAATTGAACCAGTTCATTCATTTCCTGCAGTGAGAACAGCTCTGCCAGCATACGGCTTTGTAAGGAATCTGCAGGCATGACGATCGACATCAACCCCGCGATGGTAGCAAGCTGCTTGGCGGCAATCTCCTCCAGTCTAAATGAGGATGTTATTTTGCCAATCATCCCGCCCAGCCAGCCTGCGCCGAATAGCATAGTCATAAATACGCCATTTCCGAGGGTTGACAAAAAGCATGAGCCCAGCATCGATACAGATATGAGCATTGGAACCACAGCAGCAAACAGTAAGAAAGCGCGGACAAGCGCTCCTATATCACGTGGAACGGCAGCATGAATTTGGGTAATTACCAAGATGGAGACAAATAGAATAGCTGCGTACAGCACCCCCATCGATACATAACCGATCCAGCGTCCCATATACCATCCGGCGCGGGACAACGGGCGAGGAATGAGTGCCTGCAGCACCCCCTGCTCCGCTTCGCCGGCCACAACCGAGAATGAACTGAATATGGATAAAAAAGCGAGCACGAACGAAGCAAAAAAGAAACCCAAAGTCAGAATTGTCACTCCGGCCTGGTACTGCTCAATCAGAAACTGGGAGCTGGATGGATCAAATCTCTCCAACAGCCTATTCGTCTGATCACCCAGCGTTCCGGCAACAAACCAGAAAGCGACCAGAAATATGGCTGTCATCAGGAACGTGAGCATAAGCACCCGCTTGCGCAGCATTTCTTTCCAAGTCATCAGCGTGATGGTAATCATTCTCTTTCCCCCCTGTGGCTCCTTCCGGCAACTGCACCGACGAACCACTCGTCCAGCTTCCCGCCTGCCTTCTTCACTTCATACAATGTCATTCCCTGCTCGATAATCAGATGATTAAGCCAGCCGATTTGCTCCTCTGTTTCAACCTCGGCCTCGAGCCATATACTCTCATCCATCGAAGCCGCTCCGCTTCCGCAGTGAATATGTAAGGACAGCCCGGTTGTTTCTTGAAGCCAATTAAGCATAGAAGATTCAAAACCGCCGATCCTAAGCTGCCAAAGCTTCTTCTCCTGCAACACCTCGGAAACCGTGCCGCTCTGCAGAATGGTGCCATTGTTCAGCAGCGCCACCCGGTCGCAAAGCACCTCCACATCCTCAAGCAGATGTGAGTTAAGAAATATCGTTTTTCCAGCGGCCTTCAGCCTATGTACAAGCTCTCTAACTTCCTTACGACCTACTGGATCCATCGCAGATGACGGCTCGTCCAGAAAAAGAAGCGGCGGATCGGATAGTAAAGCGCATGCCAATCCAAGCCGCTGCTGCATCCCCTTCGAATAATGCTTCACTCGATCCTTGCCGCGGAGACCAATGCCCACTTCATCCAACAATTGCCGGATCCGCCCCACGGTGTTGGAGGGCTTCCAACCGCATAATTTTGCATGCAGTTGGAGCACTTCCTCGCCGCTGAGCCATTCCTGGTATCTATACAGCTCAGGTAAATAACCGATATTGCGCCTCGCTTCGAGTGAACCAATCGGGTGACCGTATAAGGCGGCCTCTCCTCCGGTAGGCCGGATAAGTCCGACCAGCATTTTAACGAATGTACTTTTACCCGCCCCATTTGGGCCAAGGAATCCGAAGACTTCCCCTTGTCCTACGGTTAAGCTAATACTTCTGCAGCCCCGTCCGTTTCCGTAATCCTTGGTCAGTCCCCGGGCTTCAATGGCAGCCTTGTTCAAGGGTGAATCAACTCCTTAATTTGAGCGATTAGTTTATCTTGGGTAATTGCATTACCTTGAGCTCCCAGTTCAAGCAAGTGGCCATCTTGAACCCAGTAGGCGCTATAGTACCGATTTCTCTCATCCCCCTGCTTCTTAACAAGAACCGGGATTCCTTCAACTTTAATTTGCTCCATCTTTTGGTTGGAAATAACCGGCAGCGGTACGGAACCACCCTTCAGCATATTGGTCGTCTGCATCGCCTGCTTCAGGTTTTCTGGCAGCAGCGGGAAATCAAGCACAGCCTCCATCGCTTCCGCTATAGGAATAGAAGGATCTACGGTGAGCTCAGGAACTGGCTGCTGGGACATCCAATAACTAGTCTCTTGCCCTTTGCCTTCCCCGCTCTTGAAGCTTGCATGAATACTTGGTCCCAACTCCAACGTTATTGGCTTCCCATCAACGGATGCAGGCAGCAGTTTTTTGGCGCCCAGCCGCTTCATAGCGCTATTAACTTCGCTCACATTCATCTGGAAAGTTATCGTATTAGAGGGAGAAACGTTGAACTTATCTGTTTTGGCTTGTTTCGGTAAAAGCAGCTTGCCGTTCATAAGCTGCTTGGCTTCCTCGGCTGATATAGGTTCATTTCGAGGTGTGCCGTTCTTCTGTGTAAACGTTCCGAACTTATTAATCGCTTCTCTCGTTTTATCATCACGGAAAGCACCGTTTAATATCATTTGCAGATCATCCTGCTGCACGACTGCCATCTCCTGCATGCGGAATTTATGGAGTATCGCAGCCAACGCTTCGTTTCCAGCCGTGGTACTTACGATGATGACCAGCAGAGCCGCGGCAGTCGCCGTGCCAACCAGCTTACGCCGTTTTTGAATCCACTGGGCGAATCCCTTCCTTGTCTTTACTGGAGCTTCCTTCTCCATGGATGGTGTTTGGTTCCATTCACTATTGTGCATTGTTTCCGAATGAAGACCATTCGGTAGAGGTTGTATGGATCTATCTCCTTGTAAGGAGCTTGCTCTTGCTGCTGAATTGCGCTCTAACTGCGCCCACTGCAAACTCCGCGGCTCCTTGGCCAGCTTCTCCTGAAGCTTCGCCCAAGCCTGATCCGTTAGCATTTGCTCATCTTTTGGCTGATTTGACAATGTTTATTCCCTCCTAATCTAACTGGACATGTGCCTTTGCTTGACGTTTCAGCTTCGCTGTAGCCCGATGTATGAGCGTGCCGACAAGCGGCTGTCTGACCTGCAATTGCTCCGCAATCTCCGCATAGCTATAACCCGAATATCGGAGTAGCAGCAATTGGCGGTCCCGCTCAGGCAGTTCACTAAGCCACTGTTGAACTTCCTCATGGTCCAGCTTTTGCAAAACGGCTTCTTCCCCTGACGGCTCATCGCTTCCCATGAGAAGCACCTGATACTCCTGCTTTTCCTGCAAAGAGCGTTACCGGGATTTTTTATTTAAATGATCGTATCCGATTCGCGTCAGTACCCTGTGAAGCCAAGCGCCCACCACATTCAAGTCGTCCGGCGGGTTGCGATACAACCTCAGGAATACTTCCTGTGCTAAATCCTCGGCCGCTGCTTCATCCCGGACTAAAGCGATCAGCTTACGTCGAACCGTGGGATAGTGGGTGTAGAATAGTTCTTGAAATAATTTTGTTTCAGGAATTTCCAATGCATTGTCCTCCTTCAGCTGCAGCTATTATAAAGACGGAAGTTAGCGGAGTTTTGTATCATTTTCTGAAATACTTCTCTTTTAGAGAGCTGCTACATAATCTAGTGTAAAATTATTCAATAAGCAGGGATGTGTATGCGATGATTAGTAACAGATCTCTTTCATACCCATGTGAAAAACCTAATTTTCTCGTAATACTGGTAGATGAAGAGCGGTATCCCCCTGTATATGAAAACAAGGAAATCCAACAATGGCGCCGTGAAAATCTTGTGACACAGGAGCTTTTGAGGTCTAACAGCATCGAATTCCACAGTCACTATATTGGAAGTGCCGCCTGCTGCCCAAGTCGGGCTACAATGTTTACAGGTCACTATCCATCGCTTCATGGAGTAAGCCAGACAAACGGAATCGCCAAGGGAGCCTTTGACTCCGATATGTTCTGGCTCGGCAGAAACACGGTGCCTACCATGGGAAATTACTTTCGCGAAGCCGGGTACCAGACGTACTATAAAGGGAAATGGCATATATCGTATGAAGACATTGTTATTCCCGGTACACATCAAGGACTCTCTAGCTATCATCCCCTAACCGGCGTACCTGATCAAAAAAAGGAAGATTTATACCTGAACGCGGACCCGCTGGACAGCTTCGGGTTTTCCAGCTGGATCGGTCCGGAGCCCCATGGAAAAAATCCGCGAAACTCCGCTTCTTCCGCTGCTTTCGGAGTGAGCGGCCGAGATGTGGTCTACGCTTCGGAAGTGGTTGAGCTCATCGAAGCTCTCGACCAACAGAAAGCCATCGACAACGATGCGTTGCCATGGCTTGTTGTAGCTTCATTCGTGAACCCGCATGATATTGTTTTATATGGGTCGCTTACCGAACGACTTCCCATGTTCAATTTTGATGTGGAGCCTATGCCTTCGGTCGCTCCCCCGCCTACAATAAATGAACCCTTGGATACGAAGCCCCGCTGCCAAGCCAGCTATCAGCATATATATCCCAGAGCGCTACAGCCTATAATCAACCAGCCGCATTACCGCAAGCTCTACTATCAGCTGCAAAAAAATGCCGATCAGCAAATGCTCAAGGTTTTTGAAGCCCTTACCCGCTCTTCCTTCTATGATGATACGATTATCATTTTTACATCCGATCACGGAGAGCTGCTTGGAGCTCACGGCCATCTTCATCAAAAATTTTACTGTGCTTACGAAGAAATGCTGCATGTACCCTTTCTCATTCATAACAAGAAGCTGTTTCCGCAGCAGCATCATTTTAACACACTTACAAGCCATCTAGATTTACTGCCCACCATGCTGGGGCTGGCCCATGCCGATACAGAAGACATTCAACATCGCCTGCAAAATAAATTCAGCGAAGTCCGTCCCTTTGTCGGACGCGACCTTTCTCCTTACCTCTTAGGGCATAATAAATCCGATCCCGTTGAAGAACCAATCTATTTTATGATTGACGATGATGTTACGCAAGGCCAGCGCCAAATCAACCCGTTGGGGGAGCCCTATCCCTCCGTCGTGCAGCCAAATCACATTGAAACCGTGATCTCCCACATAGAAAGAAATAACAGAAAAGAACTGTGGAAGTACTCCCGCTATTTCGACAACGATCAATTCTGGAGCCATCCAGGAAAAAAAGATGTCACCGTCCAGACAATAGGTGGGCATCCTGCTGGAATGCAGTCAACGCAGTATGCTGCGTATTGCGTCACCTCAGTTAAAACCCAGCCTCTCCCCGATGAATATGAGCTTTATAACTTAACCGATGATCCACTCGAAACCCGCAATCTCGCACATCCTGCTTATGCCTCTGAGCAATCGAGAACGATTCAAGAGCAGATGGCTTCAATACTCAAGGAACAGCGGCAGCAAAAAAGGTTGGTTAGTCAAAATACATCAGGATCCCAGCGCTGAATTTCATGAAGTCCTTTATGACGAAAGCACCGGTAAGAGTAGGCAAATTGCCTTTCTTATCGGTGCTTTCGTCGTAAACCGACTCCTATTCTGTTTAGCGTAATCCTTCCAGTGGTTCTTCTGTTTAACCATGTTAATCCATGTTAAGCCGTGTTTAGCCGATGCAGCTGTTCCTGACTAAGTTGAATGTTCAAAGCATCCAAATTCTCCTGAAGCTGTTCAGGCTTGCTTGCCGCTATTATTGGAATGGTCCTGGGAGTGTTCTGCAGGAGCCAAGCCAACACCACCTGATTTAAGGTTCCTCCCGTTTCGTTGGCAACTTCGGTCAAAACCCTGATTCTAGCTTGAGTATCCGGACCTTCGTATTGCTCCGGGATGGATACATCCTGACGGGTATACGCGCCATTTAACAAAGGAGAATACGCGAGGAGGGAGAAATCATCATGGGTCTTGCAATAGTTCAGCAGCTCGTCAGTAACACTTAGCTGTACGCCAAAATCGGCTCCCGGCTTAGGGCGAAGATAGGTATACCTCTGCTGTACGCAGCAGTACGGCGTCCAATGATTGGCGAGGCTGATGCCTCTGGACTTCTCTATCCGCCAAGCCCGATGGTTGCTGCAGCCTAAAGCTCTAACTTTTCCAGCCTTTATCAAGCCATCCATGGCTTCCATCGTCTCTTCAAGAGGTGTATTTTCGTCATCAATGTGAGCATAGTACAAATCCACATAATCGGTTTTAAGCCGCATCAGACTTGCATCGATTGCCTTCTCGACAGCTTTTCGGGACAATCCTTCCTTATTCTCAAAGCCGCCGCCCGGGAACATCGGATTGGCTCCAACTTTCGTCGCCAAAAAAATACTATTGCGATTTCCACGATCCTTGAGCCACTGACCGAGCAGCAATTCGCTCTCCCCGCCGACGCATCCCTCGTTCCAAAATGCATAGTTATTGGACGTATCCAAAAAATCCCCGCCAGCATCTCTATACTGATCCAACAACCGATAGGATGAAGCTTTGTCCGCCCGGGAACCAAAGTTCAAGCATCCCAAACCTAAAGCACTGACTTTCATGCCGGTTTTCCCTAATGATAGCTTATGCATGTCAAACTCCTCCCCCTAAAATCGCAATTGAATGGTTGGGGTCAGCCTGTTATCGATTTTTCCTCTTGCTGCTGTGCGGCTTCCCATGAACGATAGTACACAATTTTATCTCGAAGCACGGTCAGGGTGTTTTGCAGCTCTTGAACCTGCATTAGCAATTTTTGTTCATGCTCCTCCAATACTTGCCGCCTTTGCGCAATGGTCAAATCTCCGTGACGCATCATGTCAGCGAAGCGCCGCATTTCTGAAATAGGCATTCCTGTTGATCGTAGTCGCATAAGCAAAATGATCCACTCAAGATCATTCTCCTTATAGGATCGATGCCCGTTGGAAGCTCGACAGATCGGTTCCATGAGACCGATTCTCTCATAATAACGAAGTGTATGTACGCTCAAGCCCGTTCTTGCTGCAACCTGCTGAATCGTCAATTCAATGTCCATCTTTTGTATCACTGAATGGCCTCCTCTTTGCTATTTTTTTATCATACAAGTTAGAGCGCACTCGAAGTCAACCCATTAAATGATTATATTTAGAAAAATAACCCAGATATTAGAAAAATCAAGAAAAATTGTCAGAACATTGACGGTCCTTTTATGTAGAAGCTCATACATGCGTGGGGAGGGGTTCAGTGTGGGGTTCCGACGCAAAAATTGAAATAAGGGGGAAGCTTCGCTCACCCCACGCGGCTTGTTATTACGTGATTTAAGTAGTCTTCTGCTGTCATTTGTCCTCTCCCTTTACTCCACTTTTTTTGCAGAAGGCCAACGTCATGACAAATAAACCAACCGAAAATTGTTGATTGGTTTATTTGGAGAAATTCAAAATTTATTTAGTCCCCATAAAATGGATGGATCCCATATATTCATGATATCGTTCCATTATACTATTATATTTATTAGTTACTTCCCAAAGTGCTGTGTCATAAAAAGAACCGGCATCTATGTGTTGATGGTGATCGGGATGTTCGAGAAGATCCTCGCTGATCTTGGGAAACAAAAAAGGGCCTTCTATCTGTACGTCTTTAAAGGCTGCTTTATTTACTAATTGGGACCAATCCTGATAATTCCACAGTGTGCCTATCTGAAAAAAAAGGGCAATATCATCATAAATTTCTTTTGGCATTGGTTTGATTTGAACCATTTCTCTGTCATAAACCTTGCCTCCAGTACGCAGAACTCTATAATATTCCGTTAAGGCTTTAGCAGTATCCACAAATATTGATACGGATTCAACAAGAATCACATCAAAAGAATAGCTTTCAAATGGAAGTGAGCATGCGTCTCCTTCCAAAAAGACGGCAGAGACATTCTCTTCATTTGCCCGTCTAATTGCTTTTGAAATCATATCCGAGCGAATATCAATCCCTGTCACATCATGGCCTTGTGCAGCTAAATAACAAGATGTTCTTCCTGTACCACAACCAACTTCAAGTATTCGCGAGTTCATTGGAAGTGGATAGTGCTCAAGTTGCTTTAATGTTGCGGCAAATCCTCCAGGATGAGCGTTGCCGATTCCTAATTTGGCCAGCATATCTAAATATTCCATCCGGATTACTTCCTTTCACAGCATTTTAATCTCATCATATGAATGAAAAACAATATTGTAATGGACTTATGCTATTAGTGGATATTAGTCCATTCAAAATAGGTTTGCTGCGAATAACATATCCTTAGAAACGAAAAAGGAGGGATTGCAATGAGCACCGTCGGATTTACTTCCACTGCAACGATCTTGGTTCTGTATATCCTATTGGTTATTGTTTTATCTGCTGGCTTTTGTATCTAATATCTTTGAGACAACCCCTCCACCATTTTATCCTGAATAGATGGTTGCAAAAGAGCCCTCAATTCCACTTTAATAGTTGAGGGCTTTTTTGCGTATTCTTGTGTATTCTTAGTGATGAATAAGATGAGGTCGCTTTCCAGCGCGTACTCATCGCGGGTATCGGGTTCGTGGTTCGTGGCATGGTTCGGTTACGGCATTGCATGGCAGTCTGGCGCACTCCGTGCAATTATCAGGAAAATATCAAGTTAGTTACTCCGAAAATAGCGTTCCAAGACTTATAGCTGGAATTCCTCATGCTAATTCTACATATTTTGGCTGATATCCACCTTTTCACCTCTATTAGAGTTAGTTTTTCCAGTTAGATTGATTTCAGGCGATATCCATGCTGGATTAGCGTTACAATTTCCATCTATTTTCTTTTCTTCCGCAGTGGCCCCGACAAATCATGGTCTCCTCTAGATTGAAAGCAGCCGCCCCATCACTTAAGTAACATCCAAAAAGCGGCCGGACTCATTTTTCGATTTTCGAACCCCCACTCTGATGGGAATTTCCCTACGAAAAAGACGTTTCATTTTCCGCTTACATGGTGGTTTTGGAGGCGTCTTTGTACATAGTTTGGGACTGATTCATTCACTGATACCCTTTTGGGACAGCTTCTTTTTATGAAAATTCTTGTCGTAACGCAGATAGAACTTCAAGAAAAGCAGTGGGGTTTATAAAATATCTGGATCCTTAGTCCTTCTAAACATTCCGAAGTCAAATGATTCAAGAGTGAGTCCTTCGAGTTGAATTCCTCTCTTTTCATGGCCCCCACAGCTAGACTACCTTAATCTTCATTTTCATTTAACATGAGCAACTATACTTAGCTACAATGTAGGTTGATTTGTTTCACTAGTTGACAATGTAGGGAGATTTGTGCATTTTGTAATGACACAACGCGCTAGGGATTCGCTCGCAGGAAAGTCAAGAACGCTCCTTCTCCTGAGGAGATGAAGCGTTCTTGAGGTGAAATTATTCAGTTCCTTTTCCTTTGCCATTGCTGCCATTATCTTGACTCTGTCCATTGTCTTGGCCTTGGCCGCCACCTTTGCCTTGTCCATTGTCCTGACCGTTTCCTTGGCCTTGGCTGCCACCTTTGCCTTGTCCATTGTCCTGACCATTTCCTTGCCCTTGACCGCCGCCTTTACCTTGTCCATTGTCCTGACCGTTTCCTTGGCCTTGGCTACCACCTTTGCCCTGGCCATTGTCTTGGACGTTTCCTTGGCCTTGGCCGCCGCCTTTGCCTTGACCTTGCTCTGGGCCTTTTCCTCCGCCATTACCTTTGCCCTGCTCTTGACCTTTTCCTTCGCTCTTACCTTTACCCTGCTCCGGACCTTTTTCTTCACTCTTACCTTTACCCTGCTCCGGACCTTTTTCTTCACTCTTACCTTTACCCCAGCCCCAGCCTTTACCCTGGCCTCCACCCTGTCCCTGGCCTTCGCCTTGTCCTTGGCCTCCGCCTTGTCCTTGGCCTCCGCCCTGTCCTTGGCCTCCGCCTTGTCCTTGGCCTCCGCCTTGTCCTTGGCCTCCGCCTTGTCCTTGGCCTCCGCCTTGTCCTTGGCCTCCGCCTTTACCCTGGCCTCCGCCTATTCCTTCGCCTCCGCCTTTACCCTGGCCTCCGCCTTGTCCTTGGCCTCCGCCTATTCCTTCGCCTCCGCCTTTACCCTGGCCTCCGCCTTGTCCTTGGCCTCCGCCTATTCCTTCGCCTCCGCCTTGTCCTTGGCCTCCACCTTGTCCTGAACCTTTGCCTTGAGAAGGCATTTTCATATTCGCATAAGCGTACATAATTGATTCAAGTGTTCGATTATCTACAGCTCCGTTAACCGGCAGCCCATGTTTTTTCTGAAAATGTTTAACTCCCCTAACTGTTGTTTCATCGTAGTAGCCCGTGATTTTCCCCTCATAGCTGCCAAGTGCTTTCAGCATCCCTTGGATTACGAATACGTCCGGTCCATTCGCACCCTTACCGACCGCCCAGCTGGCATTTGGCATACTCAGCAATAATGCTATTGCCAGCAGCGCCGTACCGAGATACCTTCCCACTAACCATTTTGAGCGTGATCCGCGGGATTTCCAAATACGATCTTTCATTTCAAATAAACACCATCCTTGTAGTAAATTGTTTTGATACAACCCTTACTATTCCCAACTTTTCATTTTCATTCTGTCAATATTGGACAATTTCTTTCGCAAGGCAATGCAACTGCACTTCCTCGCAACAAAAAAACCGCCCTCCCACCCGATTGTACGAGAAGGAAAGCGGCAATATGTAACAGCAAACCGTTGCTTTTCAAAGATTTAGAACTAGAATGCCCAGTTGCCTTGTTTAAAAACAGGTTCTTCAACACCTTCGGCTGTGACCCCGAATATGTCCATCTCACCTGAGCCAATCATAAAATCTACATGTGTGATGCTGGTATTAAGCCCTTTGGCTTTCAGCTCATCCTGCGACAGCTTTTTTCCATCCGTCAGACAGAATGCATAGGCGCTGCCAATGGCCAAATGATTCGATGCATTTTCGTCAAAAAGTGTATTGTAATAAAGAATATTAGACTCGGAGATTGGGGATCGATGAGGCACCAGCGCCACCTCACCCAAATAATGCGAGCCCTCATCTATCTCGACCAAGCCCTTCAGCGTTTCTTCACCCTGAGCCGCGGATACATTGACAATACGCCCATTCTCAAACGTAAGCGTAAACCCGTCTATAATATTGCCTCCATAGCTCAGGGGCTTCGTACTGGACACTTTGCCGTTCACTCCGCCAGCTAACGGTGCTGTGAATACTTCCTCTGTCGGCATGTTCGCCACAAACGAATGTCCGCGCTCGTCAATACTATCAGCAGCTACCCAAATATGTCCCTCAGGCAGCTCAATCGTCAGATCAGTTCCCGGAGCGAGATAGTGCAGCTTCTTGTACTTCTTCGCATTCAAATAATCCGATTTGCTGTTCAAGCTTCGGACATGCCCTTCCCATGCTGTGATGGGATCAGCCTGATCGACTCGTACTGTTTTAAAAATAGCGTCCCACAGCTTGGCCACCTGCTCTTCCTCAGGCAGCTCAGGAAACACCTTCGCAGCCCAATTTTTCGAAGGAGCCGCAATCACGCACCAGCTGAATTTGTCAGATTGCAAATATTGCCGATACTTAGCCATCGCTTTGCCGTATGTTTTCTGGTAATTGACAATTCGATCCTGAGGTATTCCTTTAAGAAGGTCAGGGTCTGAAGATACAATACTTATAACCGCAGCCCCTTTTTCGACTAGCTCCAGCATTTCACCGGCATACCATTTGGGTTCCTCAAGGAATGATTCATCCGCAGCCAGATCATATCGCATACGGGATACCGTATCATCAGTCCAATTAACCTTGACCAGGTAGGCGCCGGCTTCATACGCTTTTTTCACGATCAACCTGACTAAATCTGCCGCATCAATGGAACCGTTAACGACCAAAGTCTGGCCCTTGTGAATATTAACTCCTATTTTGACAACCAACTCGGCATAGCTGCTCAGCAGCTGCTGGAATTTTTCGGACATAGCGATCCCTCCAATATTGAGTACTTATTTTCTCTTTATTTTATAGCAACAAAGCCCCGAATTCAAAATAGATGGATAACCGTGTCCATATCTCATCTTATCCTGGAGGCGAGCCCTAATGATTTCAATATAGTATATCTGTATTAGGACACAATTAGACATGTTCTTGAGGTATAATAGATACATCTTATTGAGGTGGTTTAAAAAGTCCCCTGTTGATCACGAATTATCCTGAAAAGCGGACCTTTTGAACATGCACTTATTACCATTAAATACGAGGAATCGAAATGACGAATACTCAGCGAATCAATTGTATGAAATGCCAACATTTCTATGTCACATGGGATCCCAAATTTCCCAAAGGGTGTAAAGCTTTTGGATTTAAGTCACATAATATGCCCAGTCTTACGGTTTTGTCTTCGTCAGGCAAGACGTGTATGAATTTCGAACCCAAGCCCGCCCCCAAAGCTTAAGCATTACAAAATAGCTGCACCCGCTCGCCACTCCATCAGCCAGCAGTCCCGCTTCTCCCCTTCATGCCATTCTTGCTCAGGCAGCAGCTTGACTTTGCGGAAACCGCTTTTTTCATAGCAGGCGATAGCCCGCTCATTCCACGCTTGCGGATCCATGACAACGCGGCTAGCCTGATGCTCCTCCTCTAAATAGCGAAGCATCGAGCTCATTAACTGCTTGCCTATCCCCCTGTTCCAATACGTCGGCTCACCTATGAACTGATCTGTGCCGAATATTCGTGTACCCTCCGATTCATCCAAGCCAAAGTAATTCAGTCCCTCAGCCTCCAGCAAATAAAATTGTATGTATCCGATCGGTTGCCCTTCATATTCCAATATGCATCTGTATAATTGATCCTCTTCGGGATAAAAATGCTCCTGCACCATTTCCGGTGTATGCGCCCGATCCCTGCCGCCGTAGTAGCGAAGGACTTCGGGATCATTCAGCCATTTATGAAGCATCGAAGCATCGAACCGGGTCAGCCTGCGCACAGTGAGCGGATTGCTCCGGTATCGAATCATGCTTTCTCCCTCAGTTAAGTATTCGATAAGAAACTTACGGTCCTCGGGATAAGTCAGGTTGAGCATTTCAATCTCATCCGCCGATTTCCACTGGATATCATAAATAAGGCCATCAGGATCGTGAAGCGTTGGCAGTCCACCTTCCACTTGAACCTCGTAATATTTAACCTTGTAAACGGTTCCTCGGCTAACGCCGCTTTTTTCATGCAAATAGCTGCCTACCTGCACCTTGTAGCCCGTCTCCTCCCAGACCTCACGAGCGCAGCAGGCTTCATACGTTTCATCGCTGTTTGCTCCTCCTGACGGGACAGACCACCGCTTCTCCTCATCTGATCTTCCTTGCAGCACCATAAGCAGCTGCTTGTTTTCGTTGACACAAATCGCGGCCGCGCCTCTCCAAATATACATGGAATATCCTGTCCCCTTTTTCGCAAATATAGGATGATCTTATTATACTACCAGAACCCATTCGTTTTCAGCGATACAGTTTTCTTAATAATCATTCATTATTTTCCAATTATGCCCAACCATTAGTAAGATGAAGATGAACCTATTTCACAAAAATAATTGAGGTGCAGAAAATGAACATTACAATAAGGCCTTTAGAAGTTCCAGGCGACTATGAGAGAATGGCTGAGCTGCTTAATATCATCTTCTCAGAGCCGACATGGGCGGAGCGATTAGAGGAAGATGACCGAAAAATGTACAAGCAAGGCAAGCTAACCTATGATGACGAGAATAAACTGACCGGATACGATCGGATTCGTTTGGCGGCACAATCACCCGACGGCCTCATGATCGGATATGCCAACAGCTGGCGAGCCCCTTGGACCGAAGCCGGTACCCTGCACCATACACTCGTTGTAGACGCTAAGCATCGTAACAAAGGTGTAGGGTCTGCGCTTGCCGGAGCTTTGGAGCAATGGGCTCATGAGATGAAGGCATCGGAGATAGTAGTCAATGTGGCCGACCATGATGAGTCTTCCATCGCATTTGCGCAAAAACGTGGGTATCTCACAGCCCGACATGCGTTCAAGTCCATCCTCAAGCCTGCCGAATTTGTGGAAGCATCAGAAGGAGACTACGAATTGAGGCTCGTTTCGGAAGGAATCCGTTTTTTCACTCTGCTGGAGGAACCTGGGGAAGAAAGCGAATTAAAGCTGTATCAGCTTTACAAACAGGCAGCAGCCGATATTCCTGGAAACCGTGAAAGCTATCCGAACGTATCTGAATGGAAAAAATGGTTTCTTCATCTGGAGGGTTATCGCCCGGAGCTCGTCCTCATTGCGGCAGATGGCAGCAGGTACGTTGGTGTTGTTCATTTATTGCATAACGAGAAAACTTCCGGTATGTATCACGAGTTTACCGGAGTCGACAGGGAATATCGCGGGAGACATATCGCCTCAGCGCTCAAAATTAGGGCAATCCGTCTATCTAAACTGCTCAATGTCCCGTACATGAGTACACATAACGATTCAGCCAACGCGCCTATGCTAGCCATTAACCGCAATCGGTTAGGCTACATAGCTTCTCCGGGCAACTACCGGATGATCAAAGAGCTTCGCTCCGACTAAAGAAAAAGCAGGGCTGCCGCTAAGAGAAAGCTTTCTTATCGACAGCCCTGCCATTATGTTATCCGTCATTCTATTTCAAGCTCTTGACAATGACCGTGACCGCTTCCGCACGAGTGACAAGGTTCTGCGGTTTAAAGCTGCCATCATAATAACCGGCTATGATTTCTTTCTCTTGCACCGCTGCCACAGCTGCTTGGGCCCAGCTGGATATTTGCGCGCTATCCACGAACGATACGGCTCCTGTCCCTTTTTGGATCCCTGCTGCGCGCATAACCATCAATGCCATCTGCTCGCGGGTAATCGGATCATCCGGTCCGAAGCGGTCGGCGCTATAGCCCGTAACGATCCCGGCTGTAACTGCCCGTCTGAAAGGTCAATCCGGCAGGTAAACATAACGTTACGGTAAGAACTAAAATGAGCCAAGAGCTGATGGTTCGTTTAAATTTCATTCCTTCTTCTCCTTAGAAGACTATTTTTATAAGTCATTTTATAATCGCTCTCAAAATAAAGGCACTCCTCAATGCGCGCGAATCCCGGGCGCGCGTTGCGGCATTGCATGGCGGTCGGTCGAACCCCTGTACCGTGAACCTTCTATGGACCTAACCGTGGCTTGACACTTATTCGAAAAATCCGTTAATCAACTTCCATTACTCCACACATTCCCTATACATCCGTTTCCTTTATAGGCCCCTTCAATCCCATCCATCTGTATTTCCATATATGACCATTCAGTAAAATAAATCTTTCTATGTCTATCCATCTCCACTTATTACTTAAATCTCACCAATCCCATCAGCCCCCATCTATCCTTACAGTTCCATCACTCCTACACTTCCATTTGCTACTTAAATACCACCAATCCCATCAGTCTCCATCTATCCATACGCTTCCATTACTCCGTACACTTCCATTTGCTACTCAAATACCACCAATCCCACCAGTCTCCATCAATCCATACGCTTCCATCACTCCGTACACCTCCATTTGCTACTTAAAACTCACCATTCCCATCAGTCTCCATCTATCCTTACACTTCCATCACTCCGTACACCTCCATTTGCTATTAAATACCATCAATCCATCAGTCTCCATCTATCCATACACTTTCATCCATATCCATCAATCCATACACTCCCATCACTCCGTACACCTCCATTTGCTACTTAAATACCACCAACCCCATCAGCCCCTATCTATCCAGCACTTCCATCACTCCCTCCGATTCCCCCCATCTCCATCAATCCACACACTCCCATCACTCCGTACACCTCCATTTACTACTTAAATCTCATCATTCCCATCAGTCTCCATCAAATTATCGGGAAAAAATCCCTTTAGTTACCCCTCTACACAGCATTCCTATCCCTATAACTGGAATTTCTCATGCTAATTCTGCCTCTTTGGCCGATTTTTTCAAATATCGCCTAATTTAACGTGAGGATTTCCAGTTATATGGGTTATAAACAATATTTAAGCTATATTAGCGGGAGGTTTTCCATCTATTTCCGAAGGCATCGTAAATCATAGTCTCAGTCTCCTGGTATGGCTACGAGGAAGTGCAAATTCACTTCCCCCATCCCAAAAACATATAGAAGGGTAAGAGAATCCCTTCATTCGAAGCCCCTCGATGAAGATACCTTCATGTCTAAACGTTAGTTTTATTGCAAATTAGACTAGTTCGGCTCGTATGAGTACTTATACATTCGGAAAAGCGCATTAAAAAAAGCCTGATTTCTCAGGCTTTTTTTAATGTAGCTATCAAGTTTACGAATGGAAATCTTGTCCCGAACGTACTTCCTTAACATAACCAGCGCGAATGACAAAATCACCGAAGTGTTCGCCTTCCCACCGCTCCTTGGCATATTGTGTAACAATCGGTTCCAGGGACTTTAGAATCTCCGCCTCACCAATGTTTTCCTTGTACAGCTTATTCAGTCGGTTTCCGGCAAATCCGCCTCCCAAATACATGTTGTATTTGCCAGGTGCCTTGCCAATGAACGCGATTTCCGCCAACATCGGGCGGGCGCATCCATTCGGACAGCCGGTCATACGAATAACGATCTCCTCTTCGCGCAACCCTACTTCCTCAAGCATCGGCTCAATCTTATCCAGCAATGTAGGAAGATAACGCTCTGATTCCGCCATTGCCATCCCACAGGTCGGGAATGAAACGCAGGCCATAGAATTTCTCCGCAATGCCGAGTGGTAAAGCCCATCGGAGAGCCCATGCTCCTTGATTAATTCTTCAATCTTTTTCTTCTTCTGGCTGCTCACATTGCCAATGATCAGGTTCTGATTGGCAGTCAGGCGGAAATCCCCGGAATGTACCTTGGCGATTTCTCTCAAACCCGTCATCAGCGGGTAGCTGTCCGTATCTTTAATCCGGCCATTCTCGACAAAGAGAGTGAAATGCCATTTCCCGTTGCTTCCCTTAACCCAGCCATAGCGATCTCCGTTATGGTCAAAATGGTAAGCACGCGCTTCTTCAAGCTTCCAGCCTAGACGATCATGCAGCTCATTGATGAACCAATCGATACCGCGGTCGTCGATGGTGTACTTAAATCTTGCATGCTTACGTACGGAACGATCCCCGTAATCCCGTTGAATCATGACCGTCTTCTCGGCAACGTCAACGATCTGCTCCGGCAAACAGAATCCGATCACTTGGGATATTTGCGGATAGGTTTCAGGATCGCCGTGAGTCATCCCCATCCCGCCTCCTACGGAGATGTTGAAGCCCTTCAGGCGTCCTTCTTCGATAATCGCTATGAAGCCAAGATCCTGCGAGAATACATCTACATCATTGGAAGGAGGAACAGCCATACCAATTTTAAACTTCCGCGGCAAATAAACAGGCCCATAGATAGGCTCTTGTTCTACCGCGTTATCCTGGCTGTCTACTACTTTCTCACCGTCAAGCCAGATCTCATGATACGCTCTTGTTCTTGGATCAAGGTGATCGCTGACACGACGCGCCCACTCGTACACCTCAGTATGAATCTCGGACTGATACGGATTTGGGTTGCACATAACGTTACGATTTACGTCGCCACAGGCGGCTAACGTGCTTAGCATTGCATCGTTCACTTCTGCAATCGTCGTTTTCAAATTCCATTTGATTACACCATGCAATTGGAAGGACTGACGGGTTGTCAGACGAATGGTTCCATTCGCATATTTCTGTGCGACACGGTCCATCATCAGCCACTGATCCGATGTTATGACTCCACCCGCCGCGCGTACGCGAAGCATGAACTGATACGCCGGCTCAAGCTTCTGCTTGTTCCGTTCGTTGCGCAAATCCCGATCATCCTGCATGTAGCTTCCATGAAATTTCATCAATCTATTATCATCTTCGGGTATCGACCCCGTGATTACATCTTCAAGTGTCTCCGCGAGGCTTCCCCGCAAATAGTTGGTTCTGCGTTTGATAGCCTCTACATCACTGTGCGGCGCACTGTTGGGCGAAAGTAAATTATTTTCTGACATGCTTGCTTTTCTCCTCTCGCAATCCCTAGGACTTGGGTCTAGTAGACATCCCGCTGATAACGTTTCTGCTGTTGCATGCGGGTCAAATATTCAGCAGCTTCCTCTGGGCTAAACTTGCCCTCTTGTTCGATGATTGTTGTCAGAGCAGCATGGACGTCATGCGCCATTTTCTTCTCATCGCCACAAATGTACACGGAAGCCCCTTCCTGAAGCCATTGATAAAGCTCACGGCTCTTTTCAAGCATCCGATGCTGTACATACACTTTCTTGTCGGTATCACGGGAGAATGCGACATCCATACGTGTCAGCACGCCCTGTTTAAGCCAACGCTGCCATTCCGTCTGATAAAGGAAGTCTGTGGAAAAGTGCTGGTCGCCGTAGAACAGCCATGTCTTCCCAGCGGCTCCGGTTTCTTCCCTTTCTCCTAAGAAAGCTCTGAACGGAGCAACGCCCGTACCTGGTCCAATCATAATGATCGGCGTATCTGCGCTCTCTGGAAGCTTAAAATTCGAGTTAGACTGAATGTAAACCGGCAGCGTATCGCCCGACTGGATTCGCTCTGCAAGCTGAACGGAACATACACCGTACCGTTCTCTTCCCCGTGACTCGTAACGTACGGCGCGGACGGTAATATGCACTTCATCCGGGAACGCTTTGGAGCTGCTTGCGATGGAGTACAAGCGAGCCGGGATTTTCCGAAGGATCGCTACGAATTCGCCTGCGGATACACCTTTTAGCGAGTAGTCCTGCACCAAATCCAACAGATCACGCTCGTTAAGATAAGCCCTGAGCTCCTGCTCACGTCCTGCCTGCAGCAGCTCTTCAAGTCCATTGCTTGAAGTAAGCTTGGCCGCTTGCTCCAGCAGTGGCTTGGTCAGCACAGTAATCTCATAATGTCGAAGAAGCGCCTCTCGTAATGGAAGTTTATCGCCATTCTTATTAATACTTACAAGCTCTTCCGCTTTCCAACCCATCGCTTCGATCAATTCGTCCACAAGACGAGGATGGTTCTCCGGATAGACTCCCAAGCTGTCGCCAGGTTCATACTGAAGATTAGATCCCTCAAGAGATATCTCAACGTGACGAGTTTCCCGGTCCGATCCGCGGCCGTTCAGATTCAAATTCTCCAACACTTCGGCCTTAAACGGATTCGATCTCGAATATTCCGATTCTGTTTCACTCGCGACTGCCGCACCGGTTCCAACGCCAGATGCCGGGGCAGACGATGCCTCGCTTAGAGAGGCTACAATATTATTCATCCACTCCGCAGCAGACTCGTCATAATCCACATCGCAGTCTACACGCGGGATAATCCGTTTACCGCCAAGCTCCTCAAGACGCTTGTCGAAATCCTTGCCCGTTTGACAGAAAAACTCGTAGGATGTATCTCCCAGACCAAGCACAGCAAATGGCTTGCCCTCCAATTGAGGCGCTCTCTTGCTATGAAGGAACTCGTAGAAAGGAATCGCGCTATCCGGCGGATCTCCCTCTCCTTGGGTACTCGCCACAATTAGCAAGTTTTGGACATTCTTTAAGCCATTAGGCTTAAAGTCGCCCATCGAGGAGAGCGTTACCTTAAAGCCTTGCTCTTCCAGCTTTTTGGACACCTTCTTCGCCAACCCATGACTATTGCCTGTCTGCGATCCGAAGAGCACGGTCACTTCCTTGGGAACGACGGCTACACTCACTGGTGCAACTGCCGATGGCACAGCAACAGGCGTTCCCGCAGCTGCCGCTCCCTGAAGAGCCGCAAGATATCCGCTCAGCCAGATCCGTTGACCTTCTGTTAGCGTTGGCAGCAGGCGATTAAGCAGTTCAGCTTGCTCTTGATTAAAAGGACTGTTTGTTACTTGAAATTCCAACTTTATCCACCTCACGCAGCATGTAATGATAATAATCCCTAGTATTAGTATCTAATTAATTTTTTCGCTCTCTTGACCCTATCATAGCACAAGTAAGCGGTCAATTAGAATGATCTTATAAGTTCTATCAGTTATATTGATAAAGAAGGCATATGTACGTTAGTTAACTGCTTTTACCTATTATTTGCCCATCATCAGCCGCCAGAATCAATCAAGCTCCCAAGCAAATATTTCCACGATCAGTTACCCTGTTATATAATACTTGTATCCCTGCCGGCCGCTAGATCCGGTAACCTACGAAGGATAGGAGAACTCATATGGACATTATTCAGATTGCTACGCATTTAATAGATGAAGATACGGATCAGCCCAGATATCAATTCGATGAAGACTCGCTCCAGGAATTAATGAACAGCATCGAGGAGCTTGGCCTGCTATCGCCAATTAAAGTGAGAACGACTCCGGATGGTCGATATAAAATCATTTATGGAAACAGACGGTACAAAGCATGCAAAACATTGGGCCGGCCTACGATCCCTTGTATTGTATCTACCGTGACGGATGAGCTGGAAATTTATTTGGAGCAAATAGCCGAGAATTTGACAAGAGAAGGCTTTTCCCCGATCGAGGAGGCCGAAGCCTTCAACAAGCTTATGAATGATCCGAAGTTCAGCAGCTCAACCAAATTTCTCTCCAGCAAGCTTGGCAAGCCAGAATCCTACATTAAGAACAAATGCGATTTGCTGAAATTCAGCAATGCCGTTAAAAAACGGATCGTCAGCGGCACCGATATAAAAAAAGATAAGCTGACGGAACAGCAGCTGCTGCCGATTAAGGATTTGCCGATGGAGCATCTCGACGCACTCGCCTTGATTATTGCCAGAGACGAGGTGCCGGTAAGTGATGTCAAAAAAATCGTCAAGCTGTTTAAAGACAAAGATATTTCTAATGGCACCAAGGACAAGCTCCTATACAAATCAGGACGTGAGTTGCTGGAAACCTGGTCTGTGTATGAGCAAAATAAAGCTGAGAGAGCCAAGCCTCCTGCAGAGCCTAAGGCCGAGGCCAAAAACAATAAGCAGAATCACAACAGCAGCAATACCCCTTCAGCAGAGAAAGAAACCGCAAGCACTGCAGCGGCTGCAAATGAACGTACAAATAAAGAAGCTGCTGCAGCACCTATCGAGAGCAAGCTTCAACAGCTGCTGGCTTTCCTGCCTGCTCACTATCCGCTGCCATCTGAAGTAGAGCAAATTTATCCTAATGATGAAGAAAACTTTGTAAACAACGTTGATCTTCTCATTAACAATATGGAGAAGCAGCTGGCAGAGTGGAAAAATGTACGCGAACTAGTCAAGTCCAAAACGTCAGCAGCAGAAATTGAAATGATTAAACAATAAACACAGGGCAATGATGTTACTACTACATACAAACGGAGCGAAACTTACATGGCTTATAATTTTGACGAAATCGTCGATCGTGAGAACACGAACGGCATCAAATGGGAGAGCGTGCAAGACATCTATGGCGCATCTGATTTACTTCCCTTGTGGGTGGCGGATATGGATTTTCGGGGACCCTCCCCCGTCATGGAGGCTTTGAAGCAGCGGGCGGAGCTCGGCGTTTTCGGCTATACGGAACGTCCCGATTCATTATACGAGGCAATTGAAGGCTGGGTACTGCGCAAGCATCAATGGAGGATCGTGAAGAACTGGATATGCTGGTCGCCTGGTGTCCTTCCTGCCTTGACTGCTTGCATTCAAACTTTCACCAAGCCAGGAGACCGGATCATTATCCAGCCCCCGGTATATCCGCCATTCTTCAAGGTAGTGAAGGACAACGGCCGCGAGCTGGTGACGAATCCGCTGCGTTATGTGAATGATCGATATGAAATCGATTTTGAGGACCTGACGAATAAATTCCGCACTACAGGGGCTAAAATGCTCATCCTGTGCAGTCCGCATAACCCGGTCGGCAGAGTTTGGACCCGAGATGAGCTCAGCCGGATTGAAGCCATCTGCACGGAATTCGATGCGCTAATCATCTCCGATGAAATTCATGCCGATCTAACTTATCCCTCTTTTCAGCATATCCCTATGGCGTCGCTGTCAGCAGGAGCTGCGGAACGGACCATCGTCTGCTTCGCACCGAGCAAAACATTCAATCTGGCCGGTCTGCAGTCCTCCTATATCGTAATCCCGAACAAGGAGCTGCGCATCGCCTTCAACAAAACAATGGCTCGAGGCCATCTGTCGATGAGCAATACATTCGCGATTACAGCTTCGGAAAGCGCCTATCGGGATGGGGATGAATGGCTGGAGCAGTGTCTCGCCTATATCCGTGCCAATATCGATTACGCAGCGGAATTCTTCGCCCTGCATATTCCCGAAATCAAGATGATTAATCCCGAGGGCACCTATTTGCTCTGGCTTGACTGCAGCAGACTCGGCCTGGATACAGCAGGACTAAGACGCTTCATGGTGAAGGAAGCCAAGCTCGCTCTCAACGAAGGCGTCAGCTTCGGGACTGAGGGCGAGGGTTTCATGAGGCTGAATGCAGCTTGTCGACGAGCTACCATTGAGGAGGCTCTCCAGCGCTTATTGAATGCAGTTAAAGCCCGACGTTAACAGGCTAAGCTAGTACAGGAATCTCCATAAATAAAAAGTGGCATAAGACTCCCAATTTGTCCAAGTTGAAGATAGCTGCAGGATTTCATTTTTCGTCGGTTTATTTTCGGTGCCCTGAAGATGTTTAATTGAATTGTGAAGACCCACATCATCAATCGGAAAAGCCGACGGAAATCTCAAGCAGCGCATCAAAACATAATTAGCCGTCCATGGACCAATACCCCTGACTTTGACCAACATTTTCTCCGCTTTCTTATCATCTCCTGCGTTCAGCAGAAGCTCTTTGGTCAGTTCCCCGGCAGCGATGAGCCTTGCCACGCCAATAAGATACTCACATTTCTTAACCGTCATTCGCAATAATCCCAAGTCTTCAACCGTCAATGCAGCTATTTCATCCGGTGTAGGGAATACCCAATACAATTCCCCCTCACATTCCAAACCGCGACCGAAGGTTTCCACAAGTCTTCTTTTCAATGTGTAAGCAAACGTAAGGTTTATTTGCTGTCCAATGATCCCCCAGCAGATCGCTTCGAATAAATCGGGGATGCCTATAGTACGCAGTCCGTAGAATGAATCCACAGCCCGCTGCAGCAGCGCATCGGTTCTGGCCATTTCGTAAAACGGAAGCAGATCGGTATCCAAATCGAACCACTCCCTCACATAACGCGCGACCTCTGCACGAACCCATCGCCGGGAAGGCGTTGTCTCTCCTATAAAACGAATAGTCATCACGTTCTCAGAGTTCGAACTAATTTCAACGACAGGTGTTTCTTGCCCAACCGGTATTGCTTTGTAAATCTTCTGATCCCTGGTATGGAACAAGCACTCGTCAGGGGAGTTGGACATATATTTCATATTTTCAGAAAAGCTGAATTCCTTCGGAGTAATCAATATCAGCTCTTGCTTGTTATCCTCCCAGGAGCCCTTCGGCAGACCGGAACAGCAGTTTTTGCACGAACGATAGCCAGCCCGTTCCGCCTCCACTCGCGACTCAAACCGTACCGTGTTTTCCGGCTTGGGTTGTCCTGTACACCAAGGGAAGCAGTATATTTTCATTGTTTTGACACCTGTAAAATAGGGAGCATCCCACTCCGCATTAACTCTCTTTATATTCATAAATATCCTCCATTCATCGCGGTACCACTCCACATTTAGTTTTAACATAAAAAGTGTTCGAGCGATTTCGATATCTTGCTGTTACATTCGAAAATGCGTACACGGGGCCCCTATCGGGGGTATACTGTGTGTGGAGGTGAGGCAAATGAATGATTTTAAAGGGCAAAGACATGTGGACACGTCCAGTTTAAAAAACGCTGCAGATACAGCTGATACCCATGAGGAGCTTATGACAGAGGAACAATGGCAAGCAATAATCCTTAACGATGCATCTTACAATGACAAGTTTATTTACGCGGTAAAAACCACAGGTATTTTTTGCAAGCCCTCTTGTAAATCCAGAATACCCAAAATCGAAAATGTGCGCGTTTTTCAAAATGCCAAGCAAGCACTATCCGCTAATTTCCGTCCATGCAAACGATGCAAACCGACCGGTGAACGATTGCCGGATCATGACTGGGTAGATCAAATAACTCAATACATCGACAACAATTATATTGAAACGCTAACGCTGGCAAACTTGGCGGATATGTGCCACGGCAGTCCTTACCATTTGCACCGCACCTTCAAACGGATTAAGGGGATAACACCGGTCGAATATGTCCAGCAAACGAGAATAAATAAAGCCATCGACCACCTCATTCATACGGATAAAACAATTATGGATATTGCTCTGACAGTAGGCATGCCCAATGCACCTTATTTTATAACCCTCTTCAAGAAGAAAACCGGACATACACCTGCCGACTATCGTCAAATATACAGCAAAAAACACGCTAAGGAGGCGCTGCACAGTGGAAACAAAAACTAATCCCGTCATTTACTGGACATTGCTGGTTCATGAGTCATGGAGCCTGTATATGGCCGCAACCTCAAAAGGGTTATGCTACGTAGGTTCTCTCAATAAGCCTTTTCAAGAATTATCAGATTGGGCTAAAAGGCGCTTCCCAGGCAGCATATTGACTCAAGACGATGAAAGGCTGCAGCTCTATACAGCAGAATTAATCGAGTATCTCGAAGGAACACGGAGTGCTTTTACCGTACCCTTTGATTTCCATGGAACCTCATTTCAGCTTGCCGTATGGGATGCACTCTGTAAGATTCCGTATGGACAAACCCAAACCTACTCGGATATTGCCGACCTTATTCAAAAGCCTTCGGCAGTACGTGCAGTTGGAGCGGCTATCGGCGCCAATCCGGTATTGATTACCGTACCGTGCCATCGGGTGATAGGGAAGGACGGCTCGCTTACAGGCTACCGGGGTGGTCTTGATATGAAGACGCAGCTCCTGCAGCTGGAACGCGAAAGCTCGTTAACCGTTGGGGGGAGTCAGGCCTATGCCTAACCGGCTTGCAAAACGTATGGCCGCATTAGATTGGAGCTTGCTGCAGAAATCGCTCGATGAGCAGGGCTACGCTGAGCTTCCTGTCCTGCTGGATCAAGCGCAGTGCACTGAAATCATGAATACGTACGAGGAAGCAGCCCTTTTCAGAAGCACTATTGATATGGCCAGATATCGGTTCGGAATCGGGGAGTACAAATATTATCAGGCCCCGCTTCCAGACTTGCTGCAGCAGCTTCGTGAGGGCTTTTACCCCGAGCTTGCCCTGACCGCCAATCGTTGGCTGGAGCAGCTTGGCCGCAATACGGTATTTCCGCCGGCACTCCCGGCATTTCTCGATCTTTGTCACCAGCAGGGGCAGCTGCGCTCGACACCATTAATTCTTAAATACGAAACCGGAGGATACAACTGCCTGCATCAGGATTTGTATGGTGAAGTATTTTTTCCCTTTCAGGTAGTATTCGCTTTAAATCAGAGAGGGAAGGATTACACAGGCGGAGAGTTTCTGCTGACCGAACAACGGCCGAGGGCTCAAAGCAGAGGGCATGTGCTTACGCTGGAGCAAGGCGCAGGAATTATCTTTCCTACGAATCATCGCCCGGTACTGGGAGCACGCGGCTACTATAAAACCACGCTTCGGCACGGAGTCAGCACGATTACTTCTGGTGCGAGGTACAGTCTGGGTATTATTTTTCACGATGCCAAATGAAGTCTGGATACCTTCCTCTTAAAAGGAAAAGAGGAGCTCATAAATTCGATGAGCCCCTCCATTATATTTTACCGCCTTATACTCTTATGTTTAACGTGATATTGTGCCAATATCGTTAATCTTCACGCTTAAACTACAATCAACCGCTTCGCCGCGTGCTTCCAGAACAGGAGTGAAGCCCTTCATTTTCGTATTAAATGATGTTATGTATTCCGTAAGATTAGCATGGTCGATAGTTACCAGATCCGTTGTTACCTGATCATCCTCAAGCTCAACGATACGGAAGGCTGGAATATCCAGACATGCCGCAGTTTGAATGTAATGCCATCCGTCCTGCCGCACTATGGAATTCACATGATTATGACCACAGAAGTAAAATCCAAAGCCCTGCTTCTTGTTCAAAACAGCCTTCATATCAATATCCGGATGGATGGAAAGCTTCTCCATAGTTGAGCAAGCGGTTGTATCGTAGACCGGATGATGAGCAAAAACAAAAACCGGCTTCTCCCCTGATTCTACAAGCCTGGCTTCCAGCCACTCCAATTGTTCTTCGTCTATCTCGCCTCCCCAGTCGGACTTGTTCATTTCCTTGGTAGAGTCGAGGAAGATGAGCATAGCTTCATCCAATTCTATGGAACGGTAACGCTGCTGTCCGGTAATGGCCAAAATATCCGCCTTGGGGATTGAATGCGTATCATGGTTGCCCAACACATGGATGAAATTGCATTGGCCGCCTTCTATACGATCAAACACATAACCGAATTCCTCTGGAAATCCATCATGCGTAAGATCACCTAATGAAATATGGAATTGCCCATCCGTATTCACGAATGTATCAAGCATGACCGAATAAGCCCGGTCTCTTGCCTCTTTCATCTCCTCGGCTCCATCCTCCATCCGTGAATAATGAAAATCTCCCATAAGTACAAGCCGCATGGAATACTACCTCCTGGTTTTTGAGTAACTGCAACCAAATGTCTCACTAGTTAACACACTTCATATTTGATCTGTTTTAGTGATAGACGCTATAATGAGATAGCTTTTCAAAAGCTCTTCCCCATTTATTAACAGCATAGGACACAATTATTATCGCAGTATTAATGGGGCGTCAATGTATTATTATACAGCTATTTTCATGAAATTTACATACATTGGTAACAATAAACAATCAAATCATTAGGTGGGAACTTCATGAAAGACAATGTGGTTATACCAGTCTGGTCCATAGGAACATTCCTAGTCGTCATGAATACAACTATGTTTAACGTTTCCTTACCGGAAATTATAGCCCAGCTTCATATAACGGCCGGACTTGCTTCCTGGATCGTATCGGGTTATTCGATTGGCTTTGCCTTGTCCACGATTATATTTAGCCGATTGTCCGACTTCATACCAATTCGCAAGCTGCTCGCTATAGGACTAACCTGTCTCGGAGTGTCGTCTGTACTAGGATTTATGGCTCAAGGCTTCGATCTGCTGCTAACGGCCCGACTGCTGCAATCCTGCGGCGCCGGCGCCATGCCAGGGCTTGGGATGGTGCTCGCCAGCCGCTACGTACCATTTGAACGAAGAGGACGGGCCATTACTATGATAGCCTCCGGAAGCGCCCTGGCCTTCGGGGTAGGTCCGGTCGCCGGAGGGATAATTACAGAGTTTTTCGGTTGGCAAGAGCTATTTCTCGTCACTTGTCTGGTCATTCCTTTGGTCCCCGTACTTTGGAGACTGCTGCCTAAGGAAGAACAGAAGAAGGTCCGGTTCGACTTTGTCGGTGCCGCTCTTATTGTAGTGACGGCTGCTGCACTATTAATTGCCATTGCATCGTTATCTGTGATCTTTCTAATCGTCAGCATTGCAGCGGCTATCCTTTTATTCAAACATTTGTACAAAGCCAAGGAGCCGTTCATCCAGCCATTGTTGTTCCGAAACTCCGGTTACCGCAAATTAATTTTCATGGCATTCTCGGCATTTGTCCTTAACATGTCCATGCTGTTTCTTATGCCTCTTATACTAGCAAACGGCTTCCACAAATCAGCTGCAGCTGTAGGATTAATGATCTTCCCCGGTGCTTTATTGTCAGCATGTCTAATGAACTTTGTAGGGCGCTGGATAGACCGGTATGGCAATATGCGGTTCTTATTGGCCGGACATATTCTAATGGGGCTTTCACTAGTCTTCATATCCCTAGGAATCCATATATCCGCCTTTGTCATAACATTTGCCTACTTGATATTTGCCCCATCCTTATCAACCATCACATCCACCCTGTCCAATGAGGTGTCGCGTATTCTTCCCAAGGAACAGATCGGCTCCGGAATGGGCCTGTCCCAGCTATCGCAATATATGGGAGGCTCGTTCGCAGTTGCCCTGTGCGGGCTGCTGATCGTCTGGCAGGATGAGATTGCTCCATTGTTTGCTTATCAGCATATCTATATATTGTTGGTTGTTGTCCTGCTGCTTTCCTTGTTCATGCTGCGCAGGTATACAAAGTCCAGGGAGCCGCTTAAATCAGAACTTGACGCGTGATATCTTTAGCGAACACAAACTATAGTAGTTACTAAAAGGCTGTCCCAAAAGTAATTTATGGAAATTGCAGCCTCCACTCGGTAGTATTGAAATGTAAAAGAACCTTCAATTCCACTATTTATAGTAGAGTTGGAAGGTTCTTTTTCACATTTTATTGGATTCATTTGTTTGGCTTTTTTGGGACCAGCTTTTGTCTAACGCATACGCTTGAACTCAGAATTAAACAAGTTGCTTCCTCCTCAGCCTTACGGATCAGCAACGAAACGCTTCAGCTCAGCAATAGCCAACCCGGCAAAGAAAGAGGCGCTGATTGGCAATGCTCGCTCATCGACATCGAAAGCGGGATGATGCCATTCCTTCTGCCCCCCTGTTCCCATGAATGCAAAGAATCCTGGAAGATGCTTTTGGTAAAAAGCAAAATCCTCGCCAGCCAATGACGGCTTGGGCGTAACAACATGGATACCAAGCTGTTCTGCAGTCCTCCGTGCGGCTTCCGCCAGCTCTGCATCGTTATTAACAGGTGGCGGGCCTTGAATCCAACGCACGGCAGCCTTCGTCCCATATGCCGCTGCAATGCCGTTTACGACCTCGCTGAATCTCTCTATTACCCGAGTGCGCACCAGCTCATCGAACGTCCTCACCGTGCCGTCAAGCACTGCCGTCTCAGGGATGACATTCCAAGCTGTCCCACTGTTTAGACGGGTTACACTGATAACTGCGCTGTCAAGCGGGCTTACGTTGCGGCTGACAATCGTCTGCAGTGCCGTAACCAAATGAGCGGCAGCAACAATCGGGTCGACACTGGCTTCGGGTACAGCTGCATGTGACCCGATACCTTCAAACTCCACGAGGAAGCCGTCGGCCGCAGCCATCAGCGGTCCTGATCGAATACCGATCGTGCCGACTGGCAGATCCGGCTTATTGTGCATGCCATAGATTGCACACACTCCCTCCAACGCACCGCTCTGCAGCACTTTCTCTGCACCGGCCGCCTTCTCCTCCGCAGGCTGGAACACGAAGCGAACCGTCCCTGGCAGCTCGTGCTCCTTCTCTTTAAGCAATAAGGCTGCACCGAGAATGGCTGCAGTATGGAAGTCGTGACCGCAAGCATGCATCTTGCCTGTATTCTTGGAAGAGAAGGGCAGTCCCGTTTCCTCCAGAATGGGAAGAGCATCAATGTCAGCTCGCAAAGCTATGACAGGTCCCCCTTGCAGTCCCCCTACCTCGGCAATTAGCCCAGTTTTTAGGGAAAACTGGGCGGCGATCCGAATCCCGGTTTCTTCCAGCCTTTCGCGAATATACGCCGTTGTCTCATATTCCTCATGAGACAGCTCTGGATATTGATGCAGGTGACGTCTAATATCCAACAGCTGTTGCTCGATTCTCTCGTTGATTATGATGGCTCCATCGCCCTTTACTGCCATAATGCCTCCTCCTCCTCAGTGCATGTTTCCACCAGCAACCTGAGCTTCAAATAAGTTGGGATTCACAACTTTTCGCAGCAAATGCATAGTACCATCTCCGTTGCCCCGGTCAATCGAATCTATTCTCTCATATCCTTTTCGTTCATACATAGCCAAAAGCCACGGATGCTTCTCAGCGGTAGCCAGTGTAAGGGCAGACGCTCCCAGTTTGTCCCTGATAATCGTTTCCTCTACCCAAACAAGCAGCTCCGTGCCGAGCCCTAGCCCTTGATACTCTGGCCCCACCGCAAACCATTTGACGAAAGGAAGGTCAATGTTCCACCTGTTAAGCTTCTCCTTCGACAATGTCAAGGTTGCGGCGATTTCTCCATCCAATTCCAAGACATAGCATTCATTCTTCAAGATATTATCTTGAACGAGGGCAAGATTCGCATTAGCCGCAGGCCATTGGAGCTGGAGCTCCCTAATCGTCACATAGGCTTCATAAATAACATGACGCAGCCTTTCAGCATCCTCCAAGGTGGCAAGACGGTACACTTTACTCATATTATTCACCCTTTCTCATGTAAAATGGATAGCTAATGCGGTTTCCTCCTATATGGAATAGGACAGTTCTGGCCTAATCCGTCTTAGAAACTGCTTCGTCCGTTCCTCTTTTGGCTCGTTGAACAGCTCGGCAGGTCTTCCTTCTTCAACAATGACACCTTCATCCATAAAAACGACATGGCTCGCAACATCCTGCGCGAAAGTCATCTCATGGGTGACGATGACCATCGTTATCCCCTCCTTGGCAATCTTACGAATGACCGAGAGTACTTCCCCGACCAGCTCGGGGTCAAGCGCTGAAGTTGGTTCATCGAACAGGATAACTGCCGGATTCAAGGCCAGCGCACGTGCAATGCCTACGCGCTGCTGCTGGCCTCCGGACAGCTGGGAGGGATACGAATCCAGCTTGCTTCCGAGCCCTACTTTCTCCAACAGTTCGACACTTCGCCGACGCGCTTCGTCCTTCGACTGCTTTTTTACGATCACAAGGCCTTCCATGACGTTCTCGAGCGCCGTCTTATGACGGAACAGATTGTACTGCTGGAATACCATCGCTGTCTTTTGCCGCAACTGATGGATTTCCTTTTTGCTGGCCCGTTTACAATCTACGCTGAAATCATCAATTGTAATGAAGCCTTCGTTTGGTTTTTCCAAATAGTTCATGCACCTCAGCAGCGTCGTTTTACCAGAACCGCTTGGTCCCAGTATCGCCACCACTTCACCCTTATTTACCGTTATGTCGATGCCCCGGAGTACCTGGTTACGGCCGAATGATTTCGTGATTTTGGTTAATGTAATCATGGGTTACCCTCCTCCCATATCTCTTGCGAGCCAAATTTACCTAGTACTCACAACAGTGGCGGCTATTAATCCGGTCTGATCGATAGCCCTTGAATATTAAGCCACGCCACCCTTGCTGTACACATTCAAACGTTTCTCCAATAAACCTGAAACATGCTCAGCTATTATGGTCAATATCCAATAGATTACAGCGGCCGCAATGAAGGCCTCTAAATATTTCCAATTTCTCATAGCCACAATATGTGCCGTTCCGTTCACTTCCTGTAAGGAAATGGTGAAGGCAAGCGAAGATCCGTGCAGCAATCCGACGAATTTGCTTAGCAGATTCGGCAGACTAGCCATCAGGGCCTGAGGAATGACGATGCGCCTCATCGCTTGCGAGGTTGTCATGCCTACCGAATAAGCCGCTTCCAATTGTCCGATGCTGACCGACAAGATCCCGGAACGAATCGTTTCCGACATATAAGCGCCAATATTCAACGTAAACGCAACGAAGATAAACATAATCAGGGGAATGAAGCTGGAGCTTATCCCCCAGCCATACCTCTCCGACAAAGCATCAAGTATCATTGGAAGAGCAAAATAAACTAACATAATATGAAGCAGCAGAGGCGTCCCACGGAAAAAGGAAACATAGAATTGAGCTATCCGATGAATGTATTTGACCTTGTACATACGCACGAAGGCTACAACGACTCCGACGATGAACCCCGTAAACAAGGGCACAATAGAAATGACCAAAGTAAGCGGCAGCGCCTTAAGCATTGCCAGGAAAGCCTCTATGATAAAGCTGAAGTCGATCTGGATATCCCATCCCCTCCTCTTTAATTAATAGCAGCGACATGCTTTTCATATTTGGATAAGCTGCGTTCTACCCTGCGGTATGTGTACTCGAAGATAAGAACTATCGTGTAATAAATGATCGAAAGTGCGATCCATATCTCCAGAAAATGATAGGTCGTGCCTAACATTTCGGCTCGGCCGACAACATCCATTACTCCCAACGTATAGGCGAGGGATGTGTCCTTCAAGGTGCCAATAATCAGATTGGCAACGTTCGGCAGTGCGACCTTCCAGGCTTGGGGAAGTACGATCCGCGTCAATACATCATAATTTCCCATGCCAATGGAATAGCCGGCTTCCGCTTGACCGCGGTCGACGGCATTCACTGCGGCGCGTACGATTTCGGAGAAATAAGCGGCAAAGTGGAGCGCATAGGTGATAACCACGAACACAAGCGGCTGAACATCGGTCACATCGATATGGACAGCCTTGAGCAGCTCCGGCAATCCGTAATAGACCAGAAACAACTGGATCAGAATCGGAGTGCCTCTCGTATAAGAAATGTAAATAACCACAATTCGGTTGAGAATCGGAATCTTATACAATCTTGGCAATGCCGCGACCAGGCCAATAAGGATGCCGAATGCGACGGAAGCCACTACAATGAACAAGGTCACATGCAGAAATGACAGCAGCTTCGGCAGATAAACCCAGATGAGTGTAAAATCAAATGATTTCCCCATTTAACCCCCTATGCCTCCCTCGACTTGATCAGGCGAGGCGAATTTATTCAGTAACTGTAAAATCTTCGCCCAGCCATTGCTTGCTCAGCTTCGCCAGCGTTCCATCCTTCTTAATTTCCCGAATCGCCTCATCAATTTTGCTCTTTAATTCAGTTTCATCTTTACGCAGCACGTAATAAATTTTCGAGGTGTAGAGGACCGGACCTACCACTTTCTGCTGCGCGTCGGCGTCTCTATTGCGGCTCGCTATCGAAAAAGGTGTACCGATGGTAGCATCGACTCGGCCTGTTTTGATTTGGCTAATGACATCGTTAGTCCCGCCGCTTCCCGAGAAGACAATTTCATACGGATTTCCGTGGGCCTTATTGTAATCCTGCAGCCACACGGCTCCATTGCTTCCCGGGCTTGTTATCACTTTCTTGCCCTTCAGATCCTCGACAGATTTGATTGCATCGTTGTCCTTACGCACAACGACTTTGCTTGGCCAGATGTTATAAGCTTCATCGTTAAAAAGAAATTTGGCTTGCCTCTCCGGATTTACCTCATACTGGTTAACGGCCAGATCGATTTTGCCTGCTTCCAAACTCAGCAGGATGCTGGCAAATTCCATCGTCTTAAATTCGAATTCATAACCCGGCAGACGCTTGTCGATTTCCTTGGTTAATTCGATATCATAGCCTGTCAAATTTCCCTTATCATCCAGGAAAGTAACATCCTTGAAGGTGCCGCTCGTACCGACAACGATCTTCTTTACCTTCTGAGGCGCTGCGCTTGCGGGAGCTGCAACGCTGGCCGTGCTGGCCGCCCCTTTAGCAGCTGTCTGTTCCTTCGCTCCGCAGCCTGCAAGCAGTAACACGGAAGCAATTGTAATTGCCATGCAATTCATTATTTTCATAGGTAACTCCTCCTGATATATACTTCCTATTATTTGGAATGCCATATTGCAACACGGGAGTCATAAGCTACTAGTTGCAGCAAGTTTAAGCCTGTAAGCTTTAACCAAGGTCCGATTATCGCCTCCGAAAAAATCGAATTCAGGCACTCGCTCGAATCCAAGCCTCGTGTACAGCCTTACTGCGGACGGCATTCGATCTGAAGTATGCAGTCCCAAATAAGGCGCTCCGGCTCCAATAGCTCGCTGCGCGCATTCGCGAATCAGCGTGGTTGCGATGCCCTTTCCCCTAATCGAGGGATGTACACCCAAGAGTCTGACTTCCGGATAGGGGATCATCTCATTTAACTTCTCGTACAAGCCTTTCTGGGGAGGATACAAAAGCACGCTGCCCACAAGCTTCCCTCCCTGAACCGCCACAATCCGCTGTGTATTCTCTTGATTTACCCATTGCGACCTTATGTTCTTTATGTATTGCTCCCATAACGGCTGTCCAAAGCTTTCCTCATATTGCCGATAGGCCGCTATGGTTAAATCAATTGCCTCCTCCCATTCCTCAAGTCGGGCATCACGGACGAGCACATGAATTGCAGTCGACATTTTTTCCACTCCTTTATTAGGGTTCAAGGAACTACCGGATGAATACATTGTTAAGTGCGTACACTAGCTCCTCCTCCAGCCTAAATTGACTTCGGTTCAGTTATTTCCCCCTCGTTTATTCATACTATACATATGTAATTTATCGGAATTAATATTATTGTAATGCCAATCTTTTTCTTGGTCTAATTGAAACTTTCTATTTCTGTATTAATAAAATCAATAAAGCCGCTGGTGCACGATCAGGCTAAGCGCACCGTAAGAAAAACGCCTTGCGGCGTCCTTGGTGTACAATTTACGTTTGTAGGTTTGGATGGATGTGGGATTCCGGCCGCTGTTGAAGTCGTGTTCCTTTGAATGGTAGGCTTGCAGCAGGAGGAACAAGAGCTTCAAAGGCAGGTTACATACCCGAGCAGTCACCGGAGGTGACGACCAGGGCGGACGCTATCGCTCCTCCATCCCACACCCATGCCCTCTTTTGTTCTACTCTGTGCCTTCTGCGGCTTCTTTCATCCCTAACCGGTCTTCGAATCGGTATTCATAGCCATGTATCCCTTGGTAGTATTCCGGGTACACCTCTCCACCACATGCTTCGCTATCTAAACTGCGGCGGTATCTCAGGATCCCCCGTCGTCCATCTGATCAAAGTCGCGAACGATACGGTATCATCTTCACGTCATGGCATCCCTCACATACCATAAAAAGCCAGGCGTTCGCTTATAACTACAATGAAAGAACGGAATAGCTTTCATGCTCTGTGGTGCAGTCTAAGGATGCATGGTTGGCTAACAGGAAATCCTCCCGTTAATTCCAGGCCGCAAGGGCCTTTTCAGCAAATAACTGGAAAATATCCTGCTGATTCCATCCTTTAATGCATTTCACCCAATAATCTCTCTATATAGAAGGAGCTTCTCCAGTTAAATACCTTACCGAGGATCTGACGGGGATTATTAGCTCCAGAAATTCCAGTTAACCATTCACCATCGCTCCTTCACTCCACACACACCCATGCCCTATTTTGTTATACTCTGTCCTTTGCGCTGATTCCTGGCCTCCTTAACCGATTTTCGGGTTGGGGTGAAAGAAACAGCCCTTTTATCGATGCATTGAAAGTCACACCTATCAAGTCTAAAGAGGTACTTAACGCAAAAAACCTCCGCTCCCACCTTTATCGGTGATCGCGGAGGTTCTTTATGCAGGATTCAGCGTCAGGTCTACGAAGCACCCGCGGCGCTTACCATTCTCGCTTTTTTCCAGTTGCCGAATCTGTAGTATATAATGTTCAGCGCAGCGGCTATAAAAAAGCTGATGGGAAAGCTCCACCAAATAGAATCGAATCCATAGTTATAGCCTAATAGATAAGCAATGGGATTTCTTACGAACAATAAGGCAATAAAAGATACAACCAGCGGAACAATAACAGCTCCTGAGGATCTTACAACACCAGCCACCACATTGAAAATGCCAAATAGTATAAAGGACCATAAAGTAACGTTGTTGATATGAACGCCCAGATCGATCGCTTTTCCATTGGGTGGCAGAAACAAACTAACCGCCTCACGGTTAAAGAAATGAATACAGATAACAAGCAACCCCGTCAACACAACGTTGAATGCAACGCCAATCCACGTAATGCGGTTGACCCTATGCCAATTCCCCGCTCCAATATTTTGCGCAGCCATGGAAGTCACAGCACCTCCAATAGCCATGGCCGGCATCTGTACATAGCTGGAAATTTGAGTGGCCACCCCAAACGCAGCCGACGCCTCAGACCCAAATGAATTGACCAGATGAATCAAAATTAAATTGCTCACTGAAACTACAATCATATTTAAACCCATCGGGAGACCCTTTTGTATAAGGGACCGGATAATCGTCCAGTTCAAAGTAAGCAAATGAAAATCGGTTTTGGTAATACGCAGAAAATACTTTTTCCGATACAGGTAAACAAGTAAGAGAACAAAGCTGACAAGCTGAGAAATAAACGTCGCGGTAGCAGAACCGGATATCCCCATCCTTGGAAACGGTCCTATTCCTTCAATTAACAATGGGTTCAGAATAATGTCGAGACAGGCGGACAGCAGCAAAAAGTAAAAGGGCGTTTTGGCATCGCCAGAGCCTCTCAGCACAGCCATGACCAGATTATAGCCAAAAATAAAGGGAATTCCCGCAAACATAATCCGGGTATACGAAACCGCCAGCTCGAAAGCATCGGGAGGCGTATTCATCCAGCTCAAAATATGAGGAGAGAAAAACACCCCGATACAGCCCACAATAATAGATAACACCATGAAAAATACGGCGCTCGTACCGACTACCTTTTTAGCTTCATCCACCTTTTTGGCTCCCAAATTTTGACCAATCAGGATTACTGCCGCCATCGCAATTCCAAATATACCGCTAATTAAGAGGAACATGATGATGTTAGCGTTGGACGTAGCCGCGAGCGCTTGCTCACCAAGAAACTTGCCGATCCAGATTGAGTTAATCGAGCCATTCAAGCTTTGCAGCACATTCCCCAGCAAGATAGGCAAAGAAAATAAGAAAAGAGTTTTGGCTATCGGCCCTTCGGTTAAAGTGGGCTTACCTGCCTGTGACTTGGACATATTCATGTGTAGGTCTCCTTTATGCTCCCAGTAAGAAAAGCTTCCATTCGAAGCCCTCTCGATGAAGATATATTCGTGTCTAAGCGGTAGCTTTTCTTGCAATAACAGACTTGTTCAGCTCCGCTGAAAACTTATAAAGTCAGTTATTTCAAGAAAAAAGTTAATACCCTTTTTATTATAGCTCATAGCACCCGGCAGTTGGAATTTTTGCTCAAAAACATAGCAGCCAAATAAGTAAACAACAAAGCTGACACCGGCATTGGCATCAGCTTCATATTAACCAGCTATCGTTTGGTGGAATGTTAAATCTCCATAATAACTGGCAAAATCATCGGCCTTCTGCCCGTTTTTTCATACAAAAATCTCCCCAGTACCTCTTTCACATGAGATTTAATCGTACTCCATTGATTAATGTTTTCTGTCTGCAGCTTATTGATCACATCGCTAACCAAGCGATTCGCTTCATCCAGCAACCCCTCCGACTCGCGGATATACACGAAACCTCGGGAGATCATATCCGGTCCGGATACAATTTTCCCTTCCGTTTTACTAAGAATTGTCACCACAATGAGAATACCATCCTGAGAGAGATGCTTCCGATCCCGCAGCACAATATTCCCTACATCCCCTATGCCCAATCCGTCCACATGCGTATTTCCAGCAGGTACTTTCCCTGATTGACGGGCAATGCCGTTGCGGATTTCAACCACTTCTCCGATATTTAAAATGAAGGTATGATCCGGCTCCACGCCAACGGCTTCAGCCAGCAAACGATGCTGGTGCAGCATGCGAAACTCTCCGTGAATCGGTATGAAATATTTGGGCTTCATAAGACTCAGCATTAATTTCAACTCTTCTTGGCTCGCATGCCCGGAAACATGCATCCCCGTCACAGATCCTGAGCCATAGATGACTCTTGCGCCTAAGCGGTACAGATCATCTACCGTATGCGCTACATTGCGTTCATTGCCAGGAATAGGTGTTGCCGAGAGTATCACGGTATCCCCTGGATGAATCTCAATGTGACGAAAGTTCCCACGGGCTAGGCGGGACAATGCCGCCATCGGCTCTCCTTGACTGCCGGTGCACAGTAAGGCAACCCGGCTCGAATCGAATCGGTTAACATCCGCCGGTTCGATCAGCATTCCCTCAGGAATATTCAGATACCCTAGCTCAGAAGCTATCGTAACCACGTTAATCATGCTCCGACCAAGTAGGGCCAGCTTGCGATTCGTAAAATGCGCTGCATCGATAATTTGCTGCAGCCGGTGCACATTAGAGGCGAAAGTCGAGATAAATACCTTTTGCCGGGCTCTGTGGAATTCTTCTTCAATATGCTCGCCTACAATCCGTTCCGACGGGGTAAAGCCAGGACGTTCTGCATTAGTGCTCTCAGATAATAAAGCCAGAACGCCACCTTTTCCAATTTCGGCCATTTTATGAAGATCGGCATACTGCTCGTTTACAGGGGTTAAATCAAACTTGAAATCTCCCGTATGAACAACTACTCCCTCAGGGGTATGAAACACAATGCCCAGACAATCAGGAATACTGTGGTTCGTCTTGAAGAAAGTGGCCTTCATGGAGCCCAGTTGAACTTCTGAATCCGAATGAATTAAGATCCGTTCTGTTGATCCAAGCAGCTTGGCTTCTTTAAGCTTCCCTTCAATCAGCCCCAGGGTAAGCCGCGTTGCATAGACGGGCATGGGGAACTGTCGCAATATGTAAGGTAATCCGCCAATGTGATCTTCATGGCCATGGGTAATAAGGATACCCCGAACTTTATCGCGATTTTCCAGCAAATAAGTAATATCAGGAATAATTAAATCAATACCAAGCAACGTTTCGTCAGGAAACTTCGAGCCGCAATCGACAATCACAATATCATCGGCATACCGCAAAACATACATATTTTTACCAATTTCATTAACCCCGCCTAATGCAAAAATAGACAGTTTATTGGTATCATTACTCATGAAAAAAGCCCCCCCTCGGTAAAATCACAGTACTATTCTTATTTCCCTATGCAAGTAATTTTATGTTTGGGGGACGGAGCAATTAATGATAATGTTTATTTTTCAATTGATCCAGACTCTTGAACTCATACCCCTGCTGACGAGTGTCATCGATAATTTTCGCTAGCGCTTTGGCGTTATCACTTGATACCGAATGGAGCAAAATCACCGCGCCCGGGTGAAGCTGAGCCATTACACTTTCATAGGCGTAGCTCCAGCCCTTTTGCTGCTTCGTATCCCAGTCCCTATAGGCTATGGACCAGAACACATTAGTATAACCCAGCTCTCGGCTTGCCCTTAGCACCTGATCGCTAAAAATTCCTCTCGGCGGCCGCAAATACGGCATAGATTCTTGGCCTGTAAGCTGTGACACAGCTTGCCTTACTTTCTCCAGCTCTTCTTTCATCCGGTTTACCGAGATTTGACTCATGTCAGGATGGCTCCACGAATGATTCCCGACCAAATGTCCCTCGCTAACCATCCTTTTGATCAGGTCCGGCTGGTCTTTAACATAGTGACCCGTAACGAAGAAAGCGGCGGGCACCTTCTTTTCCTTCAACACATCCAGAATTTGGGCTGTATACCCATTTTCATAACCATTATCGAAGGTGAGATAGAGCTCCTTTTGCTCCGTATCCCCTAGAAAAATAGCTTCGTGCTTTTGAACCGTAGCCATAAAGCCCTCCTCCGCTATCGAGGGAAGCTTGCCGTCCTTGCTCTTCTTGAATCCAAAATGATACGGCTGAGACCCTTGAGCGAATACAGTACCGGAGGTTAATAAGACGATCAAAACAAGGCAAACCATACTTGCAGCCAGACGTTTCATCAATATTCGTTACCCCTTTCTAGCTAGAGCTTAGCCCTCAGTTGCCGACTCGCAGCCAATGATTACATCCGATAAAATTCCCATGACCGCTTTACTTTATTCCGGTATAATGCTCAAGCAGCTTGAATCATTGTTTATGTCCTATGAAGCATTGAAGTCGTTTCATATGCTGTTATCTTCACTACTTGATGGGATGAATCGGTATTTCTCTAGGTCAATACGTCCATCGACTTTCAATTCCACGCCTTCATTGCTCAAATAAAGTGTCTGCATAAAGCGTGATTCATCATCCCTAATCGCGATTTCCCCTTGAGCATTTACTACCCTGTGCCAGGGAAGCTTATGAATGCGGCTTTGCGTATGCAATATCCGCACGACCTGTCTCGCCCCTCGCGGGCTTCCCGCCAGATCCGCAATTTGCCCATAAGTCATAACGTATCCTTCAGGTATGTTCTTAATAATATCGATCACTCGCAATGTAAAAGGGTTCATTGTTCTCGTTCCTCCTGGCATACAAATTGACATACAACTAAGCATATAACCACATCAACAATAATAACAGCACTTCTTACCTATACGTGTCAAATATTCTGTTATTATTCAGAAAAAATATCGTACAATGTCAGCCCTTTATTCATCGACTTACCCCCGATTGTAACTTAACATAACATGTAAATTATTGTTGCCGATTCCAGCTTAATATGTAAAAATAAAGTAGCAAATAAAGTCGAATAACCGGGCTTAGGGATCAATAAAATAACGATATTTTATGAAGGTGGTTGAACCGTAGTGAGTAATCTTCAAACCTTGAATCCACAAGAAGTAAGCGCAAAAGATTATGTTCAGGGGGTATACGAAACTGTAGTAAAGCGTAATCCTCACGAGAGTGAATTTCATCAAGCGGTAAAAGAAATTCTCGAATCGTTAGTACCTGTCATTGCCAAGCATCCAAAGTATATGGAAAACGGCATTCTTGAAAGAATGGTTGAGCCGGAACGAATGATTACTTTCCGTGTGCCTTGGGTAGACGATCAGGGGATTGTTAACGTTAACCGCGGCTTCCGCGTTCAATTCAATAGCGCAATCGGTCCTTTCAAAGGCGGATTAAGATTCCATCCTTCCGTTAATGCCAGCATCATTAAGTTCCTCGGTTTTGAGCAAACCTTCAAAAACTCCCTTACCGGCCAACCGATCGGCGGCGGTAAAGGCGGATCCGATTTCGATCCGAAGGGCAAGTCTGAAGGCGAAGTTATGCGTTTCACCCAAAGCTTCATGACTGAATTAAGCAAATATATCGGTCCTGATACTGACGTACCTGCGGGAGATATCGGTGTTGGCGCAAGAGAAATCGGCTACATGTTCGGCCAATACAAAAGAATCCGCGGCGGCAATGAAGCCGGAGTTCTTACAGGTAAAGGACTTTTGTACGGCGGCAGCTTGGCTCGTACAGAAGCTACTGGCTACGGTGCCGTTTACTTCGTCAATGAAATGCTGAAATCCAAAGGATTAAGCTTTGACGGAAGCACAGTTGTTGTGTCCGGCTCAGGTAACGTATCTATTTACGCTATCCAAAAGGCAGTCCAATTAGGCGCCAAAGTCGTTGCATGCAGCGATTCAAACGGATACGTCTATGATAAAGACGGAATTAATCTCGAAACAGTACGCAGACTGAAAGAAGTAGAAAGAAAACGGATCAGCGAGTATGTGAATGAACATCCGGACGCTGTTTACTTCGAGGGCTGCCAAAACATCTGGACAATTCCATGTGACATCGCTCTTCCATGCGCTACCCAAAATGAAATTGACGAGACATCAGCCAAACGTTTGGTAGCAAACGGAGTGTTAGCAATCGGCGAAGGAGCTAACATGCCTTCTACATTGGAAGCTATCGATGTATTCTTGCAAGCTGACGTGCTTTTCGGACCAGCGAAGGCTGCAAATGCCGGTGGCGTTGCCGTTTCTGCGCTTGAAATGGCTCAAAACAGCATGAGATATTCATGGGCCTTCCACGAGGTGGACGACAAGCTTCATGAAATTATGAAAAACATTTATAGAAACTCTGTCAACGCAGCAGAGGAATACGGTCATCCCGGCAACCTCGTGGTGGGCGCCAACATTGCCGGATTCTTAAAAGTAGCGGATACTATGCTCGCTCACGGCATCATTTAATTAATTTTTAGCTAGCTTAGCCTACCTAAGCCCTCTTCTAACCAAATGGTTGGAGGAGGGCTTTTTATTAATTCAAGCTTGAGAAGCAAGCGATGCACTTCTAGTGTGGTAAATTGCCCCAGCCTACTTCGAGCTCCCATTAAATCGACCGTGCCTCCGAATAGTTTAGAGATAACCATTTCTCCGGAGGAGCCATTCATCATGAAAAAATCAGCCGCTCTATACATCACTCTAGGTATTGCCGTTTTTGCAGGAGGACTTGGTTCTGGAATATCATTGGCATCAGGAAAAATACAGCAGGTAACGGCAGACCTCTCTCCTTTTCATTGGAAGAAAGGGGATTCCAGCTTTTCAGCTGAAGATGGCTATAACGATGGGACCCGGCAGCTTCCAGGCAGCTTAAATTACCAGGGCACAACTTATATTCCAATCCGGCTGCTTGCCGATACTTTTGGATTTGATGTAGGCTGGGATGATTCAACGAAAATGGCTACTATCATCGATCCCTCTCAAAGCGACGATCCCGCATCCGACCTTCCCACACCTCCCAAGACGGAGTATGTGCCTAATACTGCAATACTGAAAGCTGCAGCTGTCATGCTGGAGAAGCCTGATGGAAATGCTGCGGTTCTTGAAACATTGCCGATGAATACTAAAGTCGAAGTCAGTGCGGAGTCGAACAGGGAATGGCTCGAAGTTACTGTTAACGGCCGGAAGGGCTATGTGTCAGCAGCAGCGACAGATTACCGTTTCGAAGCAGATCGGCCTGCGTGGGAGCGCAAAGCGGATGCTGTGATCGCTATCGGTTTGAAATATTTGGGCACGCCCTATCAGTTCGGCGCTTCTCCTAAGCAGACCGCCACCTTCGACTGCTCTTCCTTTACACGGTATATCTTTGGAGAGCAAAGCGTGACGCTGCCCCGTGTTTCCAGAGATCAGAGCCAAACGGGACAGGAAGTGGAATTAAATAAGATACGAAAAGGCGACCTGCTGTTCTTCACAACACCTCAACGCAAAAATGAATCCGGACTCCAGAAGATTGGACATGTGGGCATCTATCTTGGAGATAATAAAGTATTGCATACTTATCGGGTAGGGATTGGAGTAACCGTCACAGAGCTTGACGACAACTGGAAGGGACGTATGGTTTCGGCCAAAAGAGTGATTAAATCTTAATGCAAAAAATAGACCGCCCTCCGCAAAAGCAGAGGAAGCGGTCTATTCCCTTATCAGTTTCCTTCCACAGCGCCCGATGCCGCAAAGGTTAAGTCTGAATGAGCATGTGAATCCTCCAGAAATCTTTCGCAATCGAGTGCAGCCATACATCCGGTTCCCGCCGCGCTAATCGCCTGTCTGTAGCGGCTGTCCTGAACATCTCCGCAAGCAAATACACCAGGGATGTTCATCTCCGTAGTACCAGGCTTCACGAGCAGATAGCCATTGTCGTCAGCTGTCAGCTGACCTCCAAGAAACTTGGTGTTCGGAGTATGGCCGATTGCAATAAATACCCCATCGGCTTCAATAACTTCCTCTAACCCAGTATCGTTGTTGGTTACCTTCAATCCAGTTACCCCGCGTTCGCCGGCCAGTACCTCCAAGGGCGTTTTATTCAGTCCCCAGCTGATTTTACTGTTGGCACGCGCACGATCCTGCATGATTTTCGAAGCGCGAAGCTCACTCCGCCGGTTAACAAGCACGACTTCGGAAGCAAATCGTGTCAAGTAATTAGCCTCTTCCATGGCTGAATCTCCGCCTCCAACAACGATGATCTTTTTGTTGCGGAAGAAAAATCCATCGCATGTCGCACAAGTGCTAACACCGCGGCCGACGTTTTCTTTCTCGCCTGGAATTCCTAGATATTTGGCCGAAGCACCCGTTGAAATAATGACCGATTCCGCTTGTACCTCCCCCATACCTTCCACCGAAAGGGTAAAGGGGCGCTTGGAGAAATCAACTTTATTAACCCAACCAGATTTGAATTCAGCACCAAATCTCTCCGCTTGTTTCCGCATATTATCCATTAACTCCGGACCCATTATTCCATCCGGAAATCCAGGAAAATTTTCAACTTCTGTTGTAGTGGTAAGCTGACCGCCCGGCTCGGGCCCTTCAATAACTAATGGATTCAGATTCGCTCTCGCCAAATATATGGCAGCCGTCAATCCCCCCGGCCCAGTTCCGATAATAACTGTTTTATACATGGTATTTACCTCTTTTCATATATTTAAACTAAGTATAAATTTGCTTCATAGACAAATCTTATCACCTGCTGCTGTTAGCTTCATGAAGGTATGATGAAGATCAAATGAAGGTTTCATGAAACTTTATCAGGACTATTGCCTTATGGGAATTTTTATACTATTGTTGCAAGAATAAACCCTGTTGATGAGGTGAGACGCGTGACTATTTATGATTTTAACATTGTCAAAACAAACGGAGAACGCATGCCCTTGTACCATTTTAAAGATAAAGTTGTCCTTATTGTAAATACGGCGAGCAAATGCACATTTACCCCGCAATTTGAAGATCTCCAGAAGCTTTACGACCAGTATCATGCACTTGGAGTTGAAATCATTGGATTTCCATGCAATCAATTCGGGGAACAAGAGCCTGGCAGTAATCAGGAAGCCTCATCCTTTTGTCAAATTAATTACGGCGTGAAATTCCCTATTGCAGCAAAGCTGGAAGTTAACGGCGAGCATGCTCATCCTCTATTCGATTACTTAAAAAGAGCAGCTCCGTTCCAAGGATTTGATGAGGCTAATTTTAACGCCAAGCTGCTCAAAATGATGATTACCGAGAAATCACCTGAATGGTTATACGGTGACTCCATTAAATGGAACTTTACCAAGTTTCTTATTGACCAGGAAGGGAAAGTCATCCGCAGATTTGAACCAACGGATGAACTTGACATACTAAAGTCAAGCATCGATGAGCTGCTTCAGACTGGGGTAGCTTAGCTCACACCAAACCTGATTGAATGTCTCTGTAACAGCCAAATGCGCTATCATATCACTAATGTAATGCAAAAAGCCTCCAACCACAGAGCCGTGGAATGGAGGCTTCAATTTTATAGGATATAAGCGTTATAAATTTCAATTCTTATTTGGACGCTTCAATTTCAATGGAAATTTTGACCTCATCTGCGATGAGAACGCCGCCTGTTTCAAGTGCCGCATTATATGTTAAGCCGTAGTCGCTGCGTTTGAAGCTCCCCTGACCACTAAAGCCAGCCTTCTCATTGCCCCACGGATCTTTACCTGAACCTTCGAAGGTAACGGCGAACGTTTCAGAACGGGTTACGCCATGAAGTGTTACATCACCTGTCACGTCATATTCCCCTTCTCCCGTTTTCACAATTTGGCTGGATTTGAACGTCAGCAGAGGAAACTGTTCCACATCGAAGAAATCCGCTGTACGAAGATGGGCATCCCTATCACTATTGCGTGTATCAATGCTGCTTAAATCGATACTGAAATTAACATCGGCCGATGTCAGATCCTCCGGATCAGCCTCAATCTCCGCTTCAAAGGTATGGAATGTGCCTTTTACCTTCGCAATCATCATGTGTCGGATTGTAAAGTCAACGCTGCTGTGAGTGGTGTCAACCGTCCATTTCGCTTTAGCCAAAAGTATTACCTCCCCAATATTTAACTTACTAAATTATATCAACTAACAAACCACTAACAATTAAACTTTATTCCATATAATCCCTTTTGTCAATAGAGGAGCTTGTTTTATTTTTCCATTTTATATTCCATATGTAAATAACCGATACCCTCTATGCTTAAGTGAGCGCACGTGTGTAATAACCCGTTTTCTACAGCGTGCAAAACACCGAAACCTCTCCTTCGCGGCAGCCGCTGCGGTTCAAGTATGAGGTGTGAGGTCCATTATAATATGTCCATTTCCTAGTTCGATCTCAATAAAGCCTGCCATATCCTTTGCCTGGAATTCGATAGTCTTGTTGCTCCCCATTACAATAATATTCCGTATGTCAGACTCATTCGTCCCCGCTAGGCCGTAGGCTTTTGAGTAAGCATACGTTTCTCTAAGAGTGGTATAAATAGCATCGATCAGTTTATCGTTCTTGGATTTTCCCATTAGATTAATAATGATAGCTCCCCGAGAGTCGAGCTTTTCCATCGTCATTTCGAAAAATTCCTTCGTTGTTAAATGGAGCGGAGTACCTTTTTTCGTGAAAGCGTCCAAGATTATATAATCAAATTTATTGGGTTCTTCATTCATAAGGATACTGCGTCCATCTCCTATAACAACATTATCCTTCCGGTAATTGAAAAACAGTCTGCTTAACTCCACTACTTTCTGGTCTATTTCTACTACAGTAAATCGCTTGTCCGGGTAATGGCTCGCGATTGTCCCGATACCATGCCCAATGACAAACACATTTTCAAACGACGGATCGTTGAACTCCATTAAATGTATAATTGCTCTCGGGTATTCCAGCACAATGCGACTCAGATCCTTCAAGTCCACTGCACCTTGCATAGCATCATCTGAAAACTGCAAAAATCGATATTTTCCCATCTCGCCATATAACTGGTTAGTTTCGTAAACCGCAATCTCATTAAACAAACTGGACTCCTTAGCTAGTAGATGCAAATGATAGATCTCCTTATGAATTAGGGTGAATTTCATCCTTAATCGGAATTTAGCTTTATTATAAACCACTCATTGATCTTAATGAACCTTATTAAATCAATATGACTTTCCCAGATCAACAAATTTTTAGGCAAATCAAACAAGAAGTTGGCATGACCCCGCCCCTGAATGGTTCCTTGATCATCGGCAGATTATTTTAATAAGTAGAAACCACTTAAACAGACAAAATATCGACAACTTTGTTCTTTAAAAGTATTGCAAAAGCTTAGTGAAAGGTATAAATTATTTTTAACTGATAATGATTTTTATTCTCATTAATATTGGCCATACTTTGAATACGAAGGGATGTTTAGCATGAATAAAAAATGGAGCTATCCTCTGTCAGCAGTTGTGTTGGGTTCAGCCCTGCTGCTCTCTGGATGCGGAGATTCTGAAGCTAATAAAGACGCCAAAAAACCGGAGGCCACCCAGCCTGCTAAACCGGCTGTTGCAGATAAGCCTGCTGATAAACCTGCAGAAAAGGCCGGTGAAAAGCCTGCCGCTGCCAACGATGCCGCTCCGAATCTGAAAGTTTCGATTGATCAATACCGCAAGTGGGTTATTGAACAAACTGACCAGCTTGTGAAATCCACTGAAAGCTTCACTAAAGCTGTCAAAGCCGGAGACATAGAAGCAGCGAAGAAGCAATATGCACCCGCACGTGCTTATTATGAAAGAATAGAGCCAATAGCTGAATCATTGGGAGATTTCGATCCATGGATCGACGCCCGTGAAGGCGATGTCCCTGATAACGAGTGGCGCGGATACCATAAACTAGAGAAAGCTTTATGGGAAACGAAATCTTTGGCTGGTCAAGATAAGGTCGCCGATCAGCTGCTGCAGGATGTAAAGCAGCTTCGCGTTAAGGTAGAGAGCGTAGAGATCGACGCAAAGCTGCTGGTAACCGGCGCTGTCGAGCTGCTTAATGAGGTATCGTCAAGCAAAGTAACCGGTGAAGAAGAACGATATTCACGTACGGACCTGTACGATTTTGCAGCTAATGTCGAAGGGGCGAACGAAATTTTCAAGGTGCTTAAAGCGTCTGTAGAGAAGAAGGATGCTGCTCTATCCAAAGAAATCGAAACTCGCTTCGGCGAGCTTGACAAAGCTCTCACACCTTACCGTAGAGATAAGGATTATGTGCTTTACAGCGATCTGAAGGAAGATGAAATCAAGAAACTGAGCCAAGCGCTCGACGCCTTGGCAGAGCCGTTGTCCAAAATGGGAACCATTCTAGGGGGCTAACTCATGACAACGAACGATCCCGAAGACGCATCAAGTAAAAAAATTTCACGACGGGACGCTTTGAAGCTGGCTGGTGTCGGAGGCGTCGGCCTGCTGCTAGGGGCGGGAGGCATGAATAGTTGGCTCCAAGGCCCTGCTGGCTCCAGCAAAACTTCCACCGCAGCCGCTTCAGCTACTGCTTCCGCAGATGGGATCATCCCCTTCTACGGCAAACATCAGGCGGGTATCTTAACACCTATGCAGGATTTCATTTGTATGGCTGCTTTTAATTTAACAGCCACTACGCTTGAGGATGTCCGCAAGCTGTTTCAGATCTGGACCTCGGCATCGGCAAGGCTCGCCGAAGGCAAGTTCATCGAGGAGGAGAGCGACAATCCGCATCTCCCTCCTGCCGATACAGGGGAAAGTGCGGGACTCGCTCCAATGCGTACTACCCTTACATTTGGCCTCGGCGCTTCTTTCTTCGATGAACGCTTTGGCTTGGCAGGGAAGCGGCCTGCTCCCTTGGTTGATCTCCCTCGATTTAACAGCGATGAGATTCGTAAGGAATGGTCCGGCGGAGATATTGTCGTTCAAGTGTGTGCGAACGATCCACAGGTCGCTTTCCATGCGCTGCGCAATCTCGCCCGTATCGCTCGCGGAAAGGCGGTGCTCCATTGGATGCAGGAAGGCTTCCAGCGCACCGGTGCTGCGGACCCGTCAGGCTCCACCCCGCGAAACCTTATGGGATTCAAGGATGGCTCTAATAATCCCAACGTTAGCGAAGCGGCAACGGCCGATGAGATCGTTTGGGCACAGCCCTCCGACAATCCTTCTTGGATGGCTGGCGGAAGCTACATGGTGATGCGGAGAATCCGCATACGAATTGAGGTATGGGATCGATCCTCCCTTGATGATCAGGAGGCTACGTTCGGCCGGCATCGCCATTCAGGCGCGCCGCTCAGCAAAGCCGGCGAATTCGACGAGCTTGAGCTGGACCGCAAGGACGCCAAGGGCAACCTCGTCATTCCCGCAAACTCGCATGTAGCGCTATCTCACATGGACGGCAAGGTAAAAATTTTACGACGAGGCTATTCCTACTCAAGCGGCATGGACGTAAAGACCGGGCAGTTGAATGCCGGTCTTCTGTTCATTTGCTTCAATCGTGATCCTCGCAAGCAGTTTATTCCCATGCAGCAGAAGCTGGCATCCATGGATAAGCTCAACGAATATATCACACATGTAGGCAGCGGCTTATATGCCTGTCTCCCCGGAGCTAGCACAGGCGGCTATATCGGGGATACGTTATTTTAATCATAATCAGGGATGGAGTGAACATCTTGAGCTTGAAACGTAATAGGCTCATCATCTGTATGTTCCTGCTGCTGCTATTGTCCGGACTTCAAGGAGCTATTGGAGCTGCTGCCGCCCTTCAGCCTGATCAGCTCAAACAGCTTATCGCTCTATCCAGCGACGCTTTAATCAGCAGCGGGGACAATAATTGGGAGGAAGCTCGACTATCCGTTACACGTTTGAAGGCTCTCTGGGAAGTAAATACGGATAAATCGGCCGAGGCCGAGGCGTTATCCTCAGCGCTGCTCAAAGCGGAGCAGGAGCTCACGAAGGTTGGTTCCGCGCCAGAGCCTGCTTCAGCTGCCATTTCCAGTCTAGCCAAAGCAGTCGACCGTTATGTTACGGCACAAGGAGACAGCGGCCAGCCCAAGGAAAAGGCCCATAAGCAGATTGGAGCGCTTCTTCCTCAGCTGAACAAAAGCTTGGCAGCCGTCACAGCGGGAAACTGGCCCCAAGCCAAACAATCCTATAACAGCTTCGTTAACGGCTGGTATAAAGCCGAAAACCTAATCCGATCCGAGAATGCACAGGTCTATGGCAATATGGAATTGAAAATTAGCGGGGCTCGGATTGCACTAAATATTGAACCTCCAGATGCAGCCAAAAGCACAGCGAAGCTAAAAGAGCTAATTACAGCCGTTGAGGATTATGTCTCGGGCAAGGCGGAAGCAAATGCATCAACCACTTCCACCTCATCGGAGCAGCCATCCATCTCTTCGCTCCTGCAGCTTCTAGATTCCGTTCAAGCAGACATTCAGAGCAAGCAGCCGGAAGTGGCTGCAGGCAAAATGGATGGCTTCATCGCTGCCTGGCCATCTGTAGAAGGCGTCGTCATCACGAGAGCACCCGACACATACAGCAGCATCGAAACGAAGATGGTTGCTGTCCCGACTCTGATTTTATCCAATCCTCCTAACTGGGATAAAGCGTCTTCCCTTATAGCTGAGATGAAAACAGAGCTTCAGCCTTTCGCAGAGGCATCCTCTTACACAGCCTGGGATGCAGCATTAATTTTGTTCCGGGAAGGGCTGGAGGCCATCCTGATAATCGTCTCGCTGCTGACGTTCTTGAACAAATCCGGCAACGCAGACAAACGCAAATGGATTTGGTCCGGAGCGGCGATGGGGCTCGTCGCCTCCGCCATTCTTGCCGTCATTCTGAGCATCGTCCTGTCCAACTTATCAACAGGCAGCTCACGTGAGACGATAGAAGGGGTTACAGGCCTTGTTGCTGTTTTGTTTATGCTAACGATTGGAGCCTGGCTGCACAAGAAATCCAACCTGCAAGCCTGGACCCGTTATGTGGAGCAGAGCATCGGCACCTCCCTGGCTCGAGGAACACTATGGTCGCTTAGCTTTACCGCATTTCTTGCCGTTATAAGGGAAGGTGCGGAAACGATTATTTTTTATTTTGGTATGGTAGCTACAATTGGTTTGACTGACCTGCTGCTCGGTATCGTTGGCGCCCTCATCGCATTGTCTGCTATCGGCTATGCGATTATCAAACTGAGCTCGCGAATTCCGGTACGCCCATTTTTTCTGGCAGCCGGTTTGCTGCTCTACTACATGGCCTTTAAGTTCATAGGCGTCAGCGTTCATGCGCTGCAGGTCACTGGAAGCCTCCCTGCGCACAACTCGGATCACTTATTCAACCTTCCGAAGCTGGGTATTTACCCTAGCTGGGAAACAACTGTGCCGCAACTTGTCGTGCTGGCCGTTATATTAATCAATATCGTCCTCAATGCTCGACGCAAGCCGATCAAACCACCCCTGCAAACCACTAACTAGCCAAGGTTCATCGACAATTTATGATAAGGGCTCTTATTGTAATGGAGATACAGCGGTGAATACAATGGCGAAGCTGTTATGGCGCCTGAAAGGTCCAAACGGAACTGTGGGTTCCGTTATTTACTCCGCCCCCCGAATTCAAGGCTTTAGCGGAAGCCGGAATTCCGTTAACCGGGCGAAAAGGAGTGCTATACACCAAAAACAGAGAAATAACGGAACTAGCCATTCCTTTATTTCTCTGTTTTTTATATTTTCCATGCGATAGCGGAAGATTTGCTTCCGCTATCGCATCCACTTCCATGGTAGCCACGCTATTCATCAGGACAACTGATGACCTCTAGCGTTTAACTTCTAAGATCGAATACATAGGCTATCGAATCCGAACACTACCTTCATTTGTCCGTTTGGGATTGGGTTGGGTCGGTTGGTTACTTGGCTCGCTTGGCTTGCTTGGCTTGCTTGGCTTGCTTGGGTCGCTTGGGTCGCTTGGCTTGCTTGGCTTGCTTGGGTCGCTTGGCTTGCTTGCTTGGGTCGCTTGGGTCGCTTGGCTTGCTTGGCTTGCTTGCTTGGGTCGCTTGGGTCGCTTGGGTCGCTCGGCTTGGCTCGCTTGGCTTGCTTGGCTTGCTTGGTTTGCTTGGTTTGCTTGGCTCGCTTGACTTGCTTGGCTTGCTTGGCTTGCTTGGGTCGCTTGTCTTGATAACTAAGGCGCTTGTTGTGTTGTATACCCGTCCGCCCCCCCTTTACATTAACGTAACGTTAATGTTTATAATGAACAGGATGGGAGGAATCTGGTGTGAAGATTAAAGAAATAGCGGGTAAGCTTAACATTTCTCCGAGAGCAGTCCGATTCTATGAAGAAAAAGGGTTGTTATCCCCTACTAAACAGGAAAACAACCAATATCGTACCTTTACTGAAAAGGATGTATGGCGGTTACAAACCATCATTTCGCTTAGAGAAGCCGGGATGCCGCTAGCTGATATTAAGAAAGCATTGGAAGAAATAGACGCGACCAACCACGAACAGCTTCAATACTACCTTGAGCTCCAACGAACCGTCATGATGTCTCAATGGCTGGAAATAAAGCAGGTTATTGAAACAACCGATCATATGATTGCACTTTTAAAAAGCAAAAATACATTACCGCTGGAAGACATTTATCAGCTTGCTGAAGCTTCCAAATTGTTAAGGGAGCAGCGGAAAAATTGGAAGGATAAGTGGAATTTTGATCAACAAGCATCCACTCATGACGAACGGGTTGCCAATAATACCGGCAATTATTCAGACTACGAACAAGCTCTGGCTCTAATAGTAAAATGGGTTTCACCTATTCCAGGAGAAAAAGGTCTGGACATCGGAGCCGGAACCGGCAATCTGGCAGGAAAGCTTATAGAACTTGGCGCCAGCATGTCGGCCGTCGACCAATCCAAAGAAATGCTGCGGCAATGTCAAAGAAAATATCCGGATTTGGAAACGAAGCTAGGAAACTTTCTCGCTATCCCTTACCTTGGCGGACAATTCGATTTTGTCGTCTCCAGCTTTGCCTTTCATCACTTGACAACCGAACAGCAGCTTCTGGCTTTAGAAGAGATGCGCAGAGTTTTAAAACCTCGTGGACGCATTTGTTTGGCTGACCTTATGCATGCAGCCCATGACCCCATACAAGAGGATATTGAAGAATATCCCGTATTGCCGACACTGCACCAATGGTTTGAGGATAACGGCTATATGATTAAACATCATCAAATGAATCGTTTCCTTCACATCGTATATGCCGTACCTATCAGATAAATAAATGTTTGACCTTCTCGTTACGTCAACTTGTACGATAGAGTTGTTAAGTTCATTCCCATTACGAGGAGGAAATACCCATGCCGGACCATTCGAATATTTATGCAAAGGAAGCCGAAAAGTACCACCAATTAATCTCCAAGCAAGCTGATTTAACGGATCGAATTGAAGAAATACGACCCTTCAGCGGGTTGGACATTGTCGAGCTTGGTGCAGGTACAGGAAGATTTACAGCTTCACTGGCAGCAAGGGCCAAGTCCATCATCGCTCTTGACGCCTCTGAGGCAATGCTGCGCCTAACAGCAGATAGGCTCATCCAAGCAGGCTTAACGAACTGGCGAACTCAAGCTGCCGATCATCGGATGCTTCCATTAGAAGATCAAAGCGCTGATCTAATCGTAGCTGGCTGGAGTATTTGTTACTTAGGCAGCACGAATGTCCAGAACTGGGAGCAAAATATCCATGAGATCGTAGGAGAAATAAAACGTGTTCTGCGCAGCAATGGAACCGTTATTATTTTCGAAACATTAGGTACAGGTAACGATACGCCCAAAGCTCCGGATTTCTTAAGGAAATACTACTCCATGCTGACAGATGACTACGGGTTCTCCCACAAATGGATTAGAACGGATTATTTATTTGACAGCCTGGAGCAGGCTGAGGAATTAACACGTTTCTTCTTTGGCGAGGAGCTGGCAGACAGAGTGATTAAGCAAAATCTCGTGCATTTACCGGAATGCGCAGGGATTTGGTGGCTCCAGCTTCCGCAAGCTTAAACAAAAAAGCCTCCTTAACCACTGCTGAGTGGAAGGGAGGCTTTACTTTCAGAAAGTCATATTCACGAAAAATTGCCCAACTATTGTGCCGAGGAAGCCGCTAATGAATCAAATGCTGTCCGCAGCTTATCCGTCTCAATAATCTCTTTCCACGGATCCTTCGTCAAGCTGAGCGCATGTTCAATACGTTCTACCAGAGCCAAGCGGTCCTCGGGGTTCTCCAGAGCTGCCTTAATGGTATCCAACCCTACCCGCTCCAACCATTCTGCTGTTCGCTCGTTGTACTTGCCTGTCTCTCGGTAATATTGCAGGTACGCCCCCGTCCATTCCAGCACTTCTTCCTCCGTCTTAACCTTGCTAAGCAGATCGCACGCTCTTACCTTTGTCCCGCCGTTTCCTCCTACATATAGCTCCCATCCTCCATCGATTGCTACTACACCGAAATCTTTGATTGTTGCTTCCGCGCAGTTGCGCGGGCATCCAGACACAGCCATCTTTACTTTAGCCGGCGTACTCAACCGCTCGAACCGCTTCTCCATTTCGATCCCCATGCTGATAGCATCCTGAGTACCGAATCGGCAAAAGGTCGAGCCTACACAAGTTTTAACGGTCCGCAAGGTTTTACCGTAAGCGTAGCCTGAAGGCATGTCCAGATCCGCCCACATATGCGGCAAGTCCTGCTTCCTTACACCTAACAAGTCGATCCGCTGCCCTCCGGTAATTTTAACCAAAGGTACATCATATTTCTCGGCTACTTCAGCTATTCTCTTCAAATCCTTAGGAGTGGTAACGCCGCCGTATATTCTCGGAACAACTGAGTAAGTACCGTCCTTCTGGATATTGGCATGGTTCCTTTCATTTACAAAACGCGACTCTTTCTCATCCTCATGCTCATCAGGCCATACCATGCCAAGGTAATAGTTCAGAGCAGGGCGACATTTGGAGCAGCCTTCCGGGTGGCTCCATTCCATTACATTCATAACTTCCTTCGAGGTCGTCAATCTCATGCTGCGGATACCGTCAACCACTTCATCCCTGCTCAGTGTCGTACATCCACAAATGCCTTCCTTGACCATCTTCACTCCATCCGTCCCGAGTACACAGGAAAGCACATCAGCGACAAGAGGCTTGCATCCGCCGCATGAAGCGGAAGCTTTAGTGCATGCTTTGATATCATTGACGCTTGAACAGTCTTTTTCATTAATCGCTTGTACGATAGCTCCTTTCGATACGCCATTACATCCGCAGATGATTTCATCGTCCTTCATAGCCGCCACCATGTCAGCCCCGCATTTAACGGAGCCAGAACCACCTGAGCCAAACAGAATTTCCTTCTCTCTGCCCGTTACATCTTCCCCGCTCCTTATCATAGCGAACAATCGTGAGCCATCGCTTGTATCTCCGAACAAAACCGCTCCTGCAACCTTACCATTTTTAATAACGACCTTCTTGTACACACCGTCAAATTCGTCCTGCACGCGTACCGCCCGAGTGTCTTCACTATCCGTGAACTGTCCTGCCGAAAACACATCCACACCGGAAACTTTCAGTTTAGTTGAAACTACGGAGCCTTGATAGCCCTCTGTGTCCACGCCAGCTAATCTTTTAGCAAGGACTGCGCCCTGCTCATAGAGAGGGGCTACAAGTCCGTACGCAATACCGCGATGCTCTGCACATTCACCCACCGCATAAATATGAGGGATATTTGTTTCCAGATAATCATTAACGACAATACCACGATTGATCTCAATCCTGCTTCTGTTGGCAAGCTGCACATTAGGCCTTATACCCACTGCCATAACAACGAGATCCGCAGATTCCTCTGAACCATCTGTAAATCTTACGCCCGTAGCCCGCTTTATCCCAATAATCCTTTCCGTGTTTTTCTCTAACAAAAACTTCATCCCCTGCTGCTTAAGTTCCTTTTGCAGCATGACGGCCGCCGTTACATCCAGCTGTCTTTCCATCAAATATTTGTGTATATGAACTACAGATACTTCCATATTTAGATTCAGTAAACCTCTGGCTGCTTCCAATCCAAGCAATCCCCCGCCTATTACAACCGCCTTTTTATATAATTTGGCCGTTTCCATCATAATCTCGCAATCTTTAATGTCGCGAAAAGCAATAACTCCCTTTTTATCCGCACCAGGCAGCGGCAGCATAAAAGGAAGCGACCCCGTAGCTACGATTAGTTCATCGTACGGTACACTGACTCCGTTGTCAGCGCTGACCAGCTTTCGTGATGAATCAATGCCATTTACCGTTGTTCCCGTATACAGGGTAATATTATTTTGCTTGTACCACTCCCGGCTATTAATCACAATATCATTCATATCCGCATCTCCCGCCAGAACAGACGAAAGTAGGATACGGTTATAATTGGGGTGAGGCTCGCTGCCGAAGATAGTGATGTCATAGCGGTTCGGGGCAAGCTTCAAAATCTGCTCTACGCAGTTAACTCCAGCCATACCGTTACCGATCAGTACTAATTTCTTTTTCATCTATTCACACTCCTGTTAGTTTTAGTTATTTATTATAAGAAAAGCTTCTATTCGAAGCCCTCTCGAAGAAGATACATTCGTGTCTAAGCGGTAGCTTTTCTTGCAATATCAGACTTCTTCAGCTCCGCTGAAAACTTATAAAGTCTGGCGTGTAATATAATCCACTAATGAAGGGAAATCCCCAGCAACTATCGAAGATACGAAGCACCTGACAAAGAGCTTCAATCTATACCTACCCTACCACAGGAGGTTGAAGTCGCATGGGGAAATCCTCAAATATTCAAGGCTTAAAGGGA
>NZ_JANQBD010000018.1 GCF_024722015.1 Paenibacillus radicis (ex Xue et al. 2023) | reverse complement strand
TCCTTCATCAATTGATTAAGTTTTCCGATTTCTTGTGTATTCATTTTTAATGCCACCTTTGGGTTGGTTTTACTATTTATTTACCCATTTGATGGCAAAGTGAGGATTGTAAGTGCGTTTTATATAGTAACGGACAACAAAGCCTACACCCTGGTTATTGCTACAGTAAGATTCATAATATCAGAAAATACTTAACGTATAGCGTTACTAAGCCTGATAATAGCTGGAGGCTAGCCGCTAAGGTGCCGATAGTCGATTCGCCCCAACTCCCTAAAGGACTATATCTCTTTTTCATGCAAATATTCAAAAAATTCCATTTTGCACTTGAAACTTACGTAACGTAATGAATTATGATTTGAATACCGGTAAAAACCTCGCGCGCAAAAAAGGGGATGATCACGAAACTGGAGTGGAAAGTTGGAGAACTTAAGAACCTTTGACAATTCTAAATTATACCAAAATATTGAACGCCATAAGGATGAATCATGAGAAATATTTCGCCGAACGGAAAGCGATCCGGGATTTACACCTCGACCGGCTTGGTGATTATCTTAAAGAGCATCCAGATGAGCCGACCTAAGGAGGACTAGATAAACTATGAACGAACGATCCGTAAAACACTCTACCTTTGTTATCGAGCGTAATTATAACGCATCACCCGAACGAGTATTTACCGCTTGGTCAGATGCGTCGACCAAAGCCCAATGGTACCCTAAAGCCGACGAGTTCGACTTCCAAATTGGCGGACGGGAGATTAGCCGCGGAGGCCCGCCGGGAGGATCGGTCTACACTTTCGGCGCCTGTTACCAAGAGATCGTGCAGAACAATCGCATAGTTTATACCTACATCATGGACCTGGGAGAAACACGGATATCAGTCTCCGTGACGACTGTGGAAATCAGGCCGGCGGACAGCGGTACACAGCTTATTTACACTGAACAAGGCGCCTTCCTTGATGGTCATGATGCGCCGGAACAGCGCGAGCACGGGACGAAATATATGTTGGACAAGCTGGGCGATTTTTTGAAGAACGAATGACGAACGCTATGAACGGGACTGAGATGCAAGCCGGCATGCGTGAATGGGTAGGGCTCGCGGTTCTTGCCCTGCCCGCCCTTCTTGTCTCAATCGATCTCTCCGTAATGATTCTCGCACTGCCGCACATTGGCGCCGACCTCGGGGCCGACAGCGCCCAGCAGTTGTGGATCATCGACATCTACGGCTTCATGCTCGCCGGGTTCTTGATTACCATGGGGACGCTGGGAGATCGGATCGGCCGCCGCAAGCTGCTGTTGATCGGCGGGTCCGTATTCGTAATAGCCTCGATAATGGCAGCATTCTCCCGAAGCGCTGAAATGCTCATTGTGGCCCGCGCACTACTCGGCATAGCCGGGGCGACTGTATCGCCTTCTACTCTAGCCTTAATAAGCAACATGTTCCGTTCCCATAAGCAGCGCTCCCTCGCCATCGGCATATGGTTAACGTGCTCCATGGGCGGCATGGCCCTTGGGCCGGTGGTTGGAGGTATCATGTTGGGTCACTTCTGGTGGGGTTCGGTGTTCCTTCTGGGCGTGCCGGTTATGTTGCTTTTACTTATAACCGGACCCCTGTTGCTGCCCGAATACCGGCATCCCGAATCCGGCCTGCTTGATTTGGCCAGTGTCGCGTTGTCGCTGGGCTCCCTCCTGCCGGTCATATACGGCCTCAAGGAAATCGCCAAGTACGGACTGCAGATGATGCCTGCGCTGTTAATACTTGCGGGGATCGTCCTAGGCACGGTGTTCGTATCGCGGCAGCGCAGGCTGACAAGTCCCCTGCTGGACCTGCGCCTGTTCGCGAGTCCCGGATTCAGCGCTGCACTGGGGGGCATGTTCGGTATTACACTGACAGGTGCGACCATGCTCTTCATCGCGCAGTACCTTCAATTCGTGCAAGGACTGTCGCCGCTTCAGGCAGGTTTGTATATGCTCCCCGGGGTAATTGCCTCGATGGCCGGTATGCTTCTCTCGCCGCTTATCGCACGCCGGATTCGACCGGCCCTTCTAATCGGAACGGGTCTATTGGTATCGACCGCGGGCTGTTTTCTGCTGACCCAGGTGGGGGTTGAGTCAGGTCTCACATTTCTGGTGCTCGGGTACATCTGCTTCAATATAGGTGCAGCACCGCTCCCGAGCCTGTCCAGCGACCTTGTCATCGGCTCAGCCCCGCCGGAGAAGGCAGGATCGGCGGCCTCCATGCTGCAAACCAGCGGCGAATTCGCCTTCGCGCTGGGCATCGCAGTCTTCGGCAGCATCGGTACGGTCGTTTACCGCAACCAGGTGGCGAACTCTATTCCCGCCGACTTGCCGGCATCCGCAGTACAAGCTTCCCGCGACAGCTTAGCCGGTGCCACGGCTATAGCGAAAGGCCTCTCCGAACAAGTCGGCAAGGCACTGCTCACCGGCGCACGTGAAGCCTTCACCGGCGGGATGCACGCCGTTGCGGCAGCCAGCGGCGCTATCATGCTCGCTATCATCGTCCTTGTCGTTATGTGGCTTCGGCACATACGACCAATCGGAGAGACTACACCTAACCAAGCCGACAGTATTCCAGAAGCAATACCCAGCGCTGCTAATGAATCGTGATAGCTGCACTGCTTAGTAATGCTGAAGTAAGAAACCAACCAGTTCAAGGACATTTATTTGGTTGGGGGAGGGATTCGAATCGCCGGAAGGGGTTAAGCCGGTCACATATGCGGCAGGACCGGGCTTATTAGCCCCTTCTTCAACTTTATCCAAATCGATGCGACGCGATTTGGTTTTTGTGATCAAATGAACAACGGGTATTGTCCTTGTCCATAACCAATCCATTCATTAAATGATTAGACTGTAAACATACCAACGCCGGTACTGCCACTTTATAAAAACCTCTCCGGTGGGGAGGTTTTTATAATTATATCCATACGTTTGCACCTGGTGGCAGTTACGCTGGTATAACCCTCCATAAGTGAATACTTGTAGCCTCACCATCTACTCGTATAAAGAAAAGGCTGTATATCGGATCCTCAAAACAGTCCTTACACTTATTGGTTTTTAAATATACTCCATTCTCATTAACACTTGTCCCTTTAAATTCAGATAAATCATACGCTGCAAGTTCAAATAAATTGCCGAGAGCGGCCAGCCCACCTTGCGTAACTTTGTCTATTAATACAACCACACGGAATCACCTCTAAAGTTAATGAAATATGGCTCAAACTCAAAATTAGTGCTTGACCCTCCTCCGATCACCACCATTTCTCACAAAATCCTGCAAACATGCAGTTATTTTCCTACAGGAATGGCTGTAGAGAGAACAAACCTGCAAAAGTACATCCATTTTCATGGAAAACGCTCCAGTTCAGCTAAGAATGAAAAAATAAATGCACATTTGCATGAATTCAAAAAACTTCGGATATATCGGCCCAAAGGCTGTATAAATGCAGGTTTCTGGGAGAAGGCAATGGCTTCGAATCGAATAAATTCGAATAAAGCCGTGCTCGCTGTCATTACCGTTCTTAAGTTTTTGTCTTGGGCTGCCTCCCTTATTTTGTAAATCAACGTTTTATCTTAGCCTATCATTCTACAATAATCCGGGTTCACCTGTTGTCATTACAAAGATAATGACAGTCATACATCAGCGTCATGCCGTGTTATTACAAGTAGTGTAGAGCTCACCCTTCATCAAAACGGACGTGAGTCCTCGTCCAGCTTCCGATGGTCTTCTTTCCTCAGCGATCGAATTTCTTCAACGAATCGTTCTTCCCTATGCTTGTCACCCAATCTAGCAAATTACCATTTTATCTTGTATTTATATGTATAATTTCATATAATCAAATAGTTGTTTTTTGTCATTTCCTGCCGAAATTTACCTGATTGAGTAGGTTCACTGAGCATATGACGCGTTAAAAGTGAATTCGATTTCGCGGCAAGAATTATTGCCTGAAATAAATATGACCTGGATGGTGTGTAATGGTTTATCAGAGAAGTGTTGGGTTGGCAATTGTTCTATCATTAATTACACTCGGTATCTACGGTATTTACTGGTTTATTGTTATGACCAATGATGTCGGTAAACTGAGTGGTGACTCCACGTTTACGGGGGTTAAGCATTTTCTGCTGACATTGGTCACTTGCGGTATTTGGGGCTATGTCTGGTCCTATCAGGTTGGTAAGCAAGTCGGTGAAGCACAGCGACAACGCGGCCAAATGGTATCTGATAATTCGGTTCTTTACCTTGTACTTACATTCTTCGGCTTGGGAATCGTAACGTATGCTTTGGTTCAATCTGATGTCAATAAACTGGCATAAGTTTGGGCTTAATCCAAAGAGGAACCCTAAACTTGTCTGGGGTTCCTCCCTTGGTATTGGAGGGTTGTTGTACCTAAAAATATGGATACCGGTGACAGGAATCGAGATTCCTTGTGTATTTCACGAGTTGACTGGGTTTTATTGTCCGGGATGTGGAATGACGAGGGCTGTTCTTTCTTTGCTGAAATTGGATTTTTATCAGGCTTTTAGATATAACCCTTTGTTGTTTTTAATTCTTCCTATGTATATAACTTACACAATAGCAAATAAGAAACAAATGCCGCGGATTAGTAATGTGATTATGTCTGTAATGTTGATAGTGACCCTTGCATCAGGACTATTGAGGAATATTCCGGCTTTCGTTTGGCTGGCTCCAACAGCAATTCGTTAAAAAACGTAATGACCGAATTTGCCGCTATGGCATATTCGGTCATTGTTTTGTTTATTCAATAGGTTAATATCCATGTTAATATCCATCCAAGCGTTTTAATCCTTCCATTATTCAGGTAACTTCACACCTAAAGCGGAAAGCACACCACCGTCAATTTTATATTCAGCTCCAGTAATAAAGCTTGCTCGTTCACTGCACAAAAACGCGATCAGCTCTCCTACTTCTTCTATGGTGCCACTTTAAGCTTTCCGCAGCCTCCAGCATACTTAACAGCTCATATCAATACAATCACATCACTGCCTCAGAGTCTTGACCCCTATCGTCCATCTCTTTCCGGGGACATTCGCCATTCTCCTGAACCCACATCCACATGGCAGCAAAAATAGGCTGCAGACGCTGCCCGCGTTCGGTAAGCTCGTATTCGACATGCAAAGGCACCCCAGGGTACAGAGTACGTGTCACGATTTCTTGTTCCTCCAACATGCGCAGCCGATCGGTCAAAGTTTTCGGGCTGATCGGCTGCAGCGAACGCCGCAATTCCCCGAAACGCTTGGTGCCGTTAAACAATTCATGCGCTACTATTGTGAATAAGGAAGGAAAATAATTGAAGCAAAGAAAGGAGGGGGAGACAGAAATGAAAAGACAATTTGAAGTAGATTCGATGGAATATCCATTCAAGGACCACTGGCTGCCCTATCGTGACGGACACATTCATTACATTGACGAAGGACAAGGACCGACGGTTCTGCTCCTTCATGGGAATCCCACATGGTCATATCTGTATCGAAATGTCATTAAGGAACTTCAAAACGAATATCGTCTTATCGCATTGGATTATCCTGGAATGGGCATGTCAAAGGCGCCATCGCAGTATGGATTTACGCCACAAGAACATTCAGATGCAGTCATGGAATTTATCCGTCGCATGGATCTCAAAAATTTTGTTCTAGTCGTCCAGGATTGGGGAGGACCAATCGGATTAAATTACGCGGTTCGGCACCGGGAAAATCTGCGCGGCATCGTCGTGATGAATACCTGGGCCTGGCCAGCGACTCTTCCAGCAATGAAGATTTTTTCTATGGCCATGGGGGGATGGCCCCTTGGATACTGGCTTCAGACACGACGGAACTTCTTCGCCAAAAACATTGTCCCCCACGGAATTTTCCAAACTGAGAAAGTCACGGAAAAGTTGAGAAAAGCCTATACAGACCCTTTCCCAACTCCAATATCAAGGAAACCGACTTGGATTTTCCCAAGGCAGATTCGGAAAGCACGAAAGTGGCTTGCGGAAATTGAATCGAAACTGCCCGTGCTGTCTGATTTACCCGCGCACATTCTGTGGGGCACGAAAGATAGCGCCGGCTTTCCGCCTTCAGAGATGGAAAGACTGCTAATGGTAACTATGCACAATCCAGTCCCGAAAATCCGCCAAAAAAGGAAGCATTAGATAATTTTATGGAGCATGCAAAGACAGTCGGTAACTTCATCGTCGGGCGTCGAACGTTTGAGGGCATGCGGGGAAGCGGCGGTGGAGGTCCTTTTGCCGATGTTGACATCGTCGTGGTTTCTAAGAGCGTCAAAAATATCCCCGGCATAAAGATTGTAGAATCACCACAAGAAGCTCTGAATTACCTGCACGAAAAAGGACATCAAACAGCCCTTATTGCGGGCGGTGCTGATCTGCACAATGCATTTATAGGTCAAGGAGTTGTCGACGAGTTGATATTCAATGTTGCACCTGTGCTCGAGGGTAAAGGGCTCAACCTGTTGCTAAATACAGAACACTACCAATACAAAGATGTGGAGTTATTGGATTTCAAGTCCCTCGGCAGTGGAGTCGTTCAGTTGCACTACACGATAAGTCATTAATAAGTCATCCCGCAACAACCCGCCAATTAACGCAATTGGTGGGTTTATACTAGTAATTAAGGAACAACTGCAGTGTGGATGTGTATGTGACGATAGTATTTGAGGCGAGTTCTCCATAATTAGGAGACTCGCCTTTTTTCTTTGAATGGTAGACTAGAAGAAAGGATAGGTCTTTATACCAGGCTATTAGTGGAAAATTATAGAATTGGATAATCGGCTAGTCCCCCCTATGTTAGTTGAACATATTATGCAAATGACACTATAAGACATCTATAAGGGGAGGAAAAACAACCATGGAACCTTAACTCCTAAGCAGTTCGTGCAGTTCACTAGAGAGCTTGTAGAGATGATATCAAAGATCTTACTTTATCGAAAAGAGGTTGAAACTATAATGCTGCAAGATTACATGATTCCTATCACCATCCTGTCGTTCCTATGTACCATTACTTTTATTTTCTTGCATCCGAATGTCAATGAATCTATTCCAGCAACCGTTGGTGCCATACTAGTCCTCCTCAGCGGGAGTGTTACCTTATCTGATTTGGGTAATATAACTGAAACCATAGGCGGAGCAGCCGTAACCATTATGGCAACGATTGTTATGGCCATCGTTTTGGAAAGCTTTGGATTCTTTGCCTGGTCTGCTGAGAAGCTTCTGGAACGGGCAAGAGGATCCGGGATACGCCTTTTCTGGTACACAAACTTGTTTTGTTTTCTGATGACCCTTTTCGTTAACAACGACGGCAGTATATTAATTACAACACCAATCTTACTCATGCTGCTTCATAAATTGGGCCTTAAAAACCACCAAAAAATTCCTTATCTGCTTTCCGGAGCTTTAATTGCAACAGCTTCTAGCGCACCTATCGGCGTAAGTAATATTGTAAATTTGATTGCATTAAAAATTGTTCATATGGACCTCTATATGCACACGGCAATGATGTTTGTTCCTGCTTCACTGGGTCTTGTACTCCTTACATTCCTATTATTTATTAGTTTTTATCGTGTATTGCCTCGCAAACTACCAACAATTCATGCCGAATTCTTAAATCAAACACATCCGCTGAAAGAAGTTTCGTCTCCGATTTCAAAAGAGAATCAAACCAAATTCATGCGGAATATATTAATTTTTGTATTCAGCGTTCGTATAAGTCTATTTGTTGCCTCTTTCATTCATTTTCCTGTTCCATTGATGGCCGTTATCGGTTCTGCATTCCTGCTTGGATGGCGTTGGTATCATTTGAAAATTACACCAGCCGACATGATCAGAAAAACGCCTTGGTATATACTCATCTTTGCCTTCAGTATGTATGTGATTATTTATGGTTTGCATAATATAGGATTAACCCAGATGCTTGTTCACCTTATGAAGCCGCTCATTTCCGGCAGTTTACTTCATGCAAGTGTAATGATGGGAATTCTGCTTTCCATCTTATCCAATTTGTTTAACAATCATCCTGCATTGATGGTAGGAACGTTAACCTTGACGAGCATGGATCTTGATCCTCTTACCTTAAAAATTTCTTATCTGGCAAGTGTAATCGGCAGTGACATCGGCTCTCTTCTTTTACCAATTGGCACACTTGCGACCTTAATGTGGATGCATATTATCAAAAAAGGAAAAGTAAATCTAAGCTGGGCCCAATACTTGAAGGTGACGGCTACGGTCATCCCAATCACAGTTATTTTCACGTTAGTCATTTTAGCATTTTGGGTATCCTGGATATTTTAATTCGACAGATAAGATCATTTATTGGAGGTTATTTGTATGCGTGTGATTCAACAATTTGTGGGTCAACAAGTGATTGTGGATATTTCAGGAAATAATATTTGTAAAGGTACATTAATCGATTTAGGGTTGGATATTATGGTCATAGTCCATGAACAACAGTTCTATTATATCCCCCTAGTCAACGTTCAGAATGTAAAATTGAATTCGGAATCTAGTACGGAACCCGACAATAAATCGGAGGATACGCCAATCGATTATCAAGCGGATAGCCTCTCCTACAGGAAAATATTAAATGCTGCAAAAGGACATTTTGTAGAAATTTATGTAACTGGAAATAAAACGATCCATGGTTATTTAACGAGTATTATGAATGATTATTTCGTCTTCTATTCACCTGTCTATAAAGCCATGTTTATATCTATGAACCACTTAAAATGGTTAATTCCTTATCGCTCTAATCACACACCCTATTCGCTTGATAACCAGTCGCTTCCTTTGAGTCCCATCAATATTACTTTATCAAGAACCTTTGAAGAACAGTGTAAAAAGCTCGAAGGAAAACTGGTTGTTTTTGATCTTGGAGATAACACAAAAAAAATAGGCCTGCTCCAGAAAGCGGATAGTGATTTCATAGAACTTATAAATGCCAATGGAGATAAAATAGTTTGGAATCTGCAGCATTTAAAAACGGTATATACGACATGATTGTTGAAGTATCTTTCTTCGCAATAAAAAAACGACCTTCTATAGGAAGGTCGATCGAAAAAAGGTTGAACAATGCATTATGCACACCTCATAATATGAGAATATGGTCTTAAAAGTTTGGGTTTTTAACTAGACGTAAAAAGATGACTATGTCTCCTTTTTTACGTCTAGTTAGATATTGTTATTGCTACATATCACTCTCCCCCTAGAATGCTACCCCTTATCTGAGTCAAGCTGCCGTTCCATGCGGCAGGCTGTTTACCCTCATCTACTTTCATTATTCCGGTAACTTCACACCTAAAGCGGCAAGCATACCACCGTCGATTTTATATTCAGCCCCAGTAATAAAGCTTGCTCGTTCACTGCACAAAAACGCGATCAACTCTCCTACTTCTTCTATGGTGCCGATACGTCCAACTGGATGCATGTTCCCCCAAGCAGCAAGAATGGACTCACTGCTCTGCTCCCCCTTATACATATCCGCTGACATGCGCAGCATGGGCGTGTCGATGGAGGCAGGACAGACCGCGTTCACACGGATTTGCTCATGAGCATGATCATGAGCCATTGCGCGAGTCATAGCATTAATGCCTCCCTTGCTTGCTGAGTATGCGACGACCGATTTCTGCGAGGCCAATGATTGGACGGAGGAAACATTCACGATGGCACCCTTTCCCGCTTTGCGCATTTCAGGAATAGCATATTTACATGCAAGAAACATGCCTTTCAGATTGATATCTATCACTTCATCCCATACCTCCTCAGAGGTCTGCACAGTATCACCATAACGCTGGATGCCTGCGCTGTTAACGAGAATATCCAGCCACCCGCAAGTTTCAACGGCAAATTGAATTAATGACTCAACTTCCGCTGAATATCGTATATCGGCTTTTTTGAAAAAAGCATCAATCCCCATATTCCGCATTTCATCCACAGCTTTGACCCCATCAGACTCATTGACACCGGAGATAACGACCTTCGCGCCGCCTTGTGCCAATCTCCTTGCAGCACCTAAGCCTATTCCAGAGGTGCCCCCTATTACGACAGCTGCTTTACCTGCAAAATCACTGTACATTGTTCCGCCCCTTATTTGATTCCGTAATTATTTTCGGCATTCCAATTGTTTTCTTCCTTCTTTTGCTTTACGAAATCCAACATAATCTTCTTCAGATCGCTTAAATACTTGTCTGCCTGCAGAGAGCCTTCCAAATAAAGCTGACCCATCTTTTGATTGTTTTCCGTCACATTTTTGTCGACCTCTCCACCGTAAATATTCAGCTTCATCGGATCGCCTAGAAAGGCGAAGCCCTTCAATTTCTCGGGAAGGTCAGCGTTCGCTATCGCAGGAGTTCTATAAAGCTTCTCGGCATGTATACCTTGAACTTTGGACGAGGTTATAAATGCCATAAAATCAACGGCAGCATCAAGCTTCTCCGGCTTGATTGTTTTGGGGATCGCCATATTGCCCGCGGGAACTCCACCAATTTCCATCAGCTTTCCTACAGCATCAGGATGGTTTTCTTTTGTCAAATAGGGCAGAGGGAACGCCGCTATTTCGAACTTCCGTGCGCTGGATTCATAAATGACTTTGCTCTGCCCTGAAGTTCTCATAATCATCGCCACTTCACCGCGCAGGAACATATCGGATGATGTATTGAAGTCAATTCCGTTATAGCCTTTGGGCCAATACTGACTCCAGTTTTTGATGATCGGGAATACGTCCTTGTAAGGGGATTGGGTAATATCTACAATGCCTTGATCCACAGCGCGCGTATATTCATTTAACTCGATAAAGCCGCTTTTGTTCACATCCATCTTTTCATACTGCCCCGCGATCAGTTCTTCCGTCAAAATACGAGTTGTCCAGCTGTAGTTATAATCCCCCGGTTTCGTATTTGGAAAACCAAAAGGCGTTACACCTGACTTTTTAAGCTTCTCCTGCGCATCCAGAAACTCGTTCCACGTTTTGGGGACGTTCGTGATACCGGCTTTAGCAAACAGGTCCTTATTGTAAAGAACACGAACCGAGTCGATGTTCGTAGGCACGCTGGCATACGTTTTATTTTCACCTTGAAGCCGCTGCAGTACGGATTTCGGGAAAACTTCCTCCCATGTTTTATCACCAAGGTTAGCATTCTTTTTGCTGTAATACGGGGTCAGGTCTACAAGCAGTCCTTTTTTCAGATCCTCCTGATCCCATATATAGCGGGTTGTGAAGATGTCCGGTGCATTGCCCCCGATCAACTGGGTAGTAACCCAAGTCCGATGCTGCTCTACGCCTCCAAAACTTTGCAGCTGCAGGTTGATCTTCACATTAGGGTTTTTCTCCGCATACATTTTGACGGTGTCTTCCCAAATAGTTTGCTCCGCCTGATCTCCGGTTGCTTCCGTCATGACCATAACATTCAGCTCCGTCTTAGCGCTGGAGCCCGCTTGATTACCGGAACCTGTTTCGCCCGAAGGCGTACTGCTGCAGCCCGCAACGGTAACCGCCAAAACCGCTCCTATAGTTAGACGAGATAGTGAACTCTTTGCTCTTTTCATTTTTATCTACACCCTCTCTATTCATCATCCAAAGCAAAAATACTTCGAACCTTACAACTGAGTTTGTGAAAAGCGCTTTTCCTTGTCTTATCAAATCTGCTGAACGGATGAAGCAAGGAATCAGCCCTTTACCGCACCTGAGGTGATCCCGCTGATAAAGGACTTGGTGGCAAACATAAACAAGATCAGCAGCGGCAAAGAGGCGATGACGTAACCGGCAAACTGCAAGCCTTGTGCTTGTTCCAGCGGTCCCTTGATATTGCTTAACGCGAGTATGATTGGGCGGACTTTATCCCCGGAGGTGACGACCAATGGCCAAATGTAATTGTTCCAGCCGGTCAATGCATTAATAATGGCCACAGTTGCAATAACGGGCTGCGACAACGGCAGTACAATTTGCCCGAAAATCCTTAGCTCCCCTGCTCCTTCTACCTCCGCCGCTTCAAAGAGACTTGAGGATAGTCCCTCGAAGAAAGTGCGCATCAGCATTGTCGCCAAAGCAGAAGCGCCAGCCATCGGACCGAAAATTTGCGCCCAATGCGTGTTGAGTAATCCCAATTGCTTGAACAAAATAAACTGTGGAATCAGCAGAAGAAATCCGGGCACCATCATCAGAATGATAACAAGGGAATATAAAATTCCTTTACCAAAAAAGTTGAAGCGTGCGAACGAGTAGCCGGCAAAGGTAGAATTAATTAACACGCATGCAATAATTCCCGCCGTTATCAAAATGGAATTTAAGATAAAGGGCCAGATTTGTTTGAAAGCGCCTGCATAATTCTCTAAATGAATCGGAAATACCGGTGTCCAGAAATGGAGAAGAATCTGATCCTGAAACTTCAAGGAGCTGATCAGCAGCATATAAAAGGGAAACAACGTCAACAGCACCAGCAGCAGTAAAAAAAATTGATTGACAGCAGACCCATAAGTAAATTTACTCATCCTTCTCCTCCTAGTCCAGTTTCTCTGTCGGTTTAATGAGTTTGTTTGCGGCTAATGTGAACAGCACCAGAATAGCAAAGATCAATACGCCAATAGCAGAGGCATAACCTAATTCATTGTATTCAAAGCCTTTCTTATATAAATAAAGAGCCGGTGTCAGTGTCGTAAAGCCGGGACCTCCGTTCGTAAGCACCAAAATATTTTCGAAGCTTTGATATTGATGAATGAATGCGAGAATAACAACCAGCCGGATTTGATTTCTGATTAGAGGCAGTTCAATGTGAAGAAAACGCTGCCAAGCATTCATGCCGTCCATTCTGCCGACCTCGAACAGCTCCGGGGAGATTGTAATTAAACCCGCCAAATAAATGAGGAAATAAATGCCGCCAATCCAAGGGAAGTTGACGAATAATATCGATCCCAAGGCTGTCGCGCTTTCTCCAAGCCATGCATGGGTCCAGGATTCCAAGCCGATACTTTTAAGCAGCACATTTAACATGCCGTTGCTCATATATATCCATCTCCACAGTAAAAAGATGATGATATAAGGAACGACCATGGGAACAAGAAACAGCACGCGGTATCCATTCTGGAGTTTTTTATTAGAATGAAATACCCCGACAGCTGCGTATAACGGAAGTGTTAATTGGATGAGTACAAAGCTGATCGTCAATATCGTTACATTTTTGAGAGAAACGTAGAAGGTCGGGTCGCTTAATAGCTGGACGAAGTTATTCAAGCCGATAAATTTATTAATATTCGCACCGTTCCATTGGTAAAACGACTTTAAGATGGCCGTATAAAACGGATAATACTTGAATAGACCCATTGAAACAAATATAGGTATGAGGAAGGAATAGGCAATCAAATGCTTATTCAGCTTTCTCCTTCGTTGTGATGCCTTAGCCGTCTTGGGTTGAGTGGAAACCACCGCACCGGATTGGGATTCTGCCATTATCCCTTCTCCTTTCTCATGTAGCCGCTCACGAATTTCGCGCGACTGATACAACCATTTTAGCTTGCAGCCGCCTGCCTGTCGTGGTCGATCCTGCCATTCTAGAGGCCGATATGAACACAGTTCATCTAAGCTTTATCCTCCCATGGATCCCTTAGGTAAGAGGCAAAGGTCAAATCGACCTCCGGGACCGGATCTTCCGTTCTTAACCGCCAATTGAGAATTCTACTGCGCATCGCCTCGATTCGTTCCTTATATTGCGGCTGTTCAGCCAAATTACAAAATTCGTCGGGATCGGCCGTCAGATCGTACAGCTCACAAGGCTGATTGCTGTAATGCACATACTTCCAATTGTCATCGCGAATCATCGTCGCCTTGCATTGATGAGGTGCCAAACCCAACTGCTTGCGGCAGTGATAATACTGGAAGTCCCACTCGGCGAATACTTCACGCTTCCAATCATGAGCAGTACCATTTACTAATGGCAGCAAACTCGTACCCTGGACCGCCTTAGGTAGGGGTAGGCCCGCTAATTCCAGCAACGTTGGTAGTAAATCAACCGCTTCGGCAAACTCGGAAATGGCTCGATTTTGCGGAATGGTGCCCGGCAGCTTGAGGATGAGCGGCACATGCACCGCTTGCTCGTAGAACAGCTCTTTCTCGATCATATGATGATCGCCCAAATATTCACCGTGATCCGAAGTAAATACGATCAAGGTATTTTCCAATACCCCCATTCGCCGCATCTCTTCAAACAAGCGGCCCAGATGATCGTCCAGCTGTGTAATCATTCCGTAATACGCAGCGCGTACACGTCGGAGCCGTTCTTCATCTTCGAGGAAATTTCCCCTGCGTTCATTGCGAAACAGCTCTTGTATCGGTGGCTTATGCTCCAGTTCTCCCTCCTTCAGCTTAGGCATCGGTACTTCCCTCGGGTCGTACATACTAAAATAAGGCTCGGATACGCTAAACGGCAGATGAGGCTTCCAATAGGATAGATGCAGCATCCATGGACGTTCCGTCGTTTCCTTCATAAACCGGATTGCTTCATTCGTCATGTAAGCGGTATCAGAATGCTCCTCACAAATGCGGCACGGATAATCGGCCTCTGCAAAATCCTCTGGATAAGCTTCATGTCCGGGCTGAGGTGTAAGCTCTCTGGGCCAGTAACGGAAGCGGATGTCTTCTTCGCTGTATCCGCATTGCCGCAAATATTGCGGGTAAGACGAATATCCGTCCTTCGCAGGCAATCCGTCATAATAGGCATAATATTCGAATCCGTAGGTTTCCGTAATAGGAGTAAAATGCGTGCGTCCAATCAGAGCTGAACGATAACCGGCCGCGTTGAAATAATCGGCAATCGTTTGTTCACCGGCTCCGAACGGAACCTCATTGAACCTGACGCGATGGGCATGGACATAACGTCCTGTATAGATGGAAGCCCGGGATGGCGCGCAAACAGCGGACTGTACATACGTTTTCTCGAATCGGGTACCTTCAGCTGCAAGCTTATCAATGTTGGGTGTCTTTACCATCGGATGCCCTGTGTGCCCCAGACTATCGTACCGAAGCTGATCAGCCATGACAAAAAGAATATTGATTGGCTTAGCGTTATGGTTCAATTTTGTCATACTTTCGCTCCTTTTGTTAATCTAAATGAAATACTTCATCCAGCAATGTCATGCCCTTATCCCCATCCCGAATGAGAATGGCAGACATATAATCGTACCATTTTCGCTGAACGGGGTGAGCGTCTAGTCGGATTAAAGCTTCATCGATGTTATTGACGCTTTCCATATAACCAAACAAGCTTTGACCTTGACGAAAAATCGAATAATTTCGGATACCGCAATCCTTTAACAGCACCAAAAGCTCCGGCCAAACCTCCCGGTGCCTTCGATCATATTCATTCTCCATACCAGATCGGATTGTTAAACAAAAAGCGCGTCTGTGCATCCTGTCACCTCCTGTTTCTCACAACCTTTATATATATGTATAATAGTAAAGCAACGACCCATTTATTGTCAACAAAAAGCCGTATTCCGATCATGCTCACTCGGAATACGGCTTTAAATTAGAAGACCCATTAGATAGCGACAACAGAATCGCCTATTTTCAATTCACATGGAAGCAATTCCGTGCCCGAATCAAGCTGCCTCTCCAGGAGTCGGCTTACCGCCAATCGCCCCATTTCGTGAAAGGGCTGTACTATGGCACTAACTGATCCGTTTTGCACAAAAGCATGCTGTGGGGTGCCTACGATAAACAAGGACAAATCCGCTGGAATCGTTATCCCCTTTTCCTGCAGAAGTTCTAACAATATTAAGGTTGTCGTGTAATCCGCAGCAAATAGCGCAGTCACCTCCGGATTACGATCCAGCCAATTTGAATATAACACTTTAGCCTCTGTCCTGTCCTCCGGACGTCCAACAATCCACTGATTCTCCAAGGGAACACCATATTGTTTAAAGGCGTCCCGGAACGAATCAACCCTCCGTTCATAGTTGGTAAATCCGTCCCGGATGCCAAGCAAACCGATCCGCTGATGGCCCTGCTTCAGTAGATAGCCAACAGCCTCAAATACTGCGCCATATATATCCGAATCCACACAGGGAAAAGGAGCTTGCTCCCAGCTAGAGTTCAATACGACGAACCTCTCTCCTTTATTCCGAGCATCAACCAATACATTCCATTGGTCATTGGATGGGGTAACAATGATATATTCATCCAGTCCAGGGGGGATCGATTGCAGATCTGCCAGATCCAGGAATCGAATGGAAACGCCTCGTTTATGTGCTTCATCCCGCATGCCGTCCATCATCTCCGACAAGGTGGCATATACACTGCGGTGCTTGTTGCACAACCAAACATTCAACGTATCCGCTGCCTGGTGGGGATTGTTCTCCCGGGGGGGCTCTTGATTGGACACATACGTCCCTTTGCCTTTTCTCGCGGTTAATAAACCTTCGAGTATAAGCTCCGTAATAGCCCTATTCAAGGTGCCCCAGCTGCAATCATACAGCTCACACATGACATTTCTGCTCGGCAACAGTTCACCTGGACTGTATATACCTCCGGCTATTTTATCTCTGATATCTTGTTTAATAGAGTAATAGGTTGGGGTAAAATCTTTGTTCATACCTTCCTCCGTCGCTTTTCTTATCAAATATATACATTTATATATAAGTTACACCATATCCTTTAGGGTGGCAAGCGACCCGATACTTGATTGGTGAAAAAGCAGGCCTTTACCCTCATCTGTTGTTACCAATGTAAAAACTACTGCCAAATGTCACCTGTTTCTTTTTTGCATGAATAGATAATCGTTAACCCGTCCCTCAAAATGGATTGATCCATACAATATTCATCTCCTCTATTTCACAAACTCAGATTCGCCAAGTGAGGATCCCATTGTCACAGATGTAATTTCTTCAAAATGCAAAACTTCTTTGGATTTATAAAAAATGTCTATATAAGTTTCCTCCTCGACAACGGTTGGATCTGCCTTTATACAAAGTAACCCAATATTCCATGCCATTATTACAACTCAAAACCAAAATCAGCGCTTGACGAAGTCATTCGATTTCGTCTCCGTGTCCAGCCTAGCGCTAGACAAAAACGTAAGAACGGTAATGACAACGCATACGACTTTAATCTAATTATTCGACTCGAAGCCATGGCCTGCTCCCAAAAACCTGCATTTTTACAGCCTTTGGCCGGTAGATCCGAAATCTCAAAGAATTCATGCAAATGTGCATTTATTTTTTCATTTTTAGCTGAGCCGGAGCATTTTCCATGAAAATGGATGCACTTTTGCAGGTTTGTTCTCTCTACAGCAATTCCGGTAGGAAAATAACTGCATGTTTGCAGTTATTTGTGAGGACTAGTGGTCGGGCGAGGGTCAAGTTCTGATTGAGGTTGAATCATTATTACCACCTCATTAATTTTTGCGTTCAGGTGAAAATTCGACATCAATTTTCAATTTCCTTTTTATGGATATTAATAATGATAGTTGATACATTACTCGGTTATATGTTTTAAGATTTTTGCCCGATTCCCCGCGACTATTGTATTTGCAGGCACATCCTTCTATGCGCCTTCTGAACATTTGCAAACGGACTTTCTTAACCGTAACTTCAAACAAGACAAGCCGCTCACATGATAAAATATATATGAATCTTAAAGATAGGGAGCGATTGTTTTTGGTCATACTGCAGCCTTCAGATTTGCCAAAAGTTCTTGATCTTCTTGATTTTGTTTACTGGAGACTTGAACATAAAGACTGGTTTTTCAAAGACGATGAGGACTTTCTATCTCGACATTTTGAGGCAAGAGGCAGAATATTTGGCATTTTTAATGAGGATAGGCTGACCGCTTATGCTGTGCTATCCTTTCCTGGTAGTGACCACGATAATATTGCCCAACATTATGATATTTCGCAAGAGGAGTACCATGAAGTTGCAATGCTTGATTCGTGCATCGTACACCCGGATTACCGCGGAAGATCGTTTCAGTATCATCTTTCGTTGCAGCGTGAACTATGTGCGAAGGAATCTGGGTATACGCATTTATTATCCACGGCACATCCGGATAATGCAGCAAGCGTCAACAATTTAAGTAAGATCGGAATGAAGATTTACCGGACAGGTATTAAAAAGGATAATAAAATTAGACATTTTATGTATAAATCATTGAAATAGACAAGTCAGCACTTAGCTGCAAATCAGACGGAGCGAAGGGGCTGCCAAGTGGCAGCCCCTTTGTTGTTAAATTATTGTTTTTCGTTAGTGAGATGGCCTTATTCTTTCTCCTTATTTTTTTGCGATGATCATAAAACGTTTGGAATTGGTCATTATTCCCTTACTTGTTTGATTTTCCTCAATGAATTTTTTTAGTACGGTAAAGTCATTCTCAACTTTTCCAAAGTTCGAGATGATCGGTGTATGTTTTAACAGGAACACTAGATCCTCGTATGTTTTGTAATACTCCCTTGCATCAAATTCAAAAGACTGGATATCAACAAATCCTGCTTCATTTAATTCTGATATATATCTATTTTTTAGTGTCCCGTCTTGGTTACTGAACGATTGCCCTCTCCCAAATGCCTGCTTAATATTGAGTTTATCTTCTTCACATACTTGCTGCGTAAGGAATATGCCACCATTCACCAATACATTGGCTACTTCTTTTGAACAGAAGGGCGAATGCCTACAAGATACCACGTTAAAAAAGTTCTTAGGAAAGTCTATTTTGTCAGCATCCATTTGCAAAATACGTACATTTGATTTTCCTGATAATTTCAGATTAACATTTGCGGCCTCAATCATTCCGGCTGAATTGTCAATTCCGACTAGTATTAAAGCAAACTCAGCAATAGACAGCAGAGCTTCCCCTCCACCAGTGCCGATATCAAGCAATATGTCTGATTTCTTGCATCTTTGGGAAACTTCATTGTAGAAATTCCAATTTACTCCTTCAGATATACATCTAACTTTACTAAAATCCCAGCCGTTTGTTTTTCCAACTCTATCGTAAAAATTCTTATACTCTAATTCGTTCATTTTTTTCAATCCTCTCAATGAGATAATAAAAGCCAAAGGATTTTAGAATTTACTGAATAGGAGGCAAGATGATAGCTCATCAGCCCACTTATTCAGACAACCCCTGGTATCCTTTGGCTTTAACGTAAGTGATGATAGCCGACACCATCCAAAGTTTTAGTTTTCATATGTCAAAAGGGTATAGAACCCCCTTGATGGCTGGTACGCGTTTTTTCCAGCCCGAAAACTAAATACCTCGAACGTTACGGATTGACATCCACTTCACCTCATTAGAACAGATTATTTTATTATAAATTCAGGGAATATGATTTTACAAGCAATTCTTTATGATGCATACTTGCACGTATCGCAGCGTGTCAGCCAGATCAGTTGGCCGCCTCGTTATGATGTATTGGTATTATGCTTGTGTCCCCGCACATGTTTATTTTTTGTATATAGCTCATCAATTCGGCGATTCCTTGATATTGTAGTGTTAACTGATCATTCAGTTTTTTCAGAGCTAGTTGAAAGGATCTTTCTATCGAAGCCATCGTTTGTGTTTCTAAGTCATCAAGCAACTGCTTCATGCTCTCTATGAAGTAGACTGTTTTTCTTAAGCTGCTGATCACGATAATTTTTTTTAATTCATGCGATGTATACACTCTGTACCCATTTTCTTCATTTCTCCTCGAATGTATCAGCCCCTCTTTTTCCCAATGTCTAATGGCTGAGGGGTTGACCCCGGCAATTGCAGAAACTTCACCGATCGTCATTGCATCACTTACCTTCATATTTCTGAATCCAGAGAAGTCGGTTTGTTTGATCATTGTCAAAACTTCTTCAACTCGCTGTTTTTCCATTTGAATGTTATGTTGTTGAGCATTGATTAGCCAAAGGGATTCTACTGTATGCCCGTGCTTTATTTTTCTCATTGCCTCATAGATGACAGGAATATCATGTCCTTTTAACAATGCTCGAATGGTAACAAAAGCTTGCAGATGAGTAGAAGTATAGCATCTGCGATTGCTGGCTGTTCTCGGCACTTCCGGTATCAAGCCTTGTTCTTCATACCTTCTTAGGGTGGTCGTACTGACATTTAGTTTCTTGGCAATACGTTTAGGCATATAGGTAACTTCCATTATGATCACTCCAATATTTAAAGTGAAACCTTCAACTGCTACAACAAGATTTATACACATATTGTACGTCATATTAAGCTAAAAGATAGTCCAAACCGAAATCTTGCATAAATGTTATATGATCATTATATAAAAGCAATTTAGGAGTGATCTGGTTGATAAAAATGGTGAAGCTGATGAATGGTTCAGAAATTGAGGTTCGATTGGCCGGAAATCCCGATAGAAAGACAATCATGCTGCCAATTGCTAAAAAAACGGTCTATGGTGAAGAAGCCGAAAAATTGAATATGTGGGGGGTAGATCCGGAACTAGGTGAGCATTTTGTCGAAGGACTTGCGGATATCTTTCAGGTTCTCTATTTCGATTATGAAGGACATTTATTGGCTTATCCAAACCCGGATCACCTGACGCCGGAACAGGTCGTGAAGGATTTGTTGCGGATCGCTGATGAGATGCAAATTCGATCCTTCAGCTACTATGGCTATTCCTGGCTGGCTTTGGTGGGACTGCAACTGGCCATCCGAACCGATCGACTGGAGAGCTTAATTATGGGTGGGTACCCGCCATATAATGGACCATACTTGGAAATGATGACGGTGACTAACAAAGCCTACGAGCAGGCGCTGCAGAACGAACAAAACACCGTTACTTCCCATCAGCCATCCGAAAACCCTGAAGCGTTTGATTGGGACAATATCACCGTGAAGATTGATCCCCGGGTTGCAAAGCAATTTATGACCCTGTATCAAAATTTAATGGGTTTTGATGACCGAAGCATACAAGACAGACTGCAGCTTCCGAAGTTTGCCTTTGCGGGAGAGAAGGATACCATCGTGTATGGCGAGAACTTTGGGAGTGTGACGGTCGATATCGTCGGTTTACTGGAGAGAAATGAGAATCAACTAAATGAGCTCGAATGGGATGTTGAAATCTTGAAGGGAAACGACATGGATCATACGAAAGCCATGCAACCAGCAACGGTGTTACCTTTAATTAAACCTTGGTTAATAGAAAAGCTATTGCGTGACGATCGGGAATAGTGAGGGAGATCTGAAGGAGAAATCGTTGGAGATTCCGCGAAATCTGATCTCGAAAAGCAAACATCGATTCAGCACGCTGACTATAACGGCAAGTTTGATAAGCTATCATTTTCAGAATGATTTTGGCAGATTTAGAGCAAAACTCTGTGTTCCAATATATTTTTCAAACTGATATGAGACTTTGAAGGCCCTAGCTTTATGAGGGAATCCTGAAATTCGGCAAGTTCCTCAATGGATGCCGTTTGTACCTTGATAAGATAATTATATTCCCCGCTTATTCGATATAAATCTGTTACTTCCCTAGCCTTGTCACAAAAATCAACGATCTCCTGGCAATGTTCAGTTTTCAGCAAAATAAAAGTAGTCATGCCTCGATTCAGATTCCTTAAATTAAATTGTGTCGAATACTCGGTAATGATCTTTTTGTCTTCTAGCTTCAAAATCCTTTCCTTAACCGAAGGTTGGGACATACTAATTTCTTTACTGATTTGAGAGATAGACATTCGTGCATTATGCTGAAGCAGCTGCAAAATCTTTTTGTCAATATCATCGATTAGATGATCCATATGCATAAGACCCCCTGGATTAAAATCTATAAATTAAGCCATATCAATCAAATTAGCTTATATTTATTAACTACTTTACCACGATTTCCTCATATAACATATGTATTTCAACAAGTTAATATCTGTATACTATAAAAATAAAAACACTTATAAATAAGGAGAAATTTCGAATGAGCGTGAACGGCCTTTCACATGTGGCGATCCAAGCCAAAAACTATAAAGCAACTATTACATTCTATACTGAAGTTTTAGGGTTCAAGGTTGGTCATCATTGGCGGCTGCCATCCTTTCAAATCAAAGAAGCTTCCATGCTAGTTTCACCTGATCAAAGAACCTGTATTGAGATCTTTGATAACGACGCTGTCATCCCTGCTCAAGGCAAGAAAGCATCGTCTGAAGAAGATATAGCTCATGGAGCATTATTACATTTAGCCTTCTATGTGAATAATGTAGATGAAATGTTTCAAAAAGCCCTTGCTCACGGAGCAAAGGCTTTTATAGAACCGGATTACCTTTCACTTGGTGAACCACCCCTTGTAGTCAAGAACGCTGTCATTCACAGTCCCAACGGAGAAGTTATCGAATTTATTGAAGAGGTTGATTTTGATATGTCTACCAAGACCCTTGCAAATTAAGCTTTTTAACGAAAACTTGTCGTTACTTATGATCAGGGTCCCCCCTATCAGTATTTAACTAAGCACAGGGCGGCTGCCGTTTGTTTCATCAGCAGCCCTCTGCTTGCTGCTATTCAGCTCTCGTCTCTCCTTAGCTTAATAAGGCCTCCATTGGCAGCCGTTATTTGCGCATCCACTTGTTCAATATGACAGATCAATTAGGGAAATCTATTTTCTTTCGTTCAGGATAGGGAATGGGTTCCCACCAACCTTTAAGCAATGCTTCCCCATACCATTCTGGTGAAAAACAAAAAAATCTTTTTTTAGCAGATTGAACAGCTTTCTCAATATCATAATTGACTCTATGTAAAGTAACTTTATCCCGTCTAGTATCAATAGTGACGTAAGCCGCTCTCGAATCGCCATCTAATGAGAACCCAACCGCTCCAGCATTCACCAAAACCGTATTTGCACTTCGGAAAATAAACTGTTTATGTATATGACCCATGATTAACCAATCTGCCCGAATATTTGCGATACTAGATTCAACATATTGGATAGAATCATGTGGTTGAATCGCCGAATAACAGTCTTTTGGAGTTCCATGAACGAAAAGAAACGATTGGCCATCTACTTCAAAACGGTATTCAAAAGGTAATTTTGACAAATATTCAATATCTAAATTTGACATACGTTCGATATGCCAATTCAGGTAAGGCAGCTCATCTTGACTTGGGATATAGGAAGACTCATGTGACTGAAGATTTTTAATATCCGTAGCCCCCAAAAGATATAAATCTGTATTTCCATAAACACATGGAATACCAAGTCTTCGTATTTCCGAGACACATTCCCCAGGTTCAGGTCCCTTATAAGCAATATCACCTAAACAAATTACTTTATCAACCGCTTCTTTTGCAATATCATTTAGAACGGCTTCTAATGCCGTCAAATTTCCATGTATGTCAGATATAACAGCAAGTTTCACATCAATCCCCCCTGTTTGCCAGAACATTTTGATTACCTATCTACAATAACATTCAACTGTTAAATGTAAATGCTGAATCCCGATCCTTTTTTTGAATGGATTCCATGTCCTTTCTTTAAAATTGCAGCGTAGAAATAGCCTGCAATTGTAATTACAATAAAAATAACGCCAAATACCAAATGAGTATATGTTGTACCGATTCCATGCTGAGTATGATGAAAATCCATCGTATTCACAGATGTAACCTCCTTAAAATAGAGAAAAACCGAATAATGCAATGAAAGGAGGTGCTGAAAGCATCTCCTTTCATTGCATTATTGCGGGATTTCAATAGATTATTTTAAATTAGAATAAATGTTATACATTAGTACAGCCGCCTGCGCTCTATTCGTAGTTTCCTTCGGATGAATAGCATTATCATACCCTTGTACCAAGCCCATATCGACTAATGCTGCTACACTAGAAAGAGCATAATCCGAAATTTGTGCATAATCGCTGAATTGTTTTACATATCCTTCTTTTGACTTGCTCGTCATTTGCTTTGTCACTCTCAGCGCGCGTTCTGTCATTACGATCATATCTTCCCTAGTAATCGAATCGTGAGGCTTAAATAAATTATTGCCCACGCCCTCCGTAATCCCTGCCTTTCTGGCTATCCTTAATGCTTCATCGTAGTAGTCATCTTCATATACATCGGCAAACTTGTCTCCCAGCCCCTTACTTCGGTTCAATTCTAAAGTACGTGTCAATAAGAGTAAAAAGTCGGCACGTGTGACCGGCTGATTGGGAACAAACATTTGCTCAGTTACGCCGTTAATAATCCCTTTTGAAGCCAATACTTCAATCTGTTTTTTAGCCCAGTCCAAAGAAGTGATATCATTAAATGTTTTTTGTACAAATGCTATCGCATATTCGCTAAAGTGCGTCGTTTTAAAAACCACTGAGCCTGTTGTCGCATCATACTTGCCGTTTGATACCGGCACAACTTGTCCATCCCCTGTCAGATACCAAACCACGATATGCTCGGGCGATTGAAGCTCTTCTACATTGGGTGAATATGGCACGCTTACGGTTACCGGGGCATCCGGATTGCTCCAGGATATTGTATTGTTGCTAGACTTCAAGCTAATATCAATAACGGGGCGATCTCCAATCTGGCTGATTAAGCTTTCATTTAGCTTCCTGAGCCCTGCGTCTCCGATTTGTAGTGCGATATCTTCATTAGTTATTTCATTTTCATGAAACATACTGCTCGAGAGGAGCACAGAAGCAATGGGTGAAACAACCTGTATTTGAATCAAACTTCCATTACTCGAAAGAAAAATAGAGGGAACCTGTAGTTTATATGCCGTCGCACCCGATACTTCATTCATTATTATTTTTATAATTTTTATACCCTGTTCATTTACTTCCGCCTGCTGAATTGTACTTTCTAAAGTTGTTTTATTTAATACAAAGGTTGCTATCTTCGTTATCGCGTCCAGTTTGGCATCAGTAGCTTGTAAAATAATGATTCCCTGGTTATTTGGATTATTGATGCCTCCTAAACCACGATTCGCTGTTGAACCACTGTTTGGATTGCTCTGTGAACCATCGTTGCCGCTATTTGAGCCATTATCACCGTTATTTGAACTCGTAACAATTGATGCCGTCACATTGGCATTTCCATTAATGGTCTGAGAATTCAATTTACTGTCCACAAGGATTAAATCCTTCAACTGAATAGTTGTTTTCCCCAAACCCACTGTTTTGAATGTTACGGTGGCGAGAACCATAGTTCCATTCTCACCAGATACATCACTTAATTTGCTGAACACAAATTGCAAATGGCGGCCATCGGTTTGAGGAATTACCGCGGAAAATCCCGAAACGCTACTTTTAGCACTCTTTAACTCCAGCAATGTATTATCATAATCAATATTCATTTCGTAACCAGACAAATCAGTTATATTGTTGCCGGTAACGGTAACCTGAATTTCATTCCCCACTGTTGCCTGCGCATTATTCAATTGCATGGCAAAAGTCGGCGTACCGGCTGCATAAGCAAACCTCGGAATCATTAACAGGATACCTACGAGCAACATTAAGCTAAATGACCGTATGTTTCGTCTCACTCCGATGACCCATCCTTTCGGTAAAAGCAGGAGGGAGCCTTACCTCCCCCCACTTATACAATCAGTTGATTTGTTGTGCTACAAAGACAAGATCGATAATGTTGATTATGTTATCGTTGTTAAAATCCATTGTCTTATACTGTACCCGATCCGCGCTGCCGGAAGTTTTTCCATACGCCGCAGCAATTATGGCCAAGTCGCCGATATCCATAAAGCCGTCTTTATTAATATCTGCTTTATAGCTTCCTACATTGGACAAATTAACCTTCTCTCCATTCGAGCCAGCAATAGAAATATACGATAAAGTAATATCTTTAGGTGAACGCAAATCGGCTTTTGGCCTAAATTGGATGTTCAGAAAATCGCTATCTGCAGTAATCCCTTTGCCTAGACCTGCGAGCATAATTCGCACAGTGCCGTCAGAACTTGGAGTTTGGCTTACAACAGCCAGATCTGATTTCAAAGAACTTGCACCTACAAATTCGAATTGGCTCGGGTCAAAGTTAACTGTCAAGTCTTGCCCGTAAATGCCTTGATAAACACTGCTCGTTACATTTTTCAAGCCGTATTTCAATGCGAAAGTTTCCCCTTTATTTACGGAAATTTTTCCGCTCAAAGTAGCCATTGTATGATGCACTCTAAAGGAACTGGTCAAATTAATGTTTTCCGAGGAATTTCCAACATACACATCGTACTTGCCGTCAAGGGTCTTCCATGTCTGTGCAGTGGTATCCCAAATGGATAACGGATGGTTCGACGCAGCTGGATCGATCGTGATCTTGACTTGCTTCTCCTCACCCGGGCTGAGGGAAACTTTCTTGAAGCCTACCAAACGCTTCGGCGGCTCGTTCGCAATAGTAGGCAGACCCAGATAAACCTGAGGCACCTCGGCGCCCGCAACGTTTCCTGTGTTCTTTACGAGGAAGGATACCTCGATCGGTACGTTCCCATCATTAAACTGCTGCGAAATGGAAAGATTAGAAATCTTGAAGTTCGTGTAAGACAAGCCGTAGCCGAAGGCGAATTGCGGTTTAATGTTTTGGGAGTCATACCAGCGGTAACCCATTTGCAGCCCTTCAGAGTAATATACCTGTGGGATGCCTGAACCGATGCCAGGATAGCGATCTGCAGAGCTCGTAGGTGTGTCCGCCTTAGCGACTGGATAAGTCACCGGGAGCTTGCCTGATGGATTGGCGAAACCGAACAGCAGATTAGCTACGGCGTTACCATCCTCTTGACCCGGGTTCCAGGCCTCGAGAATCGCAGGGATTTTATTGACCCAAGGCATCAGAACCGAGTCCCCGTCCTTAAGCACAAGCACAGTTTTATTGTTTGCTGCTGCGATAGCTGAGATCAGCGCATCCTGGTTATTTGGCAGGGACAGATCGGGGCGGTCGCTGCCTTCGCTGGTTACGACACCAGCCATCAATATGACAACATCGGCCGCTTGCGCTGCAGCAACTGCATCGCTAAGGTTACTGTTGTTATTGGCTACCGTCACCTTGTTGATTGTCGCGTTCGAGCCGAGTTTCGTCAGGGCGTTTTGCAGACCCGTGAGCGGTGTGACCGTATACAACGGTTGGACCCGCGAACTGCCTCCTCCGCCAGCGACTGCTGCATCAACGAAAGTCGACTGACCAATCAGAGCAATGCTTGTCACGGTGGACTTTAGCGGTAACAGTTGACCCTCGTTCTTAAGTAAAACAGCAGTTTGCTCGGCCATCTCACGTGATTTTGTTCCGTTGGCAATTGCATTGATGGTTCCATGTACAATTGGTCGGTCGAAAATACCGAATCTGAACATCTGCAAGTAACGGCGATAGAGCGCTTGGTTTATTGTTTCGATCTTAAGACTGCCATCAGCAAGTGCAGCATTAATTTTTGTAACACTGAAGTTGCTGGCAGACTGCATTTCAAAATCCAAGCCGGCGTTAAGCGCAGGGGCAGTAGAGTGTGTAGCTCCAAAGTCGGACTGTACATATCCCTTAAAGCCCCACATATCTCGAAGAACAGTGTTCAGCGTATATGGGTTTTCGCAGGCGTAAGTGCCTCCGATACGATTGTACGAGCACATGATCGAACCGACGCCGCCATCCTTAACTGACATCTCGAAAGGCAGAAGGTAGAGTTCGTGAAGTACATTATCATAGACGTTCACGTTGACTGACATCCGGTTCTGCTCCTGGTCATTAAGCACGTAATGCTTCGACATGGCTATGATGTTGTTAGCTTGAATCCCGCGTATTTCCTTCGAAGCCATAGTTCCGGAAAGGTAAGGATCCTCACCAAAGTACTCAAAGTTTCGGCCGCCTTCTCCCACGCGCGCAAGATTCATTCCGGGTGACTCCAGCTCGTGCAATCCAAGGGTACGTGATTCTTGCCCCATCAAGTCACCAAACTTGTACGCAAGGTCTGTATCGAAACTAGCTGCAAGACCAAGTGCGACAGGCAACGCTGTAGCCTTATCCTGTGGGGAGCAGTCACCACCGCCAAGACCCACAGGACCGTTAGTGATCCGGAATGTGGGGATTCCCAGCTCAGGGATGCCAGGTACGTGTCGGCCGGGACTTCCGCACTCAGGAAGCTCCGGAATCGCACCGCTTTTCCCGGCGAGCTGCTGGATTTTCTGATCCAGCGTCATCGCATTGACAAGAAGATTAGCACGCACTTCAGGTGCAAGCGAAGCATCCATCCAGGACAACTGGGGAGGAACAGCAGCAAGAACGCCACTAGTGAAGTTAAGAGTAAAGGTCAATAACATAATCAGTGCAGCTACTGTGAATTTTTTCGAATTATAAAAGCTATAAGCCAAACAGAACCCCTCCTAAGGTATTGATGAATAAGAGACTATTCGTTCCCACTGTTGTAATTTTTAATGCATATTCTATTTATAACCTCGATTTAAAGCGCTTACATTTAAGTTTTACCCTCTCATCGGAATATAGGCGGACTTCTCAGTTTATTTCCCCCTCCCTAATTATCTAAGACTACAATTAGACTTCATCAAGCTCTCTAATATTCGAAAGATACAACATTCATCACCTCCTTAAATAATCCAATGCTAAAAGTAAACATTGCTTCCAAAACCGCAAACCAAGTTGCTGACTTATCGTTCTTGGTTTCACTCTTACGCATTCTTATATTCCGAAGGGGATACACCTGTATACTTTCTGAAACAAAGACTGAAATAATGCGGATTCTTGAAGCCCACCTTTTCAGCTACTTCATACGACTTTAAATCAGACATTCTTAGCAGCTCCATGGCCTTTTTCATACGCAGCTGATTGAGAAATTCACTAAAATTAATGTTTTTTTCTTTCTTGAAAATAATACTTAAGTAGGTGGGACTGATATGTACTACGCTTGAAACATCCTGTAGAGAAAGACCCTCTTGATCATAATGAAGTTCCATATACTCCACAACGCGATGGATCACTTTCTTCATCTGTTTGTCGCGTTGATGATTGACGATGGATACCAACTCGATCACGAGCTTGCGAATACAAGCAAATATCTCATAGACCGTTTGCATTTGCTGTTGTTGGTTATAAATCGTATAAAAATCATCTAATTGTTTTGCTTGCTCCTCTAATTCTTTATACAGCAGAACGGTAATTCCAACTCCGATCAAACGCATCTTCGACAAGGAAATCGATTGGCTCTCAATGATGGACTGCTCCATCGTATTTAAGATGGATAGAGCCTCCCCCTCCAATCCTAACTTGACCTTCAAAGCCAATTCCTTCTCCATACCGTCAAATTGTGTTGAGTCTTTGCGAGGGCCCAGACCAGTATCGGAAATAGTTAGTACGCGATTCGTCCCTAAAATGTGACGGAACTCCAGCGAAGATCGGGCATCCTGATAGGAGAATGCAATTTCTGCTGTCAGCTCATAAGAAAAACCAATGCCTGCCGTCACCGTAGTTTTCAAAAATTTCTCTACATTAACACGGATGGCTTCCGCGATCTCATAAGCCTGACGTTCAGCTTTCTCCCGATCGCCTTCAGCAAACACAATGATTACGACCTCGTCCTCATTAGAATTAAAGACAAGACCTTTTGCCAAGCTGGAGAGCGTTTCTTCGGAAACGTTGATAATACAGTATTTGAGGATTTCTTTTCCAAACCTGTTCTGGTATTCAGGGTAACTATAATCATCTGCTTTCAGTAAAATAACTACAAATCGTTCAGCAGTTAGTTGGAGACCGAGGAAGTCGATACCCGAATTAATTTCCTCCGGAGTCAATTTCCCGTTAAACAGCTTTACCAAAAATTGCTGTCTCAAGAGTGGTAATCCTTCAATGACCTTCTGTTTTATTTCGGACTCATATTCAAGCTCTTTAATTGCACGCTTCGCCGTATCAAGTAATTTGCCAGAATCAACTGGCTTTAATAAATAGTCAAACACCTTAAGCTGCAGCGCCCTCTTGGCATAATCAAAATCATCGTAGCTAGTCAGCATCAAAACTTTAGTATCGGGATAAGCCTTAACTACCTGCTCAGTAAACTCGAAACCATCAACAAAAGGCATACGAATATCGGTAATAATTAAGTGTGGTCGTTTCTCTGCTACGAGACTCATGCCTTCCTCACCATTCATTGCAGTGCCCACAACTTCAAACCCGTTGGCCTCCCATTCGATGTTTTTACTTAAACCACGGGTAATAATGACTTCGTCATCAATAATTGCAACCTTATACATACTGGTCCTCCCTGGAGTTTAATTTCGTAATACGTATTTAGTTAGCATCCACTATAGAAAAGCTACTGTTATCTGAATGTGACGATTACTACGGTTCCCGTTTCAGGACTACTCTCATAGCTGAGTCCGTACTTCATGCCATAATTCAACTGCAGCCTCTTATGCACATTAGAAATCCCGAAGCCGGCCCCCTCTTCTCCGGTACGCTTGTCCGACAAAGAAGCATTGATTGTGGCGAGCTGTTCAGCGGACATACCCGCACCATTGTCCTCAATGAGGATCACGCAATCATCATCCTGAATAAATCCCTTGATACGAATATGCCCCTTCGTGCGAATGTTCTTCATTCCGTGATAAATCGCATTCTCAATCAGTGGCTGCAGGGTCAACTTTACAATTTTGTAATCCAATATAGCCGGCTCCATCTCAATTTCAAAGGTAAAACTATCACCATATCGCAGCTCTTGAATTGTAAAATAATGATTGATATGTTCTATTTCTTGAGATACAGGAATGATTTCGCTGCCTCTACTAATTGAGATACGGAAGAAATCCGAGAGCGCGGACACCATCCGGCTTGCTTCCTTTTTCTCGTCCATTTCGATTAGATGCTTGATAGAATACAGCGTGTTATATAGAAAATGCGGCCTGATTTGAAACTGCAGCGCTTCTAATTCTGCTTTCCGTTTCTTTTCTTGCTCGTTCTCTATTTGAGTAAGCAGCTGTTTGATCCTATGAATCATATCCCGAACACCTCTATTCAGTATGCCGATCTCATTTTGCGGCATTTCCCTGAATTCGATGTCAAGGTTGCCTTCTTGGATTGTATTAATTTTTCGAGTGAGCCTAATGATCGGCTTTGAAATAATGTTAGCCAGAAAATTAGAAAAGAAGATCACGATGACAAACAAAATGAACATTAAAACGAGGATCAGGTATTTGATGTAACTCACTTTGTTGAATAATTCTTCCTTAGGCACAACCGCAGCAATTTTCCATTTATTGATTTTTAAAGTATCGTAAACAACCAACATTTCTTTCCCATACTCGTTAGTAATTGTAATTTTTCCGGATCCCTGCGTAGTTTGTAATATTTGCGACTGCAATTCTGAATCCTTAATACCATATTTATCCTCAACTTTCTTGTAGGAAATTATCCCTTCCGCACTAATGAGACATAGATAACCATTATTACTGATAGTTGGATTATTTAATATCGTTTGAAAAAATGAATCTTTTATATTGAAAAGGATAATACCTTTAATATGTTCCATGTCTTTACCCAGCAGTTTATATAAGCTAATTACTTTCCCACTCTTGTTTTGATTAAATGTAGTCACAATGGGATCAGCGTGTAGTGTTAGCCAATGGATAATAGAAGCGGGGTCGGTTGCCTGCACAAGCTTGTAAGGTTCAAGTGAAATCTTCACTAATTCGGTCAGGTCATCTTTTCTGTAGAACGCTTGACGATCATTGTTGTAAGAAAGTAATGTTGAATCGATCAAGCTTCGATCTGGGAAGGCTCTGTTCAAGACTCTATTTAATTGAAGGAAATCACCCGGCTGCAGATTATAAGAAGGATTTTCAGTGCGTAATGTAATATCCGATAAGTCGGCATCATTATCGATAATTGTTAAACTCGTTACCAGATCGGTTAATTTATCGTTTAGAAAGCTTTCGGTTTGTGAGACGGTATCGGAAATACTCGTAAATGCATTCTGCTGAAGTTGATCGGACGCAAGCAGGTAGGAAAATAATCCGGTAGTAAAAACAAACAGCATAGTAATAGGGATAGATATCCACAAAATAGTTGATTTCAACGAACGATTCTGAATAAAAGACAAGGTAACCCCTCCATGGTTTTAATCATAAGGCAAATTGAATAGAGGGCTAGGACTACTCTAGGAAAAGTGGAATCCAACCCATCCGAACATCGTATTTAAATTGTCGGATGGGTCAGACTACAGTCCTGTCTGATGATTCTGCAAGTTTCAGCTATTTCTTGATTCCCTTATCATATTCCACTTTTGCCTTTTCCATCGCGCTGGCCCAGCCATCAAGAAAGGCTTCCGCTGTCATCGTTCCCGCCATTACCTTTTGGAAATTAGGCTCTAATGTCTGAGCCAGTATGCTGCTGTAATCAGGTAAATAGATCGGTACATCTAATACAACCGTGTCTTTATCAGCCATTACATTGGCACCGTCTTGAATATGTTGTGATTTTTTCACATAGTCGCTTTGCAATGCGTCTACATTAATAGGCATCTGACCGATTTTCTCATTCCAATACGCTTGGGATTCACTGGAAAGAATAAATTTGAAAAACTCCCAAGCTTCTTCAGGGTGCTTGCTGTTTTTGAAAATACCATAACCATTGGCAGTTGGAGCCACGATTGTTTTGCCGGTATCTGATTTTGGTAAAATCGTTGATGCGAATTTTCCTTCGCCAAGTGCTTGCAGATGATTGTTGTAAGAACCAAAGTTATGCTGAACCATTGCTGCTGTTCCCGTATCAAATACGGCTACCATTTCTTTATAGGCATTCGTAATATCACTCGTAGGTGTATATTTATTATACATCCCTACATATTTCTTCAAAAACTCCAGGTTCTTTGGATCATTTACTGTCGCTTTGCCCTTCGGATCAAAGTAATGCTCCACACCCGAATAAGCATACATCGCAGTAGTCAACTGACTGATGCTTCCTGAGCCCCCGCGGATGGTGTAGCCGAATTGATTCTTGCTGGTATCTGTCAGCTTCTCAGCATCGATGAAAAAATCATTCCATGTTGTAGGGGGCTTCAGACCCGCATTTTTTATCAAATCGGGGCGGTACCAGAAGTCATCCATATACATGGTACCGGGAATTTGATACAGCTTCTTGTCAGGCACCAAGGTGCGGTTGTAATCGACTAGACTTTTAGTGATTTTGTTCTTGTCACTCCATTTATCGAAGAAAGGATCCAAGGCCAAGAGTGTACCTTTGGCGGCAAAGTCGGAAATCCATATCCCAGTGACCCCACCAATATCCGGTGTATCGTTGGAAGCAATTGCAACATCATACTTCTGCTTGGCCGAAGAAAAAGGAATACCGACATATTCAACCGTAATGTTCGGATTTTTCGTTTGAAAGCGTTTGATAATTTCCTGTAAATAGGGTGTACGATCAGGTCCGGCGTTTTCATCCCAGAAGACTAAATTTACATTCTCTGGTGTCTTAGCCGCAACGGCCGGCTTTGTATTATCCGCAGGCTTGTCACTGGCTGGACTGCTGGTACTGCTACTCGTACCGGCTCCGCAGCCTGACACAAGCATTGACAAACTGAGAACCCCCAAAGTAAGAACCGAATTCATTTTTTTCATGTGTTCAACATCTCCCTTTTAATCTCATAATATATAGGCTAACCCCCTAGGGAATTAGTTCAAACTTAACCTTTGACGGCTCCAGAGCCCATGCCCTGAACAAGATACTTCTGTACAAAACCGAATAAAATTACAGCAGGCACCAAAGATATTAAGCTTCCGGCAGCAAGTGCACCGTAATGAATATCAAACTCCCCCTGCATATAGCGTAAGCCGACTGGTAACGTGAACAGTGCCGGTTTACTAATGAACATTAATGCAAACAGGAACTCGTTCCAGGCACTAATGAAGGTGAATACTGTGGTCGCGACTATACCGGGAAGCAGGATCGGGAAGATCACAAGAAAGATCGCTTTCAGTCGGCTGCAGCCATCCATCATCGCCGCTTCCTCCAGCGCCTCTGGGATATTGCTGATAAACCCGCTCATAAGTAGGGCATTGAACGGTAGCTGAAACGTACTGTAGGTAATGATGAGTGCAATAAGGTTGCTCGTCAGACCCAATTGTTTGAAAATCATAAATAACGGAATTAACAACATGGCACCAGGTACAAATTGCGTACACAGCAGCATAATCATGAAGGCATTTTTCCCTTTGAATCTAAATCGACTGATTGAATACCCAACCAAAACTGAACAGACGAGCACGATAATAACAGTCATTCCCGAGACAACTATGCTATTTTTAAAAAATATCGAAAATCCGACGTTTTTCCAGGCAACTATATAATTATCAAAAGTAACCTTTTCCGGCCAATAACGAATAGGCAGCCTTGTAATTTCCCCCTCCTGCTTAAGGGATGTCACAACAGCCCAATATATTGGAAATAAAGTGAAAGCCATCGTCAACAGAAGCGGCAGTCTCAACATGAATAAGCGGTCCATTTGTTTCAACATATGTCTAACCCTCCTTGCCAAAACGACTCAGTCTCAGGTAGCCCATTGCAAATATAAGCAGAATGATAAAGCTGATTACTGTCAGGGCAGATCCATAGCCAAAATTTTGAGAAATAATCGCTTGATTCGCCACATACATCGTTAATGTAGTTGTTGTGTTAGCCGGTCCTCCACCTGTCATCGTAAATAGTAAATCAACATTATTGAACTCCCAAACGGCTCTTAACAAAGTGGAAAGAATAATCGAATTTTTTAAAAATGGTAAGGTTATATGGATGAAGGATTTCCATCGCCCCGCACCGTCAACCCTTGCTGATTCGTACAAATCCTGTGGTATCGTTTGCAAAGCCGCCAGCATCGTAATCGCGAAGAACGGGATGCCTCTCCATAACTCTGTGATGATTACAGCAGGAAATACCGTTTTCAAGTCCGCCAGCCATGCGAAGTTTTTTTCGATGAAGCCGAATTTAATAAGCAAGCTGTTGATAAGCCCCATATGCTCATTGAAAAGCAGAGACCACATCGTTGAAGTTATAACACCGGAGACCGCCCAAGGCATAATAGAAATAGATCGGAACAAGCCACGAAAAGCAAAAGCCTGAGATAAAAGCAAAGCAATCAGCAGTCCGAATATTAATTGAAATATAACTTCGATGGATACCCATTTAAAAGAAATCAGCAAGCTGGAGTAAAACAATTCATCCTGACTGAAGATAGCCTTGAAATTATCCAAACCGATAAATCCGTTATAATAAGGCTTGGCTGGATTAAAATTCTGAAAGCTGTAATAAAACACATTTGCCATCGGGTAAAACAAGAAACTCATAATGAGTAGAACGGCAGGTGCAATTAATATATAGGGCAACCAATGCGTTCGAGGGCGTTTCATTCGGTCTCGTGATGTACGATTTGTCTGACTGGTCGACAGCTTGTCTGTGTAGGTCGTGTTGGCACTCATTTGTTTCCTCTCTTTCGCTATGAATTACAGAATTGCGGTGAATAAGGAGCCGTTGCGGCCCTTCGCTGACTTATTCGCCCCACTCTGTTTGGCTTAATATCAATATAGAGAAAATTGGTTGAGTATGGAATCAAATAAATTTTCCGTTTTAATCAATATCTTTTCATCTTTAAAATTTCATAGTAAGAGCGCCTTCTTTGATGGTGTTGGGTAATGAACCCGTCGACAAACCCATCATACCGAGACGCTCCTTTTTTTATATAAACCAATAAGTAAAGTAACTCCCACCACAATCACGTACAATCGGTTCGTTTCAATAATGTAATGTTAGCTTATTTTTAAAATAAAAAGTTATATTCTTCTGTTACAAAATATCACTTAATAGTTATAATTGAATTAAAGTTTGCTTGAAGGAGACAATCGTTGGAACACTCAAACAATATTGAAAAAAGCATTAAAGCATTTCATATTTTAAATAAAAAAGCATTAAATTTTCGTTATAGAATTGTATCCACAGAAAATGTCCCTATCTTTTATCATTACCATAAAGGGATCGAGGTACTGTTTGTCCATCGCGGCAAAGGAACTCTGACCCTCAACCGCAAGATTTATAATCTGGAATCAGGATGTGTATTGATTTTACAACCATTCCAGCTGCACCGTGTTCAATTTGATCCCAATAATCAATGCCCTTATGAGCGCACGACTTTGACCTTTGAACCTTCCACCTTTGCACCTTTTCTTAAAAATTTTCCTGTGCTGTCCCGTTTTTTTGAGCAGGTTTGGAAAGAACAACTATCCAATCAGGTGTTCCGTATGGATCGCAACACGACTTACATCTCAAGTATTCTTGAACGTTTTCATGATATGGTTTCAGGGTGGGACGAGGATGAAGACCTCGAAGCTGCGTCGATTTTGATTCTCAATATTTTAGATTATCTAAAATCATTGCATAATGGTGGTTTTGGTGGGGTGTCACGTCCTGAGAGCCACACTGAAAAAATTATGAATTGGGTCGAGGAGCATTATAAAGAACCTTTTGCTCTGGACGACTTAGCCAAGGAGCTCCATCTTTCCAAGCATTATGTCTCACATCTATTCCGTTCCGAAACAGGAGGCAGCATCACCGAATATGTGATCGCACGAAGAATAAGACAAGCTTGTTGGTTGTTGAAAACAGAATCGAAATCTGTAGAGCATATCGGCTCGTTAGTCGGAATACCTAATTCCCCCTACTTTTGCCGTCTCTTTAAAAAGATAACGGGCTTAACTCCAATTCAGTACCGTAAAAGCCATTTAAACTAAATGGGATCTACTCTGTGTGCAGCATCTTAGTCAGCGCTGCAGATGACTTCATAATACATTGTCGAATTAATCACGCTTCAATCAACCCATAAGTTGTAATTAGGTCCATTATTTGGATATTTCATCATACTTATCTTGATTGACAATAAAGCTTGTACTAAAAAAGCGGCTGAGCAAGGTGTTATTCCTGCCCAACCGCTTTTCACATTTTAGTTTGCTGCTGCGCTATTCATCAGCACCACTTCGATTTAATATAATCCGATCAGCTGTTTCTTTGATTACCTGAATAAAGGGGTCCCAGAAGAACTATTCGTCAAGCTGGTTGAATCTTAAACCAAGCGGTAACGGAACCGGACGATCGCACTTGTTCTTGATCGGAACATGCTGCTCCGTATTGGAAGATTCGAAAATACCAAACATGACGTTAAGTACATGGGTGGCCAAGCTGCCACTCGCCCGATGAGCTCTGCCGGATTGTATGGCATAGGCCATATCGGCTAAGCCGATGCCCCGGCTCTGCTCCGTGATGCCGTGGGATAATGGGAATGTTAAGATTTCCCCACTGCGCTGCTTCACTTGAATAGGACCCCCGAAGCCATTAGGGTCAGGCACATACAAGATGCCGTCCGTCCCGTAAATCTCCATGCGCGGCGTATAACCGAACCCTTCCTTAGCCGCAGTCAACGTAGCGATCGCACCACATTCAAAATTGAGTACCGCCGATGTGTTCATGGGCGCTGCAACGGGAACGGTATCACCATATCGCGGGGACTTGGGATTCAGCAGCTTTAATTCCGTTCTGAGTTGGCTGGCAGAGCCGCTTACTTTGCGGACAGGACCCAGCATGGCGACAAATGCGGTGATATAATAAACGCCTACGTCGAACAGCGGGTCTCCTCCTAAGGACAGAAAATTTTCAGGCGAGCGGTGTGTTCGGTCCGAGGCGTTGCCCGTTAAGATCAGCCCGCTGCCGCCGAATGGAGTGCCAATCCAGCCGTCATCAATCAACTTAATGCACGACTGAATGCCTCCTCCCAAAAACGTATCCGGCGCGCAACCGACACGAAGCCCTTTTGACTCCGCAACGGCGAGCACTTTTTCTGCATCCTCCTGGGTTAAGGCGAAAGGTTTTTCCGTGTACACATGTTTTCCCGCTTCAAGAGCCCTCAGGTTCAGCTCCGCATGGGCTTTCGGTACGGTCAAATTTAATATAATTTCAATTTCAGGATCGGAGAGCATTTCCTCTACCGTATACACCTTAGGAATTTGGAACTGCTCCGCGCGCTGCTTCGCAAGCTCAGGAACAAGATCCGCGCAAGCGGCAATTTCTAGAATATCTAATGATTCCGTGCAAACCTTCAAATAAGTTTCACTTATAACACCGCAACCGATCAAGCCGACTTTCATTTTTCTCATTGAACAGACACCGCCCATCTATTTTATATAAACGTTTTTTCTTAAAAGTTCTTTATCCATTCACAATCAGGCTCTAGAGCCGTTAAACTCAATGACATTGCCGTCCGGGTCTGTGACATAAACCTGATGCCACTCCGTAAGATTATTCGGCCTATCCACATATGGAATCGAAGCCTCATGGAGCCTATCCAAAACATCCTGCATCCGATTCACACGGAGGGCGAAATGACCATCCTTGTCATCAATTACAGTGGTTCCTCTTAATGTTCTCGCTTGATTGACAATGAGATGAAGCTGTGTCAGCCCCACATCATACCAGGCCCCTTTCGATGGGAAAGGGGGCCTGACCGTCTCCTTAAAACCAAGCATTCCGCCATAAAAACGCTTCGCTTTTTCCAAATCGGTGACTGCGATAGAAACGTGATGAATTCCAGCATACATGGGGTCATCTTCCTTTCACTTAGACGGCGCCAGCTTCGTATCGTTCGGCCATCTTGTTCAGATTGTGCAGACTGGTTCTGACGCTATCCATCGGGTCGCCAAGACAAACATCCTGCTCTACGACTAGCCACTCTACTTCTGATTTCATGCACCAATCAAGAATCGGTTCAAAGGCGATGGTGCCTGTGCCTATGGGGGCAAACGTTTTTCTTTCGTCATTCGTCATATCCTTCAAATGTATGATCGGCATCCGTCCGGTGTAGGGCTGAATGAATGCGAGTGGATCCTTACCGGCTTTTTTCACCCAATATACATCAATTTCAGCCAAGATCGGATTGCCATCTGTCGGATCCAACATATATTCCAATGCACTACGGCCGTCCAGCTTAGTTGCAAATTCAAAATCGTGGTTATGATAGCTGACCCGCAATCCGAGAGGAACCAGCTTATTCGCAGCATCCGTCAAAATCCGTTTCACTTTCCGGTATCCGTCTTCATTTCTCCAGTCTTCGGTAACATACGGACAAATAACATCTTTGGTTTGAAAAAGTCCGGCTTCCTTAACTACATTTTCTAAATCATGCTCAAACCGTTCGATCGGAAAATGCATGCCTGCTGTCACGATCCCGATTTCCTTCGCAATCTGCGCCGCTTCTTCTGCCCTATATTGGGAAGGAACCCGCATTTGTACACCGGCCCATCCCATTTGCTTAAGCTGTTTCAAAACTCCTGGGAAATCCTGCTCGATTTCATTTCTTAACGTATATAGCTGTACAGCAAATTTGCTTCGCATACATGTATTCCCCCTTCATTAATTCGTTTTGAGTTAACCTTTGGATCCGGAAATGACGATGCCTCGGATGAAATATTTTTGCATGAAGAAGAAAAGCACCAACGGCGGTAACACCGCTATCAATGACGCAGCCATTAGCAAATGCCACGGCGTCTGTCCGTATGCAGCCGTAAAGTTCGCTAACCCAAGCGACAGCGGATAATTATCGCGTGTGTTCAAATAGATCAGCGGGCCCATCAAATCTTTCCAACGGTACATGAATTCCAATATGGCCGCTGTAATCATAGCGGGTAGAGACAACGGGAGAATAATCCGGAAATACAAAATAAAATAGCCGCCACCGTCGATTTTTACAGCTTCGTCAAGCTCCCGTGAAATACCCATATAAAACTGCCTAAGCAAAAAGATCAGAAACGCACTGCCTGCAATAGTCGGAATAATGAGCGGCAAATAAGAATCAAGCAATCCTAGTTTGTTGAAAATCAAATATTGCGGAATCATCACAACCTCATGGGGAATCATCATTGTACTAAGCACGACCGCAAATAATCCGGTTTTACCTCTGGCCCGTAAACGAGCGAAAGCAAACGCCACTAAGGAAGAGACAAAAACGGTAGTAAAGACAGTCACCAAAGTGTACCAGCAAGTATTCCATATGAACCTATCAAAGGGAGCGTCACGGAATACTTGCGCAAAGTTCCCCCATTGAGGCTGCCAAGGAACCCACGTTTGCGGAATTTGATGAATATCTCCCAGCGTCTTCAGGGACGTTGAAACCATCCAAACTAACGGAAAAGCAAACAAGCATAAAAATCCGATCAAAAATACATAGGCAATCGCCTTCTCCAGCGGGCTCAGCTCGCCTACTCGATATATTCTTTTGTTCCATGATTTGCCGATGCCGTTGTTCAAAACCGATTCACCTCCTAATGCTTGTTATCGTTCTCGTAATGAACTACTTTACGGGAAATCCATAAGGACAGCATCGTAAAGAAAAAGATAATGATGAATAAAATCCAAGCCTGGGCGGATGCATAACCCATCCGGAATTGCGCAAACGCAGTATCAAACAAATATAAAATATAGAAGAAGGAACCCCACTCCGGACCGCCTTTGGTAATCACGTACGCCTCGGTAAAAACTTGAAAAGAATGAATCAGCGTAACAATGCTGTTGAATAAAATAACCGGCGATATAAGGGGTACTGTGATTTTGAAAAACCGGGTCAACCTCCCCGCTCCATCTATCGATGCGGCCTCGTACAGCTCCTCCGGCAAAGTCTGCAAACTCGCCAAAAAAATGACGACCGTACTGCCGAGAGCCGTAAAACGCATCAAAACAAAGGATGGGACAACCCAGTCCGTGCTTGTAAACCACCCCGGCCCTTTGACGCCGAACAATTGGAAAATAATCGAGTTCACGACGCCAAAGTCCGGATTTAACAGCCACGACCAAAGAAACGCGATGGAAACCCCCGAAACGATAGTCGGCGCATAAAAGATCGTCCGGAAAAGAGACTGCCCTTTCACTTTAAAATTTAACAGCACCGCTAGCAGCAGGCTGACAACAATGGTGAATGGTACTGCCAGCAGTACATAATAAGCAGTGACCTTCAACGATTGAAAAAACAAATTGTCTTTAAACAAGTTGGTATAATTCTCAAGTCCGATCCATTGAGCAGATTCGATGACATTATATGAAGTAAAGCTGATGAACAGGGATGCAACCATCGGACCGCCTACAAAAAAAATGAATCCTATAACCCAAGGGGACAAGAACAGCCAAAAGGCCCGTTCTTCCCTGTTCCGCTCGCTTCTTGCTTTTCCGGTTACTAAAATAGCTTTGTGCTCGGATACCCGCTCAGTTATCAATGTAAGATCACCTCTTCCTAATGAGAAAAGCTGCAGGGAGGCGGCAAAAAGCATCTATCGCAGCTCTTACCGCCTTTTTGCCGCTCACCGGTTATTTTAGACTACTTAAGTTTTGATCGATCGTTTTCAGCCCCTCTTCAACAGACACTTTACCATTGTAGATGGCGTCGAACGTTTGATTGCTTGTCGTTAAAATCGTGGAGAATTTGCTGATTTTGTGATTGTCGGACGGGCGACCGAACGGAATCGATCCTTCGTACACCTTCTTAATGTCCTGCATGCTCATGGCCGATACGGATGTTGTCGCTTGGTACCAATCCTGCGCCAAATCCAGGTTTGCCGGATAAGACATGGCTGCTTTGACATATTCCTTAGCGCCATTAGTCGGGTCGGTTAAGAATTTAATAAATTCCCATGCTTCGTTTGGATTTTTCGAGGTTTTGCTGATTGACCACGGGTCCACATAAAGCGGAACTTGCTTGCTTCCGTCCGGAGCGAACGGTACGGCCGCGGCCGCCCACTTGAACTTGGCGTCCCTATAGGTTCTGAAGCCCCATCCTCCTTGAATAACCATAGCAACGCGACCCGTCATAAACGGATCTCCAAGCTGAGAGGCTGCGCTAAGCTGCGCCGGATTAGGTGACACCTTGTGCTTGCTGATCAAATCCAAATTGGCTTGAATGGCTTCGATATTTTTAGGGTTTTTGGAAACCTGTGGATCCCCCATGTTTCCGGTATCATACGCTTCTTTCTTAAAGAAGTCGCCGCCGAATAACCACGCCGATTTATTGGCTGGCTGGGCGTTCCATACGCCGAATACCTGCTTGCTTGGATCGCCTATGTCTTTGGTCAGCTTTTTAGCCGTTTCCACCATCGCATTCCAGTTCCACGATTTATCGTTCCAATCCAAGCTCGGATACGGTAGTCCCGCCGCGTCGAATAAATCTTTATTATAAAATAAGAAAGTCGAAGTATTAGACATTGGGAATCCGTAATATTTGCCGTCTTTACTGTAAATGTTTAAAACTTCATCCGGAATCCCTTTGTACAGATCCCGGTCCTTCTTAATATACGGAGTTAAGTCAAGCAGGGCATCCATGTTTTTATAAGTAGGGTACCCGGAGTTGGCCCAGTTGGGAGACCATACGTCAGGCACGTTTTTGCCAGCAATCATAGTTGTTAACCGTTGATCCACTTCTGCCTGAGGGATGACTTGAAGCTCGATTTTAATGTTTGGATTTTTAGCCTCGAATCCTTTGACCATAGCGCTGTACCAAGGCTCTACAGAAGGTTCGCTGCGGACGAGCCATGTTAATTTCACCTGCTTTTTAGACTCATCCGCTTTTGGTGCCGGATCCGACTTCGTTGAGTTTGCCGGTGCGGATGAGCTGCAGCCAGCTAAAACAAGAGCAAGCATTTGAGATACGACCAAAGCCTTTAACGATGCTTTTTTAAACGTTTTCAAAACTATCCCTCCCTATTTTATAAGTTATATATGCCCTGCCCCACAGCTCCTGCATGTCCAAATACGATAGGAGATATTTCAAGCGGCTTAGCCCACTTTACCCCGTTTTGAATAACTCTTAAAACTTTTTCGTTGTAGAATGTAGGGTACGTTTCATGACCGGGTCTGAAATAAAAGATTTTACCTTTCCCCCGGGTAAACGTACATCCGCTGCGGAATACTTCACCGCTTGAAAACCAGCTGACAAAAACCAATTCGTCCGGATCGGGAATATCGAAAATTTCGCCGTACATTTCTTCGTGCTCCAATTCAATATAATCCCCAATGCCCTCGGCGATAGGATGTCCGGGCTTCACGACCCACAGCCGTTCCATATCACCCGATTCGCGCCATTTCAGTCGGCAGTCCGAGCCTAGCAGCTTTTTGAAGATTTTGGAATTGTGACCGGAATGAAGGACGATCAGTCCCATACCGGCGAGCACCTTCCTGCGTACTTTTTCCACGATCTCATCATCCACTTCATGATGGTGCATATGTCCCCACCAGATCAAAACGTCGGTGTTGTCTAATGTTTGCTCCGTCAAGCCGTGCTCGGGTTGGTCGAGCGTAGCCGTAACCGCTTCCATTCCAGCCTTGTTCAAATAGTTCGCTATAACCGTGTGAATTCCTAGCGGGTATAAATTCCTAACCTCTTCCATCGTCCGTTCGTGTACAAACTCATTCCAGACCGTCACTTTTATCTTGTTGTTCAAATCCGGGTCATTCCTTTCTTACTAAAATAAATTTGGAATATTATTGCGGGCCAAGCAAATCGGATATGTTGACCCATCGGCCAAGCTCGGAGGATTGGGAAACCGCTTCCATAACCGCTTGGTTATACACGCCGTCCGCAAAATTAGGCTGCGGATTTAACCCGTTTGCAACTCCGTTGATCAATTCGTAAATCAAGCTGATAAACGTGTGCTCGTAGCCGAGAATATGACCCGGGGGCCAATAGTTGCCTGCATAAGGATGCTTCATTTCAGTGCAATTGATTGTTCGAAATCCTCTTAGCAATTCGTCCTCATCTGTAAAATAAACCTGCAATTCGTTCATATGCTCAAAATCCCAGCGGATCGAACCCTTTTCCCCATTGATTTCAAAACGATTTCCGTTTTTATTGCCGCCCGCATAACGTGTTGCTTCAAATACGCCTACGGCGCCGTTTTCAAATTTGGCTAAAAAGGCGGATGTGTCATCTACGTCGACTTCGATCATTTTTTCATAATTTGGCTGTCCATCCGGACCTGCATCAGGACGGCTTTTGACGAAGGTTTCCATCATCCCCGAAACTTTCTTAAAATCCCCAACAAGAAACGAAGCCAAATCGATAATATGACTGCCGATATCGCCAAGTGCACCATAACCGGCAATTTCTTTGCTGAGCCGCCATCTAAACGGTCGGTTCGGATCTATCATGCTTTGGTTCAAATAAACGGCGCGGATATGACGGATTTCCCCCAATTTCCCTTCACAGATCAACTGTTTGGCAAACTGCACGGCAGGAGCAAAGCGATAATTATGCATCAGCATGTTCACTTTGCCGGAGCGATCGGCGGCCGCCTTCATTCGCTTGGCTTCTTCCAAAGTAATGGCAAGCGGTTTTTCACAAATGATATGCTTGCCTGCTTCCAAAGCGGCGATCGCCATTTCCACGTGGGTATGGTTGGGCGTTGCAATATCGATGACATCGATATCATCCCGTTCAATAAGCTTGCGCCAATCGGTTTCATACGAAGCCCAGCCCATTTTCCGGGACGCTTTCTGAACCTCTTCCTCGTTGCGTCCCGCTATGGCCTTCAGCACAGGTACTGCGGACTTTTCGAAAAAAAACGGAAGCTGCCTGTAGGCGTTGCTGTGGGCTTTTCCCATAAAGTTATAACCGATCATACCTATTCGAACTTCCTGCCTGAGCGTCACTGCTTTCCCCTCATTCGCTATAAATTTTCATTGAAATATATTTCGTTTCGAGGAAATCGTCAATCCCTTCTTTACCCCCTTCGCGCCCGATTCCGGACTCTTTCACACCGCCGAACGGAGCCTGCGCTACGGACGGGAACGGATCGTTCAAACCAACGATGCCGTACTGCAGCTTCTCAGCCACGCGGAATGCACGGCTTAAATCCTTCGTATAGAAATACGATGCCAAGCCGTAAGGAACGTTGTTCGCACGCGCTATTACTTCCTCCTCCGAGTCAAAAACCATCAGGGGGGCAACAGGACCGAAGGTTTCCTCTTTGCAGATTAACATATTTTCGTTAACGTCGCTAAGTATAGTAGGCTCGAAAAATTGTCCCTGCCGCTCTGCTCTCTTGCCGCCGGTCAACACTTTAGCCCCCTGAGACACCGCATCGTCCACATGTTCCTTGGATTTTTCAACCGCTCCTTCATCAATCAGAGGACCGATCGTTGTACCCGGGTCCAGTCCGTCGCCCAATTTCAACTGGTTCACCTTTTCAACTAAAAGGGCTTCAAACGGTTCCTTGACGGAACGCTCGACATACACTCTGTTGGCGCAAATGCAGGTTTGTCCGGCATTGCGGAATTTACTGCCGATCACCCCATTAACCGCGTCTTCCAGATCCGCGTCGGCGAATACGATAAACGGTGCATGACCGCCCAACTCCATGGATACTTTCTTCACTTGATCCGCTGAGCGCTTGATCAAATATTTGCCTACTTCCGTGGAGCCGGTAAACGTGATTTTACGGATAGCCGGATTCGTTAAAAATTCATCCCCCACCTCGCTGGACGTAGATGTCGTAATCAGGTTCAGTACACCTGGAGGAAATCCTACCTTCTCGAATATTTTAAATAAAGCAACGGCATTCAGCGGAGTATGCTTGGCTGGCTTAACGACGATCGTGCAGCCTGCCGCCAGCGCCGGTGCAATTTTCCGCGTCACCATAGCCTGCGGGAAATTCCAGGTAGAGATCGCCGCGACAACTCCGACCGGCTGCCTGATGACAAGCAATCTTTTATCCTTGCTGTTTGCAGGTACCGTATCTCCATAAATGCGGCGCGCCTCCTCGGCAAACCAGCGGAAAAAGCTGTTGGCGTAAACAAGCTCGTTTCTTGCTTCCTGCAGCGGCTTGCCCTGCTCCACTGTTAAAATTTCCGCCAGCTCCTCGAACTCCGCGTTAATACGGTGGTAGCAGTCCATCATCAGGTCAGCCCGTTCCAACGCCGTCATTTGTGACCATGCCGGAAACGCTTTGGATGCAGCTTCGACCGCGCGCTGTACATCTTCACGAGAACCGTCCGCAGCCTCCCCGACCTGTTCGCCTGTTGCGGGATTGTAGGAAGGAAAATAAGCTCCCCGACTTGGCTCCTCCCATTTTCCATTGATATAAAGCAGTCCTCTCATCTTAATCAGTCCTTTCTAAGAATAAAAGAATTAAAGAAATAAAATAATTACAGCTTCTCCGGAATCGAATGCTGCGGAGGCTGGCCTTTGCCCATCCGGATAATTTCTTCGGCACACAGCAGGCTCATACGGCGCATTGCTTCCTTCGTATGTGATGAAACATGGTGGGTAAGTACGCAATTATCCAGCGAGTACAACGGGGAATCCTTGGACAACGGCTCTTTGTTGTAAACGTCCAAGCCTGCCCCGCCGATGGATTTACGCGCTAACGCCTCATAGAGTGCAGATTCGTCGACCAATTGCCCTCTAGCCGTGTTAATCAGGAAGGCGGTTGGCTTCATTTGCTCCAAAAATGAGGCGTCAACGATCCGATCCGTTTCCTTATTCAATGGCAGATGAAGTGATATATAATCCGACTCCGCAAGTAACTGCTCCTTACTTACATAAGTAACCTCTGCCCGCTCCGCCCAAGCATAATCCGGGTAGGCGTCATAGGCCAAAATGGTTGCATCGAATCCGGCTACACGTTTGGCGACGGCTTTGCCAATTCTCCCGGTCCCCATGATGCCAACGGTTTTCGACCACATCTCATGAGTCAATATTTGCGGCGTCCATTGGCCTTCCCGGATGGACCGGTCAAAATAAGGAATTTGCCTCGATACGCTGAGCATGAGCGCCAGCGCCATATCCGCGACAGATTGTTCATTAGCTCCAGCCGTAACCGTTACCGTAATACCATTTTGCATCGCATACCGCCAGTCGATCGCATCATAACCGACCCCGAAGCGGGCGATGAGTTTCAGCTCTTTCCCCTCGCTTATCGTTCTAGCTGTTAACGGGTTGGATCCGACCACATAGGCCACAGCGTCAATAATGTTTTGACGGACCTCATCTTCAGTCACGTGGCGGGTCGGCTTTGTAAAGACTACTTCAAACCCCGACTCCTTTAACAAAGTCACGGCGTCCTGATGAAACATATCTGGAGTGACAAGCACTTTGTTCGTCATGAAAAGGACTCCTTTCGCATTCGTTAGTACCGCACTTCCTTTATAGCGCTCTTACTTTCGAGCGCCGAAGCATCCAATTGGGATATATCGGCCAAAGCTTTGCTGAGCATTCCGGCAATTTCGCTGGCAATAGCGATAAATTGAAAGCCTTCGGCAATGCGCTTGTTGGCCGCCTCTGGGCTAGCAACATGAATACCGGTCGGTACACCATTGCGACGGGCGGACTGTTTCACTTCCTCTATAGCGGCTGCAACCGCCGGATCGGTGCTCTCCAGCCCCGGCTTCAGTCCCATGGAAGACATCAAATCATTGGGTCCAATAAAACAAGCATCGATTCCAGGCACACTCAGTATGTCATCAATATTGCGTACGGCCTGGATATGTTCAATTTGTACAATCACTGCGATCTGTTCGTTGCCTTTCTCAAAATAAGTTGAGGTATCGGTTTCGAACCCAACCGCATGCCTTCGCCCGCCGACACTGCGGCTGCCAAGCGGATGATACTTGGCTTCGCGTACAGCGAGCTCTGCATCCTCCTTTGTATTGACCATCGGAACAACGATGCCCCATGCGCCCATATCGAGCACCCTTTTAATATTTTCCCCTGTGTTCCAAGGCACCCGTACAAGCGGTACCGTACTCGTATTAAACATTGAAGATACCATTAGTCCCGCCGTTTCAATGGAAATAGGATTATGCTCCATGTCAATGACCAGCCAATCGTATCCGGCTTGGGCCATCACCTCCGATGTGTACGGGCTCGGAATGGACAGCCACGATCCTACACTCGGTTTCCCTTCGCGCAGCCGCCGTTTAACTGTATTTTCTCTCATTGTCCTTTCGCTCCTGTCTTCGACAAGCAGCCGCCTGATTTAGGAAGCGCTTACCTTTATGATACGCCCTTTAAAATGAAAATCAGATTTGAGTTCATTTAGTTTAAGAGTTAAATTAAATAAATCCCACGAACACAGATTATCAAACATATTTTCCCAAGTCAATATAGCTATTTAATAATTTAGAAATTTTATTTTTTGTACACAAACACTTTTCAACGCTGATTTATTGGGTTATAATTACGTTGAACCAGCTGATTGCCCATCAGTTTGTTTGTTCATCAGATTTGTTTTGTATTTGTTTATTAGTTAAACTAGAAACAATAACTTGTTGCCCTATAGTTTATACGATAAACTTAATTCCACTAATATATCTATAGGGGGATCCCATGATAAAACGCGAAATGACCGGAGATGCGGACCTCATCAAGCAAATTAATATCATGCTTGTCATGAATCTTATCCGTGAAAAAGGACCGATTTCCAGAATCGAAATATCCAAAATATCAAAACTCAATAAAGCAACTGTTTCTTCCATGGTCGAAGAGCTTATTGCCAAAAGGTATGTAGTCGAAATCGGCGAAGTCAAATCGAAACGCGGCCGCAGGCCTACCCTTCTAAATTTTAACGGGGATGCCGGCTATGTGATTGGTATCGAGTTGAATGTCGGCTTCATGACGGTAATCGTGGTCAACCTGAATGCCGGCGTGCACTGGAAGAAATCGTATCTCATCTCTGATAACGAAAAAGAAATCGTTGATCAATTGTTCAAAGCGATCGATGAAGCTCGCAGTGCCGTTCCGCAGTCCGCTCTCGGCATCATCGGTATTGGCATCGGGGTCGTCGGCATCGTCAATCACGAGACAGGCACACTCGTAATTGCGCCTAACGCAGGATTGCAAAACCTGCCGTTAAAGCATCTGGTGGAAAGCTACACGGGGATTCAAACTTTTGTCGATAACGATTGCAATACTTCAGTGATCGGGGAATCGACCTTCGGGGCCGGCAAAGGAAGAAATCATCAAATTTTACTCAGCGTCACCAATCGAGGTATTGGCGTTGGCATTTTTATAGACGGGAAAGTATTTCGGGGACAAGATGGGTTTGCTGGAGAGATGGGACATATGACCATCAATATGGAAGGCCCGCGCTGTAACTGCGGCAACCGAGGCTGCTGGGAAATGTACTCCTCGCCTCAAGCGCTTATACGCAATTTTATGAAAAACAAAAATATCGAAACTCCGCCTAAGGTGGATGAAATTATTGCGCTTGCCAATGCTGGCGATAATGGAGCGATTACAGCCTTGACGGAAACAGGCGAATTTCTGGGAATCGGACTCGCCAACGTCGTCAATACATTTAATCCGGAAGTCATTATTATCCGGGGCGACATGGCCAAAGCTGATAAATGGATACTTAATCCAATTCACCGTACATTGTCGGAACGATGCTACTTCTATGCTTCAACCCGAATAGACATTGTTCCGAGCCGTTTCGGCGAGCTTGCCGCCTCCATTGGCGCAGCCTGTGAAGTCATCCACTATTGGTTTTATTCCTACGAGCAAAAGCTGTAGAAGCTTGTACAGATCTCTGTAGGCTTTCGGGGGTGAAAGGATGAATGAAACATGTCAACTAATGAAATGCTGGCCGTCATGGTCGATAAAGAACGGGTCATGCATGTACGCCCCACCGAAAAGCCGGCATGCAGCCCATATGAGGTGTTGGTGCGCGTCCGCTGTATCGGCGTTTGCGGAACGGACCTTCATTTATACCAAGGCTTACAAAATCATCGTGTGACCTTTCCCATTATACCGGGCCATGAGTGGTCGGGAGAAGTTGAAGCTGTCGGGGAGAACGTCAGCGAATTTACCATCGGCCAGCGGGTAGTCGGAGAGGTGACCATTCCTTGCGGCAAATGCGTAAACTGCCGCAAAGGCAATTACAATATATGTCCGAAGCGCGTTGAAAACGGTGTCTTTGGCCGTAACGGCGCTGCTGCGGAATACATCGTTGTACCAAGCTACGCGCTTCATCCATTCTCTCCGAACTTGTCTTTCGAGGAAGCTTGTTTGATTGAGCCGACAGCTGTAGCTTACCGCAGTATTGAGAAGGTAAGAGTGACGCCCGCCGATCATGTGCTTGTCGTTGGCGCCGGGCCGATCGGACTGCTTACTACCGCTATGGCGAAAGCTTTCGGCGCATCCTCCGTAACCTTAGTCGATTTGCGGCAAAACCGTCTGGACGTCGGCAAAAGGCTTGGTGCCGACCATACGATCAACCTATCGGCCGACAATTATACGGCCAAAGCACTGGAAGTGACTGGCGGCGAGCTTTTTAACGTGATCATCGAAGCGTCTGGCAGTGCATCCGCCTTTGAAAGCTTGTTTGAAGTTACCGCACCGGGAGCAAGAGTTTGTCTGGTTGGCATTTTTGAGCGAAGAGCCGAGATTGAAGCCAATATTATCGTCCGCAAAGATTTGGAGATTTACGGCTCAGTTTCAAGTCCAAACGTATGGAAACAGGCCATCCAAATGGTCGAGCAGCAAAAAATCCCCGTTCGTGAAATCATTACCCACGAATACGAGCTCAAAGATTTCGAAATCCCATTGCTTCAAATGGAAACTCGAGATCCGCATATTATAAAAGCGATCGTCAGACCCCCCTCGACAAGCGGGGTGTAAGCTGTGGATTTATTTGAGGTTCGGTTATCATTTCCTTCTGAGCGGCTAAGTGAGATTGAGGATACAGTCCAGCGAATCGTGACAAATTCGCTTGGCATCCGCAGTTTGCCGGAAAACGCCACCGTAGCGATTACAGCGGGAAGCCGGGGCATCACCGACTTTCCGTTAATAGTGCGAGCTATTGCATCCGCACTTCGCAATCTATCGCTTCACCCTTTTGTCGTTCCGGCGATGGGCAGCCACGGAGGAGCTACCGCGGAAGGCCAAGTCGATGTGCTGCGCCATCTGGGCATTACCGAACAATCCGTGGGAGCTCCCATCCTCTCTTCTATGGACGTGAAGCTGCTCGGGTATACGCCCGGACCATCGCCGTTTCCGGTTTATATGGATCAGCATGCCTGTTCTGCCGACGGGATCATCGTGGTCAACCGGATTAAGGCCCACACAGCCTTCCGTGGAAGCGTAGAAAGCGGGCTGAGCAAAATGATCGCAATCGGTCTCGGTAAAATCACCGGCGCCTCTTTTATCCACGGCGCGGGGGTTCAAGATATGGCTATAAACATCGAGGCGGTTTCCAAGTATGCGCTGGAGCATGCACCTGTTGCATTAGGCATAGCCATACTCGAAAACGGATATGACGAGACCGCCGATATCGTAGGTGTTGAACCGAACGAATGGCACAGTAAGGAATCCAGGCTGCTGACCCGTTCTAAGACGATGATGCCACGGCTTCCTATTGACGATATCGATCTGCTGGTTGTTGAGCAGATGGGAAAAACATTCAGCGGCTCCGGCATGGATCCGAATATCATCGGCCGGTGGAGAATTGCTGGTATGCCGGAGCCTGCTGCACCCAAGGTCAAACGACTGGTCGTGCTTGATCTTGCAAATAGTTCCGGCGGCAATGCCCAAGGTATCGGGCTGGCCGATTTCACCACGAAAGCGCTAACACAAAAAATCAATTCGACCGCTACGTACACTAGCACTATCACAAGCACCTTTCTGCAGCGAGCGATGCTGCCGATGACTTTTGACAATGAGAAAGAAGCTATAGAAGCTGCCCTACGCAGTTTGGGACCTGAACGTGAGCCCTCAAAAGTGAGCCTGGTGCAAATCCCAAACACGCTGCATCTGGAGAAAATGTTTGTATCCGCTTCCGTTCTGGAGACGATGAAGCGACAAAAAGTACCTTTCGAATTAATTGGAACCAGCAGCTTAACTTTTGATGCATCAGGATGTATCGTTTCTAAAATAACTCGTTCTTGAAGGAGAACGTCATGATGAATAATAATGATTCCACAGTGAGCGGTTATGATAAAACCGCACTTGTTCTGGATCCGCTTGATAATGTCGCCGTGGCCTTGGTCCCGCTTCAAAAGGGGGACCGCTGCGTCATCAGGTTTCCAGACCGATTGGATGAACTGACAGCTGAAGAAGCGATTGAATTCGGACACAAAATCGCACTTAAAGATTTCGAAGCCAATGAGCCTGTTATGAAATACGGAGAGGAAATCGGCAAAATGTGCACAGCCATCCATAAAGGATGCTGGATTCATAACCATAATATGTACTGCGAAAGGGGTTTGAAATAAATGTCCGACTCCTTTATGGGGTACTATCGTAAGGATGGCTCGGTCGGCGTGCGTAATCTGATTGCGGTCATCCCCTCTGTATTCTGTTCTGCCAAGGTCGCTGAGCGAATTGCTTATCAGGTGCCGGGATCTATTTATTTCCGGCATCCTGTAGGCTGCAGCCAGGTGGGAGAAGATCTGGAAGTAACAGCCAGGACTTTGATCCAAATCGGCCGCAATCCTAACTTCGCCGGCGTTGTCGTGGTAGGACTCGGATGCGAACGGTTCTCTCCCTACGAGCTGGCGGATGGCATTGCGTCTACTCAGAAAATGCTATCCACTGTTGTTATTCAAAAAGAAGGGGATTCGCTAGCCGCCATCCAGCAGGGGACAAAATATGCACGTGAAATGCAGCAGATCGCCTCACGCCAAACTCGTGAAGAAGCAGCTGTCAGTCACCTGATGATCGGACTTAACTGCGGGGGATCCGATATGACCTCGGGCCTCATCGCCAACCCCGCCCTCGGCATAGCCTCGGATATGCTCGTAGCCCAAGGTGGCTCATCCATTCTAAGCGAGATCACGGAGTTGATCGGCACAGAGGAAATATTGGCACGACGTGCGGTCAACGAGAATATCGCTGCAGAAATCCGCGACATTGTAGCACGGACTGAGGAAAAGCTGCGGCGTCAAACGCAAAATTCAAGCAACGTCAACCGAACTCATCTCATTTCTAAAGGAAACTATGACGGCGGTTTATCAAGTGTGGTCGAAAAGTCGCTGGGAAGTATGAAGAAATCCGGCAATGCACAGTTTAGCGGAACTGTGCAGTATGGAAAAACGCCTGACTCAAAAGGTTTGCTGTTGCTGGATTCACCCGGGCACGATGGCGAAGTTTCCACCGGACAAGTCGCAGCCGGCGCCCAAATGATTCTGTTCCCTTCCGGAAGGGGCACACCTACCGGGTTTCCGGGCGTACCCGTCATCAAGATTACCGGTAATCCCAAAACGTACCAAACCATGCGAGAAAATATCGATATCAATGCAGGCAGTGTACTGACAGGCGAAAAAACACTGAAGCAAATGGGAGAAGAAATATATCAGGAGATTCTCGATGTGGCCTCCGGCAAAATGACAAAAGCCGAGCTGCTCGGCCACGATGAGCAATTTTGCATCACCCGGCTCCCTTAACCTGTTCATACATGATTATGAAATTGACATTTGAATGGAGGTTACCAACTATGAGCAAGTCCTACACATCCTATGGGGACCGGGGATTCAGCCAATTTTTGCGCAGAGCCTTTAATCGTCATCTAGGATATAGCGAAAAAGATTTCGATAAACCTGTTATTGGTATTTGTAACACATATAGCGAAATTAATCGTTGTCACTCTCATCTCGGCCCTTTGATCGAAGCGATTAAACGGGGTGTAATTATGGCGGGCGGCGTGCCCCTGGAGTTCCCCACTATTTCACTGGGTGAAATCAATACGAGCCCTACAACAATGCTTTACCGCAACCTTGCCGCTATGGATACAGAAGAGATGATTCGTGCGCAGCCGATTGATGGAGTGGTTCTCTTAGGCGGCTGTGATAAAGTAACCCCTGCCCAGCTGATGGGTGCTGTAAGCGCAGACATCCCGGCCATCATGTTTACAGGTGGCCCTATGGCCAACGGTGAATACGAAGGGCGTACCTTAGGCGCTTGCTCCGATTGCCGATATTTTTGGCAGGAATACCGCGGCGGCAAAGTTAGTGAGGAAGAGCTTGTTAAAATCAATACAGCGTTAGCCCCAACAGCTGGACATTGCATGGTTATGGGCAGCGCAAGTACAATGGCTGTCTGCTCCGAAGCTTTAGGTCTGATGCTTCCAGGTGCGGCTGCAATACCTGCAACACATAACCAAAGGTTAGCCGCTGCGCAGGAGACAGGCAAGCAGATTGTTGAGGCAGTAAGACTGGAACTTAAGCCTTCAAGAATACTCACTCAGGGCAGCTTTGAGAACGCAATCAGGCTTCTTATGGCTGTTGGTGGTTCCTCCAACGCCGTCATCCATCTCATCGCCATAGCCGGACGCATGGGAATCGAGCTACCGCTCAGCTTATTTGATGAATTAAGCCGAACAACACCATTCCTCGCCAATCTAAGACCTGCGGGAAAATATCAAATGGAGGATCTGTTCCGGGCAGGGGGAGCTCCCGCTGTTCTAAAGGAACTCTCCCCTCTCCTGCATCTAAATGAAATGACTATCACTGGTCAACCTATTGGGGAATGGTTGAAGGATATCACAATCTCTGAAACATATCGTGATATTGTCCATCCTTACGATAAGCCGCTTCACCCCGAAGGCGGTATCGCTATTTTGCACGGCAATCTGGCTCCGAATGGTGCTGTCATTAAGACGAAGGCTGCTTCCAAATCTCTGCTTTCGCATCGCGGTAAAGCCATCGTATTCACCTCGGTCGAAGACTTGGAAACACGTGTAAACGACCCTGAGCTCGATGTAAGGGAAGACGATATTCTCGTACTCCAGTACGCCGGACCTATCGGTGCGCCGGGTATGCCGGAGGTGGGTATGCTGCCTATTCCGGATAAGCTGCTGAAGCAGGGCGTGCGTGATATGGTGCGCATTTCCGATGCACGTATGAGCGGTACCGCCTTCGGCACCGTCGTGCTGCATGTTACACCGGAAGCTGCGGTCGGTGGAACGATCGCTCTTGTAAGAACAGGGGACGAAATTGAACTGGATGTAGAACGCCGCTCTCTGCAGCTGCTGGTGTCTGAAGAAGAGCTGGCGAGACGCCGCAGTGAATGGACACCTCTCAAGATTACAGGACGAGGCTACACTAGGCTTTACCAGGAGCATGTGCTACAGGCAGATAAAGGCTGTGACTTCGATTTCCTGTTGCCTGATAGGTCAAAGGAACATAAATAACCCCATAAACACGATAGTCTAATACAAACAGACGCCCTTATACTGGTTATTACATATAAGGGCGTTCTTTGTTACGGACGCATAATTAATGTATTCGCTACGACAAATCAACTATCAAGGAGTTGTTCCTGCATGAATATCGTAGTATTGGACGGATTTACTTTGAATCCGGGAGATTTAGATTGGGGGCGTCTCGAAGCCTTAGGCAATCTTACCGTATATGAAAGAACGCTGCCTGAACAGCTCATGGAGAGGGCGGCAGAGGCGAACTTGCTTCTTACTAATAAAACTCCCCTATCCAAAGAAACGTTGACCGGGCTTCCGTATCTCCGCTATATCGGTGTACTGGCAACAGGTTATAACGTTGTGGATGTTCAAGCTGCTGCAAGTCGCGGGATTCCCGTAACTAATGTTCCCACCTATGGCACTCATTCTGTCGCCCAATTCGTTTTTGCCCTGCTCCTGGAATTATGCCATCGGGTTCAGATGCATGGGAACGCCGTACGGGATGGAGAATGGGTTCGATCATCGGACTTTTGCTTCACACGCTCCTCTCAAGTCGAACTACAAGGACGTACGCTCGGATTAATTGGCCTCGGCAAAATCGGGAGTCAAACCGCACAGATAGCAGCTGCCTTTGGGATGAAGGTCTTGGCCGTGGGCAGCGGACGCACCCAACCTGCACCTGTAGCAGGAGTCGAATGGGTTTCACTTAACGACCTTCTCCGGCTATCGGATGTAATAAGCCTTCACTGCCCTCTTACCCCGGAGACGACGGAATTGATAAACACAGAACGCATTCGAATGATGAAGCCTTCGGCTTTCCTGATCAATACATCTCGCGGCCCTCTCATCCATGAACAGGATCTTGCTGATGCATTGTGTGAGGGACGTCTAGCCGGCGCTGGTCTGGATGTACTGTCCGTAGAACCGCCACTGCCAAGCAACCCGCTGCTTTCAGCTCCTAACTGCATTGTTACGCCACATATTGCATGGGCAACCAAGGACGCACGAGGCCGATTGATGGATACCGCTGTGGGTAATGTAAGAGCTTTCCTAATGGGTGAGCCCATAAACGTAGTGAACAGAGCATATCTGGAAATCCGAAAGGGGGAAGACACCAGTGGCTCGACAACGTTTCGGAGCTGATTTCATCCATGAAATGAACAATACAAGAGTGCCATACGGCATGCTTGCCATTTGGTTTTTGGGACAGGAGAGCGTCGTTGTAAAGGGTGGTGACACGACGGTCTATATTGATCCTTATTTATCCGAGAACCCAAAGAGGACATTTTCGGCGCCAATCCAACCGGAACATATCACTAATGCGACATATTGTTTGATTACTCACGATCATCTCGACCATTTGGATCTTGCTACAGTGTCCGTGATGGGGCGCAATAATGCGGGGACCCTCTTTATGGCACCTGGTTATTGCCACGCTGAAATGCTGAATCGGGGCATTTCTCATGAACAATTGCTACTAGCTCGAACCGGGGAGTGGTGGGAAGGATCTAATATTCATATTAAAGCTGTTCCTGCAGCTCACGAGGAACTTGAATACGATGCCGAACTTGGCCATCGCTATGTCGGATATATTATTAAGCTGAATGGCGTCACGCTGTATCATGCCGGAGATACGATCATCTATCCGGGGCTGGTCGTTTCATTGAAGGAAGAAGCCATCGATATTGGCATGTTGCCGATTAATGGGAAGACGCCTTCCGATCTTTAAGATTGCAAGGAAACATGAACTATAGGGAGGCAGTCGAGCTTGCCGTCGCTGCGGATATGGAGACCGTTGTTCCTTTGCATTACGACCTCTTCAAAGGCAACAGTGAAAAGCCAGGCTACTTCATCGATTATTTGCATGAGCACTACCCAGAGCAGAAGAGTCACGTGTTAGCTCGGTATGAGAAATTCATTTATGTATCAAAGGAGTTTCCCAAACTAGACTGCTTTATGTAATCTAAAAGCCGGACTTGTGTTATCATGTTCTCAACAACTCTGATAAGCTCGTCCACTTCAGTTACCTTCCTTTTGTAGTATTCTAAAAAGCCTGCCGTAAAAGCAGTCTTTTTAGACATTTATTCTGTCATCGCTTTACCTTATAAAACTCATGATACAGCTTCATCAACGCCCGCTTCCCAATCCGGGATACATAGCTGCGCGAAATCCCTAGCTCCTTTGCAATCTCCCTCTGTGTCCTTTCCTCTTCACCTGCTTCAAGACCTAAGCGCCCAACAACTACCTCTCGCTCACTTTCATCCAAAATATCCAGATTTCTGTAAATTTAACTTTTCGGCTCCCGCGGAAGCTAGGGATTCAGTCCATAAATGATAGCTCGATTTCAGCAATGGGGTTCATAAACACGGGTTCACTTCTTCCACTGTCATGAGGTTTGTTTGTCAATTTGTAAGGGATTGCGATGAATCTATTCATGAGTACCTTATCCAGACCCGGCACATTGGCTATTTGCTCTGCGAAGAGGGTCAAATTAAGTCCAAAAAAACCTTATCCGAGCGCACAGCCTGGAAAATGTCTGCCCGTCCTCGGATAAGATCTCATTGGCACTGCTACATCTCGATGTATACTTTTCCCTGCTCCACCGACAAATCAAACGTTTCTACTACAACCTCGTAGGTTTTTGTGCGGACTTTATTATCTACAACTAGACCGCCGGTTTTAATGTCAAATTCCCAATGGTGCCAGGGACAACGAACGATTTCCCCTTCTTGTTCGTAAACAAATTGCCCGGGCAGCGGCGATGTGACCCATGAAGTAACTGGCCCTTTGCAAAGATGCGCCCCCTGATGAGGACAATAATTAAGAATGGCATGAAGCTTTCCGGATAATTTATAAATGCCTACGCTCCGCCCTTTTACATCAACAATTTTCGGTTCGTCCTCCGTGAATTCATCAACTGTTCCTAAATAATGGTGCGCCATCGTTATTCCTCCGTTTTGTCCGGCATAGGCAGGCCATAGTATTTGGCAGCGTTATAGTAAAACACGTTATTTGTTGTTTCTTTGTCCATTTTTGGGAAAACTAGCTTTGGCGAGTCGAAATCCCAATGCGGGTAATCGCTGCAGAAGAGCAGCTTGTCCTTGGCGTGCATAGCCTCGAACAACGTATCGAACGCTTGTCGGTTCGGCGTTTCCTCAATCGGTTGGGAGCCGATGAACATGTTGGTAAGAAAATATTCGCTAGGCTTTTTCTTCACCCAAGGCGTCTGCTCGCGAAGTGCTTTCCAGTCCTGGTCAAGACGCCACAAGTAAGGAGCAACCCAGAAGACGCCGCCTTCGATAAACGCCACCTGCAGCTCCGGAAATATTTCGAATACGCCTTCGAAGATAAAGCTGGCCATGTGGGCCATGTAAGCTTGCGTACGGGCAGCACGATATTCAATATAGTACGAAGGATAGCCGACATTCGTAGCGGGTGCGTTCATCCCATCGCCGATAGCTCCTACATGCATGGTGAAATTGATTCCATGCTTCAAGCAAGCCTCATATATCGGATGAAACATTTTATTTCCGTAAGGATGATGCGAGCCCGACGGAACATAAGCCTGAACCATTCCGGGATGGGAGCCGAGCCGTTCGATTTCCCGAACCGATGCAGCTACATCGTGAATCGGCAGGTAGATGGAGCCTCTGAACCGGGGCTCCTTGTCGAGCCAATGCTCAATCGTATAATCGTTGAAAGCGGAACACAATGCGGCCGAGTAATACGTATCGGCAGTGTTCGTGCAGGCTATAAATTCGCCTGTCAAAATTCCGTAGCGGATGTCGAAAGGATCCAAAAGCTGGTCGATCATGAAATCAAGATCCGAACCGGCAGGACCGCCGCCTGGAGGGAAAGAATCGGCTCTTTTTCCGATGCTGCCTCCGTTCATCGTACCCGGCCCCCCGCCAAAATTCGGTCCCCACAGTTCAATACGCTCCCTGTATTTACGCGGCAAGTAAGGGAACAGCTGCTTGATGTCCTTATAAGTATGATGGATATCGCAATCAATAACTCCAACGCCTTTGCGTTCCTTTGTCTTCTTGGCCGTTGCTTCTATTAAGCTCATATTTTCATCTCCTCTTCTTTATTTCAGCAAGATTTACATTCGCATGTTTTACATATCTATCATAAAACCAGGACTGCTGGCCGCAAATGGTATTTCGTCATTTTGGTTTGTCATTTTGTAAGGCCAATGCTATACTTTAGCCTACTGGCAACAGACCGATTTCAGGAGGTACGGACGGAATAATGGGCAAGCGGCAGAATTCTGATAAGTATGAAGAATCACGCAATTATGTTGTAGACGAGCTGGCCTTGAACGGCGGCTTATGGCCGGTCCGGATGGGACGCATCAAATCAGGCCCGGATCATCGCTTCCCGCAGCGGATGATCGATTATTACGCATTGCATTTTGTTATGAACGGAAAGATTCGTCATGTCTACGGAGAACAGCAGATTGAGCTAGCCAAGGGGGATGTATTTTGTGCATATCCGGGAGTCGTATACCGCCATTTCATTATTCCGTCCGACCAGCCCTTGGAAATGATTTGGGTTTCCATCGATGGCGGGCAAACTCCGCTGCTGCTCGAGAAAGCCGGCTTCCGTCCATCTGCCCCTTATGTCTTAAGTTTGATCGGTAAAGAACTCGAAACATCTCTTGTTCATTTGTTCAGTCAACATGAAGATAACAGCAGCCGGAGACAAGTAGAGTTGATTGCGGCAATCTACCGTATATTCGGACTTATGATTCCGCAAAAAAGCACCGACAAGTCCGATGCCGGACCTGCTGCTTGGATTCCCCGAAGCATAGAGTACATGAATATGCATTACACCGAAAATATTAACGTGCAAGACGTTGCTGCGTATATTTCGGTTCACCGGGCTTATTTCTCCAAAATATTCAGCCAGCAGATCGGAATGACGCCCATTCAATATTTGCAAAAGCTACGCATGGAGAGAGCACTTCAGCTTCTGCAGCAAACACGGCATACGGTCACGGAAATCGCAATTATGCTTGGTTATCCCGATTTATATTCCTTCACCCGGGCGTTCAGCAAGCATTACGCAGCATCTCCGAGTAAACTTCGCGAAAAAATGCAGCAATGACCGGTGGTCAATCACAACTGTTTATCGGCCTATCTTTTACATTCCTATCTACCAACAGACGCAGACATGACAAAAGCCACCCTTTCCTGTCATAAAAGGAAGGATGGCTTTGTTTTGATGGATTTAAAGAATGTTGTTGGCAATCACTGTATCATTTTGACCGCTTTGTGCCCACTCCTCATGTAGTTAAAATATAAAATTATTCCAGCCCAGTAACTTAGCCATCGCTTCCACATAGTAATAATCACCGTAAATCAGCGATACGCTGACATCCCTTTCGATCGGCTTGTTACCTGTAGCTTCAAGCAATATGCCCTCGAATTCAGGCCGATCCAGCGTGCTGTAATTTTGCGACAGCGATTGCATGATCGATTCTGCAGCTTTACGGTAAACTCTTCCTTCTTCAGCGGGCAGATGCTCTGCGATTTCCAGCAGACCGGATGCGCCGATGCTTGCTGCTGATGTATCTCTTGGCTCTCCGGTTAAATCAGGAACGCGGAAATCCCAATGGGCAACGTAGTCATCCGGAAGACAGCTAAGATAATAATTCGCGGTACGCTTTGCGGCGTCCAAATATTTTCTGTCCCCCGTATATTTGTACGTATTGGCCATTCCATACAGAGCCCAAGCCTGCCCCCGGCTCCAAGAGGAGGTCGGCGAATACCCTTGACCCCCCGCGTATTCCTTCACTTCACCCGTATCCGCATTGAACACTGTAATATGATGCGATGACCCATCTTCGCGAAGCGTATGCCGCAGTACCCTATCCGCGTGTGCACGCGCGATTTGGGCAAATCGAGGATCGCCCGACTCTTGCGATGCCCAAAACAGAATCGACAGGTTCATCATCGTATCGATGATCGAACCCCCGGGGCGGTCCTCCTGATTTTGTGCCCGCAAAAAGCCTCCGGCCAAGTTAAAACGACCTGCTAATATGTTCGCAGCCTGTAACCCCCTGCGTCTGGCGTTAGCGTCACCTGTCAATTTATATTTAATCACCGCTGTGCTTAGAAATTGAAAGCCTACGTCATGATGAAACCGATTTTCTCGCAAAAAACACTGTTCGATCCGTTCATCCCAAGACCATGCACCCTGACGATACTTTTCTTTGCCTGTCATATCGTATAAAATCCACATCATACCCGGCCAAAAGCCGGAAGTCCACCAATCCAGGATTACATCGTCATAAACACCAGACACAGATGCATGAGGACATTTTTCACCCATTTGCTCCATCATCCGATCCACTTTCGTTTGAATCTGACTCCACCATCCAGACCACGGTGCTTCCTGCATTCCTGTAAAGTTAGTCATCAATTTTCTTCTCCCCTCGTTATACGTTCGTTTCACAATCAATCATTACATGAATCGTATCGCCTTTATGCTCATTGCGCAGCTTAAACGCTTCGGCAATGTTACTTAAGTGGACCACATGCGTAATCATTTCCTCCGTATTGACCAGTCCATCTAGTACAAGCTGCAAGCCTTTGTCAAAATAATTGCGATTATCGATATCCCGCTTTGGTTCCGTCGAATAGATATCGAGCCTCTTCTTATGAACTTTGAAGAAATCGACCGGCTTATGGCAAGTTCCAATGCACCCGTACATTACGATGCGCGCATTCTGGGAAGCCGCATTGATCGCATCGACCATTCCATCCCCCTCCAGCAAGCAGGGAATGACCACATCGAAGCCATCAGGGAAATCTTTGCCCAAAATATCCATCGTATTCGCGTCCGGCGACGGAATCTTGTAGGTATGGGTTGCCCCATACTTGCGGGCCAATTCCAGCTTTTCATCGAATAAATCCGTTACCACTAGGTTTCGCGGGCTGTACAAGCTAACTATTTGCGTCATCACCAAGCCGCTGACGCCTTGTCCGGTAATCAGCACATTTTTATGAGGGGAAATTTCGCCAAGCTCTGCGGCATGAATAATGCCGGGGAGCACTTCGATCAGCGAACCTTCAATGAGCGGAAGCTCCTTTGGAAGAACCTTTACAGAAAAAGGCGAACAACAAACATATTCAGCAAAGGCCCCCCAAATATAACGAAGTGCTACAGGATCCCCCACCTTAAGACCGATTACATTAGGCCCTACTTTATCAATAATGCCGGCCACTTCATGGCCAAGCCGTGTCGGATAGGAGACAAACTCTGGCTCGCGAGCCCCGCGAAATACTTCCACATCACTGCCGCATATGCCAACCCATTTCACCTTTACCCTTACTTCCCCTTCAGCAGGCTCAGGAATAAGCGCCCTTTTTAACGTGATATTCCCAATCTCCTCCACAACGGCGCACAGCTGCGTACCCTCGCCATCATAATCGACCAACTGCATTGGCGGAACAGACATTTTTCTAACCATTCTCTTTAGCTCCTATCGCTATTGAATTACGTTACAGAAAATCTAAAAAAAATTTCTACTGAGCCCTTCGCGTCTAATCGGTTAAGCCCTATACTTTTAAATATTATAAAGAAACACATAAACCCCGGATATGGTTAATACTCACTTGTTTTTGTCATTCCTCACCTTTTACGCAAAAAAACTTCCTTCCGCATTTGCAGAAGGAAGTTCTATCTCACGACTCTCCACTCATTTAAAAAGTCATGCTCCAATATTATGTCCTTTCCAACCGCATTAAGTAGTGAATCTCGATACTGGGACGGGGATAGACCTACTTGCTTTTTTAAAATTTTACTAAAGTACGGCAGCGTCCATCCTACCTTATCAGCTACTTCAGATATGGATAGTGATGTAAATTCAAGATATTCTTTCGATTTTTCCAGGCGGATGGCTTGTAGAAATTGGATGGGCGTAATACCCGTTTTATCGTAAAATATTTTGATCAAGTAGTTCCGATTAAAACCAAAATGCTTCGCTAGCAGATCAAGTGTAATTTTTTCGGCAAAGTTTGTTTTCAAATAGTGGACCAGTGGCTCATTATCATCTACCGAAGGCAAAGCAGCGTAAGGGCTCGCGTGAACGGCAGTCCCCCCCAGCAGCAAGGATACCAATGTGCTCTTGAAGCCTGCTTCGATCCGTAAAGGGTGAACAGCCACCGGATTTCTCATTTGCTGAAGCGACATTTTATACCACTGCTTGATCTCCGATAATTCCGTGCCCCTGCATATACAATACGGTTCAGCAGAGCCTAGGGCTTTCAGGATTCGGGAATCAGACAATCGAAATTTAAAATCCAGAGTTATCGTATCCTTCTTAAACTGAAAGCTGTGTGATACCCCACGCAATAATAAATACGCCGCGCCTTCCTTTACCGAGTAATTCTGCTCCCCAATGCATACCTCACCATCTCCAGACAAAATAACGAGCAACTGCTCATAATCATTATGCTGATGCGGCTCCACTCGACTGCTTGTTGAATAATCAATACGTGCAGTCCAAAGTAGTTGTAATTGAGAGTCTCTTAATTCATTCATATGCCCCGCTCCTAGGATCATCGTAAACTTGTTTCATAAATTATGTGAATCTATAATATACCACAAACATGTCTTAATCTAGGAAAAAAGCTGCTTGAACAAATTCACCCCTCTTCATTATGAACAGAAGAAGGGTGGAGCATCCTACTGCTTGGTGATGGAAAAATTCGCAAAATATACTTTTGCATCATTCAGATTTGTTATGTCCTCTAGGCTGCGATATATGCCCCATTTGGGGCGAATGAAGTTGCCGCTTCTCCACATATCCACTCCGCTGCTTTTGCTGTAAGATGCCAGTGTGGTTCCATCCAACTTCTTCAATGAAACGGATAAAGATCCGTTATCGCTCATTCTTGCTGTTACTGTAGCCTCGATCCAAGTCCCCTGCACGCTCGACCAGTCGATGCTTTTCAGAATCGTATCACCACTGCTGCTCGAAGAGCTGTAACGAATCTGCAGCTCATCTCCAGAGCTTGTTTTAGCTCCGCTAAATGTTACGATCGGATGATCATTGTCGCCACCCTCACTTTTCAGCTGAAAGATATGGGTGAACCGTTTCGACACAAGCATCGTGCTATCGACCTTGAACTTCCATTTGTAAGTTAGCGTTTCGCCCTGGAAACCTTTCAGATTATCATTCGAACCAGCATATACCTTGATCTCATTACGTTGATTTCCCGATGTCGTTCCTGTAGGATCACCATCAGCATCACGGTGCAGATAAAAAATAAAGGCATTTCCTACGGGCGATTGTGTGGTCTCTTTAATGTGCTGCAATTCATCAAAGCTATCTGGAGCTTCAATCGCATCTGGACCCAAAACGTTTTGAATCAGCTTATAGGTGGGAAGTCCATTATTCGGTCCGTCCGAATCCAAGTTCGTTGTAGTAGCTGCCGAAACACTGGATTGAATCAAACACATCAACAGAGCCGTACACAGGGTTACCACTTTAGCTTTTTTCATCAAATCCACCTCTTTTTCAAATTTTTTAAGAAAATCTGCTTTCACTTTATAATGTTAGCGCTTTCAAATCCTTCTATTTTCATTATAGTTCTGTAAAGATATGGAGTAAATGTCCTAGATATCCAAACATTTAACCAAAGTTCAGTTATTTCAAAAAAATAAGCCTCCATCAAAATCGCAACTAATCACGGCTTTGATGAAGGCTTATTCGAATCAAGGAGCTTAAAGGCTCAGAGCATTTTATTGTTGATTGTGCAATCGGTATAGGGCAACCGCCGCTTCCGCTCTTGTAACCTGATTTTGCGGATAAAGATAGGAACTATCTCCTTCAATTAACCCTGCTTTGAGCAAGCTGCCCACACTCTTCACAGCATATGTCGATACAGAGGAAGCATCCTTATAGCTGTTTAAATCTCCAGAACCCGTTTGTTTTCGGTTGCTCGGTAATGAGCTCAGTGCTCTGTCCAGCATCACCATCATGTCCTGCCTGGAAATGGTATCACGCGGATGGAATAAGTTATCGTCCCTGCCATCTACGATTCCAAGCGCTTTTGCCGTTCCGACAGCATCATAATAATAATCGTCTTTGTTTACATCCTGGAACGAAGATGGGTTCACTCCCTTTAATCCCAAGGTACGGTGCAACAGTAGTACAAAGTCGGCTCGGGTCACTTGAGTACCTGGGCTGTAAGCATTACTTTGCGTACCCTCCACGATCGCTTTAGAAGCCAAGACTTCAATCGCTTTTTTCGCCCACATATAATTCGCTAAATCGGCGAATGTTTTGTATACCTCGGTTACCGCGTACAAGCTGAAGTGATTCGTTTTAAACGTCACTACGCCTTGGATAGGATCATATTTTCCAGATGTAACGGTTTGTGCTTTGCCTTCCCGATTCATATACCATACGACTACATGCTCAGGGTCGGCATCTTTTGAGCTGAGTGTATAAGGCAGAGATACTTCTACCTGCGAATCCGCACTCTTCCAATCGATCAAGCTATCGCCGACCTTAAGCGCAAGGTCGATGAACGGTTTACCCGTCAACGTTTTTTGCAGCTCGGTGGGAAGTTGAGCGGTATCTGCCTTCGATATAAGCAACGAGGCCGTTGCAGACTTTTGAATATCCGCTGCTTTTAACATCGTCGTTGGTACGATAATGGAGCCGAATTCGGTTTTGAGCGCCAGCTTTTTGGTCCCATCATTTGCACTCAGGAAAGAAACCGGAATCGAAATTTCATAACCTTTGGAACCCTCTATTTTATTTACCAAAACCGTTAGCGTCTTGATCCCGTCTGTCCCAGGTTTCGCTTTATTAAAAAAGCTGCTTAGTGTATCCGTAGTAATGGATGCTTTGGAAACACCGCTTTTCACATCCAATGCTGCAGTCAATCCAACATCCTCTGGCTTCGATACGGATACGGACTCCGTACCTTGTGAGTCTGTATTGGCGATTCCGCCGCCGCCACCCTGCCCTGAAGACGACTTACTGGATGATTGATGATGTGGTTCTTTGTTCACAAGAATAGTATAGCTTTTCGTTGATCCATCTGCTGCTGTCACCAAATACGTCACCTGACTATTGAAATCATTCACTGTCGTACCGCTCACCTGTGCCTTGGAACCAACCTTTACGATTGTGCCGGTAGTTGCAAAAATGGCTGTCAATGTGGACAAATCCGTCTGATAAGGCACCGTAACTGCAATATTAGTATTCACAATGACGCCGTTATAAGACGCCGGCAGCCCTTGAAAGCTGAACGAGGTGATCTCCTTATCACTGCTTGGCGCAAGCGGTCCCACATCAGATGCCATTAACGGTTTGCGCATTACTGCACCGGCTGCTCTTTGATCGGCTCCAATGTCTTTTAACTGGGAACGAATTTGTCCATCCATATCATCTGTAATGAAATTGAATGTCCCTTCTGCAGCACCGATTACTGGGCTTGCTGCATCCGGTCTGTAAACCTCCTCATTGACTGATTTGGTTAAGAGTGGGTTTACATTCGTGCGAATCCCGGTTGTCAATGATGTACTGATTGGTGATCCATAAACTATGTTTCCTTGAATCGTTGCAGTGGCTGCATTTAAGGGTGCCTTATTATTTTCAAAAATCGCCTCTTTTACAGAGCTTCCCTTGATCAAATTATTGGCAAGTATCAGCCCGTCAGGACCAACTGTCTTGGCTGCATCGGCTGCTGCTCCTATGGTAATCCCATAATTGGAGTCCACAATAGTATTAAAAGCAACGATCGCATTTTTCGCCGGCTGTGTGTCCTGGCCAGGCACGCTGACTCCCGCCTGAAGCGCGATGCCAACCCGTTGATCGGTCGTACCTGCTACTCCGGAAAAGTAGTTGTTATATATCTTATGCCCGGAGCCATAGACACGAATTCCGCCTGAATCTTTCAAATTATTTTGCATAAAGAAGTTACCGTACATTTCAGAATTATCCGATATACGTAAAGCAACCGTGCCTCTGGATTCTCTTACGGTGTTATAGCGGAAAACCGTATTATGCGCTTTAATCGATACGGTTTCGATCTCCCCCATCCAATGGTAGAACAAATTATGCTCGATAGTAGAATAAGAAGGCTTCGTGTCCCAATTGTTGGGTGACAAATACATCCCTACTTGAATAGCTTCCGTTCCATTAGCATCGTCCAATGCTCTTTCGGCAAAATAATTATGATCAATTGTCGAATGATGCACGACACCTCTCCATAATCTAAGAGTCTCACCTGTAAAGCCTTTTCGTATTATCGTATTGTGATCGATTCGGTTGTAAGTTCCATAATTGTATATCCAAGTATGTTTAGGAAGTGACGCTCCTAACGGATTCATATCGTCCTTAATGAAGTAGTCTTTATCCGTTGGGTTGAAATCATCCATAGTCGTATTCGTTAGTCGACAATGATTGGACAAATAGTCGAATTTCACCGCGCCATCCAGCTTACTGGCGCTTCTACCGATAAAGGAAAGGCCATCCACTATGAGATATGATCCGGAAACGGTAACCCTCGAAGCCCCTTGAAAAATAACCTGCCCCTGAGTTTCCGCTTTTAACGTGATCAGTTTGTCCTGAAGCCCATCACCGCTAAAATAAATATCGGCATCCGTCCATGTTCCGTTCTTCAAAATGATGCTATCTCCCGGCTGCGCTTGTTTGCTGGCTTGAACGACGTCATCCGGTGTTGAAGCATAGAAGTTTCTGCTTGGCGAAACCGGCGCTCTCTGTTGAATGATAACTTTATAATCCGTTGAAACATTGGATAGACCATAAACCTTATAAGTCATCCCATTCGAGAAATCATTAACTGTCACATTACTCTGCTGAGGAGTATTACCAATAAAAACACTTTTCCCTGGCGTTTCATACGAGGCCACAAGCTTCTTTAAATCTGTTCCTTCAGGCATCTTGACGGTAATGGTTTTATCCTTATGATCAATTGTCCCTCTGGCAATCGTCACGGTACCTCTCTCATCAGCCATAAGATTTGGATCGTTGGTATTGACAAAACCGAAAGATAATAGGGCTCTTGCTGTATCCGGTTCATCGATTACTTGGATCTGACTGCTCGCAGAATATGATCCCTGATCCACACTGACTGCCGTGATGGTCGTTGTTCCCTTCTTTATTGCCGTTGCCATACCTCTACTATCCAAACTCACAACGGATGTATCGCTAGATGACCATTGCACACTTGGATTAGACGCATTTGTCGGCGATACATCAGCCCCTAATAAGACGGACTGACCAGGTACTAAAGCTTTCGGAATACTCAAGGCTAGTCCGCTTACCGGGACATAAACTTCCTGATCTAATACGGTCACAACGGATTCCCGATAAATTCCGGTGGCAATATTCGTTGCGCGAATGGTAACTGAACCCGGAGAAACCGGGGTTGCAGGAGTTACCAACCCAGTGATCATATCTACGGTTGCTATATTCTTGTTGTTTGATGTCCATTTTATGCTCAAGCCTGTCGCATCCGTAGGCGTTACATTGGCAACAGATAACTGTAAGGTTTCGTTTCTTCCAATCTCTGCTGAACTTTTGCTTAGCTGCATAGCCGTTACCGGTTTGGTTGTCAAACGATCTCCGGAGATGGTCAAATCGTCGACGTTAAGATAAACTGAATTGGATCCATCGCTCCTGAATCGGAACATAAAATAAGCATTATCGTTGGCGCGAGTATCGTTAATCGTAAAGCTATAGTTGGTAAAAGAGGTGCTTGATACCGTTTGTGTATTTGCTTTTTCAATCCACGTCTTGCCACCGTCAGGAGACCATTCTGAATATAGTGTTCCTCCCGGTGAGCCTTGGGTTCGGGCATAGTAAGAAACAGTAATATTTTGATAGGTAGCCGTACTCACATTGATCGTAGCTACGCTGCCGATATTAGCCTTAACCGGAAGCTTTAGAGATACAGGCCCAGATCTATAAAAGCCGGAGGAACCCGTTTTCACAAAAATCTTGGAATCAGCTTGTAATAGACCTTTTGAATATTCACCTTTGTACCATACTAGCGGTATGATCTCGTTCGTAGATACAGGCAAAGGTTGAATAAGATCGTAATCCGACAGTCCTGCTGGAGTAGCCGCATTTATATATTCGTTGGTATCAAAACCGGTTGAATAAATAGTGACTGGGGCCGCATGTGCGGCTGGCACTATACCTCCGAAGTTCATTGCCGTATAAATCATCACAAAAGTAAGTATGGAAGAAACCTTCCTAAGTATTTTCTTTCCCATTTCAATCCTCCCTCGTAGTAGTAAAACCTCGCGCTAACCAAAGCAAGCCGGGTATTTTGTTATCATAGTTAGAATCTATTACCGCAAACTGACTAACTAAATCGACCGGCTCTGCTGGGAACCGCTTTCAACCTGCTATAACAATATGAAAGACTCCTTCCCCTCGCAGTATATCGTACAAGATTCAATTCACCCTTGTATATGTCGATAATCTAGTTCTATTTAATCAAAATTCAGAAGTTGAGATTTTGGGACAGCGAAAAAACACCTAAAAAAACTTCCTACTGACCGCACCGCTGTCCCGCTCCCGTTCCGGTAAGCAACCAAGCGAACGCAGAGGAAATTAGGTGGCTAAGCGCGCTCCATAAATAAAGTCAGCCTACCCAATTTTAGAAATAGCTATTTTACTGTATATTTTCAATACAAAGCCAGATCCCTTCTAATTCTTCAACCTTCCATTTTAACTGCTTTATGTATTCTAAAAGCTGGGCTTGTGTTCTCATGGTAACAAACCTAGGTATACTTTCATTTTCTAACTTTATTACCTCTTCGAAAAGATCGCTTTTTTTACTAACAGGCTTGTAGTGAGAGTTTCTAGAAGTTATTACAATTTTTAAGAAGAGCTCCCAGTTTTCAAGTCTATTATGTAGGAGCAAAATTGTATAGTAGTGATCTCAATTGTTAGTAAACGGAAAGTCAACATATTTTTTGTTATACTCTATTGAAGCTCTCATTGAAATTATCTTGTTCTCAGCAACTCCAATAAGCTCGTCCACTTCAATTACCTTCCTTCTGTTGTATTCTAAAAAGCCTGCCGCTAAAAGCAGGCTAATTAGTCATTTATTTTATCATCGCTTTACCTTATAAAACTCATGATAAAGCTTCATCAACGCCCGCTTCTCAATCCGAGATACATAGCTGCGTGAAATCCCCAGTTCCTTTGCAATCTCCCTCTGTGTCCTTTCCTCCCCACCTGCTTCAAGCCCGAAGCGCCCAACAACTACCTCTCGCTCACGCTCATCCAAAATATCCAGATTTCTGTAAATTTTCGACTTCTCGATCTTAAGCTGCACCTTATCTACAACGTCATCGGCCTCTGTACCAAGAATGTCGATCAATGTAATCTCATTTCCCTCCTTGTCCGTGCCGATAGGGTCGTGAAGGGAGACATCTTTCCGCGTTTTCTTTAATGACCTTAAATGCATAAGTATTTCATTCTCAATACAGCGGGCAGCGAACGTTGCCAGCTTGGTTCCTTTATCCGGTGAAAAGGATTCGATCGCCTTGATCAACCCAATCGTTCCAATTGAAATGAGATCCTCCAGATCCTCACCTGTATTGTCGAATTTTTTGACGATATGAGCTACTAGTCTCAGATTATGCTCTATTAACAAGTTGCGCGAATGTTGGTTACCACTCGCCATTAAGCGAAGGTGTTTGTCTTCTTCCACTTCAGATAGTGGTTGGGGAAAAGCATTGTTTTTGACATACGAAACCAACAGCATTAATTCTTTAATAAATAAGGCAATTGCTGTGAAAAATCCAGGCACGTTGAGCCACCCCCTTGATGAGATTAGTACCATTTTATGTGGGCTAGGGCCTATACGTGCCTGTACTCATTAAATTTGATGTTGTTTACAAATCAGCAATCACTTTATTTCTATTGGATCCAATGTACTTAAACATAAACTTCCATTGCAGACCCGACAGGGAAGGGGGCAGGGCAATCGATCCGTTAGGATCAGATAAATACCCGAAAACGCCGAACAAAAGGTGGACTGAAAGGTCTTTCGATACCCATCGGGTACAGCACAATAAAAGCGGGCATAGAGAACATGAAAAAAAAGACCAGAGCCTAGCCCTGATCTTCACCCAAAATTCCCTTATTTTCCCAAAATAAATATCGACTCCACATGTGCGGAGTCGATATTGGGATATATTAACATAAATAGCATATAAATCAAAATTATTGTGTAATCGCAATCGGATTATTCATGCTACTATTACAGTTTATGCTGCACTGCCTTGTGTCCAAGCTTCAAGTTCAATAACGCGACTAAAGTTGCTTTTTGCGTTGGTTATAGTGAGTCTAATTTTATTTGTTACGACAGGCGAGAAGGTGAATTGCTTCCATACGTTATTATTTTCAGTTACGTTACCATTTGTTACAATAACCCAAGTCAAACCGTCCCAATACTGAACGGTATAGTCAGTTATTCCGAACTGACTAAAGGTCATTGTGGTTGTCGGTTCGCTAGGATTCCCAAAATTATCCTGGATTGTAAACACGTCTATTCCATAAATAGTCTGACTTCCATTAAAATCAATCTGCACCCAATCCGGGTAAGCATCTGGAGTTCCATCGTTCCATCCACCACCATTACCCCAGTTTAATCCCCACCTATCTCCATTGTTTATACTTGATTCAGTAAAACTGCTACTTATTGTAGTTGAGGAGCTCGCAGTACCTCCATTTAAAGCTAATGCTACATTTATACCTGATCTTTCCGTTGATACATGCGCTAATATCGCGACAGCAATGGTGCCCGTATTGGCTGTGGTGTTGTCGGATGTTCTTGTTACCGTGAACACTAGATTAACGCTAGTAGCGGCTGTTGGTGGCTTAATCGCACCGTTTGTTCCAACTACTTCTGTGTCGCTAGAAGTATAAATGGCTATGGTATATCCCGGCGGGACGGTTGGCAACTCCAAGCTTGTCGCATCTGCAGCGGGTACCGTTACGCTCGTAATCTCTGCGGCTACCTCTCCTGCGGTTGGTGTTGTAATAATTTGATAGTAACAGGACTTGACAACGCCTCCTATCGGATCGCCAAACACATCATTGGTGCAAGGAGTATTCGTTGTGAAAGTTCTATAATTAAAATGATCATTTGCTCCATAAGCTACACTAGCAGTCCCAGTAAAACTACACGTATCATTTTCATTCCCACAGAAGGTGTATCCCGCTGGACCCCCATTGGGCAGTACTGTATGCGCGGGTACCGCGACAGCAATGGTGCCCGTATTAGCTGTGGTGCTGTCGGATGTTCTTGTTATCGTGAACACTAGATCGACAAGGGTAGGGCTTACTGGTGGCGTAATCACACCGTTTATTCCAACTACTTCAGTGTTGCTAGAAGTATGAATGGCTATGGTATATCCTGGCGGAACGGTCGGCAATGACAAGCTTGTCGCATCTGCAACCGGTGCCGTTACACTCGTAATCCCTGCCGCTACCTCTCCTGCCGTTAGTACATGCGCGGGTACCACGACAGCAATGGTGCCCGTATTAGCTGTGGTGTTGTCGGATGTTCTCGTTATCCTGAACACTAGATCAACAAGGGTAGGGCTTACTGGTGGCGTAATCACACCGTTTATTCCAACTACTTCTGTGTTGCTAGAAGTATGAATGGCTATGGTATATCCCGGTGGGACGGTTGGCAGTGACAAGCTTGTCGCATCTGCAAAGGGTGCCGTTACGCTCGTAATCCCTGCAGCTACGTCTCCTGCCGTTAGTATTGTTCTCGGTGTTGCACCTACAACATTAGAATAAGCACTTTCTGCTCCTGTTTTTGCAGCAGATGTTTTGAAATAATACAATATACCATTTGTTAGCCCAGTCACTTCATAAGTGGCTGAAGTTATTGTGCCAGGGGCGTTAATTAAACGATATGTTGAATCATCTAGTGATTGATAAACATTATAATAAGTAGCTCCTGTAACCGACGACCAAGTTAAATTGATCTTTGAATCTCCAACAGTCGCAGCAAGGTTTGCTGGTGCTGCCAGCACCTTTAGTGTTGGCGTTATTGGATCAATCAGATTTAATAAATTAGTTAATTCTGAGTGTGACGATCCACCTGTTTGAGATAGGTAATAAACGATATCATCAATTTGAATACCATTTCCGTTACGGTCAATAGGAATAGCAGCAAAAATGAAATTAATAGGTAATAAAGAACAAATAAATAAACAACATACGAGTAACCTTAATTTTTTTTTCACAGATTCCCCTCCATAGATCTTAATTAATAAATTATGTGATTATGAAATTTGGTCAGAACGCAACATTATCTATCAGACTATCCTCATTATAAGTGAATCTAATGACCTATCCCAGATGAAGAAATTCACTAGAAGTTCCGTATTTCGGTAAAACTTGTCATTATTTACTAATCCACATGACTTAGGTCATGTTTTTGATGAAATCAAGGTACTAAAATATCTGCATTACCCAAGCTTCGAGCTTTTGTCAGCTGATGTAGCCAGGTCGATTCAAGTAATTTTCACGCATGACCCCCAAAAAAACAGACACCTCCGAGATTTTCGCTTGGAAGTGCCTGTTTTTCGTATCTTTTTAACTCTAATGTAAAAACAACATCAACGGATTAAGCTGCTGCTCCCGGATACCTTCGACGACTAGCTTAGCTACTTGAATGGCCCCAGCCTCTTGAAAATGGGTGTTGTCGCGTACTCCCGCAGGATGATTCGGGAACTCCCCCGGCACCGCCCACATAAACAACGTCTTGGAACGTTCAACTCCATAAGATTCATACAGCTGACGGGTTTTCTCAGCCAAATCTATTACTGGTACATCCTCTGACTGCCCCAATTCCTTGACCGCTTGCAAATAATCTCCGTGTGTATTTTCCAGCTGCCCTTTGTCATCAAAAAATCTTCTATGGACCGGTGTAACTAGTACCGGTACAGCTCCACGTTCCCGTGCGCCGTCTATGTATTTTTTCAAATAATGCTTATATGTCGTATCAGGCTCAGTGCGCCGTTCTTCATCCGGCTTCTGGTCGTTATGTCCGAATTGGATAAATAAATAATCATTAGGCTGGATAACTTGAAAAATTGCATCAAGCCTTCCTTCATCAATAAAGCTTTTAGAGCTTCGCCCAGACTTAGCATGATTGGAAACAGCCGCGCTGGCATTCAAAAGATGCGGCAGCATCTGCCCCCAGCCCGCGTAAGGATAACTTTCCGCTTCCTGATCCGTCACTGTGGAATCACCTGCCAAGAAGACCGTCACGATCTGAGCACTTGCTTTGATCTCAAGCGAATTAATTCGCGGCGCGATGCCTGAGAATACAAGCTTCAGCCGTTCATCGGCTACATGAACGCCCATGCTTCTCTTTATGAACTGGCCCGCAGCCGTTTGGAGCTTATGCACAAGAAGGCGCCCTTCACCAGATTTAATAGTGGTTTCAGTGGCGGTTAATGTATCCCCCATCATAACTGTCACGCTATAGTTACCGTTTGGCACCTCTACAATAAACGCCGTTTCCAATGGAATGCAGAAATCTCGTCGAAGCTCTCCTGCTTGAGACGCCTCGCGATCAATTGCATATACACGGCTTATATCCTCAAATCCATAGCCCTTTTCAGCATCATACAACGATTCTTGTCCAATTTTAATATACCCTGACGCTGCTGTGCCAATGCCAAAATCAAACTTGAATTCCTTGTTCATCTAAATATAACCTCCCCCAAAGTATATCTTTCTCGTTCTACTATACACAAAAACCGCCGTATAAAACTACCGGCGGTCAAATCTCTTACAATTAAAACTCCTTGCGGGATAACAGCGAGGATAAGAAGGTTAACGCCAAGCCTTGGCCCCAGCCTTGAACCCGCTTATGAGCCACTCCCTTGTAGCCCTCCGCATCTCGCATGACAGCCGTTCCAGCAGATACGCCACCAACGGCCCCCTCTTCGGTTATCCGGTCCAAAATGCCTACAATAGACTTATTAACATATTTATTATACATTTTGCCGCTTGAAATGAGTGCTGCCGCGATTCCTGCTGACCCGGAGGTTTCCGTATAAGAGGTAGGATCATTCACAATCGTATGCCACAAGCCCGAATCAGCCTGAAGTCTGACCAACGCGCTCAGCTGATCACGCAAAGATCCTTCAATAATCATAAACGATGGATGCGTAACATGAATGTGCTTAAGCGCTCTCGCCATTGTGATTGCAGCCCAGGAATTGCCTCGCGCCCAGTAAATACCCGACATATGGCTTTGTGTCAAGTTATCCCAACCGTGATAGTAGAGGTTAGTCGCAGGGTCTTGCAGGAACTCCTCATGACCATGGTATTGCTTGATTCCATCCTCCAGATAATCCTCACGGTTCAGCATGGTTCCGATTCGAACTAGGAAATACCCGGCCATAAACATCGTATCAACCCAAGCCTGCTCCGGAAAATTGTAGTCCTCCGAGTTGACCGTATGCTGGAAGATGCCATCTGCAAACCGCTCTGCATCATTTTTCAGGAAATCTGCCATTTGAACGGCATAATCGATATATTTCTCTTCTCCAGTTGCTTTATATAAGCTTAGCAGTGAATGTCCGATGGATACTCCATTAACGGTCAGTTTAGGCAACCCATCTTCCAGCTGTTCATCGACCCAAGCTTTTAGCAGCTCCAAATATTCCTTTTTTCCCGTTGCTTCATAGGCTTCTGTAACTCCGTAGAAAGCTACGCCACCCGGCCAATCCCAGTTAAAGTCCATTTGAAAAGTTCGATGTACTACTTTATCAATAACTGCACGGATTTCATTTTCATCAAATTGTAGTGCTGGCATGTCTAACTCTCCCCCTAAAGTTTCCCTGTTCATCTATCATTAACCTTTCAAACCGCTGGTGCTGATGCCTTCCACAATAAACTTCTGGAATATAAAGAATACGATGATAATCGGCAGCAGCGAAGCTGTTGACATCGCGAACATCCCGCCCCAGTTATTAAGTGAATCACCATCAAGAAATAATTTCAATGCAAGCGATACCGGATACAGTGATGGTTTGCTTAAGTAAAGCAGCGGATTGATGAAATCATCCCACTTCCAATAAAACGAGAAAATCGTAGATGTAACCAATGAAGGTACAATTAACGGAACGATGATTCTGAAAAAGATGGAGTACTTATTGCATCCGTCTATTTTAGCTGCCTCATCCATTTCATGTGGAATCGTTCGGATAAACTGCATAATCAGAAAGATAAAGAACGGATATCCGAAAAAGCTGGGAATAATAATGGGCTTAAACGATGACAACCAGCCAAGCTTGGCGAACATAACATACTGCGGGATGATTGTAACGTCATGCGGCAGCATCATCGTCATCATTACACAACCGAACCAAAAGCCCTTTCCTTTGAAAGGAATTCTTGCTAATCCATACGCTACCAGAGCGGAAGACGCAACTGCGCCTATAGTAGATAAAATAACGATAATGAACGAGTTTTTGAAAAAGGTTCCGAATGTGTTGCCAGCAAAGCCTTTCCAACCCGTAACATAGTTATTAAATTCCAAACGGCTTGGAATCAAGCTGTAGGCTGTAGAAAAAATCTCGCTATTAGGCTTCAGAGAGCTGGCGGCTAGCCATAAAATCGGGTAAAGCATCACGAGAGCTAAGCCGCCTACCATCAAGTGGTAAAGGAATGATTTGATTTGACGGTTACCGAATGTCATGCTACTTCGCCTCCTTAGACTCATAATGAACCCAATACGTAGATGTTTTGAAAATAACCAGAGCTATAACTCCAACGATGATCAACATGATCCAGGCCATCGCGGATGCGTATCCCATTTCGAAAAATACAAAAGCTCTGCGGTATAAGTAAAGAGAATATAATAATGTATTATCCAGCGGTCCGCCTTCGCCCCGGGAGATGATATAGGCCGGAGTAAAAGTCATAAAAGCCGAAATAGTTTGCATGATGAGATTAAACAAAATGATTGGGCTTAGCAAAGGCAATGTGATTTTGAAAAAACGCTGCCATGCATTGGCACCATCTACTCCTGCAGCTTCATAGTACGAGATTGGTATGTTTTTCAAGCCTGCCAGGAATATGAGCATGGACGAACCGAATTGCCATACAGATAACGCTATTAGAGTCCATAAAGCCGTACCAGGACTACCTATCCATGAGGTATCCGTATGAATACCAATCAAGCTCAATGAAGAATTTAAAAGTCCTTTATCTCCAAAAATTTGTGTCCACATTATGGAAACCGCGACACTGCCTCCAATTAGTGAGGGTAGGTAGTATGCAGAGCGATAAACACCAATGCCGCTAATAGCTTTGTTGAGAAGCATCGCTACAATAAGAGCAAAACCCAAACGAAGTGGAACGCTTGCAAATACATAGGTGAAAGTCACCTCGAAGGACTTCCATATCTTTTCATCATCCAAAAATATTTTTTCATAATTAGACAACCCGACCCATCTCGGAGACTCCATCAAGTTGTATTCCGTAAATGAGTAAAATAAAGAGGACAAGATCGGATACAATGTGAAAATAAGAAAACCTAGTATAAATGGTGCGGCGAACACGTAACCTACCACATTATCGTTTTCCCGTAGCTTCATGACTTTCAACTCCTCATGCAAGTAGTGTACGATTAATATTCCTTACCTTATCTTCTTTTATTTATTATAAAGATTCCTGATAGTATAGGAAGGCAAAAAACCGTTCATTTTGTTCAAAAAACCGACTCTCACCTTTTCCTTTGTAATAGGATTAAAAAAGGGTTGGAAGCAACATATAAATGCTGTTCCAACCCTGTTAACGCTTACTTTTTGTTTTTAACAAGAATGGCGTTTGCTTCTTTCCTGAACTTAGCTGCACCGTCTTCAACAGAAATTTTCTTGTAAAGAATTTGTTCACTTATATCCTGCAACGACTTCATAACCTCAACCGAACCTACAGGATATGGAGGATCGTTCGGACTGCTGTTCTTTTCCGCCCAAGCGACATAATCAAAGACTTTAGTTTCTTCCGGCTTCAGCAGAGGCTTAAGACCTTCCTGCATCTTAGAGTTGATCGGAACACCGCGCTCACCCTTCATAATCTTATGAGCTTCAATATCGTTGATGAAGAAGTTGACGAATTTAATCGCTTCTTCTTTATTTTTGGAGTTTTTGGTCACAGATAGACCCTGACTGGACTTCAAGAAAAGACCCTTATTGCCGTTGGGCCCTGGAGGAGGCACTATATCCGTCGGACGTTTGGCGGCTGCAGTCCAAGCAATATATTGATTGGACCATGAGAAGGTCGCAGCTGCATTTCCAAGTACCATTTCGTCATCTTCCGGTGTCAGCTTTTTCTGCGCCATTTTGTCTAACGTTAGCACATAACCGGCGTCGTACCATTTTTGGTATCGTTTAAAGTAATCAACAAATGCTTTGTCATCGGTATATCCGAGGCTTGCACCGTCGTCCGTGTACATTTTTGAACCCACTGTCCGCAAATAGTAAGGGAAGAAGGTTTTGACATCCAGTCGATCCCCCAGCAGCTTACCGTTTGCCTTCAGCTTTGCTGCCATAGCTTCCATGTCATCCCATGTCCAGTCTTTTGCGGGCATAGGGACACCGGCACTCTTCAACATTTCGGTATCTATAGTCGGACCCATCGCGTTTACACCTAAAGTAATTTGGTACTGCTTGCCATCGTATTCTCCAATCTTCAGAAAGCCTGGAGCTATATTGGTCTTATCCAGAGAGCCTTTCTCCATATAAGGCCGCAAATCTTCCAGCTGGCCTCTACCGCCAAATTGGCTGATGTAAGCGTCATCCATTTGAATGATATCAGGCAAATCATTAGCTGCAGCTTGGGGTGCAAGTTTCTTCCAGTAGTCATCAAATGCAGCGTATTCGGCTTCGAACTTAACATTTGGATTTTTTTGCTGGTACAGCTCTAGAATTTTTAAAGTATAATCATGGCGGGCTTGACCGCCCCACCACGCGATACGTAATGTTACTGGTTTAGCTGCTGCTCCCGCCGTTTCTGGTTTTTTAGCGGTAGCATCTCCGCCTGCCGCTGGAGCTGGAGTAGACGCTCCACCGCAGCCTGCAGCGGTCAATAGCAAAGATGCCGATACCATTAATGTTAGCGCTTTCTTCATTTCTAACGCCTCCCCTTATTGTCTGAAAATGAACTGGTTACTCTATTTATTATCCACTTCCCCAATTAAAAAAGAAGTTAAAAATCCGTCTTTTTTGTTCAAAAATCAGACTATTCACAAAACACTGATTTTTCAATCATTTATTGGAAATCTTCTAGTTGAAGGTGACGATTAGAAAAAAAAGATCAGAGCACCCGCGAGGGCATTCTGATCTTCAGGACTTACTTTTTATTTTTCGCAAGAATGGCGTTGGCATCCTTACGGAACTTGACCGCAGCATCTTCAACTGTAATTTTTTTGTATAGAATCTGCTCACTTAAATCCTTCAGCAGCTTCTCAACTTCAACGGAACCAACAGGATTCGGAGGATCGGACGGGCTGCTGTTAGATTCTGCCCATGCTACATAATCAAATACTTTAGCTTCTTCAGGCTTAAGAGTCGGCTTCAAAGCTTCCTTAACTTTGGAAGAAATAGGCACACCGCGCTCGCCTTTAATAATTTGGTTAGCTTCGATATCATTAACGAAGAAATTAATAAATTTCGCCGCTTCTTCTTTTTGCTTGGAATTTTTGGTTACAGAGAAGCCCATACTCGCTTTCAAGAACAGACCCTTCTTAACATTCGGACCTGGAATCGGAATCAGCTCAGTTGGACGTTTGGCTGCTGCCGTCCAAGCTACATATTGATTGGACCAAGAGAAGGAGCCGAATGAGTTGCCAAGCACCATCTCATCATCCTCCGGTGTAGATTTCTTCTGCGCCAGCTTATCGAGGGTCAGAAAATATCCGGCATCGTACATTCTTTGATAGCGCTTATAATAATCAATGAATGGTTTATCGTCGGTATAGCCCAAACTTGCCCCGTCGGCTGCATACAACTTCTGATCCACCGTGCGCAGATAGTAGTTGAAGAAAACTTCATAACGCAAGTAGTCAGCCAGCAGCTTGCCGCTTGATTTCAACTGTTTACCCAATGCTTCCATATCATCCCAAGTCCAATCCTTGGAAGGCATAGTCGCACCGGCTTTTTTCACAAGCTCAGGGTCTACCGTTGTACTCAAAGCGTTAACGCCTAAAGTAATCTGATACAGATTGCCGTTCAATTCCCCTGTGCTCAGAGTGTTAGGCGAAACTGCGCTTACATCAATCGTGTTATTTTTAGTATAAGGACGCAAATCTTCCAATTGATTTCTTCCGCCGTATTGACTCAAGTAAGAAAGGTCCATTTGGATAATATCCGGCATATCATTAGCAGCAGCTTGTGGTGCCAGCTTCTTCCAATAGTCATCAAAAGCTGCATATTCAGCTTCAATCTTGACGTTCGGATTTTTCTGCTGGTACAACTCAATTACCTTCAAGGTGTAGTCATGTCTTGCTTGTCCGCCCCACCATGCAATGCGCAGCTTAACAGGCTCTTTACTTCCTCCAGCAACCGTATCAGCAGGTTTTTGTGCTGTATTGCCGCCGGTTCCACCGCAACCTGCAGCAGTTAAAAGCAACGAAGCCGATAACATTAATGTTAAACCTTTCTTCATGTCTCTGATCCTCCCCTAGTTGTGATCTTTCGCAACTTCTGTCCTTATTATCCCCCTATCCGGAAAGAATATAAATTGAAAAAACCGTCATTCTTGTTAAAAAAACAGAGGATATTAATTCGATTTCATAAATTCAGAAGGCGTACAGCCTGTATATTTCTTAAACACCTGACTAAAATATTGGGGGTTATCCCCAAAGCCCAACTGCTCCGCCAGCTCAAAAATTTTAATATCGGACTTTTGTCCAATCAGTTCCGTCGCCTTGTTAATTCTTGCTTTCATCACGTAGTTGGAAAACTTTTCACCGGTCTCCTTTTTAAACAGCTTGCCTAAATAATCGGGATTCATATATAAAATTTGCTGCGCTACCCCATTAAGTGACAGTTCAGGATTGCCGAGATGCTCATTGATAATATCCACTACCTTGTTTACGATAGCCGAGTGTTTATTTCGGGTTTGCTCGTAATGGCTTACCGTAATTTGATGGGCTACTTCTTTGAAAAATGATTGAATCGCCTGTAATGTCTCCAAATCCATCAATGCTACCAGCTTGTCCATATAGTGATGAATCGAATCGGAATCTCCTAGACGAATCATGGCCATGTAGAGCTGAATAACATAGGATTTGGCCGTAGGAATGTTAGAGCGCAAGCCTGCAACCTTCTGAAAAAAGAGGTCGATCTCCTGGGACGCTTCCTCCCAATAGCCTGTTTTGATTTGCAGCATCAGATTATCCTCGTCAAACACAAGCTCGCCTATTTCGGGCTGCTCAACTCCAACGATATCACGCTTTGTAATTAAGCTGCCTTCTCCCAAATAAAACCGATAATTCAAACATTCCAAAGTTTGCTTATACAATACTCTTGCCCGTGTAATATCATCCGCTTCACTAAGGGCGATCGTAAGATCAATCTTGTAATACCGGAAAAAAGTTTCACGAATTAAGCTGATACAATCAAGCAATTCACTCACTGGCTCGGTATCCTCTACAACTATGAGCACTTGCTCCCCGACTGTGGAGCTTAACACCATTTTCTTCAATAAGTCCTCCGCAATATTTTTCACGGCAAACATATGCTCAAACTCAAAGTACCCTTCGAGCTGAAACAATATTAAACGAACCTTCCGGTTCTCAAGATCCATCTTAAACAGATTGCGATAATATTCCCAGTCTCGCTTGCCATACGTTTTATTCGTAACAAACTCCTTTAAGAACTGCTCCTTAACATGGGGAAGTATTTTCTCCAGCCCATATCTCATATTATCGACAAACTGCTCGCGCTGCTCCTCTTGCCCAAGCTCCTTGACAAGCTCTTGCAAAACCTCGACAATTTTATTTTCGTTGCATGGCTTCAATAAATATTGTTTAACTCCATAACGGATGGCGGAACGGGCATACTCGAATTCCCCAAAGCCCGACAGCAAAACCATTTTAATATTAGGGTAGTTTTCCGCGATTTTGGCAGCCAGCTGCAGGCCATCCATCCCTGGCATTTTAATATCGCTAATGATAATGTCAGGCGGGTCCAGTTGTACTTTATCATAAGCTTCAATCCCATTTCGGGCCGTCCCTATAAGCTTTGTCCCTGCTTTTGCCCAATTCACCACATTGGAAATACCTTCCAATATTATTCGTTCATCATCCACCAGCAGCACTTTATACATGTTGACTCCTCGTTTCATCCGGTATAATGACAGAAACCTTCGTACTTTTGCCTGGTTCGCTGTCCAATTGTAATCCGTAGCCTTCTCCAAAAGCAATAATGATGCGCTCTTCAATATTTTTCAGGCCGATTCCGCTGCCCCTTGTTCTAGCTTCTCCTCTTCTCACCTGATTCAGCAGCTCTTCCTCCATACCCGGCCCATTATCTTCAACGATCAGTAGAACACGCCCCGGCTCTCTATAAGCCCAAATGCGGATGAAGCAAGGCTCGATCATGGATTCCAGTGCGTAATGTATGGAGTTTTCGAGCAGCGGCTGCAAGGTGAGTTTAGGAAGCAGCAAGCCCTTCACCTCATCGGAAATATCCATTTCAAAAATTAAACGTTCTTCAAAACGGAATTTTTGGATCGTAATATAGTTCATCACGATTTCCATCTCTTCCCCAACTGTAATAAGCGTTTCTTTCAAGCTGATAGAGCTCCTTAGTAAGAAACCAAGCGATTCTACCATCCGGGAAATTTGCGGCTGTCCATTTGCTTTGGCCATCCAATTAATCGATTCAAGTGTATTGTATAAAAAATGCGGATTAATTTGGGCTTGCAACGCTTTAAACTGGGTTTCTTTGATCGTTAGCTGCTTGGCATAATTTTCGGTAATCAACTCATTAATTTGCTGTATCATGACACGGAAAGTGCGCTGAAGCTGTCCTACCTCATCCATCTGCACGTTAATCCAACCGGCCGTCTCCGCCTCCGCCAAGCGAAAGTCGCCCTTCTGAACCTGGCGCATCTGCCCCATTAATTCTTCTATGGGCCTGGTCAGGCTTCTTGAGAAATTAATAGCTAATGCCATGACCACAAGCAAGCTGGCTATAAAACCGACAAGCAAAATATTTTTCATCAAAATGATTTTCATAAAAATCTTGTCAAACGGTATCAAGCTAAGGTAGGTCCAGCCCAAATAACCCGATTTGATCTCTGTAAAAAAGTATTGCTTACCGTTAAACTCTTTAATCATATAACCTTGATGTGATGGGTTAAAACTCGTTACAGCAGTTTCGTCAGCTGTATTCGTATGGATTGGGAAAATGGTGTGACCGTTCGATGTAATACGGATTTCCCCATTTTTGAGCTCCGTACCAGATACGACATCCTCCACAATTTTATCGAATTTAATGCGCACTATGATCGTTCCGAGCCGATTCAGCTCCAAATTTTGATAAGACCGAATTTCCCGTGCTGCAATTACGTAGTTTTCATCCTGATCCGGCATGATCCACCGTGTTTCTCCCTGCCCGAGAGCCGATTCCTTGAGAATCATTTGTCTTTTGGAAGAATTGGAATTAATAATTTGACCTGCTTGAGACAATCCGTCCTGCGTATCCGTAACCTCTATGGAATTTATATATTTCTCATACCCAGCATACTGCACAAGCCTGTCCGTTATATAGGAGCGAATTCTGTATTTTTCAAATTCAGGCGTCGCTTGATTGATTTGCGGCAGCAGGTTCTGAACTTGCGCGTCAGTAACAATATTGAAGGTAAGCTTATCGATCTTCCTAAGCTCATTCTCAATCCCGCTGGACGATAAATTCAGCAGCTGCGATGATTTGGAATATAACTGCTCATCATAAATAGAGTAGGCATACTGAATGGAAAAATAAGTAGTTAAAAAGCATACTGCCATAATCAGCGAGATTAAAGCAAATACTCTATGTTTAATTCTCATGTTGTTATAGATCGATTTTAATGAAAAAGAAGCTCGTCTCATTATGCGGTATTCCCTCCACTATATGCTCAGATCGAGGATTAACGGCTAGGATAACCTCCAAGGAAGAGCATGTTTGTCTTTCTCCTCTATGTTACATGATCAGATCGTTTCAATCCAATAGCTGTCTGTCCCAGTTCTACCGCTCTAGTTTGGCATGCCAAATTGACATTGGTATGCCATATTCATCCTGCTCCTGCGGATCAGGAATGGAGTTCAAATCTCCCTTGCTTACAACTCCGCTTACTGCTAATACAAGCGCATCAACGAAGTCGTCCCGCGCCGCTGCGCTCCGGCGAAACTGAGTCATTGCCTGCTCTATGACTTTGTCTGCCGCCGGAAATAGTGTGAGCAAATAGTCCATTCGTTCGCGATAGCCTTCTTCTGTTTTTTTATTAAAGGTCATCGGGGCGCCGAATAACGTGGCAAAGCATACCTCGGGATGTGCCTCACGGAATTTACGGCATGCACCTTCCTCGGATCGAAGCAAGCTATCTGCCTCGCGGATTTTGGGTACCAAATGCCATGTTTGCTTCGAAAGCCCTCTCTCCCCCATTCGGCGATTGATCCCATTAGCTTCGGCATAGTCCGCGGCGTCCAATACTCCGCGAACCGGGGCGGGAAAAATACTGGACGTTCTAAGCGGTCTCAACAATTGTCGCGCCAGCAGATCACACCGCCGCTCTTCCCTTCCTTTCGACTTCAACCCCATTGGCATATCCAGCAGAAGCAGCTCTGCATCGCTAAGTTCCTGCCATAATGCGAAGAGAGAACTAAACAAATAGGTTTCGGCATGGCCGGACAAAGCCGACAAAGTTATGGCAATCCAGCCTCCTCTGCATCCATCAATTCCCCCATAGGTTGATCCACTTGTCATTTCTCAAAGCCCCTTTTATCCGCTTTTTTTCTTTCACTAGTTTGTGCATTGCCAGTATACAATGTGGAATTCACAGCCTGGTGGTGTTTGTCCGTTTCCCCGCGACTGCATCTAGCATCTACTATATCAGATTACAAGGAAAGGATGTGATAGTATGGCTCAAACAACTCGTATACAAACTGATTTGGTTACAATCAGATTTCGTAACGTTTCGGGTGCACGCTTCATCACAGGTTTCTGTGTCATAGGCAGCTCAAGCCCTTGTCAAGGCTTCCTAACCATTAACCGACGCGTAGGACCTGCCGCAAACTGCTTGCTCCGCAATGGCTTCGTGTTGATCGGAAGTTCCCGTAATGCCGTGGTGTATCAACGAAATCGTATCGTATAAATTCAGAGACAAGCAGCTTCGCAGCTGTACGTAACAAGAGCTCTCAATGGTTGACCACTGGTCAATCAACTCAAAGACCGGTCTCCCTAATGCAGGGACCGGTCTACTTTATTTAATTCCACTTTTGTGTAATGAACGGCTGTTCCTTAGTTTTAGTTTTATCGATCAATTAAATCCCGGCCATCCCATTCCTCATAAAACTGCTCCAAAAACCTCTCCATATAACTATGTCTGCTCTCAGCCATTCGTCTGCCGCTTTCCGTGTTCATCAGATCCTTGAGCTTCAACAGCTTCTCGTAAAAATGATTCACAGCCGTCGATTTTCCATGCCGATACTCCTCATTCGTCAGCGAGCTTCTCGATGGCTGCTCAGGATCATAGATCAAATCGCCTTTCCAGCCAGCATAAGCAAATGTTCTTGCAATTCCCATGGCTCCAAGCGCATCCAGCCGGTCTGCATCCTGAACTACCCGGGCCTCCTTCGTCGTAACAGGGGGATTATTTCCTCCCTTATACGACATAGTGCTTATGATCTGCATCACATGCTCTGCCGCTTCCTCATCTACGCCATGGCTGAATAGCCATTCCCGCACCTTGTTCAATCCAGCCTCCAACGAAGGATTAAGTTTCTCATCCGCTACATCATGCAGCAGGGCCGCCAGCTCACAGATGAATAAATCTGCCCCCTCCTCCTTCGCAAGAATAAGCGCTGTTCGGGTAACTCGTTCGATATGCCACCAATCATGACCACTGGAATCGCTTTCCAGTTGTTTTTTCACAAATACTTTTGCCTCATCTATCAGTCTGGATTTTTCCATGTTCACACTCCATTCTTCAGCTGCAGCAGCTTTCTATTTAAATGATGTATTTAATAGTATACGTTGAACCCACGTTCACCACAATCGGAACTGAGCTTCTTCAAGCGAAGTTACTTCATTTTATTCCGGTTAGGGTACAGTCATACAAGCAATGCGTCATCCCTCTACATATCATAAGCCATGCATATCTTCACGGGAAAATTACAAGGATAGGAAGTGAAAGTCGTGGCACAAGGCGTCGTGGACGTATATGTCTCGAAAGATCAGAGCGAAAATTCATTAATGCTGATAGCCAATTGTGGAGGCGGACTGCCAAACGACCTTCATCTTATTAGAGATGGAGCTAAGGTAACGCTTAAAAGAGGGGATATAGAGAAGAGTATCGTAGTAAATCATGAAATAGGCGCTGAATGTGCTTTTAACTATATAGAAATGGATACTAATACTGCGAAAACTTTCGGGCTTCAAGACGGCAGCCGAGTATTGCTAAATTATGATCCGGAGTCAAGGAATCTCCAGATTCAGCGCTTGACGAAAAGTCGAGCCAACGGGCTTCTCCTGCCTGATCCTCGCAAAACCCGTACTGGAGCTATCATCATCGGGTTTTCTCTCTTGAGCTTGTTGGGCATTCCGCATAAACCCGGCACCTCCATAACACTTCGGTTAAATTCGGTCAGCCAAAAAATGAAGGTTCTCGTTCCATCCAATGAGTTGGATAGCGACCTGCGTTTAGCCCCAAGTACGCTGCGTAAATTCGGACTTGTCCCCGGGAAATTTCTCACGCTGGAATACGACCAAACCTCCAAAACATTATCGGTCTTGAACACTTCAGCTATAGCTTCCAAACAGAGAAAATCCACTAGAATTAAACCCATAAAAGCGATAAAACCGGCAACGATGGAAAAACCAGTAAAAGCATCGGGAGCTCCCATGAAAATGAAGAAAGTGGGAAAAAGTATCGCACAAAAAATTTCAAAGAGATCAAACAGCGTAAAAATAACGGGAGCGTTGGCGATACTAGCTAAAAAAAATCGTATGGGAACATTAAAAACATTGACCAAAAACAGAAAACGAATATTATGAGCCCCTTGTCCACTATGAAATATCTCTCAGAGTCAAGACACAAGAAAAGACACTGTAAACAGAAAATTCTGTAACGGTGTCTTTATTATTTGGAAGCTCGATATTCCCAGAGCTGCAATGCCGCTCCGATCATCCCGCCCCAATTGCCATTGTACATATTAGAGTGAGTGACAATGGGGTTGGCATGGATGAGGAACAGCTTCAGCGGCTGAAGGATCGTCTTGCCTAGTCAAGCCAGCTTATCCAAATAAATGCTGCTTACAGGCTGTCTAAGTTGTAAAATGGTATTAAAAATCTTTTCTGGAGGCACTTAGTCATGGACATCAAAACGTTAACCCGTTACAGTTTGTCAAAAAAAGGATCATTTGAAGAATACCCTTTCGGTGCTGATGTTTTAGTAATCAAAGTGGCTTCAAAAATATATGCGCTGCTTACTGTACGAAATAATCAACAAAATATCAGCTTGAAATGTGATCCTTTTATAGCCGAAAGCTTAAGACAGCAGTACCCGTCTATTACTCCCGGCTATCACTTAAACAAAAGTCATTGGAATACAATTATTTTGGATGGTTCTGTTTCAGAGGCAGAATTATTAAAAATGATTGATCATTCCTACGAACTGGTTTTTAAAGGATTAAAAAAGTCAGAGAAGGAAGCCATTCTTCAGCAATTGTAGACTAAACTTATCTTTAATCTTTGAGTTTGACTTCAACCCCGGTTTTGAATGATTGTGTGGCCGCTTCAGCGATCTGCTGTGCCGCTTTGCCATCTTCTGCCGTAACAGACGGCGATTCACCCTGTAGTATGCAATCGATAAAATGCTTCATTTCTAGCTGATAAGCATCCTTGAAGCGCTCAGGAAAAGAAGGGACAATATCGTGGGTACTGCCTTTTAGTGTCAATATACGTAAATCATGATGCTGAAGCGAACCAATCTGTATAGTCCCTTCCGTTCCCACAACCTCACTGCGAATATCATACCCGTATAAGGCGTTGCGGCTCGCCTCCACATCCCCCGCCGCGCCCGAAGCAAACCGCAAATAGGTAAGCGACTGATCCGAATCATGCAGCTCCTCCATGAAGGAATGCACCAGAACAGCGCCATGTGCGGTTACAGAGTCCACCTCGGAGTTCATCAGGAACCTGGCAAGGTCATAATCGTGAATAGCCATATCGAGAAAAATCCCGCCGCTGCTGCGGATAAACTCGGCTGGAGGAGATGACGGGTCGCGTGATAACGCTTTAAAATATATCGGCTTACCGATATCCCCTGCAGCAATTCGTTTCTTGGCTGCGGCATAAGCCGGGTCGAAGCGGCGCATAAACCCGACCTGGCATTTAACATTGTACTTCGCAACGGTGAGAATCACATCATCGGCTTCTTCCAAATGCAGGGTCACCGGCTTTTCTACAAAAATCGATTTTCCGCATTGGGCTGCCTTTTTGATCAACTCTGCATGTGTGCCTGTCGGGGTAGCAATTACTACAGCATCAATATCCGTGCTTTCTAACACCTCATTCGGATTATCTGACCACCTCCCAACACCCAACTCCAGAGCTACTTGCTCAGCTCGCTGCAGATTAGCATCCACAACACATACAAGCTCCGCGCTGTTGATCCGTCCTGCCACGTTTTCTGCATGCCAATAGCCTAACCTCCCTAAACCAATCACCGCAACACGAACATTACCTTTCATCTTAACATCTCCACTCTAATGGAATAGACTGCTTAATCACTCATAGAAAGCGCTATCATCTTAATCAGATTATCATAATCCTTAAGGGTTGGATACACATCCTGTTCCTTATTCTCACTTCTACCTGGGCCTATGGCTTCGTTCAACCTTAGCCGCAGCGGCAGTAACCACCATAGTAAGGATCGCCCCATACATCGCTAATTCCATGTCATGCTGAGTGTCCCAGGGGTCTCCCTGCGTTCCAAGAAATAACGTGCCGATCTCGGGCGCAACCAGTAGAGCAACCCACATTTCAAACAGCTCATAAAAAGCTCCGCTCGCAAGCACCAGCACAACAGGCAGGGCATAATCCCATAATCCTTTTGGTCCCATCGATCTCACAATGAACTCCCTGATAGGATAAGCTAGGAGCAAGCCGTATGAAAAATGAACAACTCTATCGTATCCATCCCGTTCCGTATGAAACAGCTCCCGAATCCACGAGTCCAATGGTGTAGTGTGATACGAATAGTTAGCGCCAAAAGTATGCAATACAAGGAATACGACAATAAGAAGATAGGACATATTCGTAAAAGCAAACCGCCGATAGGTCCCTACCAATCCTGTAATCGTTGCAAAAATCAATAAATTTTCCAAAAACCAATTAAACCGGTTGTATGGCTCTATCGCCATTAATACCCAGAATAGTAAGTAAACCGCTAACAAAGCTTGCAGCATACGGTTGCTTCTAAACGGGCGTGTGAAATCATATAGACCATCTATCATTGTTGGTACCCCCTTTTTTAAAATCAGTGTACCAACACGCCCCATTTTCCATAAGTACTAAATTTGCATAGAACCAAACATTTGTTCTCATTTGGATCACGTAACAGACAAAAGGAAAAACGGAGACGCGAAAACGCGTAACTCCGTTGGTTTGGGTTCTATCAATATTGATCGTTTATTTCCTAATTACTTCAAGGGGCTCATGATGTCCATAAAAAGTTTTTTCTCTTTTTACCGGGGCTGTCCATTTCACAGCATTGGAGATGACACGATGGATATCTTTGTTGTGATAAGTAGGATAAGTCTCATGACCCGGCCGGAAATAAAAGATTTTGCCTTGACCGCGACGATAAGTGCAGCCACTGCGGAATATTTCCCCTCCCTCAAACCAGCTAACGAAAATCAATTCATCAGGCACAGGGATGTCAAAATGCTCCCCATACATTTCCTCCTCCGGCAAATCTATAAAGGGGCCGATTCCCTCAACAATCGGGTGAGAGGGATCAACTACCCAAAGCCGCTCCTTCTCATCCGCCTCTCTCCATAGAAGGTCGCAGGATGTACCCATCAGCTTGCGGAATAATTTCGAATGATGCCCTGAGTGCAGCACGATTAAGCCCATTCCTTCATGAACTCTTTTGCAAATACGATCGACAATGTTATCTTGAAACCCCTTATGATCAACATGCCCCCAATAAATGAGTACATCCGTATCATTCAGCACTTCTTCAGTCAATCCATGCTCAGGTTCGTTAAATGTGGCCGTTCTAAGCACAAGCCCATTCTGCTCAATCCCGTCGGCAATAGCTCCATGTATTCCTTTTGGATATATTTCGGCTACCTCCGGTTTCCTCTGCTCTTGCAGAAATTCATTCCAAATCGTTACTTTAATCATGCATTCAGCTCCTTTTTAAGTTAATAATGGATACCATTCCGTCAATTGCTTCTCGCAACGCCATCACTCGATGAATCAATAATCATTTGCATCACTTGTTGATTGCGGTAACCATCCATAAATGTTGGGAACAGAGGGGAATTGGATTGATTTTCTAAAGTGTCCACAAAGTCCTGAAGCATCAGTTTCATATTCCCCGCATCCAGGTGAACGATTTTATCAATCCGCTCCAAGTTTTCTCCATTTCTAACACTCAAATGAACTTCATTCGGTTTTTCAACGGAAATTCTAACGGTTCCCAAATCACCAAACAAAGTTATATTAAACTGATTATCCGTTCCAATTGCATTCTTATGCGTATAAAATGTGCCCATTACACCTCCAGCAAGCACACATTGGAATCCAGCAAAATCATCAACATCTACTTTAACGAGCTGATTAGTTCTTGGATCCACACGATGATCGATAAAGGTACTCATCATGCCACTCACCCTGGTAAACTCTCCTACAAAAAAACGGGCCGCATCCACCATATGAGATCCAATATCAGCTAAAATACCTGTACCCGCGACTTCTTTGCTAAATCTCCAAGTATATTCATGGTTAAACATGGGGGCATTTTCCTCTTGTAAATAGTGGGCTGCAATATGCCGTATTTGACCTAGCGCCCCTTGCTCCACAAGCTCTTTAACATATTGAAAGCAGGGTCTGTAGCGATATGAAAAACCAATCATACAAGAAATCGGATTTTTCTCATATAAGGCTAACAACTCATCCGCCTCCTCCATCGTTCGTGTGAAGGGCTTTTCCGAAACGATTGGTTTACTGAATTCAATAGCGCATTTTAATATGTCAGCATGATATTTATTGGAAACACCTGATATTACAAAATCGATGTCAGGATCAGCGATAAGCTCCTTGAAATCGCTGTACCTTTTGTCGGAAGCCAAGCTTAAACGGTCACCCACTTGTTCAACTGCTTGCGTATTCACATCACAAATGGCGGCAACCCTTGTATTTGCGAGCTTCGACAGATTGTTCATATGATAATCGCCGATTCCCCCAAGCCCAATAATGCCAACGTTCCATATTTTTCTACTCATTTTATCCTCCTTAAAGTGAGTTTCGCTATAGCGAAACTTTCTTCGTAAGCATTTGCTCAGGAAATGGATGAACAAGAATCTCTTTCTATTATTTTGCTTTCCACCCATATATTTTCCGGGAAATATCCTGGCAGCACATCTAATTTGTGCATTAACATTTTGACAGCTTGAACCCCCAGCTCCGAGGGCTGCAAATCCATGCTTGTTAAAGAAGGGTTCGATTGATACATCATGGATAGATCTCCGCATATTACAAATAAAGACACATCTTCTGGCACCCTAAGCTCCAGATCCTTGATAGCATTCATTACGCTAAATGCAGTGCGGTCATCATCTGCGATAATAGCCGTTACTTTTTTCTCAAACTTGCCTAGTGTTCGTATCGTCTCTTCATATCCGTAATCCATATATTCACTGGAAAGTATAGCAGGCTTATGATGAATCATGTGTTCTTCCAGCTCGATATGATAATCCTCCATTGCCTTTATGAAGCCCGCTTTTCTATCAATCGATACGGTCATAAGCTCGTTTGCATTTAAAAACATAATGTTCCTATGGCCCTTGTCTATCAAATATTTGCATATGGAATAAATAATCATCAAATTATCACTATCCACACTCGATGTGTGATTTATATTGGCATTCATTACCCGACCGACTGTGACGAATGGAATTTGTCCTTGATGCATAAGGTTGATTCGCTCATCATCAATGGCAGGACTCATGACAATCGCACCATCAATTGGATAACTCGACAGGAATGGTGTTTTTACTTTTTGCACAGGAATCATATCAAGTAAAACCCTGTATCCGTAGTAGGCAGCCTCTAATATAACTCCGTTAATAAATTGATTGTGAAACGCGCTAAAGAAGAAGTTTCCATGAGGGATCGTTAACCCGATAGCCATTGTTTTCTTGGTCACCAAGCTGCGCGCAATATGATTAGGCACGTAATTCAATTGACGGGAAACCTTCATAACCCTGTCTGTTACTTCTTGGCTCGTACGTCTTTTTTGGCTAAAAACATTGGATACGGTCCCTTTTGAGACTTTCGCCAATCTGGCAACATCATCAATTTTGGCCATCCCTTGTTAAGCTTCCTTTCCGCACTCCAATTGTTGATTAAGCTTTTCCGCTAAATCAATCAATTCCAGCGGTTCGCTGATCGTATAGTCCGGTATCTCGCTATCATCTGCATGCAGCTTAGGATATCTTGGCGTCCAGCTCAGGAAAACACTTCTAATCCCCATTTGATTGGCTCCCTTAACATCCCGGCTCAAATTGTTGCCCACCATAATAATTCGGGAGCAGTCCTGCTCGCTAAGATCCAAAGCTCCAATCGCTGCTTTGAACATACGGGAACTTGGCTTAAAAGCCTTAACGGTTTCTGAATACACCATCGTAGTAAAATAATCGTACAAGCCGTTTTGCGTCAAAATATTTTTGAACGATTGCGCATAACCATCCGCTACAATAGCAAGTGTATAACCACGCTCAGCCAGTGTCTTAACCATCACATCTGCTCCTGGAATTACATTGGCTTGAATGACGATATCGTGCTCATCCCGTATCTCCGTTCCCTCGTCAATAATCGTATCCCCACAGTCCAGAAAAATAATTAGCTTCTTAGGTTCGGTAACATCCACTGTATTAGGATTCATTTTTTACACCCCTCAATTTCAATTCGTCTGCATAGTGGCATGAAACATAATGGTTTTCACTTACTGCGCGAAGCTCTGGCTTCTCCTGGGTACACTTATCAGTCCTGTAAGCGCATCTGGGATGAAAATGACAACCGCTAGGTGGATTCGCCGGATTGGGGACCTCTCCTTCAAGTATAATTCTATCCTTTTTATAATTCGGGTCAGGCTCGGGTACGGCGGACAAAAGCGCTTCCGTATAAGGATGCTTAGGGTGAGTAAAAAGTGATTCAACAGATGCTAATTCCACAATTTTACCCAAGTGCATAACAGCTACCCTATCCGATATGTTCTGGACAATAGATAGATCATGGGAGATGAAAATATACGTGATCTGCAGCTGCTCCTGCAGGTCCTTCAGCAGATTTATAATTTGAGCTTTAATCGAAACATCCAGAGCTGAAACAGCTTCATCGCAAACGATTAATCTGGGCTCGGAAATTAGTGCTCTGGCGATAGCTATACGTTGTCGTTGCCCACCGGAAAAGGCGTGGGGATATCGTTTGAGGTAGCTGACATTTAATCCTGTTTTTTGTGCGATTTGGGTAACCTTGTCATCAACTTCCGATTTGGTCAGCTTAAAGTTGGCAATCAACGGCTCGGAAATAATATCATACACACTCATTCTAGGACTTAAAGATGAATAAGGATCTTGAAAAATCATCTGAATATCTTTTCTGTATGTTTTGAATTCTTTACCGCGAAGCCCTAGAAAATCAACCTTTTCTCCGCCATCCGTATGATAGATCACTTGCCCTGACGATGCATTCATTCCCCTTACGATACATCTGCCTAAAGTCGTTTTTCCACAGCCAGACTCACCGACGATGCTCAAGGTTTCACCCTCTAACAGCTCAAAAGATACATTGTCCAGCACTCGAATGGAGGAAGGCTTACTAAATAATTTGTTTTTAGATTTCACTTGGAAATCTTTGTTCAGATTGTTTACAGCTAATATGGGTTTAGACATATTGATCACCTTCATCCTCATCCTTATACAAAAAGCATCTAACCATATGATTGTCGGAGAACCGAGTTTTGGGTACGGCTTGCCTATCGCATACACCCTCAATCCTATCGCTGCAGCGATCATAAAAGCCGCACATGGGAGGCATATTTATAGCCATCGGAACTGTACCCTCGATAGATTCCAAACGCTTATTTTTGTTCCCGCCTAATCTTGGCATCGATCTGAGCAGCCCTTTCGTATAAGGGTGTTTAGGATTATTGAAAATCTCCTCTACTGTCGATTGCTCCACAATTTTCCCCAAATACATAACAGCCACTTCATCGCACATTTCTGCGATTATGCCAAGATCATGTGTCACTAAGAGAATGGCCATACCAAATTCCTTTTGCAGCCCTTTCATTAATTCCAGCACTTGTGCCTGAATCGTTACATCCAGTGCCGTTGTTGGCTCATCAGCGATCAACAATTCCGGATTGCAGGACAAGGCCATAGAGATCATCGCTCGCTGCCGCATTCCACCGGAAAACTCATGCGGATATTGATCGAATCGCTTCTCTTGATCGGATATGCCAACCTTGCTAAGCATTTCAAGCGCAATTTGCTTAGCTTCTTTTTTATTTTTGGTGCGATGGATTAAAATCGATTCCATGATCTGATTTCCGATTGTGTACATGGGTGAAAATGCAGTCATCGGCTCTTGAAAAATCATTGAGATTTTTCTGCCTCGAATAGAACGAATCTGTGGGCCACGCGGATCCAAGGATAGCAAGTTCAATTGATTTAACGTCTTCTCAGAGGAGGAGTGATAAACAATTTTGCCTGAAGTTTCACACTCTTTGGGATTGATGCTAATAATAGCTCTGCTGGTTAGGCTCTTACCACAGCCTGACTCCCCAACAAGACCTAAAGTTTTACCTTTTTTTATTTCGAAGTCCACTCCATCTACGGCGTTCATTTCCCCGTTATCCATTTGGATTCGAATTTTCAGGTCCTGAACGGAAAGAAGGGGCTGTTCAGATTCAATTGGCGATGCTTGAGCTGTCATAATATCCCCTCACCCTACGCTAATATGGAATTCAATTATTTCTTATATGGATCCGCCGCATCACGTAATCCATCGCCTAGAAAGTTAAAAGTTAATACAGTAATGATTACAAAACCTAATGGGATCAGCTTCCACGGGTATAACGCAATATTCTCAATCTGCTGAGCCTCCTGAAGCAATACTCCCCAGCTGGTAGCCGGTGAACGGATACCAAGTCCAAGAAAGCTCATTGCCGTCTCACCTAGAATCATACTCGGTATGGCTAATGTGGTTGCTACAACCAGATAACTAATAAAACCTGGTAAAAGATGCTTAATAATAATTTTCGTATCGCTTACACCTGCGATTTTGGCTGCTAATACATATTCTTCATTTTTTAAAGAGATAAACTTCCCTCTTGCAACCCTTGCCAGCTCCGTCCACCCAATAAATGCGAATATAATTACGATGTAAATATACATCGTTACGACGGGTATGCGTGCCGGTATTGCTGCCGATAATGCCATCCATAAAGGAAGTGTAGGAAATGAACGAATAATTTCAATGATCCGCTGAATCACAGAATCTATCCATCCCCCAAAATACCCCGATACTCCACCGATAATAAGTCCCAAGACAAAACTAATAGCAACTCCTAATAGAGGAATACTTAATGAAATTTGACTGCCCAGAACAATGCGTGATAGTAAATCTCTCCCCATCCCATCCGTACCGAATAAAAACAGGCGCCCTGGCTCATCCACTCCAAATAAATGTTTATTGGTTGAAAATAAGCCTAGAAACGTATAGCTTTCACCCTCGACAAAAAAGCGGACAGAATAGCGGATTTTCTCGTCTTGCACAAACACTTTTCGTAGCGTAACCGGGTCTCTTGCTGATTTTAGTTCATTAACAGCAGGTCTAAGCTGAAACTTACCGTCTGCATCTTTAAAGCTCACCTTAGTCGGAGGGGCATTCACATATTTGCTGTCATAGCTCTGTAGACCATAAGGCGCTATAAACTGTGCAAATATGGCGGTAATATAGAACAGCGATAAAATAAATAAGCTGATACGAGCCAATTTATGCTTCTTCAGCCTTACATACATAAGACGCCATTGCGAGCTGTAATACGCATCATTGGATTTGGCTGGTTTACTAATATTTGTTCTTTGTTTGCCAATTATCGGTATTGTTTTCATAGATCACATTCCTCTGAACTCTGTACGAATTTTTGGATCCAGCCATGCCAGTAAAATATCCGAAATCAATGTCCCGAGAACGGTTAATATAGCCATGAACAATAACCATGTACCAGCCAAGTACATGTCTTGACCTAATAAAGCGTTATACATCACGGGTCCCTGAATCGGTAAATTCAAGACAATCGCCGTAATGGTCGAGCCAGTGAAGATCGATGTTAGTGACCACCCAATTGTACTTACGATAGGATTCATAGCCGCGCGTGTTGGATATTTAAGCAATATTTTCGTTTCGGACAAGCCCTTGGATCTTGCCGTTACCACATTCGGCTTATTTAATTCGTCTAACATTTGTCCCCTCATAACCCGAATAAGCTCAGCTGTATTGGCCAGACCTATAACAATCACAGGGATAATCATATGCTTCAATAAGTCAAGGACTTTGTCCAGAGACCAGCCTGCATTCACATATTCACTTGAGAAAAGACCCAACAGCGGATTGCCAAAATACACATAAGAAAGATACATCAATATGATCGCCAATAAAAAATGCGGTGTAGCCATACCAAGAAAGCCAATTGCAGAATACAAATAATCGCCTATTGAATATTGCCTTACCGCACAGTAAATGCCTATAGGAATCGCCACTGCATAAGTAAAAGCCATAGTTACTAAGGAGACGATTATCGTTAACCCCATGTATTGCTCAATGACGACCATCACAGGCTTGTTATAGGTGAAGGAATAGCCAAAATCGAAATGAATAATAATATTTTTCATCCAAACCAGATATTGGATATACCAGGGTTGATCTAATTTAAGACTTGCTCTCATTTCATCCATGTCCTGCTGTGTCATTACATCACCCGCAATAGACATCTTAGCCGCGTAATTAGATACATAATCGCCGGGAGGAAGCTGAATGATGTAAAAGACGATTACGGAAATAAAAATAACGACGGGTATTACCAAGATGATTCTTCTCAAAATATATTGGAGCATCTTGTATCCTATCCTCTCCGGTTAATTCGAAGATGCAGCTTAACCCCATAGAGGGGAATTTAAATTCCCCTCATTATTATTTAAAACTACTTACGGTTTGATAAAAAATTGTGAAGGATGCCCATGTCCAAGGCTGCGGAATTCATCCGCATACACCAAATCCTTAGGAACATTGCCCACCTTGTTTGATGCAATTACAAGCCGAGGTGTCGGGCCTGCATAACCAATAATCCACTGATTTTTTTGATGAAGCTTAATAATCTCATTGCTCCATTTATTTATTTCCTCTTTACTTGCAGAAGCTTTTACTTTATTCCAGTAGTCAAGGATCAAGGCTACATCCCCTTCGGGTTTAACCCCTTCTTTACCATTTGAAGACGAATACAATCCATAATGTCCATACCATGGGGTAATGACTCTTAAAGGAACAAGCGTATCAGGACGGAAGGCAACATTGACTACAGAAATATTCTCGGTAGTTGCCGGGATTTTATTTGAGTATTTCAACTCTTGGTGGGTTCCTTGATCCACAACCTTCAGGTCAACTTTAATACCGACGCCTTCATAGTACTTTTTAATTAATTCCAAGAAAGCTGCGGTGTTGGTGCTGCCTTCAATAATGGTAATGGTTAAATCCGAACCGTCAGCGTTTAAACGGAAATTATTCTTATCGCGTTTGGTCAAACCCAGCTCATCCAAAAGCTGATTCGCACGGTTTTTATCGAATATACTCCACTGATCTGCCCAGCCTTTTTGATATCCAACCAAGCCTTCAGGTACAGAAGCCTGCTGGGGAGCACCTAATCCGTTCGTCGCAATCTCCGAAATTTCTTTACGATCTACAGCAACCGACAATGCTTCTCTAAATTTAATATCCTGGAACAGCTTTCGCAGATTAGGATCCGGAATGGTCTGATTGAATTGCAGACCCGCGCTTGACCAGGTTGGAGTAGTCCAAGGGAGCACCCGGAAATTCGCTTTTTTCTCATTTTCCTTCAGTACTGTGAAGTCTTTAAAGTCAAAATCCAGCAGGTTATAATCTCCCGCTAATGTGCCAAGAATTCTTTGCGCAGGATCTTGAACCTTGGTAGCTACGATACGATCCATGTAAGGAAGCTGATTTCCTTCAGCATCGACTTTCCAGAAATAAGGATTGCGCTCCATAATAAATTGGTCGCTATTAGGGTCGTTTTTAGCTACCCAAGCTCTTACTGTTGGAATTTGCGGATATACCCAATAGTAATAGCCTGTTGCAACCAGGAAAGATTTCACATCTTCAAAGCCCCATTTTTTAGCAACCTCAAGAGCTTTATCATTACCTATAAACTCAGGAAGAATCGTTTTTTGGAAATGCGCAGGCGCATGGAACCACTTGTTGTCAATGGCGACACGCTCCAAGAACTGCACGCTTGGATATTTATGTACGACCTTAAAGCTATAATCATCAATTTTGGTAACCGTAGCTAAAGCTTTTTCTCCAGTCACAGGATCAATGGAGTAATAGGCATCATAGATTTTTTTGCCGAAGGTTTCTTTAGTAAGCATATACTCCCAATAGAAAAGAACATCATCGGCCGTGAAAGGCATCCCATCTGACCATTTCATGCCTTTCCTTAAGTAAATGGTGAATTCAGTTGAATCTTTATTAACGTCATAGCCTTTCGCTACATTCGGTTCAATTGTACTTCCATCCTTGTTGAATCGGAAAAGCGCTTCCTCTGTTGGTTGGCCAACAGCCCAACGGTCATTAGGACCTCCCCACGGCATTTTCCAATCACCGCCGAATTTGCCTATCTCCTCTACAACCTTCTCAACCATGATATCTTCCTTAACTGGCATACGTTCAGTCACAGCTTTTAAAGATCCTGCACTGACAAGCTTTGTTAACATTGGAGCTTCTTTAAAGGCTTCAATTTTTTGTGGAACAACAGGTATGGGAGTCGGCTTCACTTCTACAGTTGTTTTTGCAGTTGGATCACTTTCACATGCTGACAAGATTATGACTAGGATCAGAATCATCAAACAAAGCAACCCATTTTTTTTCAAACTAATCCCCTCCATATGGATATAACGTGCTTCAATTCTTATTCGTAAAATACTTGTAAAAATCTACTGTTACTGTAACCTCACCTCCAAGCGCATTAAACCGGTTTAATAAACTTCAATATTTATTGCTTCTGCCTTTTTTGTTGGCTGAAATCACATTTTATTAAACCGGTTTAATAAAATTGATAAAAGAAAAGTTTACACTTAATCTCTCTCTAAAGAAGAACATTTGGTGTCTGCTTTACAGTACAACTCATCTTCTCTTAAACCGGTTTAATAAGTAATAAATGGAATTGTAAGCGTTTTATTATTTGTATCGTACATCTTAATAAATCTTATTGCAATAGTTTTTTTGCAGCGTTTAAGGAAATATTTGTTAAACATCCATTAATAAGGATGGCTTCAGGCAAAATAAAAAAGCCTATCACTCCATAAGGGGCAAACAGGCTTAAGCTTTATTAACGTTCTTATCTTTGTCATCGCCATGCTCGTCTTCTTCTTCTTTTTCTTCCTTTTGCTCCTGAAATTGAACATTTGTTTGCCCTGTTATGTAATCAAACGGGTTATATCGACTGTCCGGAATTTTGTTCTTTATAATTGTTTTAGTCATAATATAAATGATCAAAATGAACACCGGAGCAATTAAAGATAATAAGACAATCGAAGTAAAATCCATACCTTGATCCTCCTTTAACCTTAGCATACGAAAATTAACAGGCATATATACAAGCACATGAGCTTAAAGGAAAATCATTTAAAAAGGTACCCTTAGAGACTTTTCCCTTAGGATACCTTTATCTTATACTATCTGGAGTCGAACTAGCAAACTTTGGAAGTCTCCTTGAAGTGTCTCGGTAAGCTTAGAGCCGCGTAAAGAAGCTCATCTCCTCCAGATATCTCATTTTGATCCACCCACAGGCTTGTGTTCATATAATTTATTTCCCGTAAAATTGAATTCTTTGAATAGCTCCATCCTTGTCTATAATAACCAAACGACCGCTGGATTCCATACTCATTTTTACGATTCGTGTCTTATCCTTTATATGCATGGACAGGTCTTCTTTCAATAAAATGTTTCCATTAACATCAATGTGGTATAATGTCTTTCCCGAAATCACATAAAACTTCTCCCCATACGCACAAATTGAATCAATTGCATCCGGGATTAACAACGCCTTTGCAGAGGACTTGTATTGGGTTGAATTCAACTCCACTTGAGTTAACTGCTTGCTGCCTGCATCAAGTATGGTCAGTTTGTTGGAGTCCCATATAGCGGTGGTCGCTCCGCCTGAGAAGCGAATATGGTTCCCAACCTCTAACGGAGAAGCTAGTACGCCCTGCCTATCCCAGTCGATGATCCAGAGATTGCCTTGCTTAACATCACTTACCGCCATATGCCCTCTTCCATCGGAAACAACGAAGTCATGCTCGGTCAGCGCCTCTCGATCCTTTATAAAGCCTACAGCCAATATATCAGGTACGATTTGATTAATTATGGCTAATCTTATATCCTTGCTCCAGCTAGAAGTCAATACATAATTATTTCTCTCGTCAAAATAAATTCCATCTGGATTATCTGCGGTTTTCACTAGGGTCGGGGGTTGTTTCTCATCCTCATACACGAATGTCGGGTAAGGACTCAAGTCCTTCCATGCTTTTGTGTCGTAACTCCATATCTTAATCATTTGATTTTCCGTTTTGATCCATATATTTCCATGTTCATCCGTTATGAGTTGTTGAATTCGGCCACTAGTCTTTTCATTGTAAAGTCCTTGCTTGATTAATATTTCCGCTTCCGGAACCTTTAGTTTGGGACCAACAGGAATAATCCTTGGGAGCGGTACGTACTTGAAGTCTTCATTCGTTATAAACCTCAATCTGCGAATATTTCTCAGTTCTTCATCATAAAAGATCAAGTTCCCTGAAGAATCGAAAGTAAAAGAAGTGAACTCCTTTATGCTATATAATGACACTGGGTCAAGGGCTACTGGATACATTAGTTTTAATCCGTTATAGACAAACTGATTCCCATCATCAATAAATGGCTCCAGCTTTCCTTCCAGATCTAACGTCGAAATGCTTTTTCCTTGAGAAATATAAAATCTATCCTCTCTAACCGTTGCAAATTTAATATTGTCCGCTTTTACAAAAACTTTGGAAATTAATTGTTTTGTATTCAGATCAACTTTCATAAGCACCATAGTGCCTTGGTCCAGAATATAAAGTCCTGAATCTTTCACAAGAGCAGTTAGCGGCTTTCCACTGAAAGCAATATTTATTGTCCAATCCACTTTGGGTCCATTAGAACCAAATCTACCTATGTAACCTTTCTTGCTGTTACTGAAGATATAATCCCCATCTTGAAGTTGAATGATAAAATCTTGCGCTGCAATCGAACTTCCTTTATCCGCTTGCGCCACCAGCTTGCCAGTTGAACCAGTAAGAGATTGAATGGATACAAAATCAGGAACATTCCAGTTAGCTGCAAGCTGCAAATCCTTTTGATTAGATGATAGCAATAGCTTGACAGGAACCATACCATCCACAAACGGTTTCTGTTCCTTCGTATTAGCATTGACCTTGTCAGTACCAGAAATATTAAATGTGTCCGAAAACTTAAAAGTGCTTATGGCCCCCCCATTTTTGTCCAGACTGCGAACGGTGGGCATCGGAGTCCCTCTGTAATATTCAGTTTGGATAAAATAGATGTTATTCTGAGCATCTAGTTTCAGATCATTAAATTCATGATTGATTCTTGTCCCTTTTGAGCTAGATGACCCACTATCTTTACTATAAGTAACGGCTATATCATCAGCAAGCGTATCAACGATTGCATAGAGAGGCTGCACAGCTCCCTTATGAATCGAAGCTGCTCCTGAAGATAGTGCTGGAGAATCCGTCTTCGACGCTGCACCTCCTGCCGGTAGTGGAGCATCCTGAGGGAAAGCTTTCGCCAGCATTACTGCCGCTTCAGCTCTCGTGAGAGCAGACTTGGCACGTACTGTGCCATCCTCGAAGCCTGAAAGGATTCCTTTTTCAACGGCGATTTCCAAATCTTTTACAGCACTGGGCGCAATTGAATTAACATCCTTGAACCGCTCTTTCAATTGCATCTGTTCGCTGCTGCTCCACTTCTTGATGCGTACAATAGCTGCTGCTACATCTTCGCGCAATGCGGGTGAGTCTGGAGCAAATAAATCCTGTTCTGACTGGGCTTGATTTTGTACAAATGCTCCTTTGAGAGCTTCTGCAAAAGGCTTGTACCAGGCAGCTTGATCTACATCACGAAATACAGAGACAGATGATGCACTGGAATCTGTTCCACTTAATTGAGCCGCTTTGTACAGCAGCGAAGCAAATTCAGCTCTTGTTAAGGTCCGTGAAGGCTGAAAGGTTCCATCCTGATAGCCTTCGATAATTTGTTTGGCAGCCATCTTTTGAACGGCTTCATAGCTCCAATGCGATTCCGTAAGATCCGGAAACGATCTTTTTTCTACAGCGGCTGTTTCTGCACTAGCTGTTCCACACCATGCTGCCAAAAGCAATCCACTAACTAAAACAGTCCTCAACCGACTTGAATTGCTCAACGACCCCACCGACCCATAACATGTATTTTTATGCATTTTCAGCTATTCATTCTATTACAGCCTTATTATAGAATATAACGAATTCTTCTGCTCTGTCTAAAGAAATTTTGACAATTCACCCCATTTTTTTTGCTATAATAGCTAATAGATAGTGCATACATCACAAATTTAAGATGGAGGTTGAATCAATTTGAGTAAAGAATTGTCTCAGGAAGGATATTTCGGAGAGTTTGGCGGCAGCTTTGTTCCTCCGGAACTGCAAGAGGTGTTAGACTATTTAGCTGCACAATTCAATAAATATAAAGATGACCCTGAATTTAATGAAGAATATCGATATTATTTAAAGGAATATGTGGGTCGTGAAAATCCGTTAACCTTTGCCCAGCAATTGACGGCCAAATGGGATGGGGCTAAAATTTATTTAAAGCGCGAGGATCTCAATCATACTGGAGCACACAAGATCAATAATGTCGTAGGCCAGATTCTGCTTGCCAAACGTATGGGAGCCAAGAGAGTCATCGCAGAAACAGGCGCGGGACAGCATGGTGTAGCTACTGCAACTGCGTGTGCTATGTTCGATATGGAATGTGTCATTTATATGGGAGCGGAGGATACACGTCGTCAGGCTTTGAATGTATTCCGTATGGAGCTGCTCGGGGCTACCGTAATTCCTGTCACCAAAGGACAAGCCCGATTAAAAGACGCAGTTGACGAGGCTCTCAACGATCTTATTCAAAATTATAAAAGCACCTTTTACTTATTAGGCTCTGCTGTGGGACCTCACCCATTCCCAACCATGGTCAAACATTTCCAATCCATCGTAAGTGAAGAGTCCAAACGTCAAATATTGGAGAAGGAAGGACGTCTTCCCGATGCTGTATTAGCATGCGTAGGCGGCGGAAGCAACGCAATAGGCGCATTTGCTCACTACATCGAAGAACCTTCCGTTCGACTGATTGGGGTTGAGCCCGACCAGGCTCCCACATTAAATGAAGGTGTACCTGGTATCATTCACGGATTTAAATGTTTGGTATTGCTTGATGAGAACGGAAATCCAAAGCCTACCTATTCGATAGCTGCAGGCTTGGATTACCCTGGTATCGGCCCAGAGCACAGCTTCTTAAAAGTATCCGGACGCGCCGAATACGTAACCGTTACAAATCAAGAGGTTTTGGAAGCATTCCAGGAGCTATCCCGTGTTGAAGGAATTATACCTGCCCTTGAAAGTGCTCATGCCGTGGCCTACGCTAAGAAGCTCGCTCCGACAATGAGTAAGGATCAGATTATTATCATCAATCTATCCGGACGCGGGGACAAGGATGTTGAGCAAGTATTTCAAATGCTTAAATAATTGCCTTTCCGGCTCATAAAGTTATACACTTGGTATAGAAAAGGAAGCTTACGGATTTCCGCAGGCCTCCTTTTTGTCTTATTTTTTGGCTTCATAGAGCTGTACTCTTTGTAAATTGCCTCTCTCATCGAGCAGCATCAGTCGTCCATTCAAATCCATACTCATCTTGTGAATGAGCTTGCGCTCCCTCAGATAACCCGCTAAGTCTTCTGTCCAACTGATGCTCCCATTGGTTTCAATACAATAAAGCACGGTCCCCGACATCACATAAAATTTATCTTCATGGGTGCTGACGGCATCAATCGTGCCTTCGATTTTTAAATCTGCTATTTGTGCAGCATACTGGTGATCATTTATTTTCACTTGCGTTAATGTTTTATTGCCTGTATCCAATACACTTAGCTTTTGTTCATCCCAGATAGCCGCTGTAGATTTCCCTGAATAACGTATTTCTAGACCTACCTCAGACGGTAAAAGCTTATAGCCCTTGCGATCCCGATCAATAAACCACAGCTCTCCCTGGCTTACATCACTCACAACCATTTGACCTGTGCCATTAAAAGCAATGAAATCTTTTTCAGTAATTGGACCTTTATCTACCATATAACCAACGGTTATTGCTTCTGGAGCGATTGCATTTATCGATGCAATATTCAAATCCTGGCTCCATGCTGTCCTGTATATCATTTTATTTCTTTCATCGAAATACAGTCCACCCGTAAATGTGTACATCATAGGATCAAGTCGTTTCTGTTGGGCATCATAGTAGTCAAACTTCAGACCAAAAAAGTAATCCATACTTTCCCATGTAAATGAGTCTTGACTCCACAATCGCAAACGATTTAAAGGTCGTTTTTTTTCTAAGACGTATAAATTACCTTGTTCATTGTTAACCATGCTTATGACCATATTTCCTTGTTCGTCTTTTTGATAACCTATGTCTTGGTTAATGAAATCCGCCTTGGGTTTCGCCAATCTATTAGCTGTTTGAGCAACAGTGAGAGGCTTGGGTTCAATCGTCTGCTCCTTGACAAATCTTAGCCTGCGAATATTCGAAGATTGGTTATCTAAAAAAACAATATTCCCTGATGGTTCGAAAGCAAATTCACTAATCTCCATAATGCCAGGTTGATTCCTTGTATTCGAAAAAGATATATTACTTGAGCTTAAATCATTATAAACCAGCTGCTTCTCCTCTAAAAATGGCTCGATACGGCCCGCTAAATCAACCGAAAGCAGATTTTTACCCGTAGAAATATAAAATTGGTTGTCTTTTACAGCAGCGAAAACGATGTTATCTGCTTGAACAGCTATTTTTTCGACTACTTTTCTTAATTGAAGATCTACTTTAATGATAGTTTTCGAACCAGGATCCAATATATATAACAGTTCTCCTTGTACAAGTGCAGTCAAAGGCTTTCCACTAAAGCCAACCGCCGCTATCTGCTCATTTTCCCCATCTCCAGGTTTAATCCTTTGTACATTTCCATTCGTTATATCACTAAAAAGATAGTCTCCATTCGGGTGCTGAATGATAAAATCTTGTGTTGTCATCGTGGTGCCTTTTATCGTGTTCACAAGAGCTATCTTTTTGTCAGAAAAAGAGAATAACGACCAAAACTTACCGTTAATCCAGTTCACTATAAATTGTTTTTCTGAACTATTGACGGAAGCTAGTATTTTGATTGGTGTAAGATCATGCTTCGTAATAAGCTTTTGCTCTCTCATCTTATCAAATAGGGGACCAGATAATGAGGCTATCATAGAATCATCCACAGTCTCTACGGTTGAGGCAAGATGAGCATCCACGTTGAGCCGCTCTATCGTAGAAAAACTTACTGAAAAACCTTTAGTCGTTTGTACAAAATAAATATTTCCCTGAGAATCGACTGTTAAATTAGTTATGGGGAGTTTATCAAGTACACTGCGACCCGAATCATAGAGATTACCCTTATAAGTTACACCGACATCTTCCCCCAGCAAATCAACAATTGCATAAATCGGTTTTGGATTCAACGCTTGGGTCTTAATTGGAACCTCAGGGATTTGGGCTGCAGCCTCCGATTTCTTAGCCTGCTCCTGTTCCGTCGATGAAGATATCTCTTCTGAAAATGCCTTTGTTAATACGACAGCTGCTTCCACTCTTGTCAAAGCGGCTTTCCCGCGGATTGTTCCATCCTCGTAACCAGAAATAATGCCCCGCTCAACCGCGGCAGCCAGATCTTGCGCCGCGCCTTCCGATATACTGTTAAAATCATTGAATTTGGACTGCAAATCTGCCGGCTTTCCTCCAGCCCAGCCTCGTAATCGTACAATGGCAGCCGCCACATCCTCACGCAAAGCAGGTGCATCAGGATTAAAAACTTCCGTTTCGCTCTTTAACGAATTTTGTACAAACGTCCCTTTCAACGCATCTGCGTAGGGCTTGTACCAGGCAGAGGAATCCACATCTTTAAACACTGTTGCGGAGTCCGCCTTTTTTTCGTTCAGTTGGGCTGTTTTATACAACAACGCTGCAAATTCCGCTCGAGTCAGTGTCTGATTGGGGCGAAAGGTTCCATCCGGATAACCCTCTACAATCTTTTTCCCATACATTTCTTGAACAGCCTTGAAGCTCCAATGGCTCTCCGGTAAATCGGTGAAGGAGCTCTTATCAAGCGCAGCCACCCTTGGTTCATCGATATGGCTTAATGCTGATAGCAAAATAACAGCCATCATAAGCTTTGGCATAGTTTTATAAACTTTCAAATTTGCACCCATCCTTTTACCTATATGAAATCTTTTCAAATACTTATTTTAGCATATTAAGGAATAAATTGGTCAAAAAAATCATAGGACAAATTTACTGGAGCATACAATTATAAATAACTAATTAAGAGGTGAACCCGATGACTAAAAAATCAGTGACTTCCATGACGTTGGGACAGTTCATGGACAGACCGCAGAAAAAAAACCGTCACCGTTCTGTATTGTTTATGAGACTGCCTGGCGGGAAAAATACAGTAAAGTTTTTCCGCTATATATTCAGCTAACAAAAAAAAGCTTGAGGCACAATCATGCCCCAAGCTTTTTTTATGATTTTGCTGCTATTATTTGCGGCCCAACACATGAATCGGATGGCCCAATGCCACTTCAGCAGCATCCATAGTAATTTCACCTAATGTAGGATGCGCGTGAATCGTTAATGCAATATCTTCAACAGTTGCGCCTAATTCGATAGCCAGTGCCATCTCAGCGATCAGGTTCGATGCTTCCGCTCCAACAACCTGTGCACCAAGCAGCAATCCGGAATCTTTATCGCCAATCAGCTTCACGAAGCCTTCAGACAGGTTCATCGTCAAAGCGCGGCCATTAACGCCATAAGGGAATTTACCGACAGAAAGGTTGATTCCCTTCTCTTTGGCTTCGGTTTCGTTCAAGCCTACACTTGCAATCTCCGGATCGGAGAAAACAACGGCAGGGATGCATTTGTAGTCTACTACACTTGGAAGTCCAGCAATGGCTTCTGCCGCGATCTTGCCTTCGTAGCTGGCTTTATGAGCCAATGCCAAGCCTGCAACGATATCACCAATTGCATAAATATGCGGCACGTTCGTTTGGCACTGCTCATTTACCTTGATAAACCCACGCTCGCCGATTTCAACACCTGCTAATTCAAGCGAGAGATCTCCATCTGTATTAGGACGACGTCCAACTGTTACCAGTACATATTGAGCGGTAACTTTTTGTTCTTCGCCTTTTACTGTGAAGGTTACTGTAACATCTTTATCCGTTTGTTCACAGCCTTGAGCCAGCGCTTCGGTGAATACTTCAACGCCGCCTTTTTTCAAGTTGCGTCCAACCAAGGTTGACAGCTCTTTCTCAAAGCCAGGAAGTACAGAATCAGAACCTTCCAGCACCGTTACTTTCGTACCCAGCTTGGAATAAGTTTGCCCCAGCTCGATGCCAATATAGCCGCCGCCGATGACAACCATGCTCTCAGGAATTTCCTTAAGATCAAGGGCTTCCGTAGAGGACAAGATACGGCCTCCGAACGGGAAGGTTTTTAACTCAATCGGACGGGAGCCCGTAGCGATAATGCAATGGTTGAAACGGTAGCGAGCTGTTTCATTATCGTTAAATACTCTTGCTTCATGGTCATTGATGAACAAAGCTTCACCATTAAACACTTGAATTTTATTGCCTTTAAGCAGTTGACCGACACCGCCGGTCATCTTCTTCACAATACCTGATTTCCATTCTTGGACCTTGCTGAAATCAACCTTCACATTCTCAGCTGTGATCCCAATGGAATTATTATGGGTAGCAGCTTCATACTGATGGGCTGCATTGATTAATGCCTTGGAAGGGATGCAGCCACGGTTCAAGCATACGCCCCCAACCTCGGATTTATCGATAACCAGTACGCTTTTGCCTAGCTGTGAAGCACGAATTGCCGCCACATAACCGCCAGGACCCGCACCGATGACTAATACGTCTATTTCGACGGAAGCATCTCCTACTACCATATCTTACACCTCCATAATTAGAAGCTCTGGATCAGCCAACAGCTGCTTAATGTAGTTCAAGAAGTTTTGAGCTGTTGCGCCATCAATAATACGGTGATCAAAGCTTAGGGACAATGCCATAACTGGAGCGATAACGATCTCACCATTTTTCACAACCGGCTTCTCAGTGATACGGCCTGTTCCCAGGATCGATACTTCAGGGAAGTTAATAACCGGTGTAAAGAACATACCGCCAGCGGAACCAATGTTAGTGATAGACAGTGTGCCGCCTTTCATTTCCGCAGGAGCCAGCTTACCGTCGCGTCCCCGTGTTGCCAAATCTTTGATGGATTCAGCGATAGACCAAATATTTTTGCGGTCCGCGTCATGGATAACCGGAACGATCAAGCCGTTATCCGTGTCCGTTGCGATTCCGATATTGTAATATTTTTTGTAGACAATTTCGTTCTTCTCTTCGTCGATCATTGCGTTCATTGCCGGGAATTGACGTGCTGCGGCAACCAATGCCTTAACAATGAATGGCAAGTAAGTCAGCTTGACGCCTTTCTTCTCTGCCGCTGCTTTCGCTCTTCCGCGCAAGGCGACGAGCTGTGTGACGTCGACTTCGTCCATCAATGTCACGTGCGGAGCCGTGTACACGGATTTGACCATTGCATTCGCGATTGCTTTGCGAATGCCTTTCAATGGAACGCGTTCTTCGACGCGTTCGCCTTGCACTGCTGCTGCCGGTGCTGCAGCAGCAGGAGCCGCTCCAGCTGCTGGCGCTTCGCTTGCAGCTGCAGGTGCCGCCGCAGGCACGCCGCCGCCTGCCGCAAAAGCAAGAACATCTTCCTTCGTCACGCGGCCATTAGGCCCGCTAGGTGTGACTTGTGCGATGTTCAAGCCTTTCTCGCGCGCGAGCTTGCGCACGCTTGGCGTAGCCAAAGCCTTGCCAGCGGATGCTCCCGCTGTTGGTGCGGCCGCAGGGGCTGCGCTAGCCAGCGGTGTGTCCAGCTGCGAGTTCGCGACGTTCGCCGCGATAGCTCCGCCAACCGCACACTCAGCTTCCGGCTCAGCAGCAGGAGCAGCTGGTGCCGCAGGTGCGCTTTCGCTGTGTCCGTGGCTCGCTTGCTGAGGCATTTCGCCTTCAACTTCGATTGTAGCGATTAAATCGCCGATCGTACAAACGGTGCCTTCGCCAACTTTGATATCGACGATTTTACCAGCTACTGGGGATGGCACTTCTACTGTGGACTTGTCATTCTGCACTTCCATGATGATCGTCTCATCATTGACCACGTCTCCCGGCTTTACAAGCCACTTGACGATCTCACCTTCGTGAATTCCTTCGCCAAGCTCAGGGAATTTATATTCGAATACCGCCACGATTTGCAACCTCCTAAGTATGGCGTACGCGGGAGTTGTTGGTTTGGGTCAATAGGTAGGAGCATCGCAAAAGCAACCGTTCCGGTTCCGACAAATACAACCGCCTCCGGCCGCTCTTGAAACCAGGTTTCCTTATTCTATAAGACATCTCAATGAAGAAACCTGTTTTCAAAGGCGGCACGTTAACTCTCCGGTCGGTCGTATTTGCCTCCACCTGCACTAACTATGCGGTGACCATACCTATAAACTCCAAAAATCACAATCCCGATACGCTTGGGATATATAGAGCAGGCTTGCATGTGTATCTGCAAGCCTATTAGTATTTATTAACCATGCAAGGTGCCATGTACCTCAGCACCTCCTAATTACTACCTCGCCTAGAAGTACGGTGATTAAAAAGCGGAGAGGGCGGAATCATTCTGGAGAAGCGTTAGCGTTCCCCTTTGTCCCCGGATTTTTACCGCTAAACGGTAATTATTCAGAAAAATCGGGGGACAAGAGGGATCGGAAGAATGATCCGCACTCGCAGCGGCAGTTGATCATCGAACTTCTAGAAATCCAAAACTTTATTTAAACCAGCTACGATACGAGCCGGGTTAGGCAGCCATTGGTCTTCAACTTGAGCAAAAGCATATACAGTGTCCGGAGGTGTTACGCGAAGCACTGGAGCTTCCAGGTGAAGGATCGCTTTCTCATTAATTTGAGCGATAACTTCAGCAGCGATACCTGAAGATTTTTGTGCTTCTTGTACAACAATTGCACGGTTCGTTTTCTTAATGGATTCAACGATAGTGTCGATATCAAGCGGCATCAAGGTACGAAGATCGATAACTTCGACTTTGGCTCCGCGAGCTTTTTCGATTTCTTCAGCAGCCTTCAAAGACGTATGAACCATAGCACCGTAAGTAATAATGGTAACGTCTGAGCCTTCGCGAACTACGTTCGCTTTACCGATAGGCACGGTGTATTCGCCTTCCGGCACTTCGGCGCGGAAAGAACGGTACAAATTCAAATGCTCCATGAAAAATACAGGATCGTTATCACGGATTGCAGAAATCAACAAGCCTTTTGCATCATAAGGATTGGAAGGAACAACTACCTTGATACCAGGCGTTTGTGTAAGCAAGCCTTCCAACGGATCTGTGTGAAGCTCAGCTGCTTTTACGCCGCCGCCAAAAGGAGTTCTGAATGTAATTGGCGCATTGTAGCGGCCGCCGGAACGGTAGCGCATACGTGCTGCCTGGATGGCAATTTGATCCAAAGCCTCATAGATAAAACCAACGAATTGAATCTCGGCAATCGGACGAAAGCCTTGAATCCCCATACCTACAGCTAAACCGCCGATTGCGGATTCTGCCAGAGGCGTATCAAATACGCGATCTTCTCCGAACTCAGCTTGCAGTCCTTCCGTTGCACGGAATACACCGCCGACTTTACCTACATCTTCCCCGAATATTACAACGTTAGGATCGCGCTGCAGCTCTACGCGCATTGCGTCCTTGATCGCTTGAATCATTGTCATTTGTGCCATGGTCTGCTTCCTCCTCTTTAACCGATATAATCCGCTTTTTGCTCTTCCAAATGATGCGGTGTAGTTTCAAACATGCTATCAATCAAGCCTGGAATCGTCATTTTTTCCGTTTGCTCTGCTTTTTTAATTTCTTCGGCAACTGTATTTTTTGCGTCTTCCACAGCTTTATTTTCATCTTCTTCAGTCCAAAGACCTTTAGCTGTCAAGTAAATACGGAAACGGTTCAAAGGATCTCTTGTTGATTCCCAATCAGCCGTTTCTTCCTTAGTACGATATTTGGACGGATCATCACCGGACATGGAGTGAGGCAGGAAGCGGTAAGTGATAGCTTCGATCAGCGTTGCGCCTTCACCGTTACGGCCGCGTTCAGCAGCATCTTGAACAGCTTTCACTACAGCAAGCACGTCCATTCCATCTACTTGAACACCTTTAATACCAGCAGCTACTGCTTTATGAGCTACCGATGCTGCAGCAGTTTGCTTGGAGAAAGGAGTTGTGATCGCATAACCGTTATTTTGAACGACAAAAATCGTTGGCAGCTTGAACGCTCCGGCAAAGTTCATGCCTTCATAGAAATCGCCCTCAGAGGAGCCTCCGTCACCCGTGTACGTAATCGCCACACGCTTTTCGCCGCGTTTTTTAAATGCCATGGAAACGCCCATCGCGTGTAAAATTTGTGCTCCAATAATGATTTGCGGCATAAGTACATGCGCATCGGCCGGAATTTGTCCGCCATGCTGATGGCCGCGTGAATATAAGAAAGCTTGATACATCGGAAGACCATGCCATACGATTTGCGGCATATCCCGATAGCCTGGACAGATAAAATCATCTTTATTTAAAGCGAACTCGCTGCCGATCATTGTCGCTTCTTGTCCGGAAACCGGAGCATAGAAACCAAGACGTCCTTGACGGGTCAAGTTAACAGCACGTTGATCCCATGTGCGCGTAAATACCATGCGTCTCATCAATTCTTTCAATTGATCGTCAGTCAATTTCGGCATTTCATTTTCATTTACAATGGTACCATCAGGTGCTAAAACGGATAAAGGAAGCACCTCAGATACGGCCACTTCGTATGGCTTACTCATGTACATTCACCTCAACGATAGATTTTCGTGCCTTGAAACTGGAGTTTCTGTTATAGTAGTATTATAAACCTGTTTTCCGTAATAAAACAACTACCCTCCTGAATTATATGATCTTTTTCGAGAATACGCTATATAACAGTTTCAAAAAACATATAATACAGATGATTAAATTTCAGCAAACTATTATAATACAACAGGAGGACAACCCTATGGATGACTCGTTCTATTACAAACGAAACATTGTCAAGGAGCTCGTTCCGTCCAGCATTTTAAGTGAACACCGTACAGTACGTATCTCATTACCGCCGGGCTATCAGGAACTTATCTCCTACCCTGTTATTTATTGTCAGGACGGAGAGCAGTTCATAAATTTCGGCAGAATCGCCACTCATATGAACCGTTTGGTTTACGATGAAGGCGTTGAGCCCGCTATTATTGTTTGCGTCGATACGATAACAGACGTCCGTACATCCGAATATGCCCCTGAAGGTGCGCTTTTTGACGATTATTGTCGATTTTTCACTCAGGAGCTGCTGCCGTTCGTCGAGCAAAAATACCCGGTACGTACTTCCCAATCGGAGCGCATTTTGGCGGGGGATTCATTGGGAGGTACCCTATCCTTACATCTCGCCTTAGATTATCGTGACCTATTTGGCAAAGTTATATCCTTATCAGGGGCATTTTTACAATCAACACAGGAACGGATTGCGAAGGAAGCCGATTTATCTTGGTTGGAGCTGTATATGCTGATCGGCTTGGACGAGCAGGAGGTAATAACGGAGCGTGGAACGTTCGATTTCCTTGAGGCAAATCGGCTTACCCGGGAGCTCCTCGAAGCAAGGAACTGTCAGTTAACTTACTTCGAGAAGCCGGGCAAGCATTTATGGGGCTTCTGGCAAAACGAGTTGCCCGCCGCGATGAAGCTTTTTTTGTAAATCTAACTTATCGTCTATACCTCGAAGCTGCTCATCAATTCGCGAATGAAGGTTTGGATCGAAGCACACATGTACGTCTCTTTTCGATAAACAATTCCGACGGATTTTTGAGGCACCGGGTCTTGGATGGGGATAGCCCGGATGCCCAAGCTCCCGATATTTTTTAAATAAGACCGCGGCAGGACGGCTCCTCCAATGTTGCTTTTAGCCATCTGAAGTAATGAATCCAGGGTGGACAACTCAAGAATTGGCTTTACGACAAATCCATACTGTGCGCAGTAGTTGTCCATCATTTGACGAACCAGGAATTTTTTCTGAAGCATCATGATCGGGTAGCTCTGGAGATCCTTCATTTCAATGAAACGAGCCTCTGCCAAGCTGCTGCTATCTGAAACTACCAACTGTAATTCTTCGTTATATAAAGGAATACTTTCAAGCAGATCGTCCTCAAGCGGCAAAAATATAACGCCTATATCCAGTTGATTCGTCAATAACCCTTCCTTAGTTTCGTCCGTAGCCAGCTCTGTCACAGAAAGCTCAACGCCTGGAAATTGTTTGTAAAATGAGATCATCGCCGATGTAAGCAGATGGTTGCCAGAACAGCCGATACGCAATCTTCCCCGCTGCATGCTGCTTAATTCATTTATAGCGGCCTTAGCTTGGTCTAACTCGTGAAATAAATTCAGGCTGTGTTTTAAAAGAATTTCTCCCGCTTCCGACCTATAAGTTTTTTTACCTATTCTCGTAAATAAAGGCGCCCCTACCCGATGCTCCAGCAGTTGGATTTGATGACTTAGTGTGGATTGACTGATCCCAAGCTTTTCAGCCGCTCTCGTAAAATGCAATTCCTCACATACCGCAATAAAATATTCCAAAAGCCGATGCTCCATACCCGTTCACCTCGCCCTATAATAATCGATGTTATCTATAATAATAAGAACCAATTCATAATTGATCAATGATCTATGATCTCTTATAGTTGGAAGTAGAGATGTATTTATTGCCAATTGAGGGGGAACCTGATCGTGAATCCAATACGTATAGAACTAAGCAATCAGCTCAAATCGAAGCCAGACCAACAATCATTAGGCTTTGGCAAGCATTTTACCGACCATATGTTTTTGATGGATTATTCCGCAGCTGAAGGCTGGCATGAACCTCGTATTGTCCCTTATGCCCCATTTGTACTTGATCCTGCAGCTATGGTGTTTCATTATGGCCAAGCCGTTTTCGAGGGATTAAAGGCTTATCGTTCACATGATGATCAAATTCTGTTGTTTCGTCCTGACAAAAACGCGCAGCGAATCAACCTCTCAAGCGAAAGAATCAGTATACCGCCCATTGATGAAGCTTTTTTCGTGGAAGCCCTCCAAACCCTTATCCGCATTGAAGCGGACTGGATCCCCTCTACAGAAGGAACCTCTCTATATATCCGCCCCTTTATAATTGCCACTGAAGCGGCTCTAGGCGTACGCTCATCCGATCATTATTTGTTTGCTATCATTCTTTCTCCGGGGGGTGCCTACTATGAGGAAGGCCTGAAGCCTATACGTATCTTCGTTGATAATCATTATGTAAGAGCCGTTCAAGGCGGCACCGGTCATGCCAAAACACCGGGCAATTATGCATCCAGCTTAAAAGCACAAATGGAAGCAAAGGAACAGCATAACTGTTCTCAAGTACTGTGGCTTGACGGTATCCAGAGATCCTATATCGAAGAAGTAGGGAGTATGAATGTTTTTTTCAAAATAAACGGCGAAGTGATTACCCCTGAATTAAACGGCAGCATTCTGGAGGGGATTACCCGCAATAGTGTTATCCACTTGCTAAGGCAATGGGACATCCCGGTAACGGAACGAAAAATATCTATAGATGAAATCATGCGCGCATCCGATAATGGATTATTGGAAGAGGTATTCGGCACCGGAACGGCAGCCGTCATTTCACCGGTAGGCGGGCTGTATTGGAACAGCCGCGATATTGTAATTAATCAGGGCATAACAGGGGCCTGCTCGCAAAAGCTATACGATACTTTAACTGGGATACAATGCGGTAAAGTGCAAGATGAGTGGGGATGGACAGTAAAATGCTAAGCTGCTTATATAGCAGCTTTTTTGCTGTCTGAAATTAAGACTTTCAAGGGAACTCTGAACATTTCTGGTTGAGGGAATAATAGAGTATACTTTTGATAGAATACGTACTGGAGGAGTGAAAAACGATTTTATGGAGCAATATAGCACTTTAATTGGCGTTGTTTTGGAAAAGCTTGATCAAACCTATAAGGATTTGAAGTTCAATTATAACGGCCTGGATTCTATTCTTAAGGGACATTCTGCCGAAGAAGCAGCTAATACCCCTGAACTGATAACTATAAAAGACCTGCGCGATACTTATGGCGAGCTTATTGAGCGGCTGGAAAGTCGTCTCCCCGGCATAAAGGAATGAATACTCATTCCTTCACGACTGGCAGGTATACGTTGTGATGACGACACTGCTCTGCTTCCAACCGCATATTTCGCTGCAACTTGCCCTCTTGCTCATGCTATCCCATAGCGTGCCTTCAGCATGAGCACTGTCTCCGCAATTTGCTGCTCATCAGGCAGTTGAAGCGGAGCTTCGCCTGCCGCTGCTGCCAGCTTGCGCTCTCGTACCGTTTGCTTCACGGAATCAACGAACCGCTGCTCATCGCACAGTCCGATCAGCTCCTCCAGGCTCCCCATGCTGTGCTCGTCCACCTCCGGAAAGGACTGCTCATCAGCTCCCTCAGCCGCTATGCGGTAAAACTCGCGGGCCAGCGCTGCTTTGCTTTCGCCGTCGCCGCGAACGACTACGAATGCCTGCACAACGATAGCTTTTGCCTGCCGCCGCTGTGCAATGCCACAAAACTTGCGCCCTCCGATGCTGAGATCATAATCTCCCGGGCAATAGGAGCCCTTGATCTCCCCCTTTTCCACATCTGGAGATAAGGTTTGCAGCGTGTCCTTGATTAAATGATACATCGTCTCGAAATCATGCCGATAATCGATCTGTCCTTGACGCTTGGGCATCACGAGTGAAATATTAACGACCCCCAGATCAAGCGGGACCGCAGCTCCACCGGAGTTGCGTACGGCAACCGAATACCCTTGAGATTCCAGCCACTGCTTAGCTTTCACAGCTTGCGGCAGACGGCTGTCTCTAAGTCCCATAACCAGCGCTCTCGGATGCCGCCACATATGTACAATCGGCGTCCCTCCCTCGCCCACCTGCCTGCATAACAGCTCTTCCATCGCAAACGGAACAAGCACTTCGTCATGTGCAGTATGCTGTGTACGGTCCCAAATCAACATACCGCCAGGTAAAGACCATTGCTTTGCTTCCATACGTACACACCTCTTTTTTCTACCAAATTTAGTTTCTCAACATAGGCTCGTATTGCCTGAATGCTGCCGCTAGCAAACCGCTTCTATTCCATCAAGTTGCAACTGAATCTTGTGAGGAAGGCTTTTTATCCAACAAGTAAGCAAGCCCCATAGTCGAAATTAGCAATAAGCCCGTAACCCAAAATACACTGTGGATCGAGAACACGCCGCTTATTACACCTCCTACTAAAGGTCCAAGCATCCCACCCAATTGATTAGCTGTCTGGTTGAGTCCAAAAGCCTGCCCACGGAAATCGCTTGGAGTTGTTCGAACAATAAGCGCATTCAATGCCGGAAACACCGCACAAAAGAAAGCCCCATAAATAAACCTGACAATAGAAAATCCCCATATATCATGAAACGGAATTTGCGCAAGATTGCCAAGCCCGCCCACTAATAATCCCACTAGCAATATTTTCCGAAATCCGATTTTATCTCCCAATCTCCCCCACCGAGGCGCAAAAATAAGACTGGCTACTCCAACTACTGAAAACACTATACCCGCCAACAGCGAGGCATCTTTGACTGAGCCGCCAATTTCAACAATGTACAAAGGCAATACCGGTTCGATAGTCATTACAGATAACTGGGTGAGAAGGGTTAACAGCAGCACGGTCATGAGTGCACGATTTCGCGCCAACAGCTTAAGTGATCCGAAAAAAGGAGGGCGCAGCTTGCCTGCAACAATTTTTTCCTCCTTCACCCAAATCAGAATTAATAGTGTCGCCATTAAAACTAAAACTCCTGCACTGGCAAAAGCAACCCGGTTGTCCAATAATTTGGAAATAATTCCCCCAAGCAGCGGTCCCATAATACCGCCGGTTGCTGTAGCAGTAGACATCATAGAAAGCGCATAACCTACTTTATTCTCAGGTGTGTTCGTACCGACTAACGCAATCGATCCTGGAATAAACCCGGTCAGCAATCCTTGCGCGATACGCAAAGCAAGCAATTGATAGGGACTTGTAACAAATGCTGTAAGTATGTAGATCGCACATATGACAAGACCTGCCCGCACAATCATAGGCTTTCGCCCATATTTGTCACCCATTGCCCCCCAGAATGGCGCCGAAATGGCACCTGCCAAAAAAGACGAGCTAAACAATAAGCCTGACCACATTTCCAAATTTTCATTTACTCCAATATGAATTAGAAATAATGGCAAAAAAGGAACAACCATAGTAAAACTAGCCGAGGTAACGAAGCACCCGACCCATAACAACCATAAATTTCGTTTCCATGTTTCCATTCCGAACTTTTCCCCCTCTTGCTGCGTTCGACCTAGTCCTCAACTGTATTCGGCAATTATTAATATTACAGGTAATGGTATCACCGTTGCATTTTTCTGTAAACCTTGCACCTTTCCATTAAAAGCTTTTCGCAGAAAAAAAATGCCTTGCAGCATCCTTGATGTTAACCAATACGTTTGTGGGTGGGGAGGGAATGGTCGTGGGATTCCGGCCGCTGTTGAAGTCGTGTTCCTTTGATTTTATGGCTTGCAGCAGTTGGAACACGAGCTTCAAAGGTAGGTAGCATACTCGAGCAGTCATCGAAGGTGACGACCAGGGCGGAGACTATCCTACACCCATTCCCTTTTCTGTTCTACTTTACTGCCTTCTGCTACTTTTCCTTTTCTCCTAGCAACATGTGAAAAATTTAGAGAGGGTACCCCTGCTTCATACTTTGATGCTGTAAAGGAACTTAATTGCAAAAAAAGACAGTCAGGGCTCCCGTTTCTCCCCAACCGTCCAACTGATCTGGATCAATATTCCAAGCCGGCAATTTTAGCTTGCCCCCAAGAGGCAATTTTTACAGCGACAATCATATTTCTTGCTTTCTCCTCCAGCTCTTTACCCGTACCTTCTGGAACATAGTATTGTTCTATCCCATATTCCACACGGATCATTTCATTCCAGCTGTAGCTGACCCGCCCTTTCAAAACAGCTTCTCCCGGGATGGCCGCCGGCTTGTCGGAATAAATACCTGAAGCAACATACAGGCCATTCTCCGGTTTCAATTGAACGAACACCCGGCTGCCCTGTTTAGGCAGTTCACCTTCGCCCTTCCACAAGGCTGGGCTCAACTGACTAACCTCATAGCTCAAAGTCACGTAATCACCATATAGCATATCGCGGGGATCAACCGGCACCGTTTTCAGCTTAATCTCTTCACCAAACCAATCGACTGCATAATAAGAACCAGCTATTCCGCCTAAGAAAAGCACCTGAAGCAGTACGATCCAGAGCAGCCATATAGCGCGGCGTGGGCGCTGTTGTGTTTGTTCGCTCATGACGGATCCCCTCCTTTGCCTTCTTCAAAAAATTTCTTTTTCCTCCGGTTCAAGAACCAGCTCAGCACAAGCAATAGTAGTCCTCCGATTATAAAAAACAGCGACTTATCCATAAAAGCCCAAGTCAACTTGCCGTAAGCGACCATTGTTGTACATATAAACAGAACGGTACCGAAATTGATTTTGAAGCGCCACTCTTCGATATAACCTCTCCAAAGTACATAGAAGGAGAAGAAGAACAAAGCGAGCAAATATAGCAGGGCAGCCCCGGATGGCAGGTAGGCGAAGGGCACTACCAGAATCCATTCGAACGAGCTGGAGAACCGTTTGTTTTTAAGCTTGCCTAAGACGGAAACCGCTAACAGCACCAGCATGCTTACGATGAAGTAATAATTGTCAGGGAGCAGCTCCTTAAGATCGGAAACTCTCGAATGGTCATAGAACAGTACGACAATTACATTAAACACAAAAGCCGCTATAAGCGGAACTGCCTGCAGAGCGTACCCGGAGCTCCGATCCTTAAGATAATCCCCCCATACGTACAAAGCCATGATCGGTACGAAAAACCAGAAAAACTTCCAATCCATAACAGCTACCAGCATTAGCGATTGTACGACATAGCTTAAACTGAAGCACCAGGCCAACAGCGCATTTTGTTTCCTCCAACTGTAATAGCCGAGACCGATAACCATAATAGCAAAAGCAATGAAACTGAAATGATCCATTTCAACGGTGCTGTACCATTGAGTTAATGTTAAAATCAGCAAGCTGATTAAATACAGAAAACGACTTCGGTACAAGTAAGTCAATACTATGCCAGCTGTCCCCCACACGATAAAAGAAGTGCTGTCGTATGCCATCAAATGGAACATTTGCCCCGTAAGTATGATCCCGCTGCCAAATGTAATCAATCCCAAGGCTATTAATGCGATACCAAGCTTTTCGTTGCCTTTCTTCAAAAACGTTTCCCCACCCGCATAGAAAGCAATCATGAATATAGCAATCATGAATAACCTGGCTAATTGTGGAATATCCTGCCAGTTGGCCGCGACAAAGCTTAAAATTCCTAATCCGACTAAAATACTTCCCAACAGCGGAAGCACGCCTACAGCATGCTTTTTATCATCATACAAGCTTACAATTTGATTATATTGCTCACGGGTTACTATATCGTTTTCCACCCAACGCAAGCCTTCTTTTTCAACCCATTTTCTGCTCATTTATCGCACCCACTTTCTCCAATTACCTTAAACTGCATCTTTAATTCTAAGTATAGCCATCCCTGTGAATAAATTAAGTACTATTTTTATCTAGTACCCTCTAACTGCCCGCCAGACGCAGTAAAAACAAATCTAAGCGTAATGCTGACGGTCCTTTTTTGTGTAGACTCATTCGTTTGTGCGTGGGGAGGGATGTGGGATTCCGGCTGCTGTTGAAGTCATGTTCTTTTGAAACAGCTCTCTACTACTACACCCACCGTAGTGAAGAGCAATAGAGGAAGAACTTGTTCCGCTGCCACCTGGAAAGTCCAGAAAACTGAGTGATAAGGGAACGGCTGCTTCCGCTATCTCTCTGATTTTGTGCATAATTCTCGTATCCACCCAACATAACGGAATTTCTACTTCCGTTATTGCCTCAGATTGGAGGCGGAAGATGGAATAACGGAACTTTCTGTTCCGTTCAAATTTTTCAGGGATCGTAGCAGCGCAGCTTCGCCGCTATCCATATCGAACTCCCTCGCCCATGGCATTTTAAAAGATCTCAAGCTCTAATGTAACTCTAGTCCAAATAAGGTGGCTGCTCGCTCATTCTTCATTCCTGGGAAAAGCATCTGATCGAAGCCCTTTGGGTGATTCATTTGTATCTTTTAGGCATATTTTTCTTATACCCCTTAAATATCCATTTCTTAATAAAAAAACAATCTCTCGCCATAGGCAGCTGCCTTATAACGAAGGATTGTTCGAATTTAAAATAATGAATAAGTTCAGGCAGAATCAGGGTGCCAATAAAACTTTTCCAATGATTTGAAGCATTTTCTCCGCTTCGAACGGCTTTACGATGTAGGATTTAGCACCGCTTTTGATAGCCTCCAAAACTTGCTGCTTTTGACCCAAAGCACTAATCATTACAACCTTGGCAGTAGGGAACGAACGAATTAACGTTTGCAGCGCCTCAATTCCATCTACATTCACCATACTGATATCCATCGTTACCAAATCTGGCCTATGGTTAATATAACGGGTCAATACTTCCCTGCCATCGGATGCTTCCGCAACAATCTCATGTCCGCCCCGCTCCAAGATGACCTTTATATTTTTGCGCATAACCGCTGAATCGTCCACTATCATTATTGTTGCCACAACTGTTTAACCTCCAGACATTAATTAGGTACCGGCGAAAATGCTCGCTAATTCCGACTTATTTTCGGTGGGTATGTAAATGCACTTAAATGTGCCGGCTTCCGTAGTAAAAGGCTGAACAAGCAGTCGATTGCATTTGGACCGCATCTCCGCGCGTTTGGTAACAATCATCAAGGGTGTTCCTAAAAAAATATCACGATCCGGGCGCTCTGTCAAAGCATTGCCGGTGATAACATTAGCAATTTCAGCTATAACCTCAACTGCACATTGGGAAGCTTCTTCATCCGTGATTTCCTCCAGCATGTAATGGTGGGCTAGCACCAATGACAAGCTGTCATCTACCGTTACGAGCAAGCCGCCCTCTACAACACCGCTAATTTGGATAAATGCCGTTATATCCTCTAAATATAAGCAGTCGCTGTCATGGTGATCCTCTGCCCGCTCAACAGCTTGAATCCCCAACTTGCTAAAATAGCAGACCGCATTATCAACGATAGCTTGGAAGTATTCTTTATCGGGATGCATAGTTAACCTACCTCTCCGCAGCCCCCTCATGGTAAGGCAGTTTAATAATGAAGGATGTCCCAACCCCAGGGGTCGTGTCTACCCTAATGGTACCCCCGAGCTTTTCTGTTTCCGCCTTAACGGCAGATAATCCGATACCACGCCCCGACCACTCCGTCACCTCATGTGTAGTGGACACTTGCTCCATGAAAATCAGCTGTGCGATCTCATCTTCTGTCATTGCATCGGCGGCCTTAGCTGTACCTCCAGACGCACTTGCCGGCCATAGTCCTTGGCGCTCCGCTTTTGACCGAACCGCTTCCAGATTAATACCTCTTCCATCATCAGCTATGGTCACTACCAGCTCATCCTTACTGCTCTCAACAGAAAAAGAAACCGTTGCATATTCATCCTTGCCTTGCTCAATCCGCTCCTCTGGTGGTTCAATTCCGTGTACAACGATATTGCGGATAATATGTATCAGTGATTGCGCCCATCCGCTCAACCGTTCCGGGTCAACAGGATTGTCGCCTCCCTTCAACTCGACTGGCTGAAGCAGCAGCCCGTTTCTGTCTGCCAGCTCTGCTAAGTATACAGGATAATGCTTTATGTAAGCTTTGATCGGTTTGTACCGCCATTGTTTAAGCTCGGCAAGCCACTTCCTGTCCTCCGGATCCGTCAGCTTCGATTCCAGCACCTGCTCCAGAATACGCCATTGCACTTTGGTCAGCTTCACTTCATATTCCGTCCCCATATCAGTGAAGGTTGCCCCTAGTACCTGCCGGAGCATCGCTTGATCCTGCTCAAGCCACACTGCCAAATCCAGCGAGCCGACAAAGTCTGCGAACTCCTTGGAAGTAGGCTTTTCTTCTTGTTCCAGCAGCTCCATCAGTTGATTCTCCAGTTCATGAAATAGCGGCACTATATGAATAAATTGCAGCAGTGCAAAGCTTCCCTTCATCGTATGTACGGATTTGTACATCGACAGCAGCTTCTCTTCAACCGACTGGGCTCCTATTGCCAGCTCCGCAAGCTCAGTAGTATGGAAAGCTTCAAAGCTGTGCATGATCTGGGCATAATCCTCAGGATGGGTGACCGTATGAACGACCATCTTCAGCATCTTACGCTCACGACTCATTTGGTACTCAAGCTGGCGTGTACTCGTAATATCAGTCAGCATTACCATAATAACTTCATTAGATGGCCCACTAAAATGCAGCTTTCCTGAATCCGTATCCGGTAAGTACTTGTATTCAACCTTAACAATCATCCCGTTTATCTGGATTTCCTCCGGTAGTAAGGAGAAAAACAATTCCTTCTTCCAATCCTCCTGCTCCTGGAAAAATTCACTCAAGACCGAATCGAGCAGCTCCCTTTCCTGTCCATCTTCAGGATAAAACAACTCCGACAGCCGAACACCAGCAATATCGCGAGCGAATATACGTGTGCATTCCACACTGTATTCCCCTAGCATTGACAAGTTGGTGCTTATTGACATAAACCCTTGCCCTGCATTATCAAGCAAATGGCGAATTGCGGAAGTGCGCTGCTCCACGGTGCGCTCCAGCACTTGATTCCATTCCCTGATCTGGTGAATAGCGCTCACAATTTGCGCCTCGGCTTGCTGCACATGCTTAGGTATAGCGTGAACCTGCTTGCCCGCTGCTACTTCTTCCAACGTTGCTGTAAAATGACGAAGCGGAAGTATGATCCTGTGCCGGATTAGCGTAACAACAAGTACGAATAACAGCAGCATAATGCCAAGCGCATAAAATCCCAACGTCCGCAAACCATCTGCGGCCTCGGTAGTCGAACGAGTCGGCATCTCCGTATAGATTACGCCGATCGCTTCGCCTGACATATCAAGCAGCGGTGCTGCTGCTTCCGCAACAAAGACCTGACTACGGCGCTCCAGCTTGAATGGCTTCGCGTCTTCTCCCGAGCCTGCGTTCAAAAAAGGCTTAAGCTGATCAGCCTTTAGCGCCTCGCTAGATGATAAAAATTGACCGGACCCGAGCAACAAACCGATGTCCGTTTGCAAGGTATCCTTCAATCCTTGAATAATCTCGTTAGTAAGCAGTCTGCCAGTGATCAATAACCCCACTGGGGCTTCCTTCCCCAAATCACCCGTAACTTGAGATACTGCTATTACGGCAATGCCTTTGGAAGTGTTAACGAGACCCGTAAATTTACGCTGCTTATGAAATTGCTCGAGAATAAACGGAAGCCTGATATAGTCTTGAAACTCTGCTATATCCCCCGATTGGACAAGCACTTTGCCTGAAAGATCCGTTTCGGCAACAAAATCAACATCAGGCACCACTCCAGGCATGTCCTTAATATTTTTATCAAGCCAAGCTTGGTCGGAGTCTAGAACCGCCTGCCGGTTATCACCCCAGTATCCATTCGTGATCGTTACACCCAGGATCGTATCCCCTAGCCTTGCCACTGATTTTTGCGCAGCCTCATTGGTTAATGCTGATTTCTCCTGCTCAATCTGCCTCCAGCCCGACATCTCATGCTCATAGAAATAAAAAGATATAGCGACCAACGGCACTACAATAAGCAGAATAGTCCAGATGAGCAGCTCTTTTGTAAAAGAACGCTGTTTGCGGGTTCGGTCCATAGGATGCCTCCTTGGCAAAATCTTGATTATCGCTTGCAAGCTCAAAGCGATTTTTATGTAGAAATAACTCGAAAATTCAAACAGATATTTCCATGTTACAGCATAAGATTGCGGCTGAATAGCTGCAAGATATTAATTATTAGTCAAATCTTTAATCAATAAAGAAGCCCCCATGTCCACTGTTTAGTGGAATGGAGGCTGCCATGGTTTCATTTATAAAAATGCTACATTTTTCTACAACAATTCTTTAAGAAGCTCATCCGAGTATTTCTTTAATTGTTCCACTATTATTCGTTGATGAGGCTGAAATCCTGCTGCATCCTTAACACGGGTAGTCAATGTCAGAGGAAGTCCGGCAAGCTGCATGCTGTATTTCGCATCTACAGGGTAATAGAGTCCCTCCATGCCTGATGCTATACCCAGAAAGTTTTGTACCCTCTCTGCTGCTTCCGGCTGCGTCCGCCAATTTTCTAATAACCATACGTACAAGGCTGGATGATGGTTGGACATTATGCCGCTGAAGCCTGCCGCTCCGAGCTTAAGAGATTCAAGGAGCATGGCCGCATTGGCGTTAAATAGCTGCAGACCGGTTCCTCTCAAAGCCTCCAGTCTCGCCCCTATTTCATCCAAATTGCAGCATGTATCCTTTAGAAACAGAAACCGTCCTGTAGATTCGCACCATTGCAATAACGCGGGATTCATCAGCCTTTTATACGGAACCGGACATTCATACAGACCAAAAGGCACATCAGGGACAGCCTCTAATAATCGTTCTACATTGCCTTTCCAAATATCCTCGGATTCATTCACAGCTGCAGGACGGTTGCTCAAAAGGACGAACGCATCGATCCCTGTCGCAGATATGCGGGTAATTTCTTCAATCTGGTCCTCCATATGCTCCGAGATATGGCCGGATGCGATAACAGGTACACGTCCGTCAGCCCTCCGAACTGTAATTTCAGCTACTCTTACTCGCTCTTCTAGGCTTAGCTTAAACATTTCACTTGAGTTGCACACGGCAAACAGACCATGAACGCCTTGATCTATATACCAGTCAACAACCTGTTCCAAGCTATGTTCATCCAATGCGCCTGTTTCCGTGAATGGTGTCAGCATGGTCGGCCATACGCCGCCAACAATTGTTTTTCCCATCGTAAATGCCCCTTTCTCACATTATTTTTTGTTGTGGAAAATAACTCTTCGATTCATCAAAATCATGTATGAGCCCCTTATTAAATCAGCTGATGCATCGCTACAGACAACCCGGCGTAATCCCCAACATTATCTTTCAGTCCGGAAGGCAGCACCTTGCAGACAGCCAAGGAATGAGGCAGTGCTTCACAGTGCAGCTCCTCCCATAGGATAGGCTCGATAATAGCCTGCTGTTTTCCATATATGCTGCCGATAACGATACAATCAGGGTTTAAAATATCGATCAATATGGCTAGCCCTCTGCCTAAATTATAGGCAACCTCCTGGAAAATAAGCAGCGCATCGATCTCCCCCCTCTGTGCGGCCTCACCGATTGCTTCTGCAGAAATAGCGTCAATATCATCAGGCGTGTGACAAAAGGATGGGGCCTTCCCTTCATCAAACATCTTCTCTGCCATCATCTTTCCAAGCTCGGCAATACCTCCCCCACTGCAAAAGCCTTCAAAGGAGCCAAGCTTTCCATATCCCATCGGTCCTGCCGGCTCCAGCCGGATGTGGCCTACTTCTCCAGCCATATCGGACGCACCTGAATACAGCCTGCCATCCAATATTAATCCGGCGCCCATCCCTGTACCGAAGGTCAGAAAGATCATATTGCGGCTGCCGCGGCCTGCTCCCCACTGCCATTCCGCCAGAGCGCATGCGTTGGCATCGTTTTGCAGCGCAACGGGAACTCTGAACCGTTCACGAAAAGGTCGAACGATATCAACCCGCGACCACCCCGGCAAATTGGGAGGTGACAAGATTAATCCGGCTTTGCTGTTAAGCGGCCCGCCGCAGCTAATTCCTATTGCCGCGAGCGGACCTACCGTCACATGCTCCTGCAGCAGCTCTTCCAGATCATTCAACAGCCTCTCTATTGTAGAAACCGGAGAACCTAAGGTGAGAAATCTGCGTTTGGCTATGATCTGTACCTGATCACCATCTTGAATTCCCAAGCTTACAGCGCATTTGGTGCCCCCTATATCGATTCCCGCTAGAAGTGTCATGAAGGGAAGAACTCCTCCTCCAGCACGATGCACAAAGCATGATATATGGGCAGATGACGCTCTTGTATATCCGGGGTTAAATCCCATGGTACACGGATAGTTACATCGCATAATGCTGCCATTCGGCCTCCGCTTCTGCCAGTAAGTCCAATGGTTTGCAGCCCGCGCACCTTGGCCACCTGCACAGCCCTTATTACGTTGAGTGAATTGCCCGATGTGCTGATTCCGAGCAATATATCATTCGTCCTTCCGTAACCGTACACTTGTTGGGCAAACACCATTTCAGAGGAAACATCATTGGCATACGCATTAGCAAGAGCTGTGTGGCTTACTAAGGAGATCGCAGGAAGAGCCCCTTGCAGATGGCCTGCGAGAAAGTTACCTTCCTCCGGGAACTGCTGAAGGAACGGCTCCCTATCTTCATCGTTCAACAGCCTTGGAGATCGAAAGCCTTTCATCAGCTCTCCTACAATATGCTCGCTATCGGAAGCGCTTCCTCCATTGCCGCACAGAAGCAGCTTCCCATCTGAGTGAAAGGCGCTTTTCAACAGGGTAATAGCCTTTTCCATATCGGGAATGCATACCGTTAGTTCAGGGTATTTATCACACATAGCGCTGAGAGTTGGGTTCATAGCTTTAAGCTCCTTTATTCAATTTCGATAAAATTGACCTCTTTAACAGCAGCTTCCGGATCGGAGGGAATTAGAAAAGTTTTGATTTCACATTTACCAAATTTACAACTCCACTCCCGCTTCAGGGCAGGTACTGCAATAACGGCTTCAGTCTCCCTCCCCGATGTTTCATAGCAGCGGACAATCCAGCCATCCCCCGACTCTGCCGGTTTAAAAGCAGAAGCCACAACATGATTCGAGGAAATAATGATCCCCTCGGCAGCCTGAGGAAGTATCCCTTTGTGATAAGTCTCCCAAATTTGCAGCAGCGGAACATTAAGCTCGTAAGCCTTCCGTACTATCCCGCTATCTCTCCAGTCACCTGTATGAGGCGATAATGTGTAAGCAAATTCATGGACCCCTTGATCCATATATTCAACATGATCATCACGTTCACCGAAATGATCCGCATATATCGGACTGCGCACTACGGTCATTCTCAGCTCATTGCCAAGTACGTCGTAGCTGTATTTGGAATCGTTAAGCAGCGCCATTCCATATGTGGATTGAGCTTCTATACCGGATATATCCACCCACTGCTGCCCCGGAACCTCATCTCCGACTGCCGATCGTTCGATAAAGCCATATGGGATCTCCGAAACTGCACGAGGCTGCTCAACATTTACCGGAAAAGCAAGCTTCAGCATGGCATGCTGTTCTCTCCAATCCAGCTTTACCCTTACTTGAATATCCGAAGAATCGTGAGACAAGCTTATATCCTGGCGCAATACGGAACCCTTGTAGCGGCTGGTTACACGAATCGTGCCTCTGAGCGGTCCGGTTTCCAGAACCTTCACTTCAGCATCTGCGAATCGGCCGATTTCATCGCGATACTGTGAAAGCCCATGGCCCCATGTATCGCTGTGCAGCTCGTTGATTACGACTGGTACTGCCCCAGAGCCGTTAAATACATCCCTGTTGGCGTTTTTGTCAAATAGACGCTGAATATAACCAGTTTCCGGGTCCAGCTCCATTCTGATTTTATTATTCTCCAAGGCGTAAGCTTCAACTTGAACCGCTCCGATTAGTGCCGGCGGCTGTGCCTCTTTATCGCGATAAACCCAATAAACACGGTAGCCAAAAGCAGGAATTCGAGCGGTAATCATTGTATCCCACTTGTCTTTGGCATTCGTCCGGGATGCCCGCACCTCCTGAATGGACAAAGGCTCGCCGGATTCGTCCGTTACGCTTGCAAGCTTTCTATTGATATGAAGCGGTGCCACCACTTCCCAGGATAATGGATTGAATACGACGAGTGGAGTCCCCAAGTCATCCTGCTCCCAGAGCTGCCAATCCTTGTCCTTGCTGAGCGATTTAACCTCGGGCTTCATCGTATCAATCGACCAAGAGAGCTTTTGCAGCGCAGCATTTAATGATTTAGCCCCCAAACTCAACGCCTCGCCGTAAAATTCACGGACATCCTCGAAGGCTTCCTTTATACTGCAGCCACCCATAATATCGTGGAACTGGTTAAACATGACGTTTTCCCATGCCTGCTTTATCGGCTCCGTCGGATACGGCAGCCCAAGCAGCAGGTTGGCATAGGAAGAGAACTTCTCAGCGCTCAGAAGCCGATGCTCCGACCTGCGGTTGCTAGCCTTTGATTCTGAATGAGTAGAATAGCAGCCTACCGCATGCCTCTGCATTTCATCCTTAATGACCGGAACCGGAGGATTGAACCGGACCATTTCCTCAAAATAACGATTGGGGGAGCTAAGCTGAATAGCCTCCAGTCCGTGCTGTTCTCTTATTTCCTTGATCAAACGAAGATTCGCAACAGTTGGTCCTCCACCATGATTGCCCACACCGTAAAAAGACATGTACGCATGTCCGTCCGCCTCCGCCCGCTCTTTGTGCCTGGTGATTTTACCTTCCAAGCCGTTCTCCGCCCAATTGCCATAGCTGTCAGACAGGCGGAACGTCATAACACGGCTGCCATCCTCTGATTCCCACCAGAACAAATCGCTCGGCAGCTGCTTTTCATGCGCTTCCGGTCGCATAAACAGGTAATAATCCATCCCGCACTGTTTCAATAGCTGGGGCATCATGCCGTGATGGCCAAACGAATCCACGTTATAGCCTACCCGAGCCATAACGCCGAACTTCTCCAGAAAGTACCTTTGACCGTATAATCCGTGCCGGGCAAATGACTCCCCGGAGGGTAGATTGCAGTCAGGCTGAATCCACCAGCCTCCTGTTATAACCCAACGTCCCTCTGCAACACGCTGCCGGATTTCAGCGAACATTTCGGGAGCATTTTCCTCTACCCATTTGTAATAAGCCGCGCATGCGCATGTAAATACAAAATCCGGAAACTCCTCCAATCGGTCCAGCGCAGATCGAAAAGTTGCTTTAATTTCCGCATAACCCTCCTGCCAACGCCAAAGCCATACCGGATCCAAATGGGCATTACCAATCAGATGAACCTTGCTTCCTTCACTCTTCACACTTTCACCCTCCATTTCCTTCATTCCTATTTGTATTTCATTCCTGCTATCCTTTGACCGCTCCTAGCATCGCTCCCTGAACAAAATATTTTTGCACAAACGGGTATATGGCAAGGATGGGAAGGATCGCAATGAAAACTACGGCATATTTCACATTTTGGGCCATCAGAGACGTTCCTTCATTCGAACCCATCTCTGTAATTTGCGACGAAAGCTCACCCTGGATGACGATATTGCGGACCAAAATTTGCAGCGGAAACATGGTTTTATCATTCAAATAAATTAATGCCGGGAAAAAGCTGTTCCAATGTGACACTGCGTAGAAAATAAACATGGTTGCCATAACAGGCATACATAAGGGCAATATGATTTGCAGCAAAATCCTTCCTTCACCCGCCCCGTCGATAGTAGCCGATTCATTCAGCACCTCGGGAATCTGCTCGAAAAAAGTTCGCATCAGCAGCATATTAAATACATTGATCGCCGTAGGAATTAAGATCGCCCATATCGTGTTAACCATCCCGAGAGAATTGACAACCATATATCTAGGAATTAATCCCCCGTCAAAAAACATCGTAAAAACAACGAAAAAGGCAAACAGTGATTTTCCGTATAAATAGGTCCTGGATAATGGATAGGCGCATAAGGTGGTCATAATTAAGTTGACCGTGACACCTAGAGCCGTATATAACAACGTATTTCCATAGGAACGGAGGATGGCAGGATCGTCCAGCACAACGCTGTATGCTTTAAATGAAAGCTCAACTGGATATAGAAATACATCTCCCCGCTGGACAGCGAGACCGGAGCTGATGGAAACAATCCCCATATAATATAAAGGGTAAAAGGTAACAGCGATTAACAGCAGCATACCCATTATATTGAGCGTATCGAAAAAACTTATTTTTTTCAGATTCATGATGGCTCTGTCTCCTTAGAGTTTTGCGAATGCAAAACTTTCTTCGTAAGCATTTGCTGAGTTTTGCGAATGCAAAACTTTCATCGTAAGCATTTGCTGAGTTTTTCTCAAGAAAGCTTTTTGCTTAGGCATAGGCATTGCTTAGAACAAACCGGTTCCATTAAATCTTTTGGCAAACTGGTTCGCGAAAACAATCAAGACCAGCGAAATGACGGATTGAAAAATTCCTACTGCAGCGGCAAAGCTGAAATCAGCATCGATCAGACCTCTTCGGTAAACATAAGTTTGAATGACATCCGCCGTTTCGTAAGTAGGACCGCTGTATAGCAAAATGATTTTCTCGAAGCCAACGGACAGCATATGACCTATTGAAAGAAGCAGTAGTATCGTAATGACGGTAGAAATACCCGGAAGAGTAACATGGCGGATTTTATGCCAACGGTTAGCTCCATCGATGGTTGCAGCCTCATACAAGCCTGGATCTATGGATGATAAAGCCGCCAAATAAATAATCGAATTCCAGCCAATGCCTTGCCAAATTTCTGAGCTGACGAAGATTGTGCGGAACCATTCAGGGAAAGCCATAAACGTTCTGGGCTCCAAGCCCAAGAGCACAAGGAGTTGATTGACCAAACCGGAGATGGACAGAAAATTAATAATAATCCCCGCAATGACAACCGTCGACAGAAAATGGGGTACATAAGTTACCGTTTGAATAAACCGTTTGAATTTATTGCTTCTAAGCTCATTTAACAATATGGCAAAAATAATCGGAGCCGGAAAATAGAAGATCAAAGAATAAAAATTAAGCAGCAAGGTGTTGCGAACTACTTTCCAGAAGTACGGATCGGTTAAAAATTGCTTGAAGTACTTTATTCCCGCCCATGGACTGTCGAAATATCCCTTAATTATGGAGTACTCTTGAAAAGCCATAATATTACCTATCATAGGAGCATAGTGAAAAATGGCAAAATATATAAAGGGCAGTACGAACAAGGCATATAAAAACTTGCTTTTATGCAGCTTTCTTTTCACTTCCGACCATTTGTCCGCTTTGTCGGCCGCTCCAGAAACTAATGATTCCTCTATGAACGCAGCTATGTTGAGCACCTCCTAAAAGGATATTTGGGGGCAGCCCCGCCTTCTTAGCAGGACTTGCCCTCATTCCTTTATCCTTATTTCACCCTCGCCAATGCGGTGTTAAATATTTTTTCAATCTCGTCAGCGCCTTTTTCTTTGGCTTGCTTGATAAATCCGTCCCATTCCTTGTCGATGGCTCCCTCGGTCATAATGAACTTATCCATCGTTTGCGTTAAATAGGCGTCCAGCTGCGTTCTTAGCTGCTTCAATTTTTCACGTTCGTCTTTGGTGAACGGTGGATCATAAGCCATTCTGAACGCCGAACCTTCTTTTATAAATTGATAGTTTTTCTCAGTCCACTCCAGCATTTCTTTGGCTTGGGAAGCAACATTCGGCGAATCATCGGTATGAAGCGCTAATCCGAGATATCCCGTTCCAAGCACGGATTTCATAGCTGTGTATGGATCCGGTTTTTCTTTGAACTGACTAAAGAACTGCTCATTGATTTTGTATTTGCCGTTATCCATCGTATAGTGATCGTTCTCAAGGCCCCAAGAGGTCAAGCGGACTCCTTCATCAGAGTACAGCCAATCCATATACTGGATGACCCTCTCAGGATCCTTCACCTTGGCGCTGATCGCATATGACTCCTGCAAATGGTCAAGCTGATAAAGCTGTACCCGCTTCACACCTTTGGGACTTGCCAGAATTGGGAGCATATCAAATTGCGCCTCCGGATCCTTTTTCTTCAAAGCAGCATTGAAGTTAGCCCCAAACCCAGTGTTATCCATATAATAGAGCGATTTGCCCGAGCTCAGCTTCTCCTGCCAAATTTGCGAGGTAGCCGACGCATAGTCCGGGTCAAGCAGCTTATCCTTATAAAGCTTCCGCAGGTAGCTTATCGCTTCTTTGAACTCCGGCGAAGCCGGGCCGAATTTATACTGCTTCAGAGTGGGATCGTAATAAACCTTTGCCCCAGTCGTATTCGTGTATCCGCTTCCGAATGCAAAAGCAATAGGATTAATCAAGTTTTCAGTCCCAGTCAAGCCATTGGCTGCACGGCTAGTGAACGGGAATGTTTCGGGATACGCTTCCTTCAGCTTTTTAAACGCTTGATACAATTCTTCATAAGTAGTTGGTGTCGGCACATTTAATTTCTTGAGTAGATCGACTCGAATGACAGGAACCTGCCCAGACTGTGATGCGGCAAATTTCTGAGTCAGTGGAAATCCATATAGCTTCCCGTCCATTTTGTTTTTGTTAATCTCAGGGAATTCCTGCATAATCTTTTTGAAGTTAGGCATTTTGTCGAGATAAGGAGTTAAATCCAGAAAAATTCCAGTATCCGAAAAGTTGGAAAGATCATCCTGCTTAACGAGCAGCACATCCGGAATCGAATTGGTAGCGATCAGCGTCTTTTTCTTATCGTCATAATTGCTCTGAGGTGTACTTTGAACATCCAGCTTCACATTTTTCTTCTTCAATATTTCCGGAAAAATTTTGGAGTTTGGGTCCAGCGGCTGTGTCGGATGCTCATATCTCATCCAGGTCAGCGCCAAGGGCTTATCGGATTGAGCAGCCGCCCCTGCCGGTTTCGCCTTTTCCTTCCCTGTACCGTTCGCCTGTTTCGAATCCCCTCCGCAGCCGGATAACACACTAAGCAGTAATACGGTTGAGCAGCCTGCAGCAACATACCCCTTTTTTGTCAATCGCATGTTTTGCCTCCTAATAAATCGTTATTTGTAACCTGCTGCCTCAGTGTAAGTGCTCGGGAAGAGGTTGAACATTGTCAAAACAGCGCAAATGGTTCCGTTTTGACACATCAAAGGAATGCTCCGTTTCTTCGCATAGGATTCATAATTCCGCATCACTAACGTCACGCTCATGAATATGGGCATTGCGGTAATCTACAGGCGATATGCCTTCAGATTTTTTGAATACACGCAAGAAAGTTGTCCGGCTGCCAATGCCAACACGCTCGGCAATCTCGTTTATTTTGTAATTGGAGTGGATTAACAGCTCTTTGGCTTTTGTCATACGAATAAAGCCGATATAATCCGTAATACTCGTTCCCGTTCCTTCTTTAAAGGTCCGGGAAACATGCTTGGCAGATAAACCGATTTCAGTCGATATGCTTTCCAAATAAATGTCTTTGTGATAGTTTTTCTCAATATATCCGGTAATTAAAGAAATAACGGTCTCAGCTCGCGTTTCTCCCTTGGCCGCTGTCTCATGAATAATACGCTGGTAAAAATCGAGCAAACGTTGTACACGATCATAAAATTCATTAGGAGCCATATTTTTATTGAGCAGCACCTTATACTCTTCCTCTGCAAGCAATTGATTTAAGCTAAGCTGCTTTTCATGGATATACCGAATACCCGTGTTCCACAGCTCCACAACCAATGCCCCAAGATATGAATACGAAACGCCACGGTTTTTATTCAGCCGTATCAGCTCATCCACATCTGCCTTTAACCCTTCCATATTGCCTGCTCTCAAACCGTTAACCAATTTATTCTCATCCAAAAAGGAATAGTAATACGTTTGCTCGATCGTCAAATCGGCCGCATCCGCTATCGGATTATCCGAACCGTTCAGCTTCTGGTCCATTGCAGTCATCGCATCGCTGTAGGACATAGCAATATCTTCTACCTTCGGATACATTTTCCCCAAGCCGATCGTCAGCTCACAATAGACCGTATCGTACTCGAAGGTTTGCTTCATTGTTTCTAGCGCCAAGTTAAGCAGCGAGCGATCCTCCTCCCGCTTCATACATACCAGGCATACATAGAAATTCGGCTCATACTCCAACAAATAGCAATCTACATGCTGCTGCATGATGCCCCAAACGACTTTTTTCATTTTTTCCTGAATGAGCAATCGGTCCGTTTCCTGAATTTCATGATAAAACCTTTCCTTATAACGGAACATGAAATTGCAGCATAAGTAACGCTCGGCCTTAAAGCTGATATCCTCTAATATTTGGCTTAATGTCTCCTGCTGAACCCAATGGTTTCCTCTGAGTAAATTCATAAAAAACTGATCGAGCAGCTCGCTCGAATATTTATTTATTTTAAGGGACGCATCCTGGTGCTGTTGAACCAATTGATGGACTCGATTCCCAATCATTTTCAATTCGTCATTACTTCTAAACTCGTTGCCGAAATTAATTTGCTTCTCGCTTTGAATCAGAATGTCCCGAATATTTTTAATGGGATTGTACAGATTCATGCTGAATACGAAGGAGAATAGCACTCCAACAACTATCAACGTAATGCAAATCCAGAACACCAGGCTAAGAATGCTCGAGGATTCATTGCTGAACGACGACACGGGAGTTATTGAAAAATAATTCCAGCCAAAATTTTCGGAGGAAATCCTTACGACCAATGATTCAGAATCATCGACCTTCATATATTCGGTTCGCCCTTCTTCAGGGAACTGTTCAGCGATACTGCGAATGATTTCCGGGCTAAGACCGCTGTTATTGAGAATAAGATTTTGCTTTTTATCTACGATGAAATAAGACGTTGTTGGAAAAATGGAGTTGTTTTTAAAAGCAGCCGTTATAGCTGGAACGGAAATACTGGTGACCATCGTGACCAGCCTTCCATTGACGTACTGAGTTGTTACGCTTGGAATGGACTGTTTCAAATGAATTCCGTTATAGTCCCCGACAATGCTGGGAGGAAGCAGCTCAAAGAAACTGCTTTTCAGCAGCTTTTGCTTCCAGTACGATTTGGAATACCGCTCCATTTGATAAAACTCATCAAAAAAAGTGTTGAAATCAGCCAGTTCTTGACTTGTATAAATTTTATCCGTATCGGTATACATAAAAATATGATCGACAAAGGAGCTCAGCAGGTTAAGATTTTCCGCTATGGCTCTTATGATTAACGGTACATTCACTTTATCCGAATCGGGCAATTGCCGATAAGGCTGCAGATACCTCTGGAACGTATCGCTCATTATCAGGTTGTTGTTAGCCGTTTGTGCCATTCCCAAGTACCCGTCAACCGTTCTGGATGAGAAAATGAGGTTATCCGTCAGCTTCTGGGAAACATCCTTCTTGACCAAATGATCCACATTCAAATAGACAATTAAGCCAATGATCACAATAGGGATTAATAAGGATAAGAAATACAAAAGAATTTTATTAAAAAGCTTATTTCCCGGTAAAAGCAAAGCAAGCTGCCGCCACCCCATATTCAAACCCCCAATCTTTGTGCAACCCCTTACAATATGTTTTTGGGGAAGGATTATCATATGGGGCTCCTACGTTAGTAGAAAATCATAACTTCGTGTCGCCCCACACTTATTCCCTTTCATTCTAGCGGAAAATTCCCGCCTCTATCTTACTTTCTCCCAGCGGCTCATTATCTCTTGCGGAGAAGCTGTTCCCGTCTCTCCTATTTTGCCAACGGACACGGCGGCAGCCAGATGGGCAAAGGCCGCTGCTTCAGGACCCGCGCATCCCGCTCCCCACGCCGATAGAAAGGCTGCCGTAAAGGAATCTCCTGCTCCAACAATATCAACAGGCGGCGGAACAGGCTTCGTTGGCACCAGAGTCGCTTGGCCGTCCTCGAACCACACCGCTCCCTTCTCCCCGACTGTGATGCAGCAAGGAGCGCCGGAGCTTCTGCTAAGCTGCAGCCCCGCTTTCAATATTTCCGCCTCTGTTGGCTGAAGCTGCAGCTTCACGCTTCCGTGGTACCAGCGAAGCGCCTCCAGCTCATTGGGCTTGAGCACAACTCCGCTGTAAGCACCGATCCGGTCCCGGCTGTCCACGATTACCTTTTTCCCGTTCAAGGACCAATATTGCAGCCGTTCTCTTAAAGCAGCCCCCATGATACCATGGGGCAATTGATCGGTTACACTTATTACGTCAACCTTCATAGCCATAAGGTCCAGCTGTGCTACAACACGCTGCTGAGCCGCTTCGGATAAAGGCTCCCTGTTAATGAAATCGATGCGGGGCGCCTCCTGCCTCACGCCTTGTATTCCCTGCATGATTACCTTGCAGTAAGCCGGAGTTACCCGGCCTGCCTCAACAAGTACAAACGAATCATCGATCCCCCGGGTAGTTAAAGCTTCCTTGAGCAAAGCCCCCCGCCAATCTGCTCCTGCAACGGAGCAAAAGCTTACTTCCGCAGCGCCAAGACTTTTGAAATTGACAGCGACATTGCCGGCGGCACCTGGTGCAAAGCGCTCTACGACAGCTGGAAGATTATAATGCGGCGTCTCCCTCGACAATTCGCTTAAGATCATATCAGCCTCCCAATACATATCAAGGCAGCCATCACCGATCACACCAACTCTCAGAGTTGAGATACGCTGTAAAATATGTTCTATTCTCTCCCTTGTCAATCCTGTGAATTGTAAAATGTCAGAAAGACTATGCAATTCCTCTGTACTCATTAGCTTCTCCCCCCTTAGCGCCTTTCAAAGGCTATTCTTATGAAATTTCGTGTGCCTCTGAAAGAGTGAGCCGGAATGTTTTCAGCTCGAAAGGGTTGAAATAAGCTCCAAATTCATTTGCCTCATGGCGTATAGCCTCAGCTTCAAGCTCGGCAAGATTAACTTCCGCCGCCTCTACAATGGAATAATGGGTATGGAACATGACATGTCCACGCTTGCCTGCATATTCATAGCAGCGCACAATCCAGCTGTCCGAATCTTCCGCTTTCTTGATCGAATCGATCATCACGTGATCCCCGGCTACGCCAATGAAGCTAAGCTCAGCAGGCAGTATATTGGCGGCCGTTCCAGCTGAAGAAGCATGGTTTGCCACGGTCGAGCTATCGGCAATTTCCATAACCGTTACCGGCACATTCAATCTGTGCGCCTGCTCAGCTGTACCCGCCGTGAACCAATCCCCTTCATGCGGGAGCAAGGAATAAGTAAAGGTATGCTCGCCTTTATCGCATTGCGGATCGGGCTTGTTGGATGATTTAATTAAAGTAAGCCTCATTACATGATCCTTGATATCGTGGCCGTACTTGCAATCATTTAACAAGCTGACGCCAAATCCCCGCTCGGATAAATCAACCCATTTGTGGGCGCATGTTTCAAACCTCGCATAATCCCAGCTTGTATTCCAATGCGTCGGACGCTGCACATGCCCGAACTGAATTTCATAGGTCGCTGCCGCCGCTCGAACGCACACCGGGAATGCCACCTTTAACAGCGTTTCCCTTTCATGCCAGTCAACCCATGTGGAGAAGTCGATTCTCGGATGATCCGCATACAAGATCATATCCTGCTCGATCCTTGTCGGGCCATACTCCCATTTGAAACGGATGACTGCGCGGAGCGGCCCCTCTTCTACAACAGCTGCACTCCGCAGGTCAGTTACATGACGCAATTTCTCCGTATAAAAAATATCGATTTCCCAGTTGTCGTGGAACGCCGGTTTATCCTCATGAACATCAAATCGGTTGGCGGTCTCTCCTGCTGCAATGACCTCACGACCGGTACGTTTATCGAATAGCCTGCTGAGCTGTCCAGCTTCATTCCATTCGATCTCATAATATGGTGTGGTCACACGCTGCTCTCCAAAAGTAAATGACGAGGCCCGCTGCGTTGTACTCGCTTCTGTCACTTCTACCAGCGCTGCTGTTTGCATACGCAAGGTCGTATATCCCATTGCCGGAATGTTCCCCACAAGGAGCTGGAGCTGACCTTCTCCACCATCCGGTCCACTGACGCGGCTCGCCGCCAATATTGCGCCCGATGCATCTGTCCATTGCCCGCCCTCATAGCTTGGCTTCCAGGGAAGATGCACAATCTCGCTGCGCTTCCATGGCAATGAGTTAAACACAAGCCATTCTCCTGCTTTTGCTGCTGCACATGACGCCAATAGCTCTAATCCGTGCGAAAAAGCATCTTCAGCCAAATGTTCAGCTTCCGCATATTCGACACGGCAATCCTCGTACACTTCAGTTATCGATGAGCCTGGCAAAATATCATGGAATTGATTGCGAAGTACGATTTTCCAGCTGTCATATAACTGCTTCTGTGGGTAAGACGCATAGCCTACAAGCGGACTGCTGAAAACCGAAGCCATCTCCGCATCCCGGAGCAAAAATTCCATACGCCTGTTCATCTTTTTCACATAACCCTGAGAGGTGTAGGTGCCCCTGTGCAGCTCCAAATACAGCTCCCCGTCCCAATGGTGGACATAGCGGTCTGATTGCTCGACAGTTTGCTCCAGCTTATTGAAAAACTCATCAGCGCGCCCTGTAGTTGCTTTCGGCATTCCAGGCATGTTTTCCAGCCTTCTGCGCATTTCAAGCATCGTACGGGTAGGGCCACCGCCGCCATCACCCCAGCCGTAGGATAAGAGCAGCTGGGAGTCGTTAACCTCCTTATCCCGATAATTATTCCATATCCCGTTTAAAGTTGCTGGCAGCACCTGACCGTTATACGTATAGAACCGGGTGAACGTGCTTTCCTTAATGTCCGGGTCGGGCGTTGTAATGTAATGCGTTAATATTTCTGTACCGTCAATGCCTTTCCAATAAAAGGTATCATGAGGAAACCGGTTATATACGTTCCAGCTGATTTTAGTTGTCATGAAGTGACGCAGGCCGCTTTTTTGTAATATTTGCGGTAATGCCCAGCTGTAGCCAAAAACATCAGGGAGCCATAAATATTCACATTTAACTCCGAAGGTACGTTCGAAATAGCGCATCCCATATAATAACTGGCGTACAAGAGACTCACCGGAAGGAATATTGCAATCCGATTCCAGCCACATAGCGCCACCGGCTTCCCATCGGCCTTCTTGAATGCGTTCTTTGATTTTGGCGAAAATTTCCGGATAATCCTGCTCTATATATTCATACAGCTGTGGCTGCGTCTGTAGAAAGACGTACTCCGGGAATTGCTCCATCAACCTCAGTACGGTAGAAAAAGACCGAGCCGCTTTCTCACGAGTGTGCTTCAATCTCCACAACCACGCCACATCTATATGCGTATGACCAATGCAGCGTACTGTCAGGGGCTGGAAGGCAGGCAAGCTCGCCAGCTCCTCCTTTAATTTCCGGTTGGCCGCGTGAACGCTTTCGTAGAAAGCATCGTCGCCCGGCACCCGCCAATTCAACAGCAGCAGCGCACGATCAAGCGCTTTGACCAGCGCCTGCCTTTCCCAGCGATTCTCATCCAGCACTTGAATCGTATGCCAGACAGCGAACGCCGTATGATAGAGATCATCCGTCTGTGTTTCAAGCACAGCCAGCGCCGACATACGCAGCTGATGCTCCTGCACCGTTTTGGTTCCATCAGCGCCACTTAAGCCGCTCCAGACCTTGAACAAGAGCTCAATCCTTTGTCCCAGGAATGACTCTGGAAACCAAACCTCCGTATGATTGCTGCCCACCCCTTGATAGGGCTCTCCATTTACATAGAGCAGCGATTCAAAGCCCCAATTATGCCCTGAGCCGGTTTTACCGAAATCGAATAGACCAACAATTTGTTTGCCTGACCATTCTGCCGGAATTACGGCATCCGTCTTCAACCAAGCGGTCAAATCCCAGCCTTGCCAGCGATCACCGACTGCCATTTTTCCCCACTCTGCATCTTCGGGCGGCTTCTGTGCAATCTCTGCCTCCTGATCGATCCAGAAGTCATAAGAGGGAAGCTCGCGATGATCGACATAACGATGACCCTTTAATTCCTCAATTCGTTTCCACAATTTATCCATTGTTAAAAACATGCATAATCCTCCCCAAGTAATAAGTCTTGTACTTGCTTCAACCTGCTTGTTCGTCAGCTCTGCTGCTCTGTCCTATTATCAATTCCCAGCCACTCAAGCCATTGTGCAGTATCCGTGAAATCACCGGCAATAAAGTCGGCTCCTGCTGCCTCCAGGCGCTTCTGCTTTACAGGATTTATCCCTTCCCGTTTGATTTCATCGCTTGCAAGCCCGAGGGCCACAGCACCATTCTCTTTGCCCAGCTTGATTTCCACCTTACCGTCCCCTATTACCGCTAGCCCAACTTCTCGAAATTCCTGCTGCGCCAAGAGCTCCTGAATTACTTTTTCTTTGGAGCAATCCGCACGCCCCACCGGAGCACCAGCGATTTCCTTGAAATAATGCTTGACCCCAAGCACTTCAGCCTCATTCACTACATCCGGATGATCCGTTCCGCTTGCTATGTACATGGGAATGCCTTCCTTATTCAGCTGCTCCAGCAGTGCTTCTGAGCCTTTGATCAAAAAATCTGTCGGATTGTATAACCCTTCGCGCAAACCTTTCACACGATCCTCCACCTTTAGCAGCAGCCGGCGGTTATATTCTGCTTTGTAATCCCATTCCCCCAGAGGCTCACTATTCCAGCCCTTCTCCTTAACCTTCTCTACCAGCCATCTCATCTGGAAGATCGTTTGAATACCTGTCGATTGATCTATATAAGCTTCAATTTCCTTCTCAAGCAAAGCGGATTCCTCCGATGTCAGGTTATAGCTTCCAGCAATTGCTTCTTTGAAAAATGGAGCCATCGTTTCTTCCCAGCCTGCTCTTAGTGTGGACAGTGTACCGTCAAAATCAAACAGTATGGCTTTAATTCTCTCAGACTGCTTCGTGCTGCTCATTGTGTCTCACTCTCCTTTATGTGATTGCATCTCATGCCTTCAGCTTGCTTCTCCATAGAAGCGAGAGCTTTCCATACGGCGGGAACCGTATCTGAATGCAAGCCCTCCCAATGAAAACCTTTCCCGCCAAGGCTCGTAGGCCGATGAATAATATTTTTACGCGGCCGATAATAATAGTCCCAATCCTCGTATCCAACTTTTTTCGAGTAATCTCCCAGCTTAACAATATCGAAGTTCGCAGTTGTAATATGGTGTACCTGATGCTGCAAGTTTCTCGAGATGGACAATGCTTTAAGAAAAACCTCCGGCCCCGTCACCGCTGAGCCAAAATTGATAAACACCCCACCTTCCAAATTCGCCACTGAATGACAGTAGGACTGGAAGTCATATCCGCTTGCTTTCGCTTGCTCGGCAAAATTGGAATCCGGATGAAGCTGAATATCATCGGTCCCGATTGTAATATGACAAGTATAAGGTATGCCATAGCGCGCACATGCTCCTAGCAGACTCTCTTCTATATAAGGAAAGCTTTGCGGATGCTTGCCGGCGTAAGCTATTAAGCTTTGCCCATATCCTTTTCCTTCAGCAAGGCCCTCCGATAATGCCCGATGTAGGATATCTCCTGCTTCCTTCCACATGCCCAGCTTGCCGGCCTGCAAATATCCTTCCTCAAGCTCTTCTGCCCGACCACATACAGCCAACTCTATATCCTGACTGCAGGCGGCGCCAGTAACGGCAAGATGAGTTATATAACCGCGTTTTATCAAATCGGCCAAATATCGGTTCACTCCGCTTCCTACCATATTGCTTCCTACCGATACCAGGACGCGGCAATCATTATTTCGGGCAGTCCATAATCGCTTAATAAAATCATCGAACTCAGGGCCATTCAAGCTTCCCATACCCGGAGTGCTTGCACTCTCCTTACCATATCCCAGCTCTGATAACGCTTCCACATGCAGTCTGCTATTTCTCATACTTACCGGAAACATTGTTACCTGATTGTCTCCAGCTATTGGAGTATTTGGGATAGTCGATATTTCAGGAAACTCAACTCCCTGCTTCTCCTTCTTCAATAGCAATGCGTGAAACAATGCCGGTATCGTCTGCTGGTGCAGACCAGGAAACAGACAACCCATTCCGCCAATCTCATTCAATCTATCGATAAAAACACGCCGTGGTCTATAATGGTAGGACGGGTCCGTATCTTGAAGCTTGCCCCCGGCAGGCACGGAAACGATATCGAAATTGGCAGCTGTAATTCCGCTCATCGGCAAACCTCTGTTTCGAGCGAGCGCTAAACATTTCAAGAAAATTTCCGGACCCGAAATAGCTGAGCCAAAGTTTAAAAACACCCCTCCAGCTTGCATCCCCTCTACAGAACGGCTCATAAGACGGAAATCTTCACCGGAGGCTGCCCCAAGAGCCGCAAACTCAACCGTTGGATGCTGATGAATAATATCCGTACCAATCGAGATATGGCATGTATAAGGAACTCCATATTTCTGGCATTGTACAAAAACACAATCATCATAATAAGGAAATTTTTCCGGATAATCCGATAAATATTTATAAAGACTCGCACCGTAGCCCAATCCAAGCTGGACTCCCTGTTGTACCGCTTCGTTCATATAGCTTCCGGTTTCCTCCCACATGCCAAACGATCCGTCCTCTATCGAACGTGCCACATCCTCTGAGGTCTCGCCAAGAAAAGCCAGTTCAAAATCATGAATGCTTGTAGCTCCGTTGCCTGAAACATGAGTTAGAAATCCGTGTCTAACCAATTCAATGATATATCGTGAAAGTCCATTTTTAATTACATGAGCCCCCATGGACCATATGACAGGCAATCCAGCCAAACGTGCTGCTATTATACGATCAACCAATTGCTGAAACTCGAGCGAACTCGAGCCAGACCACTCCTCAAGATTATCTTCGTAGGGTCGAGCCATATTTTTTATTGTGACGAGATTGGTCCGGTCAAAAACAGAGTTTGTTTTAATGCCTTGAAACGACAATCTATTTTCAACAGCCATGGGCCGCCTCCTTTCTTAAATCAACAGCCTCAATTTCCAGCCATGAGGATATATTCCCTCCAGCAGGAACCTTTAAGGCTAACCCCAGCTTAGCTGCCTCGCTCAACGTCAGTTTGGGCGGGACATTGAACATCTCCAAGCCGATATTATACTCACAGCCATAGAAGGGAGCGTCACAGTCTGCCTTGAAATTTTGCCAATACCATAAATAGGGCCAAACCGATCCATCCCATCGAACCTCGAGAGCAACCTGCTTGCGCGGATTGGTCAGACGGTATCTGTGCTCTGTCATTCTAATATAAAGCAGCTCGCGTTCAGTCCCCTCAGCAGGCATAAGTGACAGGTCTGCGATAATTCCGTCATTCTGCACGAGTTTAGGCCAATCCCAGCTTTCTCCAGTACGGGGGTGAACTATTTGGGCCGCATCGCCCAATGTAATGAATGATTCTTGATCAAGGAATGGGAATCCGTAAGCCAAATGATGCCCCCAATTAACTTCCAGCTCCGTCGAGTCAGATCTATTATGAAGAGTTTCCTTAATAACCACAGTCCCGCTGCCAGACTTTAGAGTCATTATTTTTTCCGTAACTATCGGCATAGAGCGAATGCGGTTGATGAGCCGTACTTGAATCTCGTCCCTTTCATCCTTAATAATTTGATACTCCCAAGGAGTGACAGCGGATTCTCCCCGATGCACCGTTGCCCCGCGATATTGGGAGGTATAGCTCACTTCAGGAAGCATTTCCTGCCAGCCGCCTATGTAATTGTCCTGATAATCTGCATACAAGGGCTGCGCTCGGCTCAAGCCTTGCTCAGTAAACCAGATAAAATCGGTATCCGTCTCCTTATGCAGCCAACGAACGGGCTCCCCACCCTTATCCAGGAGCAAATGAACGAGCAGCTTCTCATTTTCCAGCAATAGGGAACGATAGCCTTTAAAAACAATATCATCTATAATTCTACAGCCGGAGTTCCGGAGAGGACGATACAGCGAGCCTTCCAAGGCTAACACACCTCCAAAATGTATTTTCTTAATAATTAAGTTAATTCATTAAAAAAATTTGGTCGATCTTCTCTCTATTTTTAAAAAACAAGCTAATCCTGCCTGGAGCTATTTAATCCGATGTTCACGATCATCCTTCAGTTAACGACAGCAGCCTGACCGGTTCGGATAGAAGAAAATTCAGCAGTAAGGCAGCTGCTCCTACCGCGCTTTGGGAGGTTCCAAAAGTAGAAGATTCGATTCTCAATTTGTCTTTGGCGAAGGCGTATAATCTTGACCGGAAGCGCGGCTTCAGTTTATCCATGCTATCTGATAATAAAGGATACAGTCGGCCGCCAAGCACGATCAGCTCGGGATCATACAGGTTCTGTATATTAACCAAAGCAGTTTCCATATAGCTAATGGTTTTATCTAAACATTGAAGCGCTTCAGGATCTCTATTCTGAACAGCTGCTTGAAATTCTTCTATAGTACGGCCTTGAGGCCATCTGCTTAAAATGCCAGGAATTGATCCTACCGTTTCCCAACAGCCACGGTTTCCACAATCGCACATTTTACCATCCTGTACAATCGTCATGTGCCCTACTTGACCGCTAAGCCCGTTAGCTCCCCTGACAATCACCCCTCCGGATACCACTCCGCCGCCAATACCGACTCCCATAGTAACGAACACAAGATTTTGAATGCTTTTACCTAATCCATACCAGCGCTCAGCCATAGCAGAAGTCCGTGCATCATCATCGATAAGCGTAACAAGACCGCATTGCTCTTCTAATACACGCTGCACAGGGTAACCCTCCCAGCCTGGAAAGTTAGGCGGTGAAAGCAATGTGCCTTGATCATAATCAATTGGACCCGGTATTCCTGCACCCAAACCAAGAATTTTGCAGCCCTCTGCTTCAAGACCTTTTTTAACTTCAATCACTAGAGGGGTAATGATACGGAAATAGTCATCAGGTCCCTTACAACCGCTCATATCCCTTTCGATTGATTGCAATATTTCTCCATTAAGATCCATGACTACGATCTCCAGAGCAGTCCGACCTATATCCAGGCCAATGATCCGGTAAACACGGGGGTCAAATCCGAGCATAACTCTTCTTCTTCCCACGCTGCCCGAGATCGACTCATTCTCACGCAATATGTTCATCTCAATCAATTCATGTGTAAGATTAGTTAGCGTTCCTGAGGTTAATCCCGTTTGTTCAACCAATTCAACACGAGAAGCTTGCCTGTATTGCCATAGGCGTCCCAGCACTTCTGACATATTATTTTGTTTAACCTGCTGCAAATAAATCATTTTATTGGAAACGATTGTTCTCTCATCCTTTATTTTCTTAATCATTTAGTTAATTAATTATACTTGATGTTTTCGCTTTTTGTAAACCCCTAATATCCTCCATCAGATCGACTCATTCGACATATCCTGACATCATTTTTACCAAGTATTGAGATTGCCTAATTGTAAAGGTATAATTAAGATGGCTTTATAGAGAGCATTTTAATGGATAAGTGATGGTGATGATAGCGAGATGAACCGTAGAAGTTTTGTTAAGAAATTGCTGATGTCTCTAGCCTTTTTGTCAGCAGGAGCAACTGCCTCGATTCCCTTTGTCCGTCGTTGGATGGTAAATGCCGAATCGGCAAACGTGAAATTTGGTCAACCCAGTTCCTCTGCACAAGAGCCTTCCAATACTCCGCTGGCTTCCTTTTTTTTACTGAGCGATCTTCATATATCGGTTAGTGAATCAAGTATGACGGATAGACTTCACATGGCACTTAAAGACATTGCCGCATGGGAAACACCTCTTGACGCTATTGTTTTTGGAGGAGATCTGACGGATTTCGGAAGAGCCAGCGACTATAAGCTGCTGAAAGATATTTTAAGCGGTTACACGCTTCCTCAGCTTTATGCCAACATGGGCAACCACGATTATTATGACATCTGGCTGACATCCAAAGGCGGCTTCTCCACGGAAACAATGCCTAACGGCAAAACGGATGCCATGGCCCGCGAACGCTTTATCAATTTCATGGCCTATTATACAAAAAAACCGTATATCGACGCCTGGGTGAATGATGTCCATCTAATTATGATGTCACAGGAGGTATACGTTCAAGAGAAGCCTGAGGTCGGTGAGGGCGCTTGGTATTCGGATGAACAAATGGAATGGCTCCGCAGCATCATGAAGGCTCATAAAGATGGACGTCCCGCAATCGTCTTTATTCATCAGCCATTACCGGATCCCGGAACGGACGGAGGGTCGCACCGTTTAATTAGAGCCAAAGAATTCAGAGCTATTCTTGCACCTTACAAAAATGTGTTTGTGTTATCCGGGCATACCCATCGTAATTTCGTTGGTGAAGAGCATTATAATTGGCAAAATTCATTCCATTGGTTCAATAATGCTTCTGTCGGCCGTTCAAGAGGTGTTGAGGGTGGAGAGCCAAATCCTGCACAGGGATTGTATGTGGAGGTTTATCCGCATCAGGTAATATTGAAGGCAAGGGAATTCAGCAATCGCACTTGGATAGAATCCTCACAATGGAAAATACCTTTGTGGTAGACTCCTGCAATACGATATAAATAATTAGGACCTTTTACTTAATGAATTTTCATGAGGTAGAAGGTTATTTTGTTATTCCAGTAGGAAATTTGAAAATTATGTCGAATATCGTAGGAGTCCTAATCTGAACGATCACATCCTATTAAACGTAAGGTGGTCCCATTGAATATAATCCATGAGCTGCTCTTAAACATGCTTATTATCATTGCCCCGGTCATGATGTACCATCTGTTTTGGGTGGATCGGATCGATAAGTACCAAAAGATCGTCAACCGCGGCATCATTACGTTCCTCTGTACTTGTGCAGCTGTACTCTCCTTGATTATAAGCTTGGAACTGCTTCCAGGTTATTTCTACGATCTACGCGCTATTCCGTTAGCAATCTGTTTGTTATATGCCGGCTTGCGGTCTGCTTTAATTGTTTCCGCTGCAATAATTGCATTTCGCTTATATATAGGTGGAAGCGCTTATGCCTATGTATTGGCTATTATTATTATCGTCTTAACACTGGCACTTTTGTCATACTGTAAGCCATTTGTCATTAGCCAAGACCGAACAAGGAATATCGCTTATGCTGCATTAGCAGGGTTTGTTATCGGTTTGCTAGCGTCGGTCGCTGCAGTGGCCACATTGCTGTGGGAAGGCTTTGCCATAAATCGGGGAACAGCAGCCTATCTAGGATTATATTGTATTATTCATAGTATTACCCTTGGATTGGCCGTCTATATTATCGAACAATTTAAGATCAACTTAAATTTGCGTAAGCAACTTCAATATACAGATAAAATGAATACATTAAGCGAGCTGGCCGCTTCATTCGCACATGAAATCAGAAATCCTATGACTGTAGCCCGCGGTTTCATGCAATTCCTTAAACAACCAGGCACCAGTGAGGAAAAAAGACAAATTTATACGCAGATGGTTCTGGATGAAATTGATAAAGCCCAATCTATTATTTCTAATTATTTGGTTTTTGCCAAACCTCATTTGGAGTCTATTGAGCTGGTAGACGCTAAGCTTCTGATCCAGCAAGCCCTTGATTCCGTTAAATCCTATGCTGTACGCTACCAAGTGGATATGGAAACACAGCTCGATGATAAGCTGTTCATCAGTACCAACAAAGATAAATTCGTCCAATGTATCACACAACTGTGCAAAAATGGGATCGAAGCTATGCCTGCTGGCGGGAAGCTGAAGGTGATTGGATGCTTGCAAGCTAATCAGGTAAGCATCAACATTATTGATCATGGTATCGGGATGACTAATGAGGAAATCCGCAGACTGGGAACACCCTTTTATTCCACACGGGATAAAGGCACAGGTCTCGGTATGATGATTACATACAAAGCCATTCAAACCATGCAGGGCAAAATTGATGTAACAAGTGAAGTAGGCAAAGGGACCTGTTTCTCCCTCCTTATTCCATCGCTCTCCCCCTCATCCTTTCATTGAGCGGTCGCTAATATATCCATAACTTCTTTAAACAGGGGCAGAGACTTGCTAGCAGACGTTTCTGGCATATTCTGAACCATAACAGCCGCTGCATACCGTGGCTGCTTCACAGGTCCATAGCCGATAAACCATTGATTAACTTGCGGTACCCCCTCTTTATCTGCTGTCTGAGCTGTCCCAGACTTCCCGGCAATCGGCCATTTGGCAGAGCGAAGGGCTGTCCCTGTACCATGGTCAACAACATCGTTCATCCAAGACAATAATCTTGCAGCGGTCCCCGAAGAAATGCTATTGGATAGACCCTTCACACTTTTTTCATCGAACGCCTCCATCAATCTGCCATTTTGAAACCGGACCTCTTTTACAATACGTGGTGAAAGGACTTTCCCTTTCTGCAGTAAAGTTACAACCATATTAGCAGCCTGAAGTGGAGTTATCATCACATCTCGTTGACCAATCGCCGACTGCGCCCTCACTCCCCCGTCTTCCCTTGGGGTTGAATCGGCAAATATTTGCCCTTTCTCCTCACCGTCGAGCTCTTTAAAATGAGCGTCCTGCATAAATTCACCTTGCCATCCTACCTCTACATTTAAGCCTAATCGATTTGCGTAATTATCCAAAGAAACTCCTTTTAGCCTCTCTGCAATTTTCGCAAAAACAATATTACATGATTCTGCATACCCCTCACGAAAGCTTATTCTCCCGTGCCCTTGTTTGTTCCAGCAAGTCAATCCGTATTTCCCCAGCACACCATTGCATTCGAACATTTCATCCGGCTTTGCAACATGCTCCTCCAAAGCTGCTGCTGCAGTAACCGTTTTAAAGATTGAACCCGGAGCTGTTGCCTTTAAAGCCCGATTTGCCCAAGCTCCATTCTGCAAATCAATATGCTGCGGGTTAAACTCAGGCCGGCTGGCCATCGCAATAACATCTGCGTTGGCTGCATCGAGAACAACCACTGCTCCTTCCTTGATTTGCAGCTTGGCCATCGCTTTTTCGATTTTCAGCTGAATGGTTGCATCTAAGGTTGTCATCACCTTAACAGGGTAATAGTCGTTACGAGGTGTAACAATTCTTGCATCAAGCCCTGGAAGCGGTCTTTTGAGAGCATCCGTAAACAAGGATACTGAAGTAGCTCCTATACCTTGCAGCCAAGGATCAAATGTTCTTTCCAATCCCGCTCCACCTATCCGGCTTGTAAGCTGAAGCTCCCCTTGATGAATCTGGTTCGTATACTGCCGCGATATTCGTTCAGGGTCTTGACTTATAAAGCCAATTACATGACTTGCAGTCTGTACGTTATCATATCTCTCCTTCAAACGTGAAACCGTCAATTGAGGCAGCCCAAGTGCTGTAATTTGAGCGATTTGTGCGTCGTTAAGTGGAATATGCTTTCCTTCAACTGCCCACACCTGAGGGGCCTTCAGTGACTCTACGAAGCTTGTCCATACAGGCTCCGCTACTTGCAGAATACGGGCAATTGTGGCATTGATCTCTCCGTCCTTTAATGAGGCTTCTTTTCGAACGGGAAATACGGTCAAAACCTGGGTTTCACGGCCTGTTAATGCTTTCCCGCTGCGGTCATAGAAGTCCCCCCTACCGCTATCCAGCACAATGCCTTTTTCACGTTGGATAACCGAATTTTCCACCAAATCAATTCCATGCTCGGTCCAGTTGCGGCTAGCCGCTACTTGGATCCAAAACAACCGGATATTCAAAACCGCCAATAACCCAATAACCCCGATAAGTATATAAAAAAGCCGATGCTTTTTTAGTGCTTCTCCATCCTTCATCCTGAGCATCCTTTCGCTGACTCGATATACTGAGTATTACTACCAGTATGATCGACTCCTCGTACGCTCAAACAAAAAAAAGAATCTTTTTAACAGTGAGGTACACCGTTAAAAAGATTCTTTCATACGAATTATGTAGCTAGCGAGAACTAAACTTCGAATTTGGATAACGAGTCTTTTAATGAATTAGACAACTGATCCAGCTTATCAGATAGACGAACCAGGCCATTACTAATGTTCATTTGCTCTGCACTTAAGGATGCAACTTCCTGAGAAGTCGCTGATGACTCTTCAGCTACAGCACTAACATTAGACATTGCATCGGAAAGTACGATCTGAGATGCGTCCAGATTGCTGATAGACTCGGTAACCTCCGACAACTGACCAATAAAGCCGCCCATATGGGTTTGAACTTGTTTAAATATGGTGTCGGCCTCTTTTACGGAAGAAATCTGCTCTTGAAAGATCGGATAAGCCGCTGATAGTACATTGACGGTCTCATCAATTTCTCTTTGAATGGTTTCCGTAATCGTGCCTACAATAGCAATGGATTGGCGAGATTGATCCGCAAGCTTACGTATCTCATCAGCGACAACCATAAACCCTTTGCCGGCAGCTCCCGCACGTGCAGCTTCGATTGTAGCGTTAAGAGATAATATGTTCGTTTGTTTAGACACATTGCTCAATACTTCAAGAATTTTGCGGATCGAGCGTGTGCTTTCTTTCAGATTATCAACCTTTTCCACCATATTGCGTGTCATCGCTTCGGTGGCGTTCGTTTTGTTGATCAGCTCGGACATGTACTGAATCCCTTGCTCACTGGATTTCTGTACATCGGAAGCAGCTGTTCCCATCACGATATTCCCATCAACGACCGCTTTCATCTGTACGCCGATGTTGTAGGTCAACTCATTGCCTCGTTCGGATTCAACAGCCAAGCTGGACGCGCCTCCAGCAATTTCTTCCGTTGCAACTGCAATCTCTCTGGCTGAAGTTGCTGTTTTCTTCGAAGCATCTGATAGTTCAGTTGCAGTGTCGAGTACTTCCTGCGCGGAAATGTTCGTTTGTTGCACCAATACCGTAATTTTCTGCATCATTTCGTTGAAACTGTTCCCCAGCTGTCCAATTTCATCCTGTGAACTTACGGACATACGTACAGTCAGATTCCCCTGTTCGCCTTCTTTCATCAAGTTGCGAAGTGTAATAACGGGACGTCCAACCATTCTCGCAACGAGGAACCCTATACCTCCAGCTATTAGTGCAGCAACCGCAGCCATAATCCAGGTCATGTCAGAAATAGTTCTGGCATCTCTAACCAGCTCGGCGACCGGCATAGCACCCATTAGATACCAGCCCGATTTCGTAGATTTGAAATAAACGAGCTGCAAGTCTTTCTTAATATTCATGATACTGTGGTTCTCACCCTCAAGATTCTCTATTGCAACATCAATCGTGCTCTTCTGCCCTAATGTTGCAGCATCCGGGGAATAAACCACTTTAAAGTCGGGTGCAAGCACTAATGTCTGACCGCCTTCACCCATTTTAATCTCGGCAAGCTCCTTGCTGATTACATCGATATTAACCTCAATCACTAATATGTTTTGCTGACTGTTGTTTGTCGTATTTTTAAGCACGCGCCCAATGGCAAATGACGGGGCATTGCTCGTACTGGCGTCGCCATAACCCTTGCTCTTGGTTTCCAACCAAGTGGCTTTGCCGCTATTTTCAACTATTCTTTTAAACCAATCCTCTTTGGAAGGATTTTCTTTCATCCCTGAAGCTCCTGCCGCGCTGATTATATCACCTGACAATGTAAACAATTGAAGCGACTTGATCGTTTTGTTTGCGTAAGCATAAACATTCAACTTATCGCCTAGCTTTTGGCGCAATTGCAAATAGTCAAAGGTAGCTTTGTCAAAGGTTGTAATATCCGAAAGCATCCTCTTCATTTCTTCGTCCAAAAGAATTTGCATCGTTACATCTTCATATGTTCCATATAGCAAGTCAAGCTTTTGCCCCGCTTGTATAATGGTTTGCTCCGACGCGTCAGCAACCTTTTTCTGTATAACCCCTTTTGAAATATTATAGGAAGTAAACCCTACGGTTAAAACAAAAAATAAAATGCTCACAAGGAAAATTAAAAATAATTTCATCCCAATTGATTTAATCGGATTCTCCAACCGCATACCTTTCATTGACTGTGGCATACCTTGCAGAATTGTTGTCCCCTTGTTACCTGTGCTGCTTGCCGCTGTCTGTGTCGTGAACTGTTTACCGATCTTAGCTGTCCATTGCTTTAGTATAGACAGTATTCCCTTCAAAGGAACCACCACCCTGGTCTGAAATAGTTGTTTTATTTTGTTAAATGTTTCTTCGTTTCCCAAGTATTAATTCGACATCCTTTGGCATATTCCTTTTAATAAATCGCTTTCATTGCAAATAAATAGTTCCACCGCCTTAAAATCGCAATAAAATGCTATGTATTTGAATCCTTTTCGACACGTTGGATGATATTCCTTTTCAACATGTTTGTCTATGGGTCCATCGTCCCATCGGTAAATAATTCCCCTGTATCGCATGAAAATTACAAAAAAAAGAACCCCTTCCAAGAAGAGATTCTCCCGAATTTTATAAGATGCATTTAAGCCTTCTTCATCTTTTTACGCATCATATCAAAAGGCTTTACAGGTTGTTCGACCTTCATTTGAATCAATTGCAGCGGGTGACGTGCCGCATCGAGCTCTTGACCCGACTCATCTTGAATCGATGGAACCAATTGTTTAAAAAACGTACCCTGAGGACCAAAAAATTCAATTTCTTGACCAGGCTTGAAATGATTGCGCTGCTGGATAGTAGCTATTCCGGACACCTCGTCGTAAGCCATAACCACTCCGACAAAATCAAAAGGCGCCGCTTTGTCCTCCGGTTCAAAGATATGATCCTCATGATCAGGATGCTCATAGAAGAAACCTGTATTGAGTGGGCGGTTCGCAGCCTTTTGGATCTCGTACTGCCATTCCGGTTTCATCTCATAGTTCTCCGGGTCAGCAAAATAGGCATCAATCGCCTGGCGGTAAGCATTAACAACAGTTGCTACATAGTGGACACTTTTCATCCGACCCTCAATTTTGAAGCTGTCTACCCCGGAGCGAATAAGCTCAGGAATATGCTCAATCATACACAAATCCTTGGAGCTCATTGAAAATGCATCATCGGTTTCGCTAAACAATGGAAGCTCCTTAATGCCAATCTGTTGATTTTGATCCTCTTCTGTAGTAAAAAGATCATACTTCCAACGACAGGACTGTGAGCATCCGCCACGATTGGAGTCTCTATCTGTAAAATGGTTCGAAAGCACGCAGCGTCCTGAATAGGAGCTGCACATTGCGCCATGAATGAACACTTCGATTTCTACGTCCACATTTTCCTTAATATCGACAATCTCCTGCATGCTCGCTTCACGTGCTAATACAACCCGCTCTGCGCCTTCTTCCTTCCAGAATTGCACCGCTTGCCAGTTCATCGTTGACTGCTGTGTGCTCAAATGGATTTCAAGCTTGGGCGCAACTCTCTTACAAGTTTCTATTATAATTGGATCCGCTACGATGATAGCAGCTACACCCGCGTCTTGAATGCCTTTCAAATACGCTTCCAATCCATCGATATCTTCGTTATGCGCAAAAATGTTAGTAGCCACAAATACTTTGGCCCCATAGCGGTTAGCAAATTCAACCCCTTCGCGCATTTCGTCGAACGTGAAATTATCGGCATTGGATCTAAGCCCATACTGCTGCCCGCCAATATATACAGCATCAGCGCCATAGTGAACGGCAAACTTAAGCTTCTCCAAGCTGCCGGCAGGAGCGAGCAGTTCCGGCTTCTCCAGACGGACGCGTTTGCCTAATAGTTGTTGGTTGATCAAAGTCATGGTTTCCACCCCTTTTGAACTTAGTATACTTGCTCTTTATAAAAGAATCCGTAAGACAGCTCGCGCCGCGGGTCCTGAATTTCCTTGATTGCATCAAGCCATTCCTCTTGAAACACATAATTCTGAGGATCAGCCAAATAAGCGTTAATTGCTTTCCGGTAGCTTTTGACAACCGTCTCGTTGTATTCCACGCTTTTCAACAGCGCTTCAATCTTCAAGCTGTCAATCTGTCCATCGATAAGCTCATTAAGATTTTCCAGCATGCACACATCGTCAGAGCTCATAATATGGGTACCATTCTCATCCTCATACACTGGGTAACGCTCATCCTTACGCTCCTGCTCGATCAAGAACAAGCCGTCACCAGGCCCCTTGCTCGCTTCCTGCCCGCTGCGTCCCTGATGGGCCTCATAATTCGTTACTAAGCTGCGTTTGGAATGATAGATATTGGTAATTCCATGTACTTGTACCTGAACCTCCATGGTTGGCAGCTTACTTTTAATATCCAATGTTTCATCCATATTCAACTCGCGAGCCAGTACTACACGTACAGCGCCTTTCGATCCCCAATAGCTTGCCGTCTCCGAATTTGTGGACGTCATCTCGGCATTCCAATGCAGCTTCATTCCAGGCGCTGCTTGTCGGATTGATATCAACACCGCTGGATCACCGAACACGACGGCATCCGCTCCAAGTTGCTGTACACTCCGCAAATAACTAGGTAAAGCTTGCAGCAATTCATTATCCATTATCTTATTAACGACTACAAATACCTTTGCACCGCGTTCATGCGCCCATGGAATTAAGCTGCTTAACTCTTCCAAAGAGACATTCCCGGGCAGCCTCATACCGAATTGATGCTCTCCGACTGCAACAGCGTCCGCCCCTGCTTCAATGTACCGCTGCGCCTCTGTTATAGAACCGGCCGATATATACAGCTCCGGTTTTTTCATTCTGAAATTCTCCTCTCTCTATCCGCTGTTCTTTTTACTGGCTGTAATATTTTGTTGATGCTGTTCGTAGGTTTCTGCAAATAAATGCGCTTTGCTTCCGTCTTTTTTGGTTACATAAAACATATATTTGGTATCTGACGGGTATATCGCCGCTTTGATAGAAGCCAAGCTAGGACTCGCAATCGGACCCGGCGGCAAGCCGGTATGAAGATACGTATTGTAGGGACTCTCCAGCTGTAAGTCCTTCTCAAACAGGCGGTCTTTCGGCTTATCGAACATATACTGAATGGTTGCATCAATCTGCAGAGGCATCCCTTTCTTAAGCCTGTTATGGATGACTCCGCTCACCAGCAGCCGCTCTTCGTCCACCGCTACTTCTCTTTCAATCAACGAGGCGATTGTCATCATCTGATGAAAGCTATGCCCATGAGCTGCCATTGTCTGCTGCCAATCATCCGGGAGCATTGCCAGCTTTTTATCCAGCTCCAGCATCATATTGTCAATCAATTCCTCGAGCTTGATATCCTTCTTCCACTCGTAGGTCTCAGGAAACAGATAGCCCTCCAGCCTGTTTCGAAGCTTCGAATCATTAGGGATCTGTTGAAATACTTTGGCCGTGAAGCCTGAATATTGCTGGGCAGTCTGCATAAACAAGGCTGGGTCCAGCCCAAATTGCTGGCTTGCTTTATCAGCAATTTGCCTAACTGTATATCCTTCAGGTACCGTAAGTTTAATTCCCTGCTCCTTAACGACCAATCCTTTATTAAGTATATCAATAATAGCATCTAACGTAATACCTGGAGCCATTTCGTATTCTCCGGCCTGGAATTTAGAACCCTGCTCCTTGTATTTCAAATAATAAGAAAACATTTGGGCATCGCGGATTATACCCTGTTGCTCCAATATTTTGGCTATTTGTGCGGACCCGCTTCCTGATGGAATCAGCACGTGTACCGTTTGCTCTGAAGCCGGCATAGGCTGTGTCAGTTCCTTAACATACAACGCCAGACCGATAACACCGACTATCGCAATAATCAAGACCGTTAAGCCGGTCCATGCTACTAACGACAATCTTTTTGCGGAAGCCACCTGTACTCCTTTCGGCTACGTGAGCTCAAACAACGAAAAGAGCGGATCGTCTCCGCTCGCCCGTTTTCAAACAAGTTGTAGTCTACTTTGTATCATTATCCGAGAATGTCATCTCATCGTACAATTCTGAGACGTTCTCCCATTCATCATCATCGTCTATCGTTTCCAGCTCCGGCTCCCCTTCTGCATCGAAGGTCACCTTGTAAATTTCAGGCTCTCCATCCTTGGAGTTCTCCTGTTGGAGTGCTGCATAGATTTGGTCGCCCAGCTGAAATTCAGAAAGAAGTTTATATACAACGGACTGATCACGGTCATCATACAAAATAATATCATCTCCGTATGCGCTGCGCAACCGATTCGTTTCCTTCAAATCTTTTAATTCATACAAAAGTTGGTCCTCCCAAGAGCTTTCCGAAGGAAAGCTTCCTTCATTAGCATAATCTGGAATTGGCTTCAGCTAAATTCACGAGCATGATATCATTTGGAGCTCTCTTCTTCATCCTCTGAGAATTCATCCATCAGTGTGTTGAAGGTTTCCTCAACGATATTCCATTCTTCCTCATCATCAATCGTGTACAGCTGTAAGTCATCTCCGTCCTCTTCGTAACGGAATGCATACACTTCATCGGATTCCTCATCGGCATCGACTGGAACAACCATCATATACTTCTTATCCGATCCGTCGACTTCGAATTTCATGATGACTTCGAATTCTTCTTCATTACCTTCTTCGTCCGGGATAAAAATAATTTCCGGCTCTTCTTGTACTTGTTCCTCTTTGGACATGCCAATCACCTCTTCGTTTTGGAATCCATATAGTTTTGCAAAATGAGTCCAGCTGCCATCTTGTCTATAACAAGCTTGCGTTTCTTGCGACTAACATCAGCTTCTATCAGTGTACGCTGTGCAGATACTGTCGTCAACCGCTCATCCCATAAATGCACGGGCATACTTAGTGTTTCTTGTAGAGATTGGGCAAATTCTATACAAATTTCCCCACGTGGACCAATTGTATTATTCATATTCTTCGGTAATCCGACAACCAATTCTCCTACATTGTACTGATCGATCAATTCACGCAATCTCGCAAGATCCCGTTCAACTGTCGTGCGTCGAATGACTTCAAGACCTTGCGCAGTCCAACCGAGTTCATCACTGACCGCGATGCCAATCGTTTTATCCCCGTAATCCAAACCCATTAATCGTTTCATTGTTCTTTAAACTCCTAAGGGGCGGGAAGACATATTCCGTTCCCCCGCCCCGCATTACTTATGATTTATGCTGCTGCAAATAGGAACGAACCAGTTCTTCTATCAGCTCATCGCGCTCCCGTTTACGGATCATACTTCTTGCATTGTTGTGACGAGGAATATAAGCCGGATCTCCAGATAATAGATAGCCGACAATCTGATTAATCGGATTGTAGCCTTTCTCCTGGAGCGCGTCATATACCGTCAGCATGACATCCTTGGGTGATGTTTCGATCTCTTCTGCTTTTACATTAAACTTCATCGTTTTATCCATCGAACTCATCCCAACACCCCCTTAACACAAAAGTGTAAACCTCTATGATTAAAGCTGATATCTTCTTATATTCGTGATTTGTCGAATAATTCCTGTTGACAAACCAAATTTATTTTACTGCGACCTGTTGAGCCACCCATTGTTCCGCTTGCTTCAAGGCATCCTGCAGCTTGGCAGCATCCTTGCCCCCTGCCTGAGCCATGTCAGGACGACCGCCACCGCTGCCTCCTACGACCGCCGCTGTCTCCTTGATCAGTTTGCCGGCATGATAGCCTTTCGCTACCCAATCCGGGGTAACTGCAGCAACGAGGTTAACCTTATCGTCTGCTACTGCCCCAAGCACGATAACGGCTGAGCCAAGCTTCGTTTTCATTTGATCGACGATGCTGCGAAGCGACTCCATGTCTCCTGCGCTTACTTGAGCCATAAGAACTGGAACCCCATCGATATGTTTCAATTGATCCGATAAAGAGCCTGCCTCAATTTTACCCAGCTTGGCTTTGAGAGATTCATTCTCGCGGGAAATCTCCTTCATTTGGGCGAACAACGAATCGATCCGTTTGGGAACGTCCTGGATATTGGACTTTAATAATGCGGCAGCATCGTTAAGCAGCTCCAGCTGCTGATCCAGATATTGATAAGCATTGCGGCCTGTAACAGCTTCAATCCGGCGTACACCGGATCCAATACCGGATTCGCTCACCAGCTTGAAAAGACCAATTTGACTCGTGTTGCTTACATGACAGCCGCCGCACAGCTCGAGGCTGTAATCGCCAACTTGTACAACCCTTACCACATCGCCATATTTTTCTCCGAATAATGCCATTGCCCCCATAGCTTTCGCCTCGGCAATCGGCTTCAAGGAGATAGTCAGCGGTGTACTTTTCCATATCTGTTGATTAACACGCTGCTCAATATCACGCAGTTCCTCTGCAGTAATACTGCCGAAATGCGAAAAGTCAAATCGCAGCCGTTCCGGAGCTACTAATGACCCGGCTTGGTTAACATGCTCGCCGAGCACTTCTTTCAATGCTTTATGAAGCAAGTGTGTCGCCGTATGATTCTTGATAATATCGTCCCGCACCGCAGCACTGACTGAAGCCTGTACAGTATCGTCTTTACGCAATACGCCAGACTCTACAACAACTGTATGCACATGCTGTCCATGAGGCGCTTTACTTACATCCTCGACCTTAAGACGAAGATCGCCAGCCGTAATATACCCGTGATCACTTACTTGACCGCCGCTTTCCGAATAGAAGGGAGTACGGTCCAGAACAACCTGGCATGTTTCGCCAACGCCAACTAAATCGACGAATTGGTTCTCATGCACAAGAGCGATAACTTTAGCAGTAGTTACCAATTCATTATAACCAACAAATTCGCTTTTAACCGTCAGATCAGCAAGCGGGCCGCCTTGTACCTTCATGCTGCCGGAATCTTGACGGGCCGCTCTAGCACGGTCACGCTGCTCCTGCATGGAACGGTCGAAACCTTCACGGTCAACAGTCATCCCTTTTTCGGAAGCAAAATCCTCCGTCAAATCAAATGGAAATCCGTACGTATCGTAAAGCTTAAAAGCATCAGGCCCGCTAATTTCGTTGCGGTTCTCTTTGCGTGCTTTCTCGGTCATTTCAGCTAAAATAGCCAAACCGTCCGAAAGAGTCTCATGGAAACGCTCCTCCTCGGTACGGATTACCTTCTCTATAAACTCGCGTTTCTCAACCACTTCCGGGTAATAAACGCCCATAATTTCGCCAACGATCGGAGTCAATGAGTATAGGAACGGCTTATCCATACCAATCACTTTACCATAACGAACCGCACGGCGCAGCAAGCGGCGTATTACATACCCGCGGCCTTCATTTGAAGGCAGTACGCCATCGCCTACAGAAAATGCCACTGTACGTACATGATCGGCGATAACCTTCAAGGCAACATCATGCTCGTTGTTTACGTGGTATTTCACGCCTGCTAGCTCGCATGTCTTTTGAATAATCGGCTGGAACAAATCGGTGTCGAAGTTGGAATCAACGTTTTGCAATATCGAAGCAAACCTCTCTAGTCCCGCACCCGTATCAATATTTTTGTTAGGAAGCGGCGTGTAGCTGCCATCTTTATTATGGTTGAATTGGGAGAACACGAGGTTCCATACTTCCAGGAAACGTTCATTTTCTCCACCTGGCCAGCATTCAGGATCATTAAGGTCGCCATACGCATCGCCGCGGTCATAGAAAATTTCTGTACATGGTCCGCAAGGGCCTTCACCAATATCCCAGAAGTTTTCTTCCAGCTTATAAATACGCTCGGCAGGCAGCCCGATTTTCTTATTCCAGTACTCAAACGCTTCTGTATCCTCAGGATACACGGTAACGGACAAACGCTCCGGATCAAATCCGATCCATTGCGGGCTTGTAAGAAACTCCCATGCCCAAGTAATAACTTCTTCTTTAAAATAGTCCCCAATCGAGAAATTGCCCAGCATCTCAAAAAAAGTATGGTGACGACGGGTTTTGCCCACATTCTCAATATCGTTGGTTCTGATGCACTTCTGCGAGTTGGCAATGCGTGGATTATCCGGTACCACCCGTCCATCAAAGTATTGCTTCAACGGCGCCATACCAGCGTTAATCCATAGCAGCGATGGATCATTATGCGGCACCAACGGGGCGCTTGGCTCGATCTTATGCCCCTTCTCTTCAAAAAAAGCTAACCATTTAGCGCGTATTTCACTTGCCTTCATTTCCCTGGCCTCCTTTTAATCTTTACAGTTATATTCCCGCTTCTTGCTTCTTCTCGCTAGCTCACCCATACTTTGAGCTTGCGCCTGCTGCTGTTTGTGTTTGATTGTTAGATCGGATTAGGTTCTAGTCTTCATTGTTGTAAGCTTTGGACTTTTTACAAAGGGTTCCCCGGAGGGCAAGGGAATGCCCCGAAGAGTTTACGTGCCGCCTTTGAAAATGGGATATAACCTTCTAATCTAATAATCGATATCCCATTTTCAACAGCGGCCGCAGGGGCATCCCTTGACCCGCAGGGGTCGTTTCTTTGTAACAAGTCCTTGAACTTAAGGTCTGAACCTAATCTTTTTTATCAAGCCCATTCATCACAGCCTCAGGCGAAGCCTCAAAAAACACTCTCTTAACAACAAAAAAACGCCCCTCCAAACAGGGACGAATTCATCGCGGTACCACCCTGGTTACTGTACAGCCGTGCCTGCTAAGACACTGTGGTATCTGTACAATCTCCTTCAATAAGACAATAACGAGTCCAACCGGCGGATTTGTTCCGCACTCCGAAATGAGCTTTCAGCCATCCTTCATTAATAAGGTTCTCACAGCTAGACCTCGTAATAACAAGATCTAGAACCAATTCTCTGGATAATGGACTATGGCTTACTTGATTTCATCAACGTTTTAATTCATATACTTACAGAAAATTATATACGTTTGACAATAGCATTGTCAACTGAGCCGCTGCCTTAAGACAACCTCTTACAATAGATATCTAATATAAATATATAAGTTCGCTATTACAATAGACAGGAGCATCAACGGAAAAGCGACTTTCAAAAAAGCCATGAATGAAATAGGATGCCCCTCTCTTGCCGAAATACCTGCGACGATCAGATTAGCGCTCGCTCCTATCAATGTTCCGTTGCCTCCCAGGCAAGCCCCCAAGGCAAGGCTCCACCACAGCGGTTCCAAATTGTCCACCCCCATAGCTCCCATTTCCTGAATCATTGGAATCATGGTAGCCACGAAAGGAATATTGTCCAGAAAAGCAGAAGCTATAGCACTCAGCCAAAGAATTAGCACCGATGATTTCGCAACATCTCCCCCGGTAATACTCATTGCATATTTAGCCAGAGTAGCTATCACCCCTGTATCCACCAACCCGGCAACAAGCACAAACAGGCCTACAAAGAAGAAAATCGTGGTCCACTCCACCTTTTGAAAGGCTTCCTCCAAATAGTGCTCCCCCGTCATAAGAAGCAATAGGAACGCACCAGCCAAAGCTACCGTAGCTGATTCAAGATGTAGAAGCTGGTGGATAAAAAATCCGAAGATTGTTATCCCGAGCACGGCCAAACATTTTTTCATTAACAGCGGATTTCTTATTTCCACTTTCTCGTTCAATTCCATAACACTAAGCCGGAGCTCCTCTGTTGTTTGAATTTGCTTGCGGTACAACAGCACGAAAAAAGGCAGTGTCGCTAATAAAATAATGAATGAGATCAGGCTCAGATTGTTGATAAAGGCCATAAAGGTTAGCTCTTTAACCGCACTGCCAATCATTATATTCGGAGGATCGCCAATTAGAGTTGCCGTTCCGCCAATATTGGAAGCCATAATTTGCGAAATTAAGAATGGAATCGGCGTAACTCGAAGCTGCCTCGTAATACTGAATGTAACAGGAGCCATAAGCAGCACCGTTGTCACATTATCCAGAAAGGCTGAACTTATCGCTGTAACTATGCTGAGCACTACAAGAATACGTACCGGATGGCCTCCAACCTTCTTGGCCGACCAAATCGCTATATACTTGAATACACCCGTCTCCGCTGTAATACCTACAATAATCATCATCCCGATAAGCAAACCTAACGTATTGAAATCAATATGATGAAGAGCCGATTCCTGACTGACCCCCCCTAAGGCAACCATCAATAGCCCGCCAATCATAGCGACAATCGTACGGTGAATTTTTTCGGTAATAATTAATCCATAAATAACCAGAAAAATACCAATTGCAAGCCAAGCTTGATGTTCCAAAAAAATCCTCCCCTTTTCCAATAAGAACCCATGAGTTAGCATGGACGATTCGATTCTGGAGTATCCCTAAAAATGCAAAAAGAGCCCTTGGTGACAGGCTCCTCCAAAAATCGTTTTATATTCTGTTTTGTAATAACACCTCCATAATTATAGGTCGTGAATGAAAAAGTTTCAATAACTTCCGGATTTTTTTTACTACTTACCTAATCAGGTTGTTCTGCGATGAATGTAATACATAAATACATGTTGAAGAATTACCTTCATCACTGCAAAAAAGGGCACTGCCAGGATCAGCCCAACCACCCCTGCAAACTCCCCTCCTACAAGCAAAGCAAAAATAATGAGCAGAGGATGCATCTTTAACGATTTGCCAACAACCTGCGGCGAAATTACGTTCCCCTCAAGAATTTGACATACGGTATTAACTACGGCAACCATCAGCACCATTTTCAAGGAAATAGTAGATGCTAAAATTAACGCCGGAGCCGCCCCGAAAAAGGGACCGAGATATGGAATAATGTTGAACACTGCAACCAGACAAGCCAGCAGCAGAGCATACGGCATCCCAATCATCCAATAGCCCGCATAAGATAGCAATCCAATAATCATACATACTAACATCTGACCCCGAATATAGTTGCCGAGTGCTGTATCGATATCAACCAGAAGCTTGATGACTTGTTTGCGTTTCGCTTTGGGAACGATCGCCAGAACCGTTTTTTCAATCAACTGAAAATCCTTTAATATGTAAAAAGCGAGAAAAGGTATGATAAACGCAATGAAGAGCATGTTGATCGTGCTCCCGATGCCATCAATATAGTTGGAAATGGTTCCTGATATCCCGCTCTCCAGTTTTGCCAATGATTGATTAATTCCGACACGTACGCTGTCCGGCACAAACTTCAAACTGTTTAAATTATCCACAAAACCTTGAGCTTTTATAGCCAATTGAGGAATATGCTCATTAAATTCACCAAGCTGCCGAATGAAGATGGGAATGATATTCATAAGTACTACTGTCACCGACATTATAAAGACGGCATAAATAAGAAGCACAGCTACGGTTCTCGGCACCTTGCGCCCGTTCAATAGCGAAACCACTGGATTCAGTAAATAAGAAATAATCATTGCTATAATAAAAGGTGTCAAAATTTCTGCCAGAAATTTATAAATACATATCAGCATGGGACGTATTTGCAGCAGCATAAACAATATCAAAAGGCTTAATAAAATATAAACCATAATAATAAATAGCTGATTTTTAGAAAATCGGTCCAATCTGTGTCACCCACCTAACTTTCACCAACTATGACTGTGCTGCTTAATGTTTGCTAACCCATATCTCTACTAACAGTATATGTACAACCTTGAAGTCTTAATCGTTCACCCGACATTCACGACAAAGAAAGCATAACCTTAGCTCCGCAGAATAAAATGATATAGAGCAGGCAGCTTGGTTAGTAAGTACAGCTCCGCCGAAAACTTATAAAGGCTAATATTTTAAACAAAAAAATCGTACCTGCTCCATCCGTTTACCTTAAGTAAGGCTTCAGGAGCTGATACGATTAGTGTTTATATTATTTGTTAATCCATTAGTTGGCATGTACTTGAGGCATTTCTTCCTCAAAAAACAAATCGTCTAAAGAACTCAATGTGCCATCTTCTTCTACTTGATAGACGGACATCTTTTCTCCATTTACTGTTAATTCAATAAAGCAGCCCCAGCAATAAAACTGGTGCGAACCAATTTTCCCAATATCTTTGGAATTACAATTTGGACAACGTAACATAAATATCACCCTATTCTTCTTTTGATATGAAGATTTCTTCTAATAACTCATTACAATGAACGGGTACAATTATCGCGTCCTCACCCAAAGTTACGGATTCCGGCAAGGGCAACCACTTACGCCCTTCCTTCAAATCAGAAATGAAACCCTCGGTCAATTCATATCCTACTACAGTATTACCCAGTTCTTGGTCTAAATAAACATCATCTACGACGCCCAATTGCTGGCCGTTTATCGTTAAGACCGGCATTCCCTTCACTTTTCGATCACCATTAATCAAAGAAGTATAGGCCATGCTCTCATCCAAACGGCTGATTGCCTCTTCGTTATTAATGGTAATAGCGTCCTCACCCAAAGAAATGACATCTTTCCACAGGATACAGCTTGTAGCGGAGAACCAATGTTTGGTTTCCAGCAGCACTGCTTCAATCTGCCACTCATCACCCATTAGAAGGTCCTTAGCAGTACCCACCTGTTTACCCGATTGCACACAAATTATCGGCAATCCGATTACATTACGCGCTTTTTTCAATGAAGACTTCCTCCAAAAACAGCAGCTAATAATTAGTGATTAGCTTACTAATTATTACGGATACGGTTCACGATGGTTGCAATTTTGTGAGCAGCAATTTCGATCTCTTTGGAAGTAGTTCCTGATCCAAAGCTAAAGCGCACGGCCGACTTCATGATCGCTTCAGAAAGCTGCATAGCCTTCAGTACATGCGATACTTCCAAGGAGCCGGAGGTACAGGCTGAGCCGCTGGCAGCAGCAATTCCTTCAAGATCCAGATTCATAAGCATGGATTCTGTAGAAACTGCTGGAAAGCTGATATTTAAAATGTGCGGAAGCCGTTCGACAGGATGACCATTAATTACAAACTGTTCATTACCCAACAGCTGATCAAGCCTTGTTACCATTTCTAAACGTAGCTTTTCCATCTTTTGTTGCATTTCATACATGTTGCTATCTATAATTTTTACGGCTTTTGAAAATCCAGCAATGGCTGCAGTATTTTCAGTTCCGGCCCGGCGTTTTCTCTCTTGATTGCCGCCATACATGAACGGCTCCAGCTTAGCATGCTTTGCTATATAAAGTGCCCCGATTCCTTTAGGACCGTGAAGCTTATGAGCGCTAAAGCTCATTAAATCAACCGGCAGCCGGTTCAAGTCAATCGGAATATGTCCTAAAGCTTGCACAGCGTCTACATGAAAAATGATTCCTTTAGATCTAGCGAGCTCTCCTATTTGCTGTAGAGGCTGCATAGTACCCACTTCATTATTTACGTACATAATACTGATTAATATCGTATCTGGACGTATAGCTTGCTGCAAATCTTCCAGCCGGATCCGGCCTGTCGTGTCTACTGGCAAATAGGTAACTTCATACCCTAGCCTCTCCAGCTGTTCACAAGTATGAAGAACAGCATGATGTTCGGTTTGTACAGTAATGATATGCTTACCCTTACCCGCTTGAGCTGCTGCTGCACCAAAGAGAGCCATGTTGTTGCTCTCCGTCCCACCGCTCGTAAAAACGAGCTGCGAGGAGGTGCAGCCTATAAAAGAAGCTATTGTATCTCTTGCTTGATGTACAGCAGCACGCGCTTCTCTTCCTGCACTGTGTGTGCTCGATGCATTCCCATAGAAACTTGTGAAATAAGGAAGCATCGCATCTACGACCTCTGGAAGGACCGGTGTTGTAGCTGCATAATCCAAATAAATAATTGTCATAAAGACTCCGTCTGCTTGAAGTTTCCCTTAAATATAGAACATGTAGTTATCGTTTACGCCTTGATCCTTGAAGCTGATGAGATCCTCCAATGTCGTAGAGTCCAGAACCCCGGCAATGCTGTCACGAATACGTACCCATAAATCACGTTTTGCCGGATCGTCTTCCTCTGTGAAATCAACCGGGCTGATTGGCCCCTCTAATACACGAATCACATCGCCAGCAGAAATCTGATCCGATGTTTTCGATAGAATATACCCACCGTAAGCGCCTCGAATACTTTTGACCAAACCTGCATTTCGCAAGGGAGCAACCAATTGCTCTAAATAATGCTCAGAAAGCTGATGCTTCTCGGCAATGCTTTTCAAAGAGGTGGGGCCTTCTCCAAATCTGGTTGCAAGTTCCATCATGATGGTTAGTCCATAACGGCCTTTAGTAGAAATCTTCAAATAGTACACCTCATTTACATTTCATACATATATGTATCTTTTATATGGTATCACATATCCCTGTATATTGGGAGAAAAACCTTGACATATTGATGAAATATTTTATTTATATAGAAAACCTATGTTAATATAAGTAGGGTAACGTAATGCTCTAGAAAGAGGTATAGCAAAATGAATAAACAAACACGCGTTGTACTCGGTATGTCCGGTGGAGTTGACTCCTCCGTTTCAGCATTGCTGCTGAAGCAGCAAGGATACGAGGTTATCGGCGTTTTTATGAAAAACTGGGATGATACCGATGAATTCGGCAATTGCACCGCTGAAGAGGATGCAGAGGATGTTCGCAGAGTATGTGATCAAATCGGTATTCCCTATTATACGGTAAATTTTGAAAAACAATACATGGATAAGGTGTTTCAATACTTTTTGGATGAATACCGCAAGGGACGAACACCGAATCCGGATGTGATGTGCAACCGTGAAATCAAATTCGGAGAATTTCTGAATAAAGCCCTAGAGTTGGGCGCTGACTATATCGCAACCGGCCACTATGCTCAAGTTGACCAATTGGACGGGAAATTCCGGTTGCGTCGCGGCGTTGATAATAACAAGGATCAAACCTATTTCCTCAATGCTCTTAATCAATACCAGCTGTCCAAAGCCATGTTTCCTATCGGCCACTTACCCAAGCCGGAGGTTCGGGCAATCGCTGAAGCTGCTGGACTTGCTACCGCCAAGAAGAAAGACAGCACAGGTGTATGCTTTATAGGCGAACGAAATTTCAAGGAATTTTTGAGCGGCTATTTGCCGGCCAAATCCGGTGAAATGAGAACGGCCGCCGGTGAAGTGAAAGGTCATCACGATGGACTCATGTACTACACGCTTGGACAACGCCAAGGGCTTGGCATCGGCGGCTCTGGAAACGGGGAGCCTTGGTTCGTCTCAGGCAAGGACTTGGAAAACAACATTCTGTATGTTGTTCAGGGAGAGAAAGATCCCAGCCTTTATTCCAGAGGTCTCCGTGCCACCGACCTGAATTGGATCAGCGGATCTTTGCCGCATGGCGCATACTCCTGTACAGCCAAATTCCGTTACCGCCAACCCGATCAAGGAGTTACGATCGTATGCAATCAAGAAGACGGCAGCTGTGAGGTTACTTTCACAAATCCTCAGAAAGCTATTACGCCGGGACAAGCCGTTGTATTCTATGATGGGGATGTTTGCTTGGGCGGAGGAACCATCGATACAATAATTAACTGAGCGTACTTATAAAATAAAAAACCATTCCCGCCACACATCTTGAATGTGATCGGGGATGGTTTTTTATTATCTATCTATACGCTTATGGGTTCAGGTTCAGATTCGGCTTGTTCCTCCTGCCCTCGCTTCTTAACAAGGACACGAGAAATACGCAGTTGGTCCGTTTCGTCTATAATAAATTCATACGAATCATTATAGCCAATCCGTTGATCTCTCTTAGGTGGTATTTCCACTTGAGAATAAATCCAACCTCCGATTGTATCGTAATCATCCGATTCAATTTCGATACCGAAGTAGCTGTTCACTTCCTCGATCAACATGCGTCCATCTATCGAATGTGTATGGTCATCCTTTTTTTCAATTTGCGGCCGTTCTTCGTCAAATTCATCCTGAACTTCGCCGACAATTTCCTCAATAATATCCTCGAAGGTAACCAATCCGGAAGTACCTCCGTATTCATCGATCAGCAAGGCCATTTGAGTTTTCTTTTTTTGCATCAGCTTAAGCAGTGCGCTGATTTGCATTGATTCAGGCACTTTGGTTATAGGTCTAATAATACTTTTAATATTTTCTATTCCACGGTCGGATTTCAACAAATCCTTGATGTGGACGAACCCGATAATATTATCCTTATCCGGATCACACACTGGGTAACGCGTATGCATTTCTGTAACGGCGATGAGACGGTTTTCCTCGTAGGATAAATTTGAATATAAACAAACCATTTCCATTCTGGGAATCATAATCTCCCGCGCATTCGTTTCAGCAAAATCAAAAATATTGTCCATCAATGTTAATTCCGTATTATCAATAAGTCCGCTTTTATTACTTTCCTTCATCAACACACGGATTTCTTCTTCCGTATGCGCCGTATCGTGCTCATCCGTAGGTTCAATTCCTGCTCTGCGCAGCATCCAATTGGAAATGCCGTTAAGAAACCAAATGAAAGGATACATCAGTTTATAAAGGAATATTAAAGGTCCCGCAGATAATAAAGTTACTTTCTCAGACATACGAATCGCGTATGTTTTGGGAAACTGCTCGCCTAACGTTATATGAAAGGCCGTAATAATTGTAAAAGCGATCACGAAGGATATCGTATGAACAATCGCTTCAGGGAATTGTAGCGGAAGCAGCACCGGCTTGAGCAGATCAGCAATTGCAGGTTCGCCAATCCAGCCTAACGCAAGGGACGCTAATGTGATCCCAAGTTGGCAGGCTGATAAGTAAGCATTCATGTTGCCCATTACTATTTTGGCAAATTTGGCATTTCGGTTTCCTTCCTGCGCCAGCGTGTCGATCCTGCTGTTGCGGACTTTGACCATAGCAAACTCGGCTGCTACGAAAAAACCGTTAACAAATACCAAAAGCAATACTAAACCTAAATTCAAGAGTATCGGTAAAGGGTCACTACTCAATGAATTTCCTATTCCCCTCCTTCGAAGTGAATAGGTACACCTCCCTTAAGTTCACAATTTTTTTGCGACTTTTAAAATAAGCTTATAAAGTCGATTAAACAAAATACAGTACAGTATATATAAATTATATATTATTAAGCTATACAGTCAAACCGCAAGGTATGCTCAAAACTAACGAAATTGGGCCGTAATAGCTTGAACTAATTAAACTTAAGGGCGAAAATGGCCTAAAATAGGCGAAAAATGAGCCTGCTTGACCAATTATGGCTGTTTCTGCTGCTGTTGCTTTTTCCTTCGCTCTTGATTGTGCCCTATTTTCTCCTCCATCCCCTGCTGGGACGCTTCATAAAAATAACGCCCTTTTATGCGTTCCGGAACATAATTTTGCTCCACATAATGCCCCGGATAGTCATGCGGATACTTATATCCTACATGACCCAGCTTCTCTGCTCCCTTGTAATGAGTGTCGCGCAAGTGCATTGGAACCTCTGCTGCGCCAAGTGCTTCGAAAGCATTCATCACCTTGGCAATCGCTATAGGAATTGCGTTGGATTTGGGGCTTTCGACGGCAAACAGAATGGCTTGGGCGATGACATACTTGGACTCGGGCCAACCAATCTTGTGATAGGCATCCATTGCCGTCACTGCTTGCACCATTGCCTGAGGATTCGCAAGGCCGATATCTTCGCTGCACGCGACGATCAGACGGCGCAGGAAGGTCATTGGATCCATGCCGAGCTTCTCGACGGCATAGAGGAACCAGAACAGCGCGGCATCGCTGGAGCCGCGTACGCTCTTGTGAAAGGCCGACAAGACGTCGTACTGCGTCGACTCGTCGGCTTTCACAGTCGGTCGCCGGATGGATTCCTCGGCGACCTCCAGCGTTACGTTGATGACGCCGCTAGCACCAGGCGGCGTCGTCAACGCGGCGAGCTCGAGCGCATTGAGCGCACGGCGGATATCTCCGCCGGCCATGCGCGCCATATGCGCGAGCGCCTCGTCCGCGGCCTGGAGCGGCAGCGACCCGAGGCCGCGCTCGCGGTCGGTGAGCGCGCGGCGCAGAGCCGCAAGCGAATGCTCATGCGTCAGCGCGTGCAGCTCGAAGAGCGTGGAGCGCGACAGCAGAGCCCCGTTCACATGGTGAAAGGGGTTCTCTGTCGTTGCTCCGATGAAGATAATGATCCCCTGCTCTACGGCAGGAAGCAAGGCATCCTGCCGGGACGTATTAAAGCGATGGACCTCATCCAGGAATAAAATCGTTTTGCGTCCATAGAGGTCCTTATTATTTTTAGCCTGCTCAATCACATCGCGAACTTCTTTTACAGTAGCATCAACAGCATTAAGCTTAACAAAAGAACCCTTAGTTGCATGGGAAATGATGTTAGCGAGTGTAGTTTTACCTGTTCCGGGTGGTCCATATAATAGTATCGAGGTAACCTGATCAGCTTCAATCGCCCGCCTCAGCAGCTTCCCGCGTCCAACAATATGCTCTTGCCCAATATATTCATCCAGCGTCACCGGCCTCATCCGGTCCGCCAGCAGCTTGCCCATAGGACTCTCTTCAGCCGCTAATGAAAACAAATCCATTCTATACTCACAACCTTGTTTGAAATGATAAGGCTATTAATTGTCTACTCTATTATAAATGACATTAATAAATAAACAAAGTCTACTGGGATTGTTTAGCAATCTCCCACCATCCTGCTCCCGTTTTCAAAGAGATACCTGTTCATGTGTCACACATTTAACAGAAAAAAAACATGCCCCACAGAACAAGCAGCTCTGTGAAGCATGTTTTTGATATTCGCTTCTCTATTCAACAAAATTCGTTAAAGATCCGCTTTGTCCAGCAAATCCTTCACTACCACGCTAACAGCAATTAGACCGGCAACTGGCGGTACAAATGCATTGCTTGCCGGCGGCTGCTTAGCCTTACGGATTTCAGGGGCATTTTGCGGCACGATCCGTTGAGTAACGTCCTCACGTGGCTTGATTGGCTGCTCGGTCGAGAAAACTACCTTTACGCCCTTCTTAATACCCTCTCTGCGCAGCTTATGTCGAATGACACGAGCTAATGGGTCCATTGTGGTTTTGGAAATATCCGCCACCTGAAATTTCGTAGGATCCATCTTGTTAGCAGCACCCATGCTGGAAATGATCGGAATTTTCCGTTCCAGACACTGCTTGATCAAATGGATTTTGTAGCTTATCGTGTCTGAAGCGTCAATTACATAATCAAGCGGATAAGCAAACAGCTGCTCATAGGTCTCCTCTGTGTAGAACATGCGCAGAGATGTAACATCACACTCCGGATTAATCTGCAAAATCCGATCGCGCATTAAATCCGCTTTGGGCTGTCCGATCGTTGACACAAGGGCATGAACCTGACGATTGATATTCGTAATGTCTACGACATCCTTGTCGATCAGGATCAAACGTCCGACACCTGTGCGGGCCAATGCTTCGGCAGCAATAGCGCCGACTCCGCCAATGCCAAGAACGGCTACACAGCTGTTGCGCATTACCTCCAAGCCTTCGGGCCCGATAGCGAGCTCTGTTCTCGAAAATTGGTGCAGCATAGGGCTGCCCTCCTTATTTTAAACTCTTAGCATTTTAACTTATTTCCCATGGAACTTCGCTTCTGGCTAAAATAACCTAAGCTTTGGATGCAGGCTGCTTCAACGCTACGCGAATGGACAATTGCTCCAGCTGCTTATCGTCAACCGTTCCCGGCGCATCTGTCAGAAGATCTGTTGCACTTGCTGTTTTTGGGAAAGCGATAGTTTCACGCAGGTTGGTACGCTTGGTAATTAACATGACTAAACGGTCAAAACCAAAAGCAATACCACCATGCGGAGGCGTTCCGTATTCAAAAGCTTCCAGCAAGAAGCCGAATTTCTCCTGAGCTTCTTCCTTGGAGAAGCCAAGCGCCCCAAACATCTGCTCTTGTACTTCACGCTTGTAAATTCTCATTGAGCCGCCGCCTACTTCATAGCCGTTTAATACAAGGTCATAGGCTTGCGCGCGAATTTGTCCCGGATCTGTGTCGAAGAAATGCAGATCTTCTTCTTTAGGACGAGTGAACGGATGATGCTCAGCCACATAACGTTTGGCTTCTTCATCGTAGCCAAGCAGCGGGAAGTCAACAACCCATGCGAACTTGAATTCGTTCTCGTCAATAAGACCAAGCTCACGTCCGATTTTCAAACGAAGGTTTCCGAGCACATCCGCTACCACTTTTTTGGTATCAGCAGAGAACAGCAGCAAATCTCCTTCTTCGGCGCCAAGTCGTTCTTTCAAAGCTTCCAGCTCCTGCTCTGAGAAGAATTTCACGATAGGTCCCTTCATCTCGCCTTCCTTCAGAACAACCCATGCCAAGCCTTTTGCCCCGTAACGCGAAGCATACACGCCCAGATCATCGATCTCCTTGCGGCTCCAGGCCCCGCAGCCTTTCGCGTTCAGCGCTTTAACCTGACCGCCTTTTTCCACGACACTGGCAAATACTTTAACGCCTGAACTCACAACAATATCTGACACATCTTGAAGCTCAAGACCAAACCGCAGATCCGGCTTGTCAGAACCGTATTTGCCCATTGCATCCGCATAGCTGATACGTTGGAAAGGACGAGGGATATCCGTTCCAGTCGTTTCCTTGAACAGTTTTACCGTCAGCTCTTCCATTAAGTTCAGAAGTTGATCCTGCGACATAAAGGAAGTCTCAATGTCGACCTGCGTAAATTCAGGTTGACGGTCAGCACGCAAATCCTCATCGCGGAAGCAGCGAGCAATCTGATAGTAACGCTCAAGACCGCTCACCATCAAAAGCTGCTTGAAAATTTGCGGTGATTGTGGAAGGGCAAAAAACTCACCAGGATGCACACGGCTTGGAACTAAATAATCACGGGCACCTTCCGGTGTGCTTTTGGTTAAAATTGGCGTTTCAACTTCAAGGAAGCTGTTTTCATCAAGGAAATCACGGAACACTTTTGCCGCTTTTGAACGAAGCGCCAAAGTACGCTGCATTTCAGGACGACGCAGATCCAAATAACGATACTTTAAGCGCAATGACTCGTCGATCTCAATGCCATCCTCAATAAAGAATGGAGGATTTTTAGCAGCGTTCAATATTTCAATCTCCGTGACTTGAATTTCAATCTCACCTGTTGCCAGATTCGAATTGACGGTTGCCGCGTCACGCTCTACCACTTTGCCGCTGACAGCAAGCACGTATTCGTTACGGGCACGGTCCGCTGTTGTTAACGCCTCGCCTGAGAAATCCGGGTTAAATACGATTTGTACCAGTCCGCTCCGGTCGCGCAGATCAATAAACAATACGCCTCCCAAGTCGCGTCTTCTTTGTACCCAACCGTTTAATATAACGGTTTCTCCCACGTTCGCTTTCGTAAGCGCTCCGCAATGGTGTGTTTTTAACATCATGATTCCATCAGCCTCCAGATTATAGTTAACCCTAATAAAATTATAAAGTTTTCTCCTGCAATACTTGTGTCACTTGATTAAGCTGCACCGTCTGCTGTTCCCCGGTGGCCATTGCTTTAATTGTAATTTCACCCCGGGCCAGCTCATCCTCGCCAAGTATGGCAACAAATGATGCTTTAAAACGGTCAGCGGATTTCATCTGAGCTTTAATTTTGCGGCCGAGATAATCCTTCTCCGCCCTCAAGCCTGCCAGCCGCAGCTGCTGCAGAAGCTTGGTGACTTCCTTCTCCGCTGCTTCACCCAACCCAATCAAGTACACGTCAAGCGGCTTCACCTGGGGAAGCTTGGCACCCTGTGCCTGCAATATAAGCAGCGTCCGCTCCAGGCCAAGACCCAGTCCGACACCTGGCTGATCATTGCCTCCGATTTGACCGACAAGACCGTTGTAACGTCCTCCGCCGCCTATCGTATCAATGGCGCCAATACCTGCTGCTTTGTATTCAAAAGCAGTGTGAGTGTAGTAATCAAGCCCCCGAACCAATCTTGGATTGATACGGAATGGAATATCCATTGCGGACAAATGATTTTGTACGCTTTGAAAATGAACGGTGCACTCTTCATCCAGATATTCCAAAATGGTTGGAGCGCCTTCACCGTACTTTTGATCTATTTTACAATCCAGAATACGCATTGGATTACGCTCATAACGGGACTGGCAATCCTTGCACAGCTTATCCTTGACCGGAGCAAAAAACTCCTGAAGCTTCTCCTTGTACACGCCCCGACAGGAAGGATTCCCGACCGAGTTGATCTCAACCGTCACATCCTTGATGCCAACCTCGTCATAGAAGGTATAGCCCAAAGCGATAACTTCCGCATCGATGCTCGGATCGACAGATCCGAACGCCTCGACGCCGAATTGATGCAGCTGGCGGTATCGTCCTGCCTGAGGCTGCTCATAGCGGAACATCGGACCGATGTAATACAGCTTGCTGACATCCGGCTCCCCATACAGCTTGTTTTCCACATAAGCGCGAACTACGCCTGCAGTTCCCTCCGGTCGCAAGGAAATGCTGCGATCTCCTTTGTCCAAGAAGGTGTACATCTCCTTCTCGACGATATCAGTCGTTTCTCCAACACCGCGTTGAAACAGCTCTGTATGCTCGAAGATCGGGGTGCGAATTTCCCGGTAATTAAACCTTTCACACAGCTCCCGTGCTTTTGCTTCGATATACTGCCATTTCTCAATTTCACCAGGCAGTAAATCCTGCGTACCTTTTGGCTTTTGAATGCTCATGTCAAGTACTCCTTTCTCTCTGTCTGAAAATGCCATACAATGAAAAAAATCCCTCGCCCCTGACGATTAAGTCAGGGACGAGAGATTGTTCATTCTTATTCTCCCGCGGTACCACCCACGATTCGTGCCTTAAGCCACATATCGACGTAACAGAATGTCGAATAGCATTAAGATACACACTCAAAGCGGTTAACGCCCGCGTTACGCAAAACAGCTACTACACAGCAATCATTCCTGTGGTTCCCCGCTTGTCCTCCGGGAGGTCTGTTCGTCCGGTTCGCATAAAGAAGCTTTCAGCTAAGGCTTCTCTCTCTGGATATGCAAGATTCGAAGTACTTGTTCCCTTCAACAGATCATTGTTCATTTTCAATAACCATAATTGTAATATCGAAATTTGGCAAAGTCAAGCAAATTGCATAGTTAAGCCTTATTAATTCAGCTTCTTAGCCATCAAGCATCTTTATTTTGCCGTTTTCAGCTGCTTATATACATCGTTAATCAACATATAAGCGTCTCCGTTGGTAAGCTCTTGTTTGTTGGAAATCGAATCCACCGTAGCTTTGCTAATGAAACCAGTTGCCTGCAATCCCTCCACAAATTTGCCTTGCGGGATATTCTGCTTAAGCAAGCTGGCAATCATTTGCGCTGCAGAATCCAAGGATACTGGCTGCTTCTGAGGCTCCTTTACCCCCGAAATGACCGCCGCGGCACTCCCCGCCATAGCGGCCGGATTAAATTTGCGCATTCCCTCCAGCACATTTACCATTCTTTGCTGATTGGAAGGCTTGTCCAGTTCAAATTCATTTTTGTAGCCGCCGGTCGAAAGCCCTAAGGTAATAGCTGTTTTCAAACCTGCATAAGATTTATGCTCCATATACGGAGCCGCTTTAATGGCAAATGGCTTCAGATCCATTCCTTGCTTATTCAATATATCCTGGAGTTTGGCGATTGTTTCCTTGGATGCTGACATTTGCCGGAATGTGGCATTTTGCTCTTGTGCCAGCTTAGCTGCCGCACCCGCAGCTTCTCCTTCAGCCATACCGACAGGAACGACCCGTGCGCTTCCATGTGGCAAGGTATCATAACTGGCTGCCCTGCCGACTACAAGCAGTCCGTCTACTTTAAGCGGAACCAGGCTGCGGAAAGGCACCGCATATTTATCAGGGTCTATAACAACAGCACCGTTATCCTTAGGGCTTGTTCGCTGAATATCGACCGGATAACCGCCAAATGCGATTCTATCCCACTGATCCCGATTTTCAAGCAGATCTATTATCGAAAGTCTGTATTCACCTTGCATATGCCGTGATTCACGTACATACAGCTCCGGAGCAATCCCGGCTAATTCAACACCTTCAAACTCAGCATACTGCTGCTTCAAGTAGGCAAGCACATGCGGCAGTTCATCCTCGGCGATTTTCCGCGCTTCCTCTCTGGATTTAGGGTCAAACGGATCGATATTAAAAATTTGCAGAGCATTTACAAGCATCGTATTATCATTTTGCAAACCGCCATTTAGCCCGCGCATACGAACACGCTCTTTATTGACAGCAGGATATTCCTGCATTTTATCAAAGCCCCATAGGCTCTTTTCATTGATCCCGTATTTCCCCTGCCCTTTGTCCTCGGCAGCAATGGTTTTGCCAAACTGCTTCCACCGTTCCGGTGTTATATTGTTCAATCGGAATACCGCTGTAACAGCCATTCTGCTTTTCGGATCGGCAAGATCCTCGCGGCCTGTTGTGAAAGGTACTCCGGCTGCAGCAGCAATATCACCGTCTTGTGTTGCATCGATAACGGAATTGGCTTGTATTGCCTGCTTACTGCCGTCTGCTTTAGTAACTGTAACCCCGCTAACTTTTGCAGCGCCTCCTGCAGCAGCAGTTATTGGATCAACGGCTTTTGCTTTCATTAACAAATCGATATTTTTCTCTTTTGACACTAATTCATAGAATGCATTGGCCGCAGTAGTCACATCGAAGGAATCTCCTTCAATTTTGCCATACCATTCGCTAAAAATCCCTTTATTCATAATATCGTGCTTGGAGATCAAATTTTTCGTTGGCTCATAGTTCATATCGATACTATTTAACCAGCCCTCGGTAAGAAGCCCTCCCAGAACATCACGATTTCTAGTTTCAACCAGCAGCGTTTTCAGCCCATTCCGCGCTGCGGATACAGCAGCTGCAACCCCTTCAGGATCTGTCCCTACCACAATAACATCATAATTGTTTTTGATATCCTTTGAAGACTTCACTTCCACTAATGCCTGTCGATGGCCGCCGGCTCCCGCTTTTTTAACAACAAGTGAATAGACTGCAGCACCAGCAGCAGCCACCAGCAAAACTGCAATTATAACGAGTATCCATCCTCTTAGATTTCCGTTAGAATAACCTGATTTTCCCATTTTGCACCTCATAAGCTATGTATTTTCCATGAATCGGTATATACTATTAACGTTACTAATTACATTTGGTTACAATTTTTTTGTTATAATTGCTTATTTCATATAAATTCCCTAAGCAACTCTCTCCGTTTATCCTAAAAGAGCTGATCCCAGTGCAGCTTAGGTGGGGATTAATAAAACGCGTCAAAATAGACCTTCGGGGAAGGCTGTCACTCCGGAGGTCTACTCGACTTACTGTTTATTAACGAAAGGTTTTACGCGGCTGCTGCTTCATTTGTTCGCTAACCGAGGAATAATCCGCATGCAGCTCATTCCCGCTTAGCCCGGCAGCGATCATACCTGTCGAATCTGCCACACTGCAGGCCAGCAGCTGCTGTACCGGCATCGTAGCGATTTTTTCTTTGGCGGATTGTTGCATGGCGAATAAGCTCCTTAATCTAGTTGTGTAAGGATATGCTTATTTTGTCCAAATCCGTCCCAGCTTAACCAATCGTGAACGAAGTCGATTCGCCAGCTGCTGCTAGCGGCTTTCAATAATTAACGTAACCGGACCATCATTAACTAGAGAAACATCCATCATAGCTCCGAATATCCCCGTTGCAACCTTCAAGCCTTGCTCCTGCAAAAGCTCATTAAACCGCTCGTAGAGAGGCTTGGCCTGCTCAGGACGAGCCGCAGCCATAAAGTTGGGCCGCTTTCCTTTACGGCAATCTCCGTACAAAGTAAACTGAGAGACTGATAGAATTTGCCCCCCCGTTTCGGTAACTGAACGATTCATTTTGCCTGAATCATCCTCGAAAATACGGAGTCCTGCAATCTTCTCCGCAGCATAACGTGCATCTTGCTCCGTGTCGTCATGCGTTATGCCTACCAGCAGCACAAGTCCGTGCTCAATAGCACCTACAGCCGCCCCATCAACGGTTACATGGGCCTGCTTGCTGCGCTGAACTACAATTCGCATCCTCTTACACCCTCACTTTTAAATATACTTGCTTTTATACTTGCTTTAGGACTGCATAATCCGCTGCACGGAATAAACATCCTTAACCCTCTTTATTTTCTCAACTACGGAATGCAGATGCTCAATATTACGGATAAGAATGGTCATATGAATAACGGCCATCTTATTTTTGTCCGAACGGCCGGAAACTGCTGACATAACCGTTTTACTTTCCGAAACCGCCTGCAGTACTTCGTTTAAAAGTGCTCTGCGGTCATGGCCGGTAATCTCAATTTCCACATTATAATTGGCCTCTACGGAATCCGCCCATTCAACCTCAATCATCCGGTTGCTCTCGTCACCGCTTTCGGGAGCAGGAATATTCGTGCAATCCGCTCTGTGAACGGAAACGCCTCTACCACGTGTAATATATCCAATTATGGAGTCGCCGGGCACCGGGTTACAGCATCTTGCGAAGCGAACTAGTAAATTATCCACACCTTTAACCCGAACACCATGTGTAGGGCGTCCTTTTCGCTCAACAGGCGCTTTAACTTCCTTAATCTCGTTCGTAAGCTGCATCGCACTGAGCTGAGCTTCCTCCGCTTCCTTGCGCATCTTCTCGGTCAGACGAGTTACAATCTGAGCGGCCGTAATACCGCTAAAACCAACAGCAGAGAACATATCCTCAACTTCGTGGAAATTGAACTTTTTGGCAACCTCGAATAATTCATCTTCTTTCATCAGCGTATGCGGTTCTATACCGAGCCGCTTTAGCTCACGTTCAATCGCATCCTTGCCTTTCTCAACATTCTCCTCGCGTCGTTCCTTCTTAAACCATTGGCGTATCTTGCTCCTCGCATGTGAGGATTGCGCCAGCTTAATCCAATCCTGACTGGGTCCATACGAATGCTTAGATGTCAAAATTTCGATGATATCGCCTGTCTTCAGCCTATGGTCAAGAGGTACAATACGTCCGTTGACTTTGGCGCCGATCGTTCGATTGCCCACCTCCGTATGAATCCTATAGGCAAAATCAAGCGGAACGGAGCCGGCCGGAAGCTCGATAACCTCGCCTTTGGGCGTAAATACAAATACAAGATCGGAGAAAAAATCCATTTTCAACGATTCTACGAACTCAGAAGCATCCTCTGCATCCTGCTGCAGCTCGAGAATTTCACGAAACCAGCTGACTTTATCCTCGAATGTTCCTGACGGCACTGGACTGCCTTCTTTGTAAGCCCAGTGCGCGGCTACGCCGTACTCGGATGTTTTGTGCATTTCAAAGGTTCTGATCTGTACCTCAAGCGGTTCACCTTTGGGCCCGATCACCGTTGTATGAAGCGATTGGTACATATTCGGCTTGGGCATGGCAATATAATCCTTGAAGCGTCCGGGCATTGGCTTCCACAGCGTATGAATAATACCGAGTGTTGCGTAGCAATCCTTAATATTTTCGACAATGATACGAAGCGCGAGCAGATCATAAATTTCATTAAACTGCTTATTACGCGCAGTCATTTTCTTATAAATACTGTAAATATGCTTAGGCCGGCCTGAAATATCCGCTTCCGTTCCCATTTCAGACAGCTTCTCTTGAACATTATCTATAACATCCGCTATATATTGCTCACGTTCCGTTCGCTTTTTCTGCATCAGGTTGACGATTCGGTAGTATTGCTGCGGATTCAAATAACGCAGAGCAATATCCTCCATCTCCCATTTAATCGCAGAAATACCCAGTCTATGGGCAATTGGACAAAATATTTCGAGCGTTTCATCCGCTATCCGGCGTTGAGCTTCCTCGGATTGATGCTTTAATGTACGCATATTGTGAAGGCGATCCGCCAATTTAATTAAAATAACACGGATATCTTGAGCCATCGCTACAAACATTTTCCGGTAATTTTCGTTTTGATGCTCTTCCTTGCTCTTAAACTTAATTTTCTCCAGCTTAGTCAAGCCGTCAACGAGCATAGCACAGGTTTTACCGAATTTTTCGTTAACCGTTTCGAGAGATACCGTTGTGTCCTCGACAACATCATGAAGCAGCGCCGCTATGATTGAAGTCGTATCCATTTGCATATTAACCAAGATTTCGGCAACCGCTAATGGATGCAAAATATAAGGTTCACCAGACTTGCGAACTTGGCCGGAATGCGCCTGTTCCGCAAACTCATAGGCTTCTCTTATACGCTTCAAATCATTTTCTTTTATAAAGCCGGACGCTTTCTCAAGAAGCTGCTCAATCCCCATTCGCTTATCCATTCCCTTAATTCGATTTTAATTCATTATGCCTTTCAAATAGGGGTGCCGTCAACTTATTTGCGCTATTTCGACATATTTTGTCGATAACAAGAGCCTATTATTACCAGAAGTGTTAGCGGAGCAATACCATCAAAGATTTCTAATCGCTTCTTTTATAAAATTCCTTCGCTCCAAGATATAACTACGAATCATCTCAGGCTCACCGTCAAATACAGATAATGCCCATTTTCTAGTTAAATCGCTGTGAATATGCGGAGCAATATGACGTGTCATTAGCTTAGCTGCCGGCAAGATCTTTTTTACTGTAAAATGCCGCTTCAAAATATGATTAAGTAAAAGTTTATATTTTTTTCTGATTAGAGGAAATGCCAGCAATTTTTTTGTAAGCTCATTGTATCCGGTCACTTTAACGAGATCACTTCCGATTTGTTTTCCGAAGCAATTCCGCCCCCAAGTGCCTTCATAGTCCCAAGGGATCATCCGATATTTAAGTCTTGTTTGATGAAGATAAATCGCGTAATTTTGATCAAAACCGTCATAATTGCCTGTAAAAACCGCACCCGCCAACCAACGCAAATAGTTATCAATATCGAGTCTTTGATCCAAGTATCGTCCTAATTCCTTGCCTTTAAGCGTGTTGATCTTAAGAATAAAAGACTTTAAACGATTTATGTCTGCTTGTTTGCCAATAACCCTTTCATAGCCTTGGAATAGTGAAGCCTTTTTGCTTTGTGAATCCGGATTATAAAGTCCAAAATTGGCACTATCATTTCCGGCATAAAACAGGGATTGAACCGGAATCCCCCTTTGTCTGAAAAAACGTTTGTCCACAGCTTCAATTTCTAAATAAACTCCCAAACTTTGTCCGTTGATTTTAAGAAGACAGTAACGGGTTTTTGGGCTTGGCACACCAATCCATTGGAAAAATTGAAAGGATAACGCATTCCTAATCATAGAGGGGTCATCGTATTCCGCATTGTAATGATAGGTTCTACCTTTGTATATAATTTCGTATGATTTTTTTGGGTATTCCCTTGTATGTCCGCCGCGGTACCGCAGTTTAACCAACTCTTTTTTTCCTTGTATGACCATGTAAGCCTGCACAAAATTCGGACTCCAAACATTTTTTTGCAGCAGCTCTTGTTGCTTGGGGCTTATGGTTATAGTTCGAGTGATCCATTCCATCACATAATTCCGCCCTTCATTGAAAAAACAAAAAGCCTATCAGATTCGATAGACTTTATACGGTAATTCAATTTATTCAACTAAGTCCGCTACTGCCACTGGTTCTACTCTTCTACAACTTCATTTCCTCTGGTGCGGTTACCTATAGAGCGATTGCCAATCAAATGATGTCCGCATGGACAAATACGGCCTATACCATTTAATCTGTTGCCTATTGAGCGGAATTGCCCGGAACGGTTTCCGAATGACCGGTTACCTATTGCTATAGGACATACTCCAACTGACCGGTTGCCTATTGAGTGGAATAATCCGGATCGGTTGCCTATTGATCGGTTTCCTACAGATCTGTTACCTGTAGAACGGTTTTTTACAGAGCGATTCCTCTTGTTACAACCGCACTTTATTCTAGCCATAGTAAACTACCTCCTCATATAAGATAGTATAGCTTATGAAAAAAATAGAATAGATGACATGGACAACTCTACAAATTTCATTAACAAGTTTAATATAAATTGAATTTCTTTACTCTCATCAAGGTTTGAGGGTCCTAAAACAAAAAAGCCCGTATACACAAGGTATCGGACTTGATAGTCAATTAAATAGGGTTGCACTTCCCAATTAATAGGTAACCAAAGAAATCACATCAATATTGCCAAGCTTCTCTCTTCCGTTCAAATCAGCCAGTTCAATCAGGAACGCTGCACCGACAATGTTACCACCTAGCTGCTGAATAAGGTTAATGGAGGTTGCAATGGTTCCGCCCGTTGCCAGCAAATCATCGGCAATCAACACCTTTTGCCCAGGTTTAATAGCATCGTTATGCATAGCCAGCTTATCCTTACCATACTCTAGAGCATAATCCGCTTCAATGGTTTCGCCAGGCAGCTTACCGCTCTTGCGGATCGGGATAAAACCAACGCCCAAAGCTACAGCCAGCGGTGCACCGATTACAAAGCCACGAGCCTCTGGCCCCGCGATACAATCAATTTCAACATCCTTTAATTGGCGAGCCAGTTCGTTAATGACCTCTTTGTAGACCGGACCATTTTGAAGCAATGTAGTTATATCTTTGAAGCTAATTCCCGGTTGAGGGAAATCTTCAATAACGCGAATGTATTCCTTGAAATTCATATGATATCCTCCAATAATTGAATAGTTTGTTTCCTTTGGTCTAAAAGCCATTGAAGCAGCTCATGTGCGCTGGAATAAAGCAACGTTTGCTCGGCCTCAATACCATTCTGGCGACGTTGGTACAATAAGGATAGGCTTAACTCCTTCTTCCCGGTATTCACCGCAGGCATATAGCCATCTTCAGTCCGGTTGATTAACCCCAGTTCCATAAACACATCCAGCATAAACTGAATTAATGTTGGGGAAAGGCCTGAGCGTTTGGACAGAACTTGGAGAAAAGAAGCGCTCGGCAAGCGCTGCACTTTTTGCTGCTGCACAGCCCCATAAACCGTTTTAAACATATCTCTTGAGGGCAATGTTCCAGTATTTCTATCTCCACCCTCGAATACTGCATAAACCCTCTGAACATTTTGAGCCATCAGGAGAGCCCCGGCTAACTGTGGGAGATCCTCCGGAAGATCATATAAAATAAGATCATAGATGGATTCAAGGGACTGCTGTCGCGCTTGCTCATTAAGAGCAATACAACCGCCCTTCACTGACTTATCCACTCGCCAAACAGGTAATTTACCAAATTTATCCATCAAGGCTATTCCCTCTTGATGGAATATGAGAATAGCGGGACTCTTCTTCTCCCCTGTGTGCGCCCCAGACAATCTATCGGCAAGCTCGCTTAGTTTATGCTCAAGCTTTGACGCTCCTCGCCAATCAAATAGTTGTATGTGTGGAATCCGCAAATCCTGTATCATCATCTGCGGCTTGCGTACACCGTTCCATTCATTTATAGACAGCTCACCTATTACATCCAATGTTGCAGTTGATGAAATCCACGGAATCATTGTACCTTTATTAAACCCCACTGCATCCAAAGTAGCCGCGGCCGCAGCTTCAGCTTTACTCTGCTGAAGCGTAACTTTGATATGCTGATGCTCTTTCCCAATGGTTCTGAGCTCTTGGCATTTTATATTCGACAGCACAAACTTGGGTGTAGGATTGCCCATGCCGAATGGGCCAAGCTGCTCCAGCTGCTGAATCGTTTTCAAGCCGATTTCTTCAAGCGAGCAGGTCAAATCTGCCTGCAGCAAAGGCAACAAATCATCTGGAGTCAGCCACTCCTCCGCCAAAACATTTAACCTTGCTTCAAGCTCGGGCAGATGCTCTCTTTCCAAAGTCATTCCTGCTGCCGCTTGATGGCCTCCAAAATGCTTCATCAGATCCCCGCAATGGTGTAAAGCTTGATATAAGTCAAAGCCGGCAATTGAACGAGCCGATCCCTTGGCTAAGCCGGATTCCTTATCAATACCCAGAATAATTGTCGGGCGATAAAATTTATCGACAATCTTCGATGCGACAATTCCAATCACACCTACGTTCCAGTCCTCATGAGCTAACACGATGACCTTATTTTCGATGCCTGCCGCTTTCTTCTCTTCCATCATCGACATAGCCTGCTTCGTCATTTCTTCCACGAGCCGCTGTCTTTCTTTGTTAAGCTGATCCAAATCGAATGCTACATTTTCAGCTTCCAGCTCATCATCTGTAATTAGCAGCCGTACAGCATGATCCGCCTTATCCAGTCTCCCGCTTGCGTTAATTCTCGGCGCTAAGGCGAAGCCGATATGCGTTGCATTAACATCCTTAGGCTTAATTCCCGCCACATCAAGCAGCGCCCTTATTCCTGAATTTGAAGTAGACTGCATTTGCTTAACACCAAGCTTAACTATAATCCGGTTTTCATCCAACAACGGCATCAAATCCGCCACAGTTCCTATGGCTGCATACTCTAATAATTGCTCCGGCCAATATCCCAATAGAGCCTGTGCAAGCTTGAGCGCTACTCCTACACCTGCAAGCTGTTTAAAAGGATAGGAGCAGCCCGGCTTCTTGGGGTTTATTACTGCATAAGCATCAGGTAATAGCGGAGGCGGTTCATGATGGTCTGTAACGATGACATCGATCCCAAGTTCTCTAGCATAAGCAATCTCTTCAACCGCGCTAATTCCAGTATCGACAGTTATTATTAAATGAATTCCTTGCTCCTGGGCTGCAGCTAGTGCAGCTTTATTCAAACCATAGCCTTCAAGCACTCGATGAGGAATATAGTAATCGAATGAAGCCTCCAGCTGCTTCAGCAAATGCACCATCAATGCGGTGCTGCTAACCCCATCCGCATCGTAATCGCCATACACCCGAATTTTTTCCCCATTCTTCAACGCTTGGCGAATACGATTAACTGCTTTTTCCATCCCATCTAAAAGGAACGGATCATGTATACGATCCGTTCCTCCATATAAAAAGGCTGCGGCTTGCTCTTTTTCGGTTATTCCCCGAACAATAAGCAACTGTGCTAGCAGCGGCTCAATTTCAAGTTCCTTCGCAAATTGTTCGACCTGATCGGCATCCGCCTTGTTTGTGTTCCACCTTGCTCTAGCGTGAAGCATGCCGTTACCTCCTAAGTCCGTAAGCACATAAAACAACTATGCTCAACTTACCACTGTATACCATACTTTAATTATATCCCATTTTTCCAATGAGAGGTAGCTTTAATGCAATAAAGAAGGATGATCGTCATATTCAGGGCCTACATTATTTTTATATGGATATCCTGGATCATAAGGCTGGACTTGAATGAAAACATCCGAAATATGAATAAATCGCTTCATTAACGTTTGCTTCACTATTTTGGCTACATCATGTCCTTCCAATACGCTAATTCGAGGATTAACACTGATTTTCACATCAATTATTACATAATGCCCACGTTCGCGAGCTCTAAGATCGTCAACAGCAATAACGCCTTTAATCATCTGAACGGTGCGAAGCAGCTCAATCGGGTCTTCATTATGGATAATGGAGTTTATTTTCTTATGAATAGTACCTTTTAAAAGCCGGTAGCCTCTTATGAAAATAAGCATAGATATAAAAATTCCAGCAGCCGGATCTAAATAATACATATATTTATTTCCCAGGTAATTACCCCATATCGCTCCGCCGGTACCAACAAAAACGGCTATTGAAGAATAGATATCGGACCTGCGATCCCAAGAATTAGCAATGGATGCTTGACTTGATAATTGTTTGTTCACTCTGGATTTAAATATAAGTATGGCTTCTTTCATGATAATTGAAATAACAACTACAATAAATGCGATGGTTCCCGGAGGGGAATCGATTCCATTATAGACGGCTCTTGCAGATGAAATAAAAATTTCAATGCCAACAAGCAGAAGAAGTACAGAAACAATAATAGACGTAATGGACTCCGCTTTCACACTTCTATAAGGATCATCTTTATCAGACGAAGATTTAGCCGTGCTTAATCCAGTCAAAACAGCAAATGAACTCGCAACCTCGGAAGCTGAATGCAGCGCATCGGCGATCAGAGCCTTGCTGCCCGAAATATACCCAACTGCACCTTTCACTACCGTTATGACCATATTACAGGCTATTCCAATCCAAACGGCAAACTCCGTTTTTTTGAAACGTTCGTTCGACATGAGGCCACTCCTCCAAGCAATAAATGGTTTCCAATGTGCGTATTTCACTAAAGAAAAGCCGCCGAAACTCACCGTTTCGCGCGGCCGGGTATATTGTTGTTTTACGCTGCAACCTTCTTTTTAGAACCAATGCTTTTATTTTTGAAGTAGTAATACAAAGGTCCGGCAATACAAATTGATGAGTAAGCACCGCTGGTCAAACCAATAATCTTCGCCAGAGCGAACAATTTAATTGACTCGCTGCCGAATATCAACAAGCATATAGCAGCAATCAATACCGTTATTACTGTATTAACGTTACGGGCCATCGTCTGCCAAATACTGTCATTTAGCAAATTCGATAAATCATCGGAGGTTTTCAGCTTTGCAAACCTGAGATTTTCCCTCACACGGTCAAAAATAACGATTTTATCATTGATGGAATAACCGATAGTAGTAAGAATCGCTGCCATAAACGGTAAATTTACTTCAAAGCGAAAAATCGCAAAGAAGGAAATAACCACAAACGCATCATGAAGTATGGCAATGATCGAAGCAACTGCAAAACGCCATTCAAAACGGATCGTGACATAAATACAAATGGCGACACTTGCGATAGCAATTGCGACCATCGCTTTATTTCTTAGTTCTATCGCCATATCGGGAGAAACTGTATTGATCTCTTGGGATACTTTATCTCCGAATGCAGCAAGAAAAGTATCTTTAACCTTTTTCGTGGTGGCATCCGGCAAAATATTATCAAACCTCGCCGAAATACGATCCCCTGAAGTTCCACCTATCGTAATTACAGAAGGCTCAACTCCGGCATCCTTAAACACTTGCTCGGCCTTTGCTTTATCCACTGCTTGTCCAACGGTAATATCCATGGATGTACCTGCACGGAAATCGACACCGTAATTCAATGAGCTAACGAGGAGCATAATTAATCCTAGCACTGTGATGGCCAACGACAGGAAGTAAAACTTTTTCCGGTTCTTAATAAAATCAACTTTATAATCCACGGATTTCCGACTCCTTTACACCAAAGTAACCTGGCTTCTTGAACAAATTGCCACGTATGAGCAAATGGATTAAGAATCGGGCAAAAAATACATTCGTTACAATACTGAGAATGGTACTAAGTATCGTTATTAAAGCAAAGCCCCGGATTGCCCCATTACCTATTGTGTAAAGAACCGAGCTTGCAATAATATTCGTAATATTCGCATCCATTATAGTTCTGAAGGAATGCTTGGAGCCTGAACGAAGGGAAGACAGAATACTTTTGCCACTTCGAATTTCTTCCTTGATCCGTTCATATGTAATGATATTAGCATCCACGGCTATCCCAATACCCAATATGAAGGCCGCAATACCAGGCAATGTTAAAGTAGCATTAAGTAGATCGAATACAAGCAGCAGCAGCCAAGCATAAGTAATAATCGTAATAGCTGCTACAACACCAGGAATACGGTACAAGAGAAGCATAAAGATTAGAATCAATACGGAACCAATGATCCCGGCTTCAACAGTTTGATGCAAGGACAGCTGTCCGAGCGTAGCACCCACACTTTGTGTGTACTTCTCGGTCAACTTCAGAGGCAGAGCTCCTAAGTTGATTGTATCCGCCAGTTTCTTGGCTTCATCAAATGTGTAGTTACCGGAGATAGATGCCCGGCCATCAGAAAGCACCTGCTGAACGGTCGGGGCGGACAATTGGTTTTCATTCAGGTAGATAGCAAGCGGTTTACCAAGCAGCTTTTCTGTCACCTTACGAAACTTCTCTTTGTCCTTTACTTGGATTGAGATGTTTGGACGGTTGCCTTGGTCGAATTCCACCTTGGCCGCGCCCTCCACAAAGTCGCTCCCAATCATTTCTTTGGTTCCATCCGGTCCACGGAATGTTAATTCGGCCGGTTCTTTCATGATTTTACGAACTTCTTCTTCATTGGCGACGCCCGCAAGCTTAACACGGATACGGTCATTGCCCTCGGTTGTAATTTCCGGTTCAGCAATACCCAGATCGTCTGCACGTTTTTCTAGACTTGATGCCGTTTGTTTGAGTGAGTCCATGGTTACGGGTTTCCCAGCTTCGATAGGCTCAGCCACATACAAAATTTCAAAGCCACCTTTGAGGTCCAAACCAAGCTTTATGCTCCTAACCAGCTGCGGGCTTGTTATCGCAACCGATGTGAACACAACCACTACAATGGCTAGAAAAGCGATGATTCTTTTGATGTCCATTTACTTTCTCCTTCCATACTCAATATTCCTATTATACCCACCTGCGAAAATTGAGTCAATTTGACAATTTACGCAACAATAATTTGCCCAAGTATCCACAGAAAAAGACCCTCTCATCACTTGAAAGGGTTGGATTTATATATACTCATCGTCATCCAGTTCATAAAAGACGTGACTTTAAGAGATAAAATATCATTAACAATTTGATGAAGTCTGGGAACACCGGTCTTTTTGTACTTGTCACTAATACATTCCCATACTTCTCTGCCCGTCACATGCTCATATCCCAACATCCGAAACTCCTCAGCCTTGCTGTTGCATATATTCTCAATAACCTCATTGAGTTCAATCTCAGATAACTCTACGGCCTCCGTCTCTACATATTCCGACTGGACAGCCCCGTCAAGCTCTGCCTCCGACTCCATAAAAGCATTATCTTCCAGTGCCGAGGCGTTATTCGAATCATCCCCATCTGTTACAAGATCACCCGAGGAGTCCGTTTCATGAATAGACGAGTCCACCACCGTCTGCTTGTCTTGCTCCAACATTTCGAAATCTCTTCTCGCTTCTACCTCTTCCGAAGCATCCATCTTCCGACTCTCATCATCCATCTGCCTTAACCTCCTGCCGAACATCATCCTTAATAAACACATATTCGATACTTTGATGTTATTTCCTTCCTATTCTGAAGGTATTGCTCAAATATTGTGCATGTACTAGGACAGGTCCCGCATATCCATTTAATAGAGCCAATGAATGCTTGTCAAGACAGCTTTCACAAGGAAAGCTCAGCTTATGCTAACGAAGATAGCTTTCCTCTGGAAAGCTCTAAGGAGGAAGAGGAAACCAAGTGACCAAACAATCATTTATAAAAGGTACACTTATATTACTTACGGCAGGCATCATCAACCGCATTCTCGGTTTCATTCCCCGAATGGCGCTGCCCAGAATTATCGGGCCCGAGGGGGTGGGATTATATCAGATGGGCTACCCGTTCATGATTGTCATTCTGACGATCATCACCGGAGGTATCCCTATAGCTGTTGCAAAGCTTGTGGCAGCAGCCGAAACAGAAGGCAATGAATCCAGAGTTAGGCGCATCTTTCGTTTGGCACTAGCCTTCAGCTTCTCTCTTAGCCTCCTCTTTACATTGATCAGCTTGCTGGGCGCCCATTGGATCAGCTCCAATCTTCTCACCGATTCAAGAGTCTATTACACGTTCATCTGTATGACTCCAATTATTTTATTTGTTGGAGTCGGCTCTGTTATCCGCGGATACTTTCAAGGCAAGCAAAATATGATTCCTACTGCTGTCTCCCAGGTTGTGGAAACACTCGTTCGAATCATAACCGTACTTTCGCTTGCTTATGTAATGTTGCCTTACGGGATCGAATATGCAGCTGCAGGGGCTATGACAGGCGTCATGATCGGTGAAGTTTGTGCCCTGCTTGTACTCTATCTGCACTTTAGACGGGATCGAAAAAGGGCGCCTCACACTCCTACTGCCAAGATTGGTTCTGCCCCCATAGTAGGAAGATGGGCTAACCTAAAGCAGCTGCTGAAGCTAGCCATGCCAATTACCGGAAGCAAGCTGGTAGGCTCATTCTCCTATTTCCTTGAATCGATCCTCATCATTCAAAGCTTAGCCGCGGCAGGAATAGCAACATCGTTGGCAACCTCACAATATGGCGCCCTGCAAGGGATGATCATTCCGATATTATTACTACCGAGCGCTCTAACCTATTCTTTGTCTGTTTCTTTAATCCCTTCACTGTCTGAAGCTGCCGCCAGGGGGGATATGAAAACTATTCACATGCGGCTTCATCAGTCGTTAAAGCTCGCATTGGTGACAGGCGCCCCCTTTGCCATGATAATGCTGGTCTTGGCTGAGCCGCTATGTCATTACTTATATGGACAAAGTCAAATCGCATCGATGTTAAAAATGATGGCACCTGTCGCGATGTTCATTTATTTTCAAGCCCCGCTTCAGGCAACACTTCAAGCATTGGATAGGCCGGGCAGCGCATTAGTTAATACTTTAATCGGCTCAGTAGCCAAGCTCACCCTGATCTACATGCTTGCCTCAAAGCCAGAGTTCGGAATCTTGGGTGCCGTTATGGCTATCAATATTAACATCATGCTGGTTACAGCGCTGCATTGGCATAGTGTGGTGAAGCTGCTTCAATTCCGCATGCAAATGCTGGACTTTGCAAAGGTCGGCCTAGGAATGTTGATTTCGGGATGGGCAAGCTATCTCATTATGTATAGCAATTGGCTTCCCAATGATGGTATGCGGTTTTTGATATCATGTTCTACAGGCATTATGCTTTATTTATTTTGCTCAGTTCTGTTAGGCTTGATTGACCGTAACGATCTGCTGCGGGTTCTATGGCTTGGACGGAAAATCATCAAATAATTTACTTTTTGCGATCAATGAACCATCTTCCACGTTGATCATAAGAACAATAGAATACATCCTTGAAATCCTTCACACCTTTAGCCTGCAGCTCGCTTTTCAGCCAAAAACGCGTTTTATCCAATTTCTGCAGGCTATCTTCCTGTACCTTTCCGTCCATAATCATCGGCAAAGGCAAACCTTCGAATTTAATTTTAGACAATTCATCTGATTGCTCAGCACCTTGAGATTCCTTTTGTTTATCTTTTTCTTTATCTTTTTCTTTTTCACTATCTTCCTGTCGTTCAACCTCTTTCTCAACCACGGTCAGCTTACCCGATGACTCCAATATGGCAAATTCAACATTCGCCACATCCATTACTTTACTTTGCCTCAATTGAAGCAGCAGATCATCCAGATTGTAACGCTGACGTTTCATTTCGGCTCGATCCAGCTTGCCATGCTTAATAATAAAGGAGGGTTTACCTTCAAAAATACGGCGAACTTTTTCATTTTTAAGTGAAACAAATGCTATTAGCAGCTGAACGGCCACTAAGGTTAACATCGGCAAGACTCCTGCAAGAATCGGCTTTTCCAAATCCTCAAGTACAAAAACTGCAATTTCCGCAATCATTACAGATATTACAAGATCAAAAACAGACAGCTTCCCGATTTCCCTCTTCCCCATGATGCGCATAGTAAAAAACACAACAAAGTAGACCAATACCGTACGAAAAAAAAGGGCCAGCATATCCATAGTCATCCCTCCCAACTAGATGCCATTAAGGCTCAAATTCCGTTGATAATTATTTTTCTGCTAGTCAATAACTCCTTGAAACCGGCTTTTAAGAGGTATCGGAGGCGAGGTAAGTTTCCAAGGTATTTTGACCTCAACTTGTTAATGTCATGCAATAATGCCTTTTACGAATTGTTGCCAATAAACTGATAATGGGTTATAAATTCATATAACTTTGTCCTAGAAATCACTTCGCTCCTACGGGTTAACCTGTACTAATTTTTTAAACAAGCCCATACAATGGGATTAAAGAACCTATAACTTGCCCTTTTAAAGGCTAGCTCAAATAAACCATATTACTGATTGGAGGTAGAACAGGTATGAAACAATCCCCTATATTCTCCGGTTTAATGTACGCCATGATTTTCATGCTGCTTGGTACACTTATGACATCATTGCTTATGCTCACTACAAATTTGCAAGAAAACTCCTTATTCAGCTATACAATGAGCGTTCATGGAGTTGCTATGTTTGTTGGAGGACTTGTCTCCGGAAAGCGCAGCGGCAGTAAGGGGTGGTATAACGGAGGACTTCTAGGATTGGTCTACACTTTAATTGTTTGGATTATCGGATTTTTAGCCTATGATGCCGGACTATCCTGGCAAACGCTTTACCTCCTGGGTCTATCTTTTATGGCAGGCAGCTTGGGAGGCATGATCGGGGTTAACCTCAAAAAGTAGCTTTCTTGTTTAAAACAAAAAAATGCGAGCTCATCCTTGTGGATGACTCGCATTTTTTGTTTCATGCTACTTCTTCTCTTCTACAGAAACACTGGAAACAGCATTGATCGAGGAACGCTCGAACGTTAGCTTCGTTACATCGTTTACACGAAGAATAATCGTGTCGTCTGTAATTTCAAGAATCGTACCATGCAAACCGCCGATGGTAACGACCTTGTCCCCTTTTTTCAAGTTGTTAAGCATCATACTGCGCGTCTTTTGACGCTTTTGTTGAGGACGGATCAATAAGAAATACAAAACAACAAACATTAAAACCAGTGGACCGTATGTAACTAAATATCCTTCTATTCCTGGAGCTGCTGCAGCTTCTTGAGCCACTAATGACATTGCATATCCCCCCTTTCTTTATACTATACGTTTAAAATCCTTTTCCGTTTTCATCTAGGCCGTATTTTTCAAAAAAATGATCACGGAAATCGAGCAAACTATCATTTTGGATCGCTTGTCGAACCTGACGCATCAATTCCAGCAAGAAATGCAGGTTGTGATACGTTGTCAGACGAATGCCGAACGTTTCATCTGCTTTAAGCAAATGTCTCACGTACGCACGAGAATAATTCTTACATGTGTAACAAGAGCATTCCGCGTCCAACGGTCCAAAGTCTTCAGCATACTTAGCATTACGAATTACAAGTCTTCCGGAGCTGGTCATAACGGTTCCATTGCGAGCAATTCTAGTAGGCAATACGCAATCGAACATATCGATGCCTCGAATAGAACCTTCCAACAGTGCATCCGGAGATCCGACTCCCATTAAATAGCGAGGCTTGTTGGCTGGCATCAGAGGAACCGTATAATCCAAAACTTCATACATTAACGGTTTTGGCTCACCAACGCTCAATCCTCCAATAGCATACCCCGGGAAATCCATGGAAGTCAACTCGATAGCGCTCTGTTTTCGTAAATCTTCGTACATTCCGCCTTGAATGATTGCAAATAATGATTGGTCCTCAGGACGACTGTGGCTTTGCAAGCATCTCTCCGCCCAACGTGTTGTACGCTCAAGCGATTGCTTGGCATAGCTGTGTTCAGCCGGGAATGGCGGACATTCATCGAAGGCCATAATGATATCTGCCCCGAGTGCATTCTGAATCTCGATTGATTTCTCAGGTGAAATAAACAGCTTGTCCCCATTGAGGTGAGAGCGAAAAGCAACTCCTTCCTCGGTAATCTTGCGCATTTCGCTTAATGAGAAAACTTGGAAACCACCGCTATCGGTCAAAATAGGACGGTCCCAATTCATAAATTTATGAAGCCCCCCTGCTTGACGCACAATTTCATGCCCGGGTCGCAAAAATAGATGGTAAGTATTACTCAAAATAATATGAGCATCCATCTGTTTTAATTCTTCCGGACTCATTGTTTTTACGGTTGCCTGAGTTCCAACAGGCATAAAAGCAGGCGTCTCAATTACACCGTGAGGCGTATGTACACGTCCCAGACGCGCACCGGACTGCTTGCAAGTTTTGATTGGTTCATAGGTTACTGCTGGTGCCATAATGATCACTTCTTTCCTACATATACTAATAAATAAACATAGCGTCGCCGAAGCTGAAAAACCGGTATTCTTGCTCTACAGCTTCCCGGTACGCTGCCAATATACGCTCTCTCCCGGCTAAAGCACTGATCAGCATGAGCAAAGTCGACTTGGGCAGATGGAAATTCGTAAGCAATGCGTCGACAACTTGAAAGGTATAGCCCGGATAAATAAATATGCTGGTCCAACCGCTGCAGGCCTGAAGCTGGCCATGAACTTTACTTTCCCGCGCCGCCGTTTCTAATGTTCTGGCCGAGGTTGTCCCGACAGCAACAACTTTGCGTCCATTCGCCTTGGCAATGTTAATTAACATTGCGGTTTCTTCTCCAACTTCATAATACTCCTCATGCATATCATGAGTTTCTACATTTTCTACAGAAACCGGCCGGAATGTACCTAATCCAACATGCAAAGTTACATAAGCTAATTGTATTCCTTTTACAGCTAGTCTATCCAAATATTCCTTTGTAAAATGCAAGCCAGCAGTCGGTGCCGCTGCTGATCCTTCGTGTTTAGCATATACCGTTTGGTAACGCTCACGTTCAGGCAGCTGCTCTTTAATATAGGGAGGGAGCGGCATATGTCCTAATCGGTCAAGGAGCTCGGGAAAAATGCCGTCATAAGAAAAACGCAGCACCCGGTTACCCATTGTACTCTCTTCCTCCACGGTTGCTGTAAGCAATGGGGAAGAAGAGCCGTCCGGATTCATTTCACTCCCAAACGCAATCACAGCTCCAGACCTCAGCCGTTTTCCAGGACGCACGAGCGCCTCCCACCTATCGCCTTCCAGCTGTTTAAGCAGCAAAACCTCGGCTTTGGCACCAGTATCAGCTTTCACGCCAAAAAGCCGGGCTGGCAGTACCCTCGTATCGTTCAACACGAGTACATCCCCGGCTTCCAAATAATCGATAAGGTCTTCAAACTTTTGATGTTTAATAGCTCCATCGGATTTCCCAAGCGTTAACAGTCTTGAGGAAGTCCGATCCTTTAGTGGGGTCTGTGCAATAAGCGACTCCGGTAATTCATAATCAAACCATTCTACCTGCATATTCACGTCATTCCTTGATTATCGAGACTCCATCATAGTAGGTCTGCAATATTTTTTTATAATCATAGCCGAGCTCGGCATAACCCTTGGCACCCCATTGGGACATGCCCAAACCATGACCGAATCCGGTCCCTTTGAAAATAAACTGGGACGGCTGGTCTGTCATTCTTACCTTATTATTCCCGCCCATAACAAAGATCTGAGAGCTGGCTGATTCTTTAGCTTGACCGCTCCCAGCAGCAATTACGACTTTTGGGGAAGATGCTGTCTGCTTGCGTACAGTACCATTCGCTCCTTGTATAGTATAACTGCCTGTTTCCTCAATTTCAAACCGGGTACTAGGCAAATTGTTAAAAAGGGTGCGAAGGGCGTCCGGATAGGCTGGTTTAAGCTCTTGTCCATTAGCCTTCATGCTTGTAACACGACCAGATGCACCACGTGCGGATACCTCCAGTCGCTCCAATGCGCCTCCAATCGGCTGTGCAAGCACCGTGTTGACCTTCTCTTTCAGCTGGTTAGCAGCAAAGGGTCCACGAATCCAAGAATAGGCATTGGATTCCACAGCCTGATCAATCACAATGAACTGATCTCCTATATTTACCTTGAACAAGGCAGGATTAGCTGTATTGTCAACATAAGGGGCGGAACGAACACTAACATCGGTTCCTGTGGCTTCATAATAAACAAGCCCTGCAGCATTTTTTTGACCGGTAGCTTTGGCATAGGACGAATGGATAAATCCTGTTTTTCCATTGGGCAGAATAATTCGGTACCAGATGGCTTTACCTTTTTCCGCTCCATCATCCGGCGTTGCCGCACTCTTTAAATAATCAACCTTATTCCCCCATACCTCGGTCGGGTCGGCTGTCATGCCCCCTGCATTAGAGCTAAATAACGGCGTAATTAGGCCAGCCTTATCGGCAAGCACTTCCCCTTGTGTTGCCGATGTTGCAGCAAGGGCGGAAGCAAATTCAGCGCCGGCGCCTTTGTAAGCCTGATCTAGCGTCGTATCCGTCACATGCGCGATCTGGTATTTAACCCCCTGCTTAAGCGCGTAGGTTCTTGCCGCAACAGCCTGAGCCTTCAGCGCTTCCAACGGCCATTCTTTACTTAATTCCGAGCTAACTACGGAAGTCACATACTGCTCAAAGGGCAGCTCATTGATGACTGCAAGCTTCCCGTTCAATCTCGACAGCTCTACCAAGCCACGATAAGTCCGCTCCGACCGTTCCAACACCTTAACCGTTTCAGTAGGCTTAGGCGAAACAAGAAGCTTCGCATTGGTGCCGCCAAGCAGCACACGTTCGATCGTGCCTGCCGCCGTATTGTCCGGCGCATCATCAAGCTCCGTGCGCTTCAGCACATAAGACGCTGCTGCATCGACAGGCTGCAGCACAACAGCCGGCAGCGCAGCATTCAGCTGCTGCTTGGCTGCGGAAAGCTCAGCGGCATCGGAAGCTGCCGCCACCATAACCGCGTATGCGGGCAAACCCGCCGCTACGTCCAAAATCGCTACATCCGCGTCAATACCGGCCTGCCCGATAGCAGCAGCTTGCTGCTGCGCCTCCGCTTCCGCTGCGTATACGCCAGCGTTCAAGTGCAGAGGGCCGGTTACTGCGGATGCATAGCCCTTGACCACGCTGCCGACTGCCGGCAGCGCGACCAGCTTCGTGAGCGCAGCTGAAGCAGCCTCCTTCGAAGCATAAGGCCCTACGCTGACTTGGTAAGCGACCTTGCCCTGCTTCGTTCTTTTGACCAATGCCGCATCAACGTTCGCGTCACCGAGCTTCTGTGCGAGTGCCTTAACCTGCGTGGCATCCCCGCTCTCCCACAGCAGGACACGATGAGTGTCAAGGGAAGCCTTGACGCTCGCCTTATCCGCTGTAGAGAATGCCGGCTTGGCGCCAGCAGATGAGCGAAAGGCCAGGTCCAGCCCTTTGTCGGAAGAAAGCGTGACAGATGGCGTATTGGCGGTATATTTGCCTGTATCCAGAAATAAAGCAACTCGTATCGAGTCAAGCTTAGGTACGACTGCCGCGTAAGCTGTGTTAATAGGCCCACCCACCGGAGGTATCAGACCAGCAGCAGCTCCAAACGTTGTTATACAGCTGACAATCAACCAGCTTTTTAATGAAACCGGTCGTTTGCACAGCTTGCTTATATTTAATGAAGGCAGATGCTTTCTCATGTTCTACAGCATTCCTTTCTCAAGTTGGTTAATCCGCACCATGCTGCCGCAAACAGCTAACATAATACGAAAAATGTTAACGGCTCTCAGGTACCGGCAGCCCCAGATGACTATATGCTGTGTGCGTGGCCATCCTCCCTCTTGGAGTACGCTGCAAAAAACCAATTTGAAGCAAGTAAGGCTCATACACATCTTCGATCGTCTGACTTTCTTCCCCGATTGTAGCCGCAATAGTATCCAGGCCGACAGGTCCCCCTTGAAAGCTCTGGATAATGGCTCGAAGCATTTTATGATCGATTTCATCAAGACCTAAATTGTCGATCTGAATGCTTAATAATGCCGCCTTGGCGATATCCAAGGTAATAATACCGTCTCCTTTAACCTGTGCAAAATCCCGCACCCGCTTTAACAAACGGTTAGCAATACGTGGCGTTCCTCTTGATCGCATGCCCACTTCTCTAGCAGCTTCCCCAACGATCTGAACCTGCAAAATGTCCGCTGTCCGGCTAACGATATAGGTCAGCTCGTCAACCGTGTAATATTCCAATCGGCTTATTACACCAAAACGGTCGCGAAGCGGAGCCGATAATAAACCTGCACGTGTCGTCGCTCCAACCAACGTAAATTTAGGCAGATCAAGACGGACCGAGCGAGCGCTTGGTCCCTTACCAATAATGATATCAAGCGCGTAATCCTCCATCGCCGGATACAGGACTTCCTCCACAGTACGATGCAGACGATGAATTTCATCGATAAATAGAACATCGCCCTCCTGCAAATTGGTTAATATCGCTGCCAGATCTCCCGGCCGTTCGATTGCCGGACCAGATGTGGTGCGCATATTAACTCCCAATTCATTGGCTATAATGTTGGATAAAGTTGTCTTTCCCAGTCCCGGCGGGCCATACAGCAGGACGTGATCAAGCGCTTCCTTGCGCATCTTGGCAGCTTCTATATAAACCTTAAGGTTTTCTTTAGCTTGCGATTGACCGATATATTCAGCCAAATAGCGCGGGCGGAGGCTGAGCTCCATCGTCTGCTCCTCCATCATCAGATGGGCCGAAATGATGCGGTCGTCTTCCATGGTGTTCCGATCTCCTTCCTAAGCATTATTTCGTGGATTGCTGATACAACGCCTGGAGCGCCAGCTTCATTACGACATCCACAGCTTCGCCCCCCTGCAGCTTGGGCTTGATTGCGTGCCCTGCACCATCTGCTTCTGCCTCCGTATAGCCAAGCGCCAGCAGTGCTGCCTTCGCTTCGCTCCATGCCCCGCTGCCTTGCGGCACTGTAAATAGATCTCCGCCGCCAGTAAATGCAGACAGAGAGCTCGCTTCCGTTGGGATACCGCCCAGCTTGTCCTTCAAATCCAATATCATTCGCTGCGCTGTCTTGCGTCCGATTCCCGGAAGCTTGATCAAGAAGCTGATATTTTCCTGTTGTATAGCGGCAGCAATAACTTCAGGGCGGCCACCGGCCAAAATGCCTATCGCTACCTTAGGACCGATACCGTTAACCTCAAGCAGCATCCGGAATAAAGACTGCTCCTCCCGTGTCTGAAAACCGAATAGGAGGTGCGCATCCTCCCGCACCTGATAATGGATAAACAACGTCGTTTCTTCTCCGTCTTTGGTCTGTACGGCATAAGGATTCGCGCAAAAAACCCGATAGCCGACCCCACGTACATCCAAAACAACATATTCAGTTTCTCTATGTGCAACTAACCCTCTTAAATAGTCTATCATCGCTTATGTACCTCGTCTATTTTCTGCTGCATCGTGCAGGAATGGGCATGACATATAGCCACTGCCAGGGCATCCGCCACATCATCGGGCTTAGGTACCGCAGATAAATGCAGAAACATCCGAACCATTTCCTGCACCTGCTTTTTCTCAGCCTTCCCATAGCCAACAATCGCCTGCTTCACTTGCAGAGGTGTATATTCTCCAATCATTAATCCTTTCTGTATGGCGGCGAGAATCAGTACTCCTCTTGCTTGAGAGACAGCCATAGCTGTCGTTACATTGCGGTTGAAAAAAAGCTTCTCAATTCCTATTGCATCAGGCTTATAAGTATCAATGAGCTGCACCATCGAATCGTAAACCATCTTCAATCGCACAGCACTGTCCGTATGAGCCTCCGTCTGTATACAGCCGTACTGCACCGGGACTAACCGGCTTCCCTGCTTATCTATCAATCCGAAACCGACTATAGCAATTCCGGGATCAATTCCCATAATCCGCAACACTTACACACTCCCATCATCCCCAAAAGCGAACATATGTGTTCACTTGCCCATTATATCAGAAATTACCACTTCTGAACACAGTCCCAAAAGGCACAAAATACTTCGAGCCACTTCCCAAAAAACGCAAAAAAACGAACCCGCCAGCTCTTGCAAGCGAGTTCGTTCCACTTTTAAATGACTAATTTAATAATTGTTCCATTTCCTCAACGGCAAAATCAGCAAAAGTAGAAAGCACACTGTTGTATTCTGTCAGGTTATTAACAGGTATACCGCGGTACAATTGCTTCACTGTCTCATGAGGCAAGCTACTCTCCAAATACTGTATATTGAGCTGAAAAAAAGTACGAATGACCTGCTTGTCCTCCGGAACACCTTCAAATAGCGACAAATTACCGCCAGCATCCAGACCAAAATAAGCATTTTTTTTGCATTGCGGTGACAGATCCTCAATTTTTTCGTTAAAGATTACACCACCAGCATTATTCAATCTGACAGATAAATTTGGATGTTCCTTATGATATTGTAAAATTTGCTGTGCATTCATCATACCGAGCATTTGTACTTCTTCGCCGCATACATATGTTTTTTGTGAATAGGCTTCACGCTGTCCACTCATTTGCTTCATCATCGCCCGCACTTCTTCCTCTGGCTGCACCCCGTCAATTTGATGAGTAAATACTTCTTCTGTTGTTCTCATGCCTACGTCTATGGAATGGGAGCTGTCTTGTCTCAATAACACAAAAGCTATTGAACCAAGCCCCACCAGTAATAAAACTGCCGCCAAATTCAACCATCGACGCTTCCAACGCAGCTTTTTTTTCAATTTGCCCAGCAAGCTGAAAAGCATCTTCCGTATCCCCTTTTATGTCAGATAGTATTCTTACTATTTTTCCCATGGATACGTATGTTTATACCGAATTACTATTCACCCCTCAAGGAAGCAGCCATTCAATTATGAAAAGCCATGAATACCCTGGTCATATTCCGTGTACATAACTTCATCACCTACTTCGCACCTAAACGGTGGTGGCACTTCCAGATTCCAAGCCCCTGTTCTTCCCATAATCCATTAGTTTGAAGCATAGTTGAAGCATTAGCGGAAGTAATCATTCCGTTATGATGAGAAAAGCACAACAAACAGAGAGATAACGGAACAACCTCTTCCGGTATCTCTCTGTTTGTGTTCAATATGTCCCTACTCGCTCCAAATAGTCGAGTAGGCGGGGCCTCTCCTTCTCTTGGATTGCGCCCCTTACCCCTCACAGATCCGTACGTGCGCTATTAACGCATACGGCTCTTCACTTCACCATTACAGGTCGACTGACGAACAGGTTC
>NZ_JANQBD010000017.1 GCF_024722015.1 Paenibacillus radicis (ex Xue et al. 2023) | reverse complement strand
TTTTACAACCGTAAGAGAATTCATGGTTCTTTGGGCTATGTTTCACCGGATCAATACGAGGCCATGTATTACAAAAAGGTTGTGTGATATCTCTTATTTGAGTGTCTACTTTCTTGACAGAGATCCATACGATGCGTTATTCTGACTTTTATAGACTGAAATGCCTTATCTGAAACTAAATAAGAGATCCTAGTTCCGTTTCATTCGAATAATAACGTTAAAACAATGAAATAGCGCACCTGACTTCCGCTCATCCTTCTAAAAGAGTGATGACCGCGGTAAGACTACCAATCCAAGGAACATGATTTCAAGAGCGGTCGGAACCCACACCGGATTCCCTCCGCACGCACACACGTATGAGTTTGCACATAAAAAGACCGTCAGGGAAAGAACTGACGGTTCTTCTTATTTATAGCGCCAATCAATCTAGTTTATTGCACCATATTAAAAGAGAAATGCCTATCAAGGGCAAAGTTGATAGCGCCGAGCGCCCCTCCAATTTCGGCTAATGATGCAGTGTTAACCGTAATTCCCGCCGAAAGAGCCATCATAGAACGCTGCTGCATAACTTTTGTCGCGGTTTGTACATAGGTGCTGCATATGCCGGGGATGGCCCCTCCCAGTATTATGGCTTCCGGGTTGAGCAAATTGACGAGATTCGCTAAGGCAATACCCAGATAGGTTGCAGCGTGATTAACGACGCGAATCGCAAGCTCATCGCCTTGATCCGCGGCCAGGCAAACATCTTTGGCACGCAGAAGCTGGAGGTCATGCCCTGGCCTTCTTAGGCTGCTTTCTTCTTGACCTGCGCGAAGCAGTCTGCGGGCTTCCTGCTCCATGGCTGAAGCTGTTGAATACAGGTGCAGGCAGCCATTATTTCCGCAAGGGCACACAGGGCCGTCAGGTTCTACCGTAATGTGTCCGAGCTCCCCTGCGCCACCGAACGAACCGGATACGAGCTGCCGATCGTTAAAAATACCGGCGGCAATGCCTGAGCCTACCCCGACATAAATCATATGCTTATAATCTTTCCCTGATCCGAACCGGCATTCCGCAAGACCCCGAGCCCGGTGTCTGTTAATAGCGACAGTCGGCCAACCAAGCCCTTTGCTTACCATTTCCTCAATATCCACATTCGACCATCCCAGATCGGATGCACTCTTAATAATGCCAAGCCTCGTATCCACAAGTCCGGGCACGCCCAGACCAAACATTTGGATAACCTCTTTATCGAATTCTTGAACAAACTTCGAGGTGTGGTCGACCAGCTCTTGAACGGCTTCCTCGGGTCTGGAGGAGCTGACAGGTATTTTGGTCTTGTGAAGGACATTGCCGAGTAAATCAAATACACCGAGCGTCCATGCCTGATTATCCAGATCGGCACCCATAATAGCGTGGGAGCCGGGAACTAATTCTAGTGAAATGGCGGGACGCCCTCCTGTGGAAGGAGCTTTTTCCGTCTCTTTCACGAGATTCCATTCAATAAGCTCGGAAATCGTTGATGAAATAGTAGCTCGACTTAGTTCAGTAATTTTGGTCAATTGAATCCGGGGCATGGAGCCGTGCATGCGCAATGCTTGGATGATGCTGGTTTTACTGCCCTTTTGATCGCTTTTGCTAGGAATTATCATAAGTTTCACCGTCGCCATATCATTCTGTAATTAAATCGATTATACCTGAAACTCAAGATGAATGGTAAATATTTCGAATTTTGCAATCAAATAGCATACAAGCGGACAACCATCACTTATTTGGAGTCATATGTTTAATTTAATAAAAAACAAAACAAAGATCAAGTGAAATATGAAAAAATAGCTGCTTTTATCTGGGAAAAACATATTTTATATAATACTTAATTTATATATTGACATAAGTCTTCGTTTTCCATTATGATATCCCTATAGAAATGAAAGCGCTATTACGGAGGGGATAGGATGAAAGCAACGATTGTATTAGGTGGAAACATGTATGATGACTCAACAATCGAGCATTTTTTGAAGGATGCAGCCGATATCGGTTATGAGGGTGTTGAGATTCGCGGTGTTGGAGAATTGAAGGATGGCCATATTTCACAGGAGCGGGCTGAGCAAATTAAAGGCTTGCTGGATGGTTATAAATTAATCCCGACTAATCTTTCTTTGTTTGCAGGCGGGTTTGCTTGCAATACGGATGAGGAGAATGAGGCTGAAGTTCTGAAATGGGAGCGTTATCTGAATTTTGCTTCAACAATTGGCTGCGGCATGATGAGGCTGAATCCGGGATTCCAGCATTCTGACGAGGTTTCTAAAGAGGATTTTGCAAGAGCCGTGAAATGGTTTCAAAAATGTGCCGATCTGGCAAATGAACGAAATATTAAGGCAGTCATTGAAATGCATCATGGGACGCTATGTGACACTGCAGAATCATCCATCGCTTTTGTAGAAGCGGTTGGACGCAGCAACGTGGGGCTGATTCTCGATCCCGTCAACTTATATCAAGTTCCGACAGAGTATGGAATCGAAACGATTAAACGGTTAAAGCCTTATCTGTACAATGTTCATATCAAAGATATCGTGGAGCTGAAGGGCGACCAATATCCTTGGGCATTCGAGTACAGTGATTATGTACCTCATATTGGAAGATATCATCGGGTTATTGCCAAGAAGAACAACAACGAGGAGCGTTACTACTGTCACCGCCTCATCAATCAGGGAGGTATTGACTGGTACGAAGTGTTCCGGGGGCTAGAGCAAATCGAGTATAGCGGGCTTCTCACCATCGAAAGTGTAAGCAAGCCGGGCTCCGATCTTCCTGTTCACACAGAGCTGGCGCAGCAATGCTACAAGGATTTGCAGCATTTACTAACTACAATAAAGCCTAATGTCAATGTTTAAAAAGTTCAAATAGGGGAGTGCTGGTGTGAAGAACCTGGAAAAGCAAGTTTCTTATTCGCTCTTTGTCAAGCATTGGAAAGACAAGTCAGCTCATGACTTGGGCCGCTTTGTAAGCGGTATCGGCTTTGATGGCATTGAGCTGCCCATCCGTGCAGGATTTCAGGTTGAGCCTGAAACCGTCGGCAAATCATTGCCTGAATTCGCCAAGCAGCTCGATGAACAAGGCGTCAAAATATATAGCGTTGCCGCTTCAACTGATGAATCAGTCTTCGCCGCATGTGCGGAGGCTGGGGTGCCAGTGATACGGATCATGATCAACATAGATCAGGACGGCTATAAGGCGACGGAAGAGCGGACCAAGCGCAAGCTGGAAGAGCTTGTACCACTTTGTGAGAAATACGGCGTGAAGGTTGGCGTTCAACAGCATTATGGGAACTATATCATAGATTCCAATGGAATTATGAACTTAATGAAGGATATTAACCCTGAGCATGTAGGTGTAGTTTGGGATGCAGCACATGATGCTTTCGCCGGACAGCAGCCCGAGTACGGATTGGACATCGTTTGGTCTCATCTTGCTATGGTCAACTTGAAAAACGGCTTTTTCATCCGAAGCAACGGACCTGAAGCGAAGACAGCTGAGTGGAAACGTCATTTTACTACCGGAAGACATGGTATGGCGCATTGGCCAAGAATTGCCGGCTATGTGAAGGAAAGAAACTATTCGGGTGTAGTATGTTTGACCGCTGAATACACGGATCTGGACAACAAGGATAGTTACATTGCCGAGGATCTGGCTTACGCCAAGTCGCTGTTTGAATAATAATTCTCCAGCAGATCCATACAGAGATTTTGAAAAGGGAGGTGCAGTACCATGGCAGCTCAAAGCGAATTGCAATTGGGCAGTCTCGCAAGAACGGTACCACAAAGCAGATGGAAGCATGTGATGCACGGACTTAAACGAGACAAATTTCTTTATTTGTTGATTGCTCCCGGTTTATTGTTTTTTCTAATATTCAAGTATGTTCCCATGTGGGGTGTCGTCATTGCTTTTCAGGACTACTCACCCTATATGGGTGTAATGAACAGTAATTGGGTAGGATTTGAGCATTTCGCGCGTTTCTTTTCAAACCAGGACTTTTTCCTATTATTTCGAAATACGATGGCTATCAGCTTGCTGAGCTTATTATTCTTTTTCCCTCTTCCAATCATACTATCGCTTTTATTGAACGAACTGCGCAATGAAATCTACAAAAAGTGGATTCAATCCATCGTGTACATGCCTCACTTTCTTTCATGGGTTATTATCGCGGGGATTACCTTTTTGCTGCTGTCACAGTCGTCGGGGATTGTTAATAAGATGCTGGTCAGTTTAGGCTTTGCCAAATATGATTTTCTAACTAATGAAAATAATTTCTGGGCGCTGTTAACCGTACAAAATATATGGAAAGAAGCTGGATGGGGAACGATCATTTTCCTAGCTGCCATTGCCGGGGTCGATCCTCAACAGTATGAAGCGGCTAAAATGGATGGAGCCAACCGGCTGCAGCAAGCCTGGCATGTAACGCTACCTGCTATTAGAAGTGTCATTGTCGTATTGTTCATTCTGAAGCTTGGCCACATTATGGATGTGGGATTCGAGCAAGTTTTCTTGATGATGAACGGAGCAGTGTCCAATGTTGCAGATGTATTTGAAACTTACGTTTATCGTCTAGGTATTCAGCAAGGTCAATTCAGCTTTAGTACAGCTGTTGGTTTGTTCAAATCGCTGGTCGGATTGATTTTGGTTATTGTAGCTAACAAGCTGTCCAAACGCTTTGGTGAAGAAGGCGTGTATTAATCGCTAAATATCGGTAACGGGGTGAGGAAAATGAAACGAAGCATAGGTGACCGGATATTTGATACAGCGAATATTATAGTGCTGGGCATCGTAGCGATCATTACGCTTTTTCCACTTTATTATGTATTTGTTGTATCATTCACGGACCCAACGGAGTATATCCAGAAGCAAGGATATATCTTATTTCCACAAAGCTGGACTTTGGATTCCTACAAATATTTATTGTCTACATCAGCTTTCCGAAACGCAACTATGGTCAGCGGTTTTCTGGCTACTGTCGGAACCGCGTTGAGCCTCGTAGTAACTGCCGCTCTGGCATACGGCTTGTCTAGAAAGCGGTTGCAGGGTAGAAGAATCATCATGCTGTTGATTCTTATCACACTCTTGTTCAGTCCGGGATTGATCCCGCCTTACTTGCTCGTTCGCGATTTGGGATTGATCAACAGTATCTGGTCTTTGATTTTACCGGTACTGACAAGCGGCTGGTATGTCATATTGATGAAGAGCTTCTTTGACAGCATTCCAGTTGAGCTTGAGGAATCCGCTGTTATCGACGGGTCAACGGATATCGGAGTTTTCTTCCGGATCGTCCTGCCTTTATCGCTTCCGGCATTGGCCGCATTCGGATTATTTTACGCAGTGGCATACTGGAACACATTCTTTAGTGCGGTATTATACATCAATGATCATGCCAAATGGCCTCTTCAGCTAGTGCTGCGCAATATGCTGATCGACTCCTCGACCCAAGCAGGAGGATCGGCTGCAGCAGAGATGATGGCCGGACAAAATATCCCTACCGAAACTTTAAAAATGGCTGCTGTCGTAATTGCGACGATACCAATCCTATGTGTTTATCCGTTCCTGCAAAAGCATTTTGCCAAAGGTGTAATGCTGGGTTCGGTGAAAGGATAATCTTTTTAAAAATGAATTAGGAGGGTTAGTATGAAAGAAAAAGAGAAGTTCATTAAACGTAAAGCGGTGCCTGCATCCTTGTCATTCATCATGGTAGCATCAATCCTGTCAGCTTGCTCAGGCGGTACAGCTCCAGGGACAGATAAAGGTGCGGCAGGTGCAGTGAAAGATGAGAAACCGACTGAAATCAGCATTTTCACTGAGTTCAGCACACCGGAGCCTCCTTCAGCGGACAATCCGGTTACGAAGGAATTCGAGAAGCGTACGAATACGAAGCTGAATATTACCTGGGCATCACCTAATGCATGGGAAGAGAAACAGAACGTTATGTTGGCTTCAGGCGACATGACCGATTTGATGAAGATTAAAGACATGAAACAAACCCAGGCAATCAACATGATAAAACAAGGGGCATTCTGGGATTTGGGTCCTTATTTGAAGGATTATAAGAACTTGGCTGCTTATCCGAAGGAAATTATGGACAGTGTAAAAGTGGATGGCAAACAATATATCCTTCCGTCAGTACGTCCGCTTCATGGCAGCAGCTTTTTCAATATCCGCCAGGACTGGTTGGATAATGTAGGGCTGAAGATGCCGGAAACTATGGATGAGTTCTATATCGCAATGAAGGCATTTGTTGAAAAGGACCCGGACAAAAACGGCAAAGCTGACACCTATGGATACAACGGGAAAAACTGGGAAAAGGTTATCGATATTTTCAACAACAGTAACGGTAAGTGGAAAGATGTGGGGGGCAAGCTGGTTGACACTGATTTGGAGCCAGGAACCCGAGAAGGACTTATTTATCTGAACAAAATGTACAAGGATAAAATATTGCCAGAAGACTTCACTATTATGAAAACTACAGACTATGAAAACATGGCAAAAGCGGGAAAAGTCGGTGTCCAGATGGATACGACAGAAGGCGTGTACCGTGCTACAGAAGGTGCTCAGAAGCTTGATCCGAAAGCGGATTTCGTAGCTATGACGTTTCTTTCAAGCCCGGCTGGTAAAATGGTTCATACAGGCAGCGGATTTGCCGGACTTTATTTGATTCCGAAAAAGGTCCCTGAGGCCAAAATGAAGAAGATCTTGGCTCTAATGGATTACGGCGCATCCGAAGAAGGCTTTGAATTGGCTTGCTACGGACTTAAGGACATCCATTTCAAAGTGGTAGACGGTTTTAAAACGGCAACAGATCAAGCTGTCAAAGAAAGTGTATCACAAAGCTCCTTTGGTAAAATCTTCGAAAGGTATGACCCGTATTTGTGGGCCTACCGCGTCGGAATGCCAAAAGCAATGTTCGAACGCAACAAGAAAATCATTGACGAGCGTTCCAAATACGGAGTAGCTGATGTATCGATTGGTCTATTGTCTGACATCGATTTGAAATTAGGACCGGATTTCAAAAAGAAAATGGACGATATGAAAGTTAAAGTCATGATGGGGAAAGAACCAATTGAGTCCTGGGATGCAATGGTTAAATCGTTCAAAGCAGACGCTAATTACATGAAGATGATCGATGAATTTAACAAAGCCTATCAGGATAAAAAAAGCGCTAAATAAATAGAGAGAAGGAGTCGAGAGGCCCATGCTGCAAAAATTGCGATTGGCCGTTGTCGGATTGGGACGTGTATCGAAGTCCCATCTTCCGGCAGTTCGGGAACTTGCACATAAAATGGATCTGGTTGCACTAGTAACCCGAGATGAAGGGAAGCTGCGGCAGGAGGCGGAACAGTGGGAAGGAGTAAAAACTTACACTTCCTATGATGATGCGGTTAATGATCCGGATATTGACGCTTTCCTGCTGCTGCTACCTCATGATCTTCACGCGGAATATTCAATTAAGGCGCTTCGTGCCGGCAAGCATGTGCTGGTTGAGAAGCCTATGGCTATGAATGTAAAGGAAGCGGAAGACATGGCTTTGGCCGCCATAGAAAATGGCGTTACGTTGATGGTAGGTCAAAGCAGGCGGTTCTTTAGCCCTGTTATGGAGTCCATCAAGAAAGTCAGAGCTAATGAAATCGGCGGACTAATTAATATTAATGCGCTGCTGCTGGCCCATATGAATAAGCCGGCAGCGGATTGGTGGAAGGATGAATCAAAGATCGGCGGATTCATTATTCCGCTATGGGGGAGTCACATCCTGGATTATATCGTATGGGCCTATGATAAAATGCCGATTTCGGTTTATGCTCAAGGCCATTCCAATAACCCGAACTGGAGCGGGGAGGATGAGGTCGCCATCTCGCTCAATTTCGGTGAAGGTCAAATGGCTAATGTACTTATGTCGTTTAATGCAGGTGTCCGGCCAGCAGATGAAGAGGGCTTGACAGGCAAACGGATCTGGTCGACACAGAACAGCATTTACGAGCGTTACCTGATCGGCACTAACGGCATGATGCAGTTAAAGGATGAATACGAGCTGCTATTGAATGGCGAGAAGCAGGCTGAGTGTGAAAGAACGAACGCCAATTTCACCTGGCAGCTGGAAGAATTTGCAGACGCTATCCGTGAAGGAAGAGAGCCGCTCGCATCGGGACGGGAAATCATTCGCGTGATGAAGGTTATAGACGCTTGTTTCGAATCCATGCGTACGCATCAGGTTGTTCCAATTCAGCCCTAAAGAGGATGTTCGAAAAGTCCCCTTTTGATCACAAAGCAGCTCAGGAAGCCTATTCGCCATCGAATTGACTTTTTGAGCTCTCACTAAAACTCTAAGGAGGAGCTATACTCATGAAGAAGAAAGCATTGGTGCTCTCACCGGAATCACGATTGAAGGAGGTTTGCTCCGACAAATGCAGGACCCTGTTAAATGAACATTTCGATGTATCCTGGAACGAAACCGGCAAGGATTATACTAAGGAAGAGCTGGCCGGGATGATAAGCGATGCCGAAGTGATTATTACGAGCTGGGGTTCTCCGAGCCTGAGCGAAGAAGCGCTGGAGAAAGCTGTCAATCTCCGCGCAATAGGCCATGCGGCCGGAACGGTGAAAAGTCTGGTTCCCAAGCAAATCTTCTCCCGTGGTGTCAGGGTGTTCTCAGCAGCTCCCCGTATCGCGTTAAGTGTAGGAGAATACTGCCTTGCAGCATTGCTTGCGTCCCTTCGCCATCTGCCGACGCTGGATGCATCATTGCGTGCGGGCCAATGGAGAGAGCTTGGCCTCAAAGGCAGAGAGCTTACCGGCAGCACGGTTGGCATTATTTCCGCGAGCTCCACAGCGCGTGCTTTCATCAAGTTATTAGCGCCGTTTCAGGTTAACGTGCTTGTTTACGATCCGTATTTGTCCGAAGAAGCGGCAGCTTCATTGAACGTCACAAGAGCATCCTTGGAAGAAGTTATGAGTTGCCCTATTATTTCGGTGCATGCTCCGAAGCTTCCCGCTACGGAAAGAATGCTAACCCGCGAGCTGCTGCAGCTCATCCCTGACGGAGCTGTCTTTATAAATTCTTCACGCGGCCCTGTAGTGGATGAACAAGCTTTTATGGACGAGCTTAGCAGCGGACGTTTCTTCGCAGCGCTCGATGTGTTCGAGAAAGAGCCGCTTGTCGCGGATAGTCCGATTCGCTCCTTACCTAATGTACTCATCACCCCGCATGTTGCTGGAGCATCGGTACAAGGCCATCTTTCGTTGATGGAGGAAGTTGTGAAGGATATCATACGAGGCTTGAATGAAGAAAAGACAACCTATGAAGTCAGCGAGAGAATGTGGGAAGTTATGGCGTAGAAGTCAGCAATATAGATAAAATTACGCGGCTTTGGAGAGCTGACCGGAAGGAGATTTACACAAATGGTAAGAAAAATGTCAGTACCGCCTATGGAATTGGTAGACTATGAGGGTCCTGGAACGCAGATGTGTGCTGTAATGGACGCAATTGGAGAAATTAGTGTCAGAAGGGCTTTAATTCCAGAGCCCAAGGATGGAGAAGTACGTGTCAAGGTTAAGTGGGTCGGCATTTGCGGTAGTGATGTTGAAGTGTTCCGTGGTGCGCGCGAGCCTGAATTTATTTCGTACCCAACCAGACTTGGACATGAAGTAGCGGGAGTTATCGATAAAATTGGACCTAACGTAATTGGTGTCAAAGAAGGCGATCATGTAGCATTGCGGTATGTATGGGGCGCATTTGCAGAATATGTGTGCTGCACTCCATTCTCGCTGAAGGTGCTGCCCAAAGACCTTCCGTTAATCGAAGGTTCGTTGATAGAAGTGCTTCCTGGAATCATTCATGCAGCGGAGCTCGGCGATATTTCTCCTAATAAGAATGTATTAATCACAGGGCAGGGTGTCAGCGGTTTAGTGATGACCCAAGTGGTAAATATGTTTAGTCCGAGAAATTTGGTTGTAACAGACCTGTTTGACGAGAAGCTGGCACTGGCCCGGAAATACGGTGCTACCCATACTTACAAGCTTCCAAATGAGCATGCAAATACAATGGATATTGTAGGTGCAGATTTCCCGGACGGCTTTGACGTCGTTATTCCTTGCTTGCTGGAAGGAGCGGGAATGGTAGATGCCATTAACGCTGCGGCTCAAAACGGTCGTATAGTAATGTACGGCTGCATCGGCACCTGCCATAAGCCGGTCGATTTCTTCAAGGTTCATAAAAAGAGGCTGGATATTCTTTCCACGGAGCCTAAACGCGATATCGATAATCGACGCTACTTCGATGAAGGTCTGCGTCTTGTTCTGGACGGACTAGTTAACACGGAGGAAATGATAACTCACGTTGTTCCGTTAGCAGAGGTTGCACGAGCATTCCAATTGAGGAATGAGCACAAAGGAGATACTATTCACGTAATGATCGACTGCGAAGTGAAGTAGTCAGCTACAAAACCGTCCTCAGGGGCGGTTTTTGTCGTTATGAGCAAGAAAGATAATGAGGTATTCGGTTATAATAGAGAAAATGCTTTCTAATTCGAAGGGAGATTGGAGCTATGGCAATAATGGATGAAAATGAGATTGTAAAAATTCGTAGCGCCCTTTCCAGGCAGCCTGTGTTATTATCGGACGGAACTGCTTTGCCAAGAATGGGTCAAGGCACATGGCTTATCGGCGATGATTCGTCTAAAAGGAATGAAGAGATCCGTTCAATAAGGCTGGGTGTAGAGCTTGGAATGAACTTGATCGATACTGCTGAAATGTATGGAGAAGGAAATTCGGAGCTGTTGGTTGGAGAAGCAATTAAAGGAATTAGGGATGACGTATTTATTGTATCCAAGGTATATCCCCATAACGCAGGAATTAACCGAATTGCCAAAAGCTGTGAAGCGAGCTTGAAGCGGCTTGGGACTGACCGTCTGGATTTGTACCTGCTGCACTGGAGAGGAAGCATCCCTCTAAGTGAAACAATCGAAGGAATGGAGAGATTAGTTCAAGAGGGGAAAATTGCAAGATGGGGCGTATCCAACCTGGATACTGCCGATATGAAGGAGCTTCTGAGCTACGATAAAGGCGCTCACTGCATGACCGATCAAGTGCTGTACCATCTTGGTTCACGCGGTATCGAATATGATTTGCTTCCTTTGCTCAAAAAGCACAAAATACCGGTTATGGCGTATTGTCCTCTGGCACAGGCCGGTTCGCTAAGAAGGGGACTTATTGATAATAAGACGGTAAAAGCTATTGCTCTTAAATATAACGTTACTCCGTATCAACTGCTATTAGCTTGGTGTATTCGTGAGGGGGATGTTATAGCTATACCAAAAGCATCGTCTGAAGAGCATGTAGTGGATAATGCTCAGGCCATTTTTATTGAGTTAACCGAAAAGGATATCGAGAGCTTGGCTGCTGAGTTTCCTAAAGCTTCCAGAAAAATGGCGCTTGATATAGTATGATCAGATGAGGCAGCTCCTGCTTTTGAAATTTGCCAATGCAAATAATACGATTTATGCTAAAATATATGAGACCAAATGCGCTATCGTTAAATAAGCCAAGTTGGATATATTGTTATGGGAAGGCGGGCATCTCTTAATGAAGCTGGGAGCTATTGAAGCAGGAGGAACAAAATTCGTCTGCGGTATCGGCAATGAGCATGGTGAAATTACAGATCGGGTAAGTTTTCCGACAACAACACCAGAGGAAACGATGGGTCAAGTGATTCAGTATTTTAAGGAGAAGGACGTTGAGGCGATAGGTATCGGCTCTTTCGGTCCGGTGGATTTGAACAAATCCAGCAGTACATACGGATATATTACAACAACTCCCAAGCCTCACTGGAATCAATATCCGGTTTTGGGCGAACTGAAAAAGCATGTGAATGTTCCTATGGGATTCGATACAGATGTAAACGCTGCGGCGTTGGGCGAAGCCGAATGGGGAGCAGCCCGAGGGCTGTCCAGCTGTGTGTATGTTACAATTGGAACAGGGATTGGAGCGGGAGCTCTTGTTGAGGGAAAGCTGCTGCATGGTCTGCTTCATCCGGAGATGGGGCATATTCTGATCAAACGTCATCCTGAGGACTCTTTTGCAGGCAAATGTCCCTACCATCATGAATGCTTGGAAGGAATGGCCGCAGGTCCGGCAATAGAACAGCGTTGGGGTAAAAAAGGGTACGAGCTTGAGCAGAATGACAAAGTGTGGGAGTTTCAGGCTTATTATTTGGCTCAAGCGGTTACAAACTTTATCTATATTCTTTCCCCGGAAAAAATTATTCTGGGTGGCGGCGTCATGAAACAGCAGCAGCTATTTCCTTTGATTCGCAATAAGGTGTCGCAAATGTTGAATGGCTACGTGCAGAAGCAGGAACTGGCATCGGGGCTTGACGACTATATTGTGCCTCCGGGTCTCGGCGATAATGCGGGACTTAGCGGCGCTTTGGTCCTCGCCAAGCGGGAGCTCCAGCAGCAGTAAGGCTGCAGCTAATCCAGAACATCATAAATACTATACTAAACTTTGAAAAGAGGATTCGCCATGATTGATCATATTGTACTTGTAAAATTCGCTGAAACTACAACGCAAGAGCAGCTGCAGGAGGTAGTGGACCGATTCAAAGCATTAAGAAGCCACCTGACTGGAATTGTTGACTTGCAAGCGGGAATTAACTTCTCGGAGAAAAATCAAGGGTACCAAGTCGTTTTATCCGTACGATTCGAGGATAGAGAAGCACTTGCCGCATATGGACCGAATCCTCATCATCAAGCTGTAGCCGCTTTAATTAGGGAAGTCGGCCGATTGGACAGCATTGTGGTTGATATCGAGATTTAGGACGAACAGTATCAAATAAGCCGACCGAATATTAGGGTCGGCTTATTTGATGTATACGGCAGGCTGTTAGATTACTGTTAGATTAGATGGGGCTCAAGAAACGAACTGCAGCGGACGTATAGCAATTACAGCAAGAATGGATGAAATTGACGGATGAGAGTAGTATACTGATAAAGCGGTTACATTACCGATTCTCGAGCTAGTTGAAGCTGGAGAACATGGATGTATGAACCAACCAAATCGCTGGACAGGGAGATAATGTATGATGAATAATGCACAGCAAAAAGCCAATCCTCAGAAGCTGGAGCAGCTGGTTTCGTTGGCGCTTCAAAAAGCGGGAGTTTCCCAAACGGAGGCCGACTTGACTGCAACTATATTAGTCGATGCTGATCTGCGCGGAATTGATTCACACGGCGTGATCAACTTATATGGTTACTATATTAAAGGGATACAAACCGGTCGCATTCAAAGCAAGCCGGACATTAAAATATCGTCCGGCAGCCCTACAACAGCATCCGTAGACGGGGATAACGGTCTTGGATTTGTCATCAGCCATAAGGCGATGAGCGAAACGATAAGAATGGCGAAGGAATTTGGCACTGGATGGACGACTGTATATAACAGTAATCATTGCGGTGCTGGAGCTTATTATATGCTGATGGCTGCAAGGGAGAATATGATTGGCCTGATGTTCTCAACAGGAGGCTCAACGGTGGCCGGTCCTGGTGGTAAGGAACGGATGATTGGCAACAATGTAATGGCATTCGGAGCCCCTGGGGATAAGCAAGGACCCTTTGTTCTTGATATGGCGCCGACCATGGCGATAGCGAACAAGCTGCATATGCTCCAATGGGAAGGTAAAAGCATGCCGGAAGGCTGGGCTGTAGATTCCGAGGGACGGCCTATTACAGATCCTAACGTTTATTTTGCCGAGAAAGGAGCCATTCTTCCGTTAGGCAGCTCAGCTTCACATGGTGTACATAAAGGCTTTGGGCTGCTCCTCGTTGCGGATATATTAACGGGACTCTTATCAGGAGACGGAGGCAGTATGTTCCGTAAAAAAGGGCAGGAAAGCCACGCTTTCTGCGCTTTACGGATCGATGCTTTCCCTACCGGAGGCGGGTTTGCACAGCTCATGGATGAGATGATCGGGAAGATACATGAAGCCCCTACTGTAGAGGGGGCTGACAGGATGAAATATCCGGGCGAGAAGGAGAATACAATTTACCAGGAGAGAAGTGCCAATGGCATTCCTCTTAAGGAGAATGTAGTTAAGGAACTTCGCGAGATGTGCAGGGAGCTGGAGCTGTCAATGGACAGCATTTGGGTAAATTAAGATCCGGGATGGACCTTAATTGGCGGCTGATATTAACCGCCGTCATGCAACGTCACACCACGCGCTGGGAGCTGCGCGCGGTGCAACAAACAAAAGAGATAACGGAACTAGGTCTTCCGCTGTCTCTTTTGTTTGTTGTGCATTGCTTGCCATAGCGGAACAATTACTACTACTAATGCTTGATTCATACATGATGGGAAGTAGCTGGCTGTAAAGAAAGGCAATTGATAGCTGCACTTAAGAAATAAAAATCCAGTCCCGAAGCATATATTTGTTGATGATATTTTTGCTGATAAATGTTATTGTACTGTTAATAAATATTTTTTATGAGCTGAGGGAGGCCAACCGGGTGGGTGCCATTAATTACAGTGCTTTAAGCACAGCTGAATTAAATGATCTATATTTGGAATTGCAGAGTAAATTCGATGCGTATAAGAGCCGGAAGCTGAGCTTGGATATGTCCAGAGGCAAGCCTTGTACGGAACAGCTAGAGCTTTCTGTGGGGATGCTTGATGTCATAAGCTCCAGCGACAGCTTGAAGACTAGAGACGGATCGGATAGCCGCAACTACGGTGGGCTAGATGGAATTGCCGAGGCAAAGGAACTGTTCGCGAAGGTGCTTAAGGTTAGCGTAAATGAAATCATCATTGGTGGAAATTCAAGCTTGGCAATGATGCATGATACGTTATCCAGAGCAATGATTCACGGCCTGTATAGCAGTAAGACTCCATGGAGCAAGCTGCCTGCGGTTAAATTTCTGTGCCCGAGCCCGGGTTACGACCGTCACTTCGCTATTTGCGAGCTGTTCGGTATTGAAATGATAACGGTAGATATGCTGCCGGATGGACCGGATATGAACCAGGTTGAGAAGCTTGTGAGGGAAGATGCCGCAATTAAGGGAATATGGTGCGTGCCCAAGTACAGTAATCCTGATGGGATCACCTATTCCGATGAGGTTGTGGATCGGCTGGCGTCTATGGAAACTAGTGCGGAGGATTTCACCATATTTTGGGATGATGCCTATACGGTTCATCATTTAACAGACAATCCTGACCGCTTGAAACCTATGTTAGCTGCCTGCAAAGAGGCTGGGAACCCGGATCGAGTGCTCATGTTCAGCTCGACGTCAAAGATTAGCTTCTCTGGCTCCGGAATTGCTGTAATGGCAGGCAGCGAAAGCAACCTGAATTATATCCGCAAGCAGCTTGCCGTTCAGACTATCGGTCCGGATAAGATCAACCAGCTTCGACATACTCGCTTCTTTAAGGATACCGATCATATTAAAGCCCATATGGAAAAGCATGCAGCCATCATAAAACCCAAATTTGATACGGTATTGAGCATCCTCGAAACTGCCTTGTCCGGAGGGGGAATCGCCGAATGGAATAAACCGAACGGAGGGTATTTCATTAGTCTAAACACATTGGATGGCTGTGCCAGAGCGGTAGTTTCCATGGCGTCTGAAGCTGGGGTCACCTTAACCAAGGCTGGAGCTACATTCCCTTACGGTAAAGATCCGCGGGACCGGAATATTCGGATAGCTCCTACGTTCCCGACTTTATCCGAGCTAACAACAGCGATTGAAATTTTATGTCTATGTGTACAATTGATCAGCATCCGTAAGCTTCTGGCTGATAAAGAATAACAGAATCATCTATACGGAAGCTTAGAAGCTGCGTGAGCCCTGAAGGATTTGAACAGAGCTAAACGGAGCTGAGAGTTCCGTTATTCCATCGGCTTTCTTCAATTTAAGGTGATTGTGGAAGCAGGAATTCCGTTATCTGGAGTGAATAGGATCAGTATGCACACAAATAGAGAGATAACGGAATTAGCCACTCCGCTATCTCTCTGTTTCTTTGAGTTTTTCATGTGATAAATGAATAAGCACTTCCGCTATTCTCCTGCGCTAACCCACAGCGTTCTCCCTTTTCCATTCCCCACACGTACATATATACAATTTTTCTTATGTAAGCTTTATTTCTTCACAAACCCGTCGATAGACGGAGTGCGTTTCCTTGCCCGAGCTGCAAAGACCAATCGAGGTCTTGTTTCTCCAGGCGAAGGGCCGGTTCACCTTCACGGAATGTATGGAGTATACCGACAAACGTCGTTTCAGTTACCTGCTTGCGGCGGCGAATGAATGTACTTCTTCGTTTCACATTCGACAAAGCCGGAGACTCTGCCAGGTAAATTTGTTCGTCTTCAACAGCATCGAGCAGATACAGGGCAAGCCTATCGGCTGATTGCGATTCACGGTCCCATTGCCATTCCATCACATTCTGTGAACCGGATAAATCCAGAAGCTGAATGCCCTTTAAGTAGTTGTAACCTTCCGTTGAACCCAGGCTTTCACTTTGTAATTCGCTGGTTATGCGTATACCATTCTGACCCGTGAGCGGTATTCCTTGTGTATGTATAATCCAATCTATATCTCTCGCCTGATCACATCGGACATGGAACACATCGAACAGCAGAGAGTCGGCCATTACAATTTTACGCTGCATGAATACACCGGGATAGGTTCCTTGCACTTCAGCAATCGTTTCCATAAAAGCGGTTCCTTCAATAATGGTTTTCTGCAAAATGCCTTCTGCACTTGCTTGAGATTTGGCCCCAATGGCAACCGTATTGTGCGCAACTGTATGCTTGAAATAACCAAAATGCATCGGATTGCCGTAAGGCATCGTGCCTGCATCAGTCAGCCATGGATGTCCTTGGGCATAGAAGAGGATATTGAGCTTGTCCTGATGGCCGTGTTCTCCGCCATGCTCCCCATAGTCCATCATTGCCATTTGGCTCTGCTCTTGGGAAGGTGACTCCCAGTTTGAGAAGATCATACCGGATCGTTTCAAGTCGACAAATTCGAGCGTTTGCTGAGTCGGTTTCTTCGATTCTTGTTCAAGTGCTTCTCCGAAAAGCAGGCTGTATAAGGTGTTCCGCTGACTTTCTGAAACCATACGTTCTCCCATGCCAAAATGAGCGAGGGAGAATTCGTACAAATGAGAATAACGCTTCAGCTGAACCTCTCCTGAATCATGAACAGCCGGCAAAGTCCCGTCCGGGAACATACAATCAAGCGGAACCTGAAACATCCTTTGAAACCGGGGATGTTCATATAGCTTCATTTCAAAAGAAAGACCGGCGATAGCTATCATCACTTGCGCTTCCAAGGTATAGAAATGGTAACCCCATGATCCCTCGTACCAGAAGCCGTCATCGGCAAGGCTATGCTCCATTTGAAACAGGAAGCCATTTTCGGGGTCGTCTACGACTTCCGCCATGAGATCGTTATCACCTAAGGCAGCTGCAACTAGCGCCTTGGCAGCGTTATGATAAGTCTGCCAGTTGGATTTTTCTTTAGGGTTATTTCCAATTACATCAAGAGCAGGGCGGAGCAGTCTGGATTCAATCTCATCTTGCTCTTCGGCAGTGAGTCCGCCATTGTGCTTGAGGATAGCAAAGGCCTGAGCGAGCGGAGCCAGCCAGCTGGCCTCGGATAAAGTCTGGCATTGCACTTTCCCGGACGATAGATCCGCGCCCCCAAGCTTATCATGAAGCGGGTACTGCTCATAATGAAGCGCATAATAAAGCAAAATATGGCGGGCGGTATCGGCCCAAACAAGATCACCCTCGATTCCGTATAAAACCGCAGCATCACGGCAGCGGATACTATTGCGCCAGTGCTCGTTGGCAATGGCTACTTCATCCCAGGGAGAGCCGCTCCAAACCGTCTCGCAAGCAGGGCATTGATGATGCTGCCTGTCCTGAAGTACAAGCCTTGCGCCATCATGAGGGCAGCTGTAATTATGGCTCCAGCCGCCTCCCACGAGAGGGATGTCTGCTGGCGCATTTTTTACAAATTCCGCATTCGGCTCCCGAAATCGCTGGAGTGCATCGGCAGCCCAATGGTATTTCATACATTTTGTTCGAATATGCTCGAAAAAAGCTGGAGTCCAGATGACAGTGCTCATAATGCTTCGCTCCTTTAATGGAATTCGCAGCATCCCCTTGTCTATTTCGGGAGTCGCTCAAGCCCATTGTACCGAGAGGTTGTAGAGAAGTCTATGTATAAAACCGAGGCAGCCTGTGTTAAATAACGATTTTACTCAGTGATATTCAAAACAACCGGGCAATGGTCACTGCCCATAACTTCACAGTCAATCCCGGCATCGATTAATGAAGAAGCCAATCGGGCGGACACAAGGAAATAATCAATCCGCCAACCGACGTTACGCTCTCTCACTTTAGGCATATAAGACCACCATGTATAAGCATCTGTCGTATCCGGTGAGAAATGTCTGAAACTATCGATAAAACCTGCGTCCAGCAGTTGTGTCATCTTATCGCGTTCTTCTAAGGTAAAGCCTGAGTTATTGCGGTTGGACTTGGGATTCTTAAGGTCAATCTCTTGGTGGGCAACATTCAAATCACCGCAAATAATTACCGGTTTACGAGTATCCAGGTCAAGGAGGTAGCTTCTAAACCGGTCCTCCCATTCTAATCTGAAATCAAGTCTGGACAAATCACGTCTGGCGTTAGGGGTATAAACATTTACCAAATAAAAGGTATCAAACTCTAAAGTGATGACTCGCCCTTCCTCCTCATGGTCCTCCTCCAAGCCGTAACGCACTGAAAGCGGCTTGATCTTAGTAAAGACAGCTGTACCGGAATAGCCCTTTTTAAGAGCGTGGTTCCAATATTGGTTATATTCTTCGTCCAGCTCGAGACTAATTTGTCCTTCCTGCAGCTTCGTCTCCTGAATACAGAATATATCCGCTCCTGTTTCTTTGAAGTAATCGTTGAACCCTTTGTTGACACATGCTCTTAAACCATTTACATTCCATGATACCAGCTTCATTATTTTATTCCCCTTGCAGTTCATAGTTATTTGTTCTTTAGTGTATCATGTCTAAACTGCATAACGCGACTCATTTCGATTTAAAATGCAGGGCTGGTCGTGTTTCTTTAACGCATATAACAGATTTTCTATTGACAGCTAACAAATTCCAACCTATATTAGTTGTACATACAAAATATAAATTAAAAATGGAATGAGGTTTTACTGTGGATGACAGCTTCCTGCACAATTGTTTGTTTTTTACTGCAAACCGCTTAAGTCGTGCCATTACTAAGATGGCGGAAGAAGAATTTGCAGCAACCGGATTAACCCCTATGTATGGTTACATTATTCGGCTTGTGAACGGAACGCCCGGAATTACACAAAAGGAATTATCGGAGAAATTGTACATTGCAGCTTCAACGCTGACGCGATTTATTGATAAATTGGAAGGCAAGCAATTGGTAGAACGGAAGGTTCAGGGGAAAACTGTACTTGTATATCCAACTCCCAAAGGGCAAGAGCTGGAAGAGACGATTCGTAACGCATCCAAAAGCTTGCATCGCAGATATAATGCTATTTTAGGTTTGGAAGCTTCTGAACAGCTGTCTATGAATATGGAGTCGACAAGCGAGCAGTTGGAGCGAAAGTAAGTTTTTTTTCAACATCATTTGCATGTACAACTAAAATAAGAAATAGAAATGGAGTGAACACCAGATGCAAGTCAGCATGAAATCTTCGCGAATTTATTACGGATGGGTGGTTGTGCTCATCGCTTTTGTAACCTTGCTAGTATCCGCTGGAATTCGCTCTATGCCAAGTATATTGATGCTGCCCTTTGAAAAAGAGTATGGCTGGAATCGCGGGTCCATATCGGCCGTCATCTCGACAGGAATATTTTTATACGGGTTAATGGGCCCTTTTTCCGCTGCACTGCTGGAGAGATTCGGTATACGAAGGATGATGGTCACCTCATTGGCGGTATTGGCCTTAAGCCTTTCAATCACACCTTTAATGAGCTCCTTATGGCAGTTTGAAATACTATGGGGTGTCGTATCGGGACTTGCAACAGGAATGATGGCAAACGTACTGGGCGTAACGGTTACCAATCACTGGTTTGTTGAGAGGAAAGGGCTTGTTATTGGTTTGCTTACAGCCAGTGCTGCCACAGGACAGCTGCTGTTTCTTCCATTGCTTGCCCAAATTACAGTAGAAGCCGGCTGGAGAACCTCGGTGTATTCAGCTGTTGCGATCCTGGTTCTGCTGATCGTTATCGTGGCTGTATGGATGAGAAACCATCCTTATGATGTTGGTGTTGCCCCTTACGGGACGAAGGAGCTTGTCAAACCTGATAAATTCAAAGGAAATTTGTTTCTCACACCGCTTCTTGCGCTTGGTTCAGCATTAAAGAACAAAACCTTCTGGCTGCTGGCTGGTACCTTTTTTTTCTGCGGGTTCTCGACGAATGGTTTAATAGGCACTCATCTTATTCCCGCCTGTGGAGATTATGGTATTCCCGAAGTAATGGCAGCCGGATTACTGGCTTTGATGGGCTTGTTCGATCTATTTGGAACTACGCTTTCAGGATGGTTATCGGATCGGTTTGACAGTCGCTGGCTGCTTTTCTGGTATTATGGGCTTCGTGGTCTTTCCTTGCTTTTCTTGCCGTATGCTCTCGATTCCAGTCCAATGGCGCTCTTGATGTTCGCTGTATTTTACGGTCTTGATTGGATTGCTACAGTACCGCCTACAGTCAAGCTCGCGATGAAAGAGTTCGGTAAGGAAAAAGCCGGCATGATCTTCGGTTGGATCGTTGTAGCCCACCAGATCGGAGCTTCAACCGCAGCTTATGGAGCAGGTCTGTTGAGAGAGCTGATGGGGAACTATACGTTTCCTTTTATCGCCGCTGGTTTTGTATGTTTATTTGCTGCTTTAATGGCCATCCGGATTTCAAAAAGCAGCGGTGTGATTGTACAACCGATTCAGCAGTCTTAAGCTTGATAAAATCGCTAATAAATTTTACTGAAAAACCGCTGTCTGGTTTTCCTTGTTATGCTAAACTGGAAAAGGATGTGAGCAGCTTATACATATTTGGGAGGGTAACTAGTATGCAATCTTGGATTAAGGAAGGCGACGTAGTATTATTTCAAGGAGACAGCATTACTGATGCAGGACGTAATCGTGACAAGGGGGATGACCTAGGCAAGGGGTATGCTCTGATGGCTGCGGCACAATTCTCTGCCTTATATCCGGAGAAGCAGGTACAGTTCGTTAACCGCGGTATCAGCGGCAATCGGGTGAAGGATTTGCAGAAACGCTGGCAGGAGGATTGCCTTGATTTGAAGCCTAATGTTGTTTCCATTTATATAGGGATTAACGACACTTGGAGAAGATATGACCGAAACGATCCGACCTCTACGGAGCAGTTTGAAGAGGTATACCGTGACATTCTTAAACAATCAGCCAAGCTTGAAGCCAAGCTGGTAATTATCGAGCCGTTTGTTCTCCCGGTTCCTGAGGACCGCAAGCAGTGGAGAGAGGACCTGGATCCGAAAATTACAGTAGTTCGTGAGCTTGCCAGAGAATTCGGAGCCCGGCTGGTTTGCTTGGACGGCTTATTCGCTCAAGCATCGGCGCGTGCTGCAGCCTCGTTCTGGGCGCCAGATGGCGTACATCCATCTCCAGCAGGGCATGCTCTGATCGCCAAAGCATGGCTTCAGGCAGTCGGTGCAGTGGAATAAGGGCAAGGTAAGAATAAAAACGACCATCTCTTTTGCGAGAAATGGTCGTTTTTGCTTACTTACTCTAATCCAGCGGCAGCGTATACGTTGCGGAATGCATCACGTGAACGCTGCAGCAGCTCCTCTGTTGGTTGCTCAAGCGGCTTAGGCGTAAGAATTTCTTGTGCTACAACTCTGGTATAGCCAATTTGCTTCAGCGCACGAAGGAAGCCTGCCAGATCGATCACTCCTTCTCCAGGAAACAGGCGATTGTTATCCAGAACGTCCGCTACCGGTACGTCTGGGGCATCGTTGATGTGCACAAGAGTGATCTGGCTTGCTTTTAGACGAAGTATATCTTCAACACCTAGCTCATTAGTGTACCAATGATAGCTGTCGAACAGCAGTCCAACATTGCTTTCACCGATGGCGTCTATCCAATCCAGCGTTTCCTGCAGTCCCCAGATGAACGGATTTTTCCATCGGGTTCGAAGATGATGTGGCCCTACAAATTCAAGGCCAAATTGAATTCCGTATGGTGCCAATATTTGTGCGCAAGTACGCAAACGGCGAGTAGCCAATACGGTAAAATGTGCGGCATCCTGATCAGTAGAAGGAAGCACATAAGTGACGCAGGCTGTGCATCCTACAGCCGCCGCCGCCTCAGCGTCTTTGGCAAGCCGTGCAAGGCCGCGAACGAATTCTTCCTCTGTCTCGCGCCACTGTACGGATAATCCGATAGTGCCGATTTGTACGCCGTGCTCTTGCAGAAAGCCGCGGACAGCTTCTATTCCTTTAGCTGCAATCCATTCTTCCAGCTCCTGGCCGCTTGCCGCAACAGCAACAAAGCCGTGCGCAGCCGCAGCTTCAATGAATTGTTCGATATTGCCCACATTGCTTCCGAGCCCAGCTCTTGTAAGACCTTTTAACATGGTTGGTTCAAGCCTCCTTATAGAAGTTGTTGAAAAATATATTAAATAGTCCAATCCAAAATAACTTCATGTCCCGTACGGGAGGACTCGTAAATGGCATCGAGGATCAAATTGTTAGTGAAGCCGGCTAATGCCGATGTAGTAGGCTGTTTGCCTTCGCGGATACATTCAATGAAGTGGCGGCTTACACGTATCCGTCCTCCTTCATCATTAGAAGGCTTAGTCAGCGACACCTCCGTTGCACGCTCGAATGTCTCGGTAAGCAGCTTGCCTTCATTACCGCGGATCGAAGCTCCCCCCTCCGAGCCCATCAAATGGATGAAATGCTGGCTATCCGTATCCATATGAACGGCCCAGCTAACTTCCAAGGAGAGCGTGCTGCCATCATCCATTTTGATTAACGCTGTAGCTAAGTCTTCAACATCGAATCGACCATTCCAATTCGGTGTGCCCCATGTGCCGATGCCGCGTTTTTTGGGGCCGAATTCGGCATAGGTGGAGCCGTATACGGACACAGGCTTGCGGTCGCCAAGGAAAAAGAAGCCGAGATCGAGCATATGTACGCCAATATCAATCAGCGGGCCGCCGCCGGACTCATCACGTTGAGTAAACCAAGTGCCCCAGCCTGGAATACCTTTGCGGCGGAACCAGCCTACCTTGGCATTGTAAATATGCCCCAGTGCACCTTTATCAATCTGCTCTTTCACTTGCAGAGGAAGCCATTCCCATCGCATTTGATGAGGAATCATCAGAACCTTACCGCTTTCACGCTGCGCCCGTACGATGTCGCGAGCTGACGGTACATCTATGGCCATTGGCTTCTCCAACAGCACATGCTTGCCTGCTTGCAAAGCTTTTACAGCGATTGGAGCATGATATTGGTTAGGAACTCCGATGATAACAGCGTCGATTTCCGGATCGGCAATCAATTCATCGGCTGTTGGATATACCTTGGGAATTCCATGCTCAGCTGCACGTTTTTCTGCTAGAGGCAAGTAGGTATCCGTTGTTGCGACGATTACCGTATCCTCGGGCAGCTGTTTAAAAATATTCATGTGAACGTTTCCGATGTTGCCTGCTCCGATGATTCCAAGTCTGATTTTATCCGTTGTGCTCATTGTAATGACGGCCTCCCAAAATAAATGATTTAAGGTATGTTGCGGTATTTGATTTTATAGTAAAATGTAAGCGTATAAAATACATGCCATTTTTTATGGCGGATATCCCACTTTTTCAGCTGGCAAGGGGAGTAAATAAAATGGCCGTCGTTCCCAAGTACTTAACTCATTACCCTAATATGGATTCGGAGCTGCCTTTTCATATTAAAGTCAATCAACTGGTCAATGGCTTTGAGTCGCACAGGCATGATTATTTGGAATTTTCCTATGTTATTGAAGGCAGCGGTTCTGAAACTATTAATGGCGTCAAGCATTTGATGCTTCCGGGAACATTCACTCTTGTTATGCCATATCAGTTCCATGAAATTCATTCAGATCCTGGTTCGCCGCTGCAGCTTTTCAATTGCAATTTTGGCATTCATTTGTACAGTCCCGCCGAGCAGCTGCCAGGAATAGATTGGAATTCAGCGGAAGCTAATTTACCGTCATTTGTTCAAGTTGAGGATTCCGAAGAGCAGCGGAGGTTTCAATCGGTATTAGAGGAGCTAAGTGCGGAGTATTCAGGTGCGGAGCCATGGAGGAACTCATTAATCAAAGCCAAGCTGACCGAGGTGCTCGTTCGCTTTGACCGGCTCAGAAGAAGTATGCAGCCTGGCCTGCAGGAAGCAGCAGCAGCCCATGCATATGTTAGAAAGAAGCCGAGAAGCAGTGTTTGGCAGGTTATTCAATATATTCATAACCATTACAGGGATGATTTGACATTAAGCGGATTGGCCGAACGGTTTGGGTTTAGTGTGCCTTATTTAAGCGAGCTGTTCAAAAGAGCTTTAGGCCAAAATTTTGTGACCTTCGTCCATGATGTGCGAATACGCCAAGCCTGCGGACTTTTGATATCCACTGAAATGAGTGTGCTTGAAATTGCTATGGAAACAGGCTATGGTTCATATAACACATTTGCCCGCATATTCCGGGAAAGCAAGGGAATTACCCCCGCAGGCTTTCGTAAAGGTCACTTGTCTCAGCCACAGCCCTTGGATCCGACTTAAAGATAACTCAAGCTAAGCTTATAAAAAAGGAAAGCCCCGAAGGACTGGATATCGCTAAGCCGATATGTCCGTTCAGGGCTGTTTATCTTTTATGGGCAATTCAACGGACCTGGATTGTGCAAGGACATTTTCCTTCTCGTCCATAACTCGAACCTGAAGCTCAAGCTTACCCGGCTTCCTTAGCAGTTCTTTAGGGATTACAGCGGATAAGCTTTCCTCGGTTTGCCAGGATGTTTCCAGCGGTTTGCCGTTCGCAAAGACTACACTGCCTATACCGAAACGGCCGCCTTTAATGGTAATCGTCTTTTTCAATAGATCAGCAATCAGCTTCTCTCCGGTTTGCAGCCGTAGAAGCACCTCTGGCGAGACGGACTGAATGATCGGATCTCCATAGCCTAATGTAAAGGTTTCGGCCAATGGCTTCTTCAATTCAGCTAATTCATCAGAGCCGTCATATTCGGAATCCGAGGTATTTGTTCCTGCTAGTATCCTATTTTGCCATTGCTCGTACTCAGTTAGATCGGATTCGCGTATATGCATGGCTTCATAATAGGGCTTTGGCGGAATAATCGGGATTTGCTTCGACAGCCTGGACAGAAAATCGGTGTAATCGCTGCCTTTTAGCTTCGCCAATTCCAGTATATAGGGGCTTAGAAAGGATGGGCTTATATATAAATTGTCCTTTCCTTCAGGCAAATAGTTATTCCAGATGAGCAGCGGTACATTATGTGTTTTTTGCAAAAAATCCGGCTCGTCCTCACTTTGAATATACTTGGTTTCCTTGTAAACATAATAATCGTTCTCTAAAAAAGGCAGATGATCCCCAAAAAAGACGATAATCGTCGGCTCCTTGACCTGGCTGTAATGCTCAACCAGCTCCTGAAGCATGGAATCGGCTCCGCTAGCTCCTTGCGCATAGGTTTCCAAAATGTCGAGGGCCTCGCCGGATACATTGCCTTTTATATTGATGGTATTTCGTTTGAATTTGTTCGACCAGTAGTGGTAATGATTTTCCATAGTATTTGCAAAAATAAAATCAGGCCCTTGGCTTCGCTCGGTTTCTTCAATGATTCGTTTAGCTACGGCATGATCGCCTATATAAGGTCCCACGAATTCATTCGGATTAAAAAATTCCATGCTAATGTAACGGGTAAAGCCAAAACGGCGATATACATTCAAGCTGTCAAAATACCAGTTGTGAAATGGGGTTATGGCTGTTGATGTATACCCTTGACGGGATAAAATACTGGCCAGAGAGTCAACATCATGCTTTATAACGGTCTCATAAGCAATGGAGTCTTCCGGTAAAAAACGCATGGAATTTCCGGTCAGCACCTCAAGCTCTACATTAGCGGTTCCACCGCCAAATTGCGGCGATAGCATTTTACCGTTCGTATATTTATTTTGAAGTGCATGGAAGGTAGGGATAGGATCACGGCTAAACTTGAGCCCTTCGATTTGAGTAGGATCCCAAAAGGCTTCGCTAAGTACCACAATTACATTGGGCTTGCGGGAAAGCTCTTCCTTGCTCCAATCCGTTAAAGGAGTAGTTTGAAGCTCTACAGGACGGATTGGCGCAATTCCGGAGTCTGACGTCTCGAGAAATAATAATAGCACGGTGGCTGCAATCAAAGTAGTTATACGCATAGGATGGTATTTCTTGAACCACATAGACGAACTCGACTCCCATTCTTGAATGAATGATCCTATTATAGCACGGAGTCGTATAAGCATTACATAGAAAATGTAAACACTATCATTGGAAATGTTTTAAGTAATCATCGATATCAAACGGTTTATCAAATACAACATGGGCACCACAGGAAATAGCCATTTCGACATCCGCGGAATGGATATCAGATGAGTAGACTACGATACGAGTGTTAGGATTTGTGCTTTTAATTTGTTTAAGCAGTTCGAAACAATCCATAGAAGGAAGACGCATATCCATGGAGATGATATCCGGGAGTAAGGAATGAAAGGTCGATAGCACATCGGGGCCGTTAGAGACCTCAACTACTACCTCATGTCCGACAGAGGTCAGAACGGTTCTTAATAAACAACGAATCGGTTTGTATTGCTCGACAACCATAACTTTTGCCATTTCAACTTCCGTATCTCCTTCCAGCAGGTTCATCTTTAATTACTGATTTAAACGGTGCTATAGGACTGTTAATGGTATAAAGCTATAAGGGTGCTATGAATGGTGGTAGGAAAGAAGTGCGATGAGTAGGAAGTGAAAAAAGGTAAAAAATGGTTCTTTATGTCTATTCATAGAAGCGAAGGTAAATATCGTATTGTAAATAGTGTAAATCAAATCTACTAATATTTCACTATAAACTTTGTTAAATGACTAAATTTAGGTATAATGTCTTATTAAATTCTATTGAAAAATCAAGTTGCTTAGCATGAATTGTCATAATAAGTCGAGTACGTGGAATATTAGAAAAATATCTCATTATAATAGGTTTATTCCAATAAATCCATTGACGCGGCTTGCAGCATCCACTAAAGTTACATCCATACGCTTTTTTTCAAGGGAGGAGTGAGAGCATGAACCGCAAAATACCGCTGAATGAATATACAAGACTGCTGTCTAATTATTTGCGGCCTCAGCGCAAAAGCATCATTTGGTTATCGGTGCTTCTGGTTTCTGGCATCGCCATGCAGTTGATTAACCCGCAAATTATTCGTTATTTTATTGATACAGCAAAAACACAGGACAGCAATGAGCCTCTGTTATATGCCGCAGGACTGTTTATTGTAGTTTCATTGATCCATCAGGGCTTAACGGTACTTGCAACCTACATAGGCGAGAACATAGGTTGGGTCGCGACAAACAGGCTAAGAGGCGATGTGGCGGCTCACTGTATGAAGCTCGATATGACCTTTCATAAATCGCATACATCCGGCGCCATAATCGAAAAAGTGGATGGCGATATTAACAATCTGGCTAACTTTTTCTCCAACTTTGTAGTTTCTCTGTTAAGCAATCTTCTATTGGTTGCAGGAATGCTTGTTTTATTGTTCCGGGAAGGATGGCTTGTTGGCATCAGCATGACGTTGTTCGTTATTTTTGCCATTTATGCTATCCAATACATACGTCAATTTGCGGTACCCCATTGGGGGAATATGAGAGCGATGAGCTCGCGCTTCTATGGCTTTCTCGGCGAACATTTGGAAGGGACTGAAGATACGCGGGCGAACGGAGCAACAGGCTACGTTATGCACCGGTTCTATTCATTAATCCGCGAATGGCTGCCACTGCGTATTAAAGCGTTCCTTGGCTGGGCATCTATGTGGATTACAACATTGGTTGTGTTTACGATCGGCAGCGCGGTGGCGTTTGCCATTAGCGCCGTGCTGTGGAAGCAAGGAGCAATCACACTTGGAACCGTGTACATGATCTTTTATTATACGGAATTGATGGCTAAACCGATTGAGAAGATCCGCACAGAGATGGAGGATTTACAGAAAGCGGATGCCAGTATCGTGAGGATACGGGAGCTGCTGCAGACGGAATCGGCGATAAGAGATGGAGTCGGTGTACCGCTTCCTGCCGGTCCGCTGTCCGTACAGTTCAATCATGTAGAATTCGGCTATGAAGACGAACTGACCACATTGCAGGATATTTATTTTCGTTTGGAACGCGGAAAGGTGCTTGGCGTGCTGGGAAGAACCGGTAGCGGAAAAACAACTCTAGCACGAATGCTGCTGCGCTTTTATGATCCGCGCATGGGGGGGATCCATCTGGAAGGGGTCGATATTCGAGATACGACTTTGCAGGAATTAAGGAACCGAGTAGGGCTGGTTACGCAAAATATAGAAATTTTCCAAGGGACGGTTCGGGATAATTTGACCTTCTTTCAAGAAGATATTCAAGATCAGAAAATTATCGGTGTGCTTGAGGAACTGGGGCTCGGGGAATGGTTTCATTCTATGCCGGCAGGACTTGATAGCCGCTTGGAATCGGGCGGGGGAGGATTATCCGCAGGGGAAGCGCAGCTTGTATCATTTGCCCGTGTGTTTCTATCCGATCCCGGTTTGATTATTCTGGATGAAGCGTCCTCCCGCTTGGACCCGGCAACCGAGCAAAAGATGGAGAAGGCGATCAGCCGCTTGTTGGTTAATCGTACCTGTATTGTAATTGCTCATAGGTTGGCCACGATACAAAGGGCAGACAACATCCTCATTCTCGAACAAGGACGAATGATTGAATTCGGGGATAGAGCCCGCTTGGCGGCAGATAATCATTCCCGCTACAGCCATATGCTTCAGGTTGGAATGGAGGAGATGCTGGCATGAGTACCTTTGCGTTCTTATTGAAATTAACCCGTTACCGTATAGGCTTGTATGTCCTAAATGCTGTCGCATGGTCTCTCATTTACCTCGCTCCGATAGTGCCGGGTTGGATCACTAAGCAATTTTTCGATACGCTGTCGGGTAACGCAGCTTATGAGTTCAGTGAGTGGACATTAATCGCTTTGCTAATTGCGTCCGCCCTTGGACGAGTGATAATGATATTATTTGGGTTTATTACGGATGTTAACTTTCGTTTCCGTATCGGTTCGCTGTTACGCAGAAATATGCTGAATCATATTCTTAAGGAACCGGGTGCGAAGGCAATTCCGTGCTCGCCCGGTGAAGCAATTAGCAACTTTCGCGATGATGTGGATCAGGTGGAGGAGACAGTCAGCTGGTCTGTAGACTCTTTTGGGATGACAATCTTCGCTGCGGTTTCCTTTTATATCTTATATGGAATTAATGCAACGATGACTGTGTGGGTGTTTTTGCCGCTTGTAGTAGTTGTGACAATTGCTCAGGCGTCAACTACTTGGCTGCAAAAGTATCGTGCCGCAAGCCGGGAGGCTACTAGCCAGGTGACCGGGGCGATCAGCGAGATGTTCAACAGCGTGCAATCCATTCAGGTTGCCGGGGCTGAAGACAGGGTAATCGATCGGTTCAGGAAGCTGAACGATAACCGTCGTCAAGCGATGCTGAAGGATAAGCTGCTGACGCAATCACTAGACTCCGTGTTCTCCAATACAGTTAATATTGGTACGGGCTTTATACTGCTGCTCGCTGCACAGTCTATGCGGGACGGAAGCTTTACTGTCGGAGATTTTGCCTTATTCGTCTACTATTTAACGTTCGTTACGCAGTTCATCCAAAACTTCGGCAAATTTTTAACCTACTTTAAGCAAAGCACGGTAGCTAAAGAACGATTAGCTTCATTAATGCAAGGGACGGATGAAAAGAAATTAACGGAACCTCATCCGTTATATTTAAGAAAGGATGCTAAGTTGCCTGATGCTTACGAAGGCTTCGAGAAGCGGCAGAGCAGAGATGAGCCATTAATTGGCCGGACTGAGGATGAGGTTGGGGCGGCTGGTGCTCAAGCTGAGGTGCAACAGTCAATAGCTGCTGTAAGGCAGAGAGCAAAAGCTAATGAGCCGTGGGCGAAGAGCAATGGATTAGAAGTACTATCCGATGTTGCGGATCGTGGCGGAAGCCTTAGCTTGCTGGAGGTACGGGAGCTGTCCTATCGTTATCCAGAAACCGGACGCGGCATCGAGAGGATAAACCTAAGCATCCCGGAAGGTTCTTTTACAGTTATTACAGGGAGGATAGGTTCGGGTAAAACAACCCTGGTCCGCACCTTGTTGGGGCTGCTGCCTATGGATCAAGGCGATATTCGTTGGAACGGGAAGAGGATTGAGCAGCCAGGAGAGTTCTTCATTCCGCCGCACAGCGCTTATACTCCACAGGTGCCACGACTGTACAGCGACACGCTGCAAAATAACATCCTGCTTGGCCTCAAGGAGGATAAAGCGCAGCTTGAGGCGGCGGTATATGCTGCCGTGCTGGAGCCCGATATTGCCATGCTGCAACATGGCATGGACACGGTCATCGGACCGCGTGGAGTGAAGCTGTCCGGCGGCCAAGCACAGCGAACAGCCGCGGCGCGTATGTTCGTGCGCAATGCGGAGCTGCTCGTGTTTGATGACTTGTCCAGCGCACTGGACGTCGAGACCGAGCGCAAGCTGTGGGAGCGCCTTTATGAGCATCGAAAGGCGACCTGCCTGGTGATCTCGCACCGCAAGGCTGCGCTGACGCATGCAGACCATATCATCGTGCTGAAGGACGGACGTGTGGAAGCCGAGGGCATGCTTGAACAATTGCTGCAAACGAGTGAGGAGCTCAGGCATTTGTGGAACCGGGATGCAGATAAATAAGGCAGCGACTGTGGATCTGCTGCATATTCAGTATAAGGGGCTGTCCCAAAAGTCATTTTGAGGACAACTCCTCCACCATTTTATCCTGAATGGATGGTTGCAAAAGAGCCCTCAATTCCACTTTAATAGTTGAAGGCTTTTTTGCATATTCTTGTGTATTCTTAGTGATGAATAAGATGAGGTCGCTTTCCAGCGCGTACATATCGCGGGTGCCGGGTTCGTGGTTCGTGGTTCGGTTACGGCATTGCATGGCAGTCTGGCGTACTCCGTGCAATTATCAGGAAAATGTCAAGTTAGTTACACCGAAAATAGCATTCCAAGTCTTATAGCTGGAATTCCTCATGCTAATTCTACGTATTTTGGCTGATATCCACCATTTCACCTCTATTAGAGTTAGTTTTTCCAGTTAGATTGATTTCAGGCGATATCCATGCTGGATTAGCGTTACAATTTCCATCTATTTTCTTTCCTTCCGCAGCGGCCACGACAAATCATGGTCTCCTCTAGATTGAAAGCAGCCTTTGAACATCGCTTCTCGCCCCATCACTTAAGCACATCCAAAAAGCGGCAGGACTCATTTTTGGATTTTAGAACCCCCACTCTGATGGGAATTTTCCTACAAAAAAGACGCTTCCATTTCCACTTACATGGTGGTTTGGAGGCGTCTTTGTACATAGTTTGGGACTGATTCATTCACTGATACCTTTTTGGGACAGCCTCTTATTCGTATTTGCTTATTTCCCGGGTAATCGAATGAGATGACATCATATTCGTTCTTAAAGGGCGCGATTCGCAATTACAACATCATGTAACGACAGAATGTACTCAATGAAAGTAATCCTTAGTATGAATAACTTATACTGTCTCACCAGGCATAACTGTATGCGTGGGGTTCTGCTGAGGGGTTAGCACTTCCTTCTTCATGAACCAGCATATAATAAATACTGCAATGGCAAAAAGTGTTCCTATCATAAACATTTGCTGGAACGCTCCGGCGAATACAGTTTTGATCTGAAGCAGCAAGTCTGCCGGTATCCCTTCCGGTATCCCCCCGTTCATGATGGAGTCCGATGTTCCTGCTGGGAACTGATCGGATAATTGGTCGATACCGTTATGAATGTTGCGGGAGAGCAGACTGCCGAAGATGCTGAATCCAAGAGTGGCACCAAGCGATTGGAACAGCTGTACGGTGGCAACACCAACCCCTGTATGCTCCTTATCCACCGTTTCCTGTACGATCAGGTTGTCGCTACCGAATAATACGCCAATACCCAATCCCAATATGAAGAATGCAATGATTACATACAGTACGGTTGTGCTCACGTCGATTCTAGACAGTACCAGATAACCGGCAACGGGCAGGACAAATGAAGAAACAAACAGATGCTTGTAAGGAATCTTAGTGATCAGGAATCCGCATAATATGCTCGCAGGGATCGCACCTGCCATGAAGGCTAACATCAGATAGCCGGAAGCAGTAGGAGTCATGCCCATCACGTTCTGAGCGAAGAAGGGAAACCCGGACATGCCTCCCATAACTCCAAGCATCGTTATGAAGACGATAAGCGATAGAACTACAACCGAGCGGTTACGGAACAACTGAAGCGGAATGATCGGATCTGCAGCCTTCGATTCGATGCGGATGAACAGGGCGATCAATACGCCTGATAATGCCAGCAAGGCGATTATGACGGGAGAAGACCATGTATAGCCTGCTACATCTATTAGCACCGGCGCGAAAAGTAAAGCCAGCATAGAGAGGACGAGCGTGCATGCTCCAGCCCAGTCTATCTGCTTCTTCTCTGAACTCACGGATTCACGCAGACCTTTGGCGACGAAAAAGGCTGCAACCAGCCCTACCGGGATGTTGATCAGAAATATCCAGTGCCAGTTCATATGGCTGACGAAATAACCACCTACTGTCGGTCCTAGCAGCTGCGGTAAAATCAGCATCGGGCCGACCAAGCTCTGTACCTTCGCCCGTTGTTCGAGAGGGAACGAGTCTCCGATAATAATCATGGCGAGCGGCATAAGTCCTCCGGCTCCGATCCCTTGTATGCCTCTGCCTATAAGCAATGTTGTCATCGAGTTCGCTAGTCCGCATAGAATGGAGCCTGCTATGAAAAGCGCGACACAGAGCAGATAAATCCGTTTGCGACCATAGAGATCGGCCAGCTTGCCGAAGATTGGCATGAAGATTGTGATTGACAGCATATAAATTCCCGCTACCCAGCCGAAGAGCGCCAACCCGTGCAGATCGCGGATAATTGTAGGTAATGCTGTTGAGACAGCTGTTTGATCGAGTTCCGAGAAGACGAGGCCAAGCAGCAACCCGATCAAGATTAAGGTTTTGTTCGTCATGTCCTTTTTCATGTATAAACCTGCTTTCTATATAGGATTAGGCTTCACAATCAAGCGCATCATGAAATCGGCATCAGGCAGCTGGTAGCCTTCAATATCTATCTTTTGTATATTCATCAGGCCGACGAGAGATGTCAAATACCACATGGCAAGCTCTTTCGGATTGCCTTCAACGAATTCTCCAGAATGCTGCCCCTTTGCGATTATGGCGGTCAACGTATTGATCATCGCCGCGGAGTCGTGCGTCTTAAGCAGCTCTACAACTTCATTCGGCAGCTCATCAGCTAACATCACCTGCTGCATCAGAATGAAGTGATGATTATCCTCCTGCAAAATCTCATTGGTTAAGGTCCGAACTTTTTCAATTGGCGATCCAGGCATATTCGTGATAAGAGCAAACGCTTCGTTAGAGCCCTCAATAGCCTCCTTAATAAGTTCAGTAAGGATTTCTTCCTTAGATTTGAAATAACGGTACGAGAGGCCGTCACTGATCTGCGCTTCTCTGGCTATCATGTTCATCTTGGTACCTATCAAGCCGCGTTGTGCAAATACTTTGAGCGCTGCCCGCTTGATCTGTTCTCTTCGTTCGTCCCGAAGGTGATCCTTGGAATCGGTCATCATGCTTGTAAAACTCCTCCTTCATGTAAATGAATGAATCATTCATTCAATTCGATAAAATGATCATATTCGTATTGGGGCTCTTTGTCAACTTTTTTGCAAAGAAATGCAAGAAAAAAACCAGCCTAACACTTTAATTAGTGTAGGACTGGTTTTTATTTAAGTTAATTGAACAAATAACAAATATGGTTACAAAATTAATATCGGGTCGAGCTTAAACCGTGCAACGTTAATCCGAATAAGGCTAACTAACCGCTGTAAGCAGCTGCTCCAGCTTCGCTTCCGTCTCAGTGTCCGGCAATGGAGTGTACACACAGCAGCGCAGATCGGCACGAGCATAAACTTGAAAAGAAGTGAGTTCGAATCTCATGCTGCCGGCATTAGGGTGATTGATCTCACGCAATGTTTTGGGGACGGCCGGGAGCTCGCTTCTCTGCCACAGCTGTTTGAACATGGGGTTGATTTGACCGCAATGCTGGATAAACTCGTCATACCATGGATCGCCATGATACTGTCCTTGATAGTTGCGGAATATCGTAAGAAAATCCTTCGCAAAATCCTCCCAATTCACAACCATTTCCCGAACTTCAGGTTTCATAAAGGAAAGCCACACAATATTTCTATCCTCTCTGCTGAAAGGACCTATGTCTCCAAAAATTATACTGGCAGCTTTATTCCACCCGATGATATCGCATCTCCGGTCAGCGATAAAGGCTGGACAGGGGCATAAGTAATCAAGAATACGCTGCAGCGTCGGATCAATGACCGGCGGAGATTCATTAAAAATGGAGGAGGTTTGCTTCAGAGCCATTGTAAATAAATAGCTGCGATCGGCAGTGCTTAACTGAAGTGCTGTAGCAATTCGATCCAATACAAGAGCAGATACCTGGATATTGCGACCTTGCTCCAACCATGTGTACCAGGTGGTGCTCACATCTGCAAGCTGAGCGACTTCTTCACGTCGAAGTCCAGGTGTTCGTCTGCGTCCTCCTCCGGTAAAGCCGGCGGTGTCAGGGTTTAGCTTGGTGCGTGCTGTTTTTAAAAATTGGCCTAGCGTATGTAGTCGATCCACGTCAATTAACGTCAAGTTATGTCACTCCATTTTTAGTCGTAAGGATGATTATAAAAGATCCTGTTGCAAAACACAACTATAATAGTATAAGAATAATTTTATAATAGTTTAAATAGGCGAAGATCTATTATAATTTTTTCACATTAGGCTTAAATATGTATTCAAGATCTCCTTTATGGGTAAAAAGATGGTGTATCCAAACTTCAGGTAAAGGAGAGATTGACTATGATAAAATCCATTCAAGCTTACTTTCGGACAGAGAATGAAGCAGAGGATGTTAGAATCTTACTGCAAAAGTATGATACTGAAATGCTGGAAATCGGAGTGATTCAAGAAGATGGCATGTCTGGTAACAGCGAGCTGGTTGTGCCGCTTGGCGCAGGCATCGCACCTTCAGGAACGGGCGGTTCTGGAGCTATAGTTTATGCGGAGAGCAGTGGGGAGTATGCACCTTTACTAGGAGTTTCACTAGATGGTGAGGATGATGAGCTTGAGCGTTTTCATTATGTTTTAGCGGTGCAGGTTAATGAAAAAGATTATGATGAGGTTGTGAGCTTAATCCAAAACAACCAAGGGCATATATCAACAACAGACTCGGAATAGTAATTATTTGACTAATTGAATGAAATGGATGGAATAAGCTAACGGCCAGTTTGAACGGAACGGAGATTTCCGCTATTCCATCTGCAGCCTCCAATATAAGGCGATAGCGGAAGGCGGAATTCCGTTATGTTGGGCGAATAGGCAAGCTTTGTATAAAAATAGAGAGATAACGGAATCAGCTGTTCCGTTGTCTCTCTATTTTTTGAGCTTTTCAGGTGACAGAGGAATAATACTTCCGCTATTTCATTGACTTTCTTGGATGAAGCATGGCTATGATGAGCTACATCTTTATTATTTTTTAATTGAAGCTTGACATTCCCATGCAGATGTATTAAATTAACAAATGAAATTGATAATCATTATCAATAAAGTGAGAATCGTTATCGAATACATTCTTAATATCTGCCTTGTTTGTAAATGGAGTTTTAACACAACATTATAATCATTCATTAAGAGGAGCGGAAAAGATGGCAAACGTAATAGTAGTTTTTGCAAGTATGACGGGCAATACAGAAGAAATGGCAGAAGCGATTGCAGATGGAATTCGTGAAGCTGGTCATGAAATAACTTTGAAGTCTTCGATGGACGCAAGTGCATCTGAGCTGACTGAATATGATGGCGTTGTATTAGGTGCGTACACTTGGGGAGACGGTGACTTGCCCGATGAGTTCCTTGATTTATATGAAGAGATGGATGATATAGATCTGACTAATAAAAAATCGGCCGCTTTCGGTTCATGCGATTCCTCCTATTCGGAATATGGTGCAGCGGTTGATACTCTGGTTTCTAAGCTAAAGGAATTGGGAGCTGAGGTTGTTCTCGAAGGCTTGAAAATTGAGTTGACTCCTTCTAATGAAGAGAAAGAGCAGTGTAAAGAGTTTGGCCGGCAGTTTGCAGCCGCTCTTTAATGAAATGCAATTACCATCCTAATAACAGAAGAGAAAAATGATTCAATAAATAGATGTAATCAAAAAGGCTATGCAATCTGCTGGTAAGGCGGACTGCGTAGTTTTTTTTAATAATATTTAGAAAGTATAAGTTCGAACCGGGGGTTCACCTTTCTATTATTGCAAGAAAAGCCACCGCTAAGACACGTTTGTATCTTCCTCGAAAGGGCTTCGATTAGAAGCTTTTCATATTATATTAGAGTATGAGTATGAACCGGAGGTTCTTGTATAGAGATAGTTTAATAGGGGGATATTATAATGTTAATTTAATGAAGCAAAGCAAATTATACTACAAAAATATCGCAGAATACGGACTAAAAACAAAAATAAAAATACATATACAAAAATAAACAGACATATGATATGATGAATCTATCATAAAACAATATTAACCAAAACTATTCGGGAGGAAATCAAACAATGCCATCCAATTTATGGAACAACAGCAAAGCTTCACAACTGACAGGGGGGCTTGAAGAGCTAGTTTATCGTTCTAATCTGTTAGGAACTGACCGTTCGGTTGCGAACTGGGGCGGGGGCAATACTTCAACGAAAACAACAATAACAGATTTCCGCGGCAGATCAATCGAGGTTATGTATGTTAAAGGCAGCGGTTCTGACTTGGCTACAATGAAAGCAGGCAATTTCACAGGTTTGAATTTGGAGGATATTCGTCCTTTATTTGAGAGAGAAACAATGAGTGATGAAGAAATGGTAGCTTATTTGGGCCATTGCATGGTTGATAGCAAGCATCCTCGTGCTTCCATCGAAACATTATTGCATGCATTTCTTCCATTCAAGCATGTTGACCATACACATCCAGATGCAATTATAAGCTTATGTTGTGCTGATAACGGTAAAGAGCTGGCCAAAGAAATTTATGGAGACCGTTTCGTATGGGTACCTTACATCCGCCCAGGATTCAGCTTGTCTAGAATGATTGCACAAGGCGTTCTCGCTAACCCGAAAGCGGAGCTAGTGCTGATGGAGAAGCATGGTCTTGTTACATGGGGCGATACGTCTGAAGCTAGTTACTTAAAAACGCTAGCAGTTATTCAAGAGGCAGAAGACTTTATCGAAGCTAAAGTGAAAGAGGAAACGTTGTTCGGCGGAGCTAAGTATCAAGCATTGTCAGCTGAAGAAAGACAACAAATTGCTGTTCAGATTATGCCGGTCATTCGTGGCGCTGTAAGCAATGAGAAAAAGATGATTTTAACTTACGATGACGCAGCAGATGTGTTGCAATTCGTTAACAGCAAGGATGCTGCGAGCTTGTCTCAAGTAGGAGCAGCTTGCCCGGATCATCTCGTTCATACAAAGATGAAGCCTTTGTTCGTGGAGTGGGACCCCGCTTCAGGAGATGTGACAGCATTGACAGCAGCGGTTAAAAGCGGTGTTGAAGCTTACAAAGCGGAATACCAAGCTTATTTCCAACGCAATTGCAATGATGGCGACCAAATCTTCGAATCAGCTCCACGCGTTATTCTTATTCCTGGCGTAGGGATGATCAATACAGGCAAAAGCTGGTCTATGTCCAAAGTTAGCGGAGCATTATATCATCGTGCAATCTCCGTTATGCGTGGGGCTACGGCATTGGGGCAATTCGTTTCACTTAGCGAAAATGAGTCGTACAATGTGGAATACTGGCCACTGGAGCTGTATAAGCTGTCATTAGCGCCTGCCGAAGCTGAGTTCTCACGTAAGGTTGCTTTCATTACAGGAGGCGCTGGCGGTATCGGAAGCGCAACTTGCCGTCAATTTTTGAAGGACGGCGCTCATGTAGTAATCGCGGATCTGAATATCGAAGGCGCCGAGAAGCTGGCTCAGGAGTTGAATGCCCAGTACGGTGAGGCAAGAGTTACAGCTGTGAAGATTGACGTGACGGATGAAGAGCAAGTGGCTGCTGCATTCCGCCAATCCATATTGGCATACGGTGGCGTAGACATCGTGGTTAACAATGCAGGTTTGGCAACCTCAAGTCCTTTTGACCAAACCTCGTTAAAAGAGTGGAACCTGAACATGAACGTTCTTGCAACTGGTTATTTCCTGATTGCAAGAGAGGCCTTCCGTCTTATGAAACAGCAGTCGATTGGCGGTAATATGGTGTTTGTAGGCTCCAAAAACTCGATTTATGCAGGGAAGAATGCATCAGCGTACAGCACTGCAAAAGCCGCTGAGGTACATTTGGCCCGCTGCATCGCTGCAGAAGGCGGGGAGTTCGGAATTCGTGTTAACTCCGTACTGCCGGATGCGATTCTGCAAGGCTCGGCAATTTGGAATTCAGGCTGGCGTAATGAGAGAGCTGCTGCTTACAATATCGAACCGGATCAGCTTGAAGAGTACTATCGTAAAAGAACAACTTTGCTTGTGAACATCTATCCTCAAGACATTGCTGACGCAATCGCATTCTTCGCTTCTTCCAAGGCAGAGAAAACAACGGGATGCATGATGACCGTGGATGGCGGCGTTCCTGCGGCATTTACTAGATAACAGCAAGAAACGGAGCAAGGTACTACTAGAAGGTGGCGTATCCCATTGCTTGAATGCTGTGGGATACGCAATCTTTTGCATAAGGAAACTATATATTAGGAGGCTAATGAACAATGACAGTAGAAGGCTCTCATGCAAAAGGCCGTACTTCTTGGTACATTCCTGACGCCTATATTCCTCCACATAGCAGTGGAGAGTTGGAAAGCCATGAATCCATCTGTGTGTTGAATTGTTTAACGGAGGATGCGGATATTCGGGTTACGATTTATTTTGAAGACAGAGAGCCTATTGAAGATATTTTGGCGACTGTTCCAGGACGACGAACTCGGCATATCCGCACAAGCTTGCTATCCAAAAATGGGGAAACTATTCCAGTTGGAGTGCCTTATGCCATCAGCCTGGAAAGCTCTGTTCCGATTATTGTTCAATACAGCCGCTTGGATGCGACACAACCAGCAAATGCGTTAATGACGGCTATAGGCTACTTCGGTTAGTGGGATCCGCTTAGGACATGTTTTTATACTTTACTTACTTCATTTTTTTGGAAGATGAATACAGGAACAGACCATTAGGAGGAGCTTAGCCATGACATTACAGGACCGCGCTTATGCGATTTTTGAAGAGCAGCAAAAAAATAGAGGGATCGACCTTGAGCAAGTGAAAAAGAAGCTGAAAACCATTGAAGTGGAAACGCCTTCTTGGGGATACGGTGATTCAGGAACTCGTTTTAAAGTATTCAAAGCGGTTGGAGTACCCCGTGATCCGTTCGAAAAGTTCGAAGACGCGGCACAGGTTCATAAATACACAGGAATTTGTCCTTCTGTAGCTATTCATATTCCATGGGATAAGGTTGATGATTACGACAAATTAAAGAAACATGCGGATTCGCTTGGCGTGAGAATTGGAGCCGTTAACCCGAACTTGTTCCAAGAGGATGAATATATTTTCGGCAGCGTCACTAACTCTAATGCAGCTATCCGCCGTAAAGCAACGGATCACCTGCTCGAATGCGTACAGATCGGCAAAACTGTTGGCTCAGATGCGTTTAGCTTATGGTTTGCAGATGGTACAAACTATCCGGGTCAAGCCGATATTCGTAAACGCAAAGCATGGATGCATGAAGCACTGTCAGAAATGTATCAAGCCATGAATCCGAATATGCGGATGCTGATTGAATACAAATTTTTCGAGCCTGCGTTCTATCATACCGATCTTGCTGATTGGGGAATGGCTTTCAACATGGCTAACAAGCTTGGGCCTCAAGCTCAAGTATTGGTCGATACGGGTCACCATGCCCAAGGTACCAATGTTGAGCATATTGTAGCGTACTTGCTGGATGAACAGAAGCTGGGCGGCTTCCACTTTAACAGTCGTAAATATGCCGATGATGATCTGATTGTTGGTTCAGTTAACCCTTATGAATTATTCCTTATTTTCTATCAAATTCTTGAAGCTGCGGCAGATCCGAACGCGGGAATTCGTCATACAGCTGAACAAATTGCTTATATGATCGACCAAAGCCACGCTATTGAGCCCAAAATTCCAGCTATGCTTCGTTCAGTGTTAAATGTTCAAACTCAATACGCGAAAGCGCTGCTAGTGAATTTGGAAGAAGTACGCGAAGCACAGGAACGTCAGGATGTTCTGGCTGCTGAGAATGCAGTTCGTTCCGCTTATGAAATTGACGTGACTCCACTATTGGTATCGTTGCGTGAAGAGCAAGGAGTGCCTGCTGATCCGATGAAGGCATATCTGCAAAGCGGATATGGAGAAAGCATCCTGGCTCGCGGCAAAGGCGGAGCCAGTTGGTAAGCCGCAGCAGCAACGATGCGGCGACAGTGCTCGCGTTCGATCTGGGCGCGAGCAGCGGGCGTGCAGTTATTGGGAAGCTGGAGCCTCTGAGAGACGGTGAAGACCGCGCGGGTGCCCCCCGCCGTCTTACCGTTGAGGAGATCCATCGCTTCCCGAACGATCCGGTGCAGGTGGGCAAGCACCTGCACTGGGATATTTTGCGCCTGCTTCACGAAATTAAGCAGGGTATTGTGAAGGCCGGGCATGCGGGGCATCATGCCGTAGAAAGCTTGGCAATCGACTCGTGGGCGGTCGATTTCGGCTTGCTCGATGCCTCGGGCCAACTGCTCGGCAATCCGTATCATTACCGCGATCATCATACCGAAGGCATGATGGAAGAGGTCGAAACGCTGATCAGCCGTGAGGAACTATTTGACTCGACAGGCATCCAGTTTCTGCCGTTCAATACTATTTATCAGCTGTATGCCTTAAAGAAGAATGAATCACTGCAGCTTCAGCAAGCCGATAAGCTGCTGATGATTCCTGATCTGCTGCGGTACTTTTTGACCGGCATCATGCTGAGCGAAGGCACGAATGCCTCCACGACGCAGCTGTTGAATGCTCGTACGGGCAAGTGGGACTCCTTGCTGCTGGAGCAGCTAAGGCTGCCGGCATCGATTCTGCTGCCTCCGGTTGCGGCTGGCACCAGCGCAGGCTCGCTATCCGCTGAGGTATGCGCTGAGCTGGGCGTACCGGCAATACCGGTAATCGCCGTGGGCGAGCATGACACGGCGTCAGCTGTCGCGGCTGTTCCTGCGTCCGAGGAGCATTTTGCCTATCTGAGCTGCGGCACCTGGTCGCTGCTCGGTACCGAGGTGAAGGAGCCTGTGTTGACGAAGCAGGCATTGGATTGGAATTTCACCAATGAAGGCGGAGTTAACGGTACGTTCCGCTTGCTTCGTAATATTATGGGGCTGTGGCTGGTTCAGGAATGTAAGCGAGCTTGGGATAAGGCAGGTCTCGGATTAACCTTTCCTCAGCTTGTTGAGCTGGCAGACCAGGCCAAACCTTTCGCAGCGTTCATAGATCCTGACGATGCAGCATTTCTGAACCCGGTGCATATGCCAGAACAGATCCAAGCCTATTGCAGCCGTACAGGTCAATATGTGCCACAAACACCAGGAGAGATTATCCGTATAGTGCTGGAAAGCTTATCTCTGCAATATCGCGTTGTGCTGGAGCGCACGGAGAGCTTGGTAGGCAAGGAGCGCTTTAATGGGCTGCATATGGTGGGCGGAGGAATTAATAACCGACTTTTATGCCAATTTACAGCAAATGCAATTGGGCGTCCGGTTTGGGCGGGGCCAGTCGAAGGTAGTGCAATAGGCAATCTTGTTGTACAATATATGGCACTAGGACATATTTCCGGTATTCAGGAAGCAAGGGACATTATTCGTCATTCATTTCCTGTAGATACGTACCAACCGGAGCAAAATGAGGATTGGGAGCAAGCTTTCCTTACCTTCCAAAAGGTCATTGGTTCTTGAAGCGGTTGCTCAGGAATAAGTCTGTAATTTGATACAAATGAGGGATTGTAATGCTGGTAGCGCAAAGATGGCAAAAAATCATACAGCTTGTTAACGAACGGGGCAGCATCCGGGTAACTGAGCTAAGCGTTATATGCGAAGTGACGGAGGAAACGATCCGGCGTGATTTGGATAAGCTGGAAAGCGAAGGCAAGCTGCTGCGAAGCCATGGCGGAGCCATCAGCATGAAATCGGCTCAGGCGGAAACACCTTACATGGAACGGGAAACAACGAATGCGGATGAGAAGCGGCGTATTGCCCAAGAAGCGGTCATGCAAGTTTACGAGAATGACCGCATTATTCTGGATGCCAGTTCTTCGGCTTGGTACATGGCGCAGTTGCTTCCGGATATGCCGCTAACCGTTCTGACCAATTCGATCAAAGTCGCTATGGAGTTAAGCGGGAAAGAGAAGATTAAGGTCATTTCCACCGGCGGGCTGTTGTCTTCCCGTTCGCTTTCTTATGTGGGACCGTTAGCTGAACGTTCGCTTAGCACCTATCATGTCGATAAAGCGTTTCTATCCTGCAAAGGACTGCATGTGCAGCGCGGCTTAAGTGAGTTCAACGAGCTGCAAGCATTAGTCAAACAGAAAATGATCAGTATCGCTGATGAAGTCTATATACTGGCTGATTACAGTAAATTCGGGCAGCAATCTTTGGCGCATGTCGCTTCATGGGATGAAATACGGCATCTTATTACGGATGAGAAAACCGATCCGGACATTGTGGCCCAGCTTAAGGAGCAGTCAGTTATAGTGCATCAGATAGAAGTTGGATAAATGGTTTTCATAAAGTAGAGGGAATATGATCGGAAAAATCCGCTTGTGAGAAGCGGATTTTTTGGTTAGCACTAAAAACTGAGATACAACCAACCTCCTGTGGCTTACCCCTTTAGGCCAATTGATTTTTCATATTCTCCGCCTTGGTTCCCTTACCCTCCCAATTGACTAGAAAAATACCGGCGCATATGAATGCTCCGCCTACTCCAACATACCATTCCACCGTCTCACCTAGCAGTAGCCAGCTTGTAAAGACACCGAACAGCGGTACCAAAAACAGAAAGGCACTCGTTTTCGCGGGATCTCCACTGCGCAGCAAGTTGAACCAGACCGTGAATTGAACAATTGAACACATAATTACAAGCAATAATAATACGGTTACCGAAGTGCCGGTGAAGATAAAGTATGGATGCTCTGTAAAGGCACTTATGATGAGCAAGGCGACTCCCCCAACAAACATCTGATATGAAGCAAGCACGGATAAATCAAATGCAGGTCCCCATCGCTTAATAAGCAAAGTGGCCGAAGCGAAGCAGACGGCGCCTGCGAAGCTTATGAACGTGCCCGGCTGGATGTTCATATGAAGGCCGAAGGTGAAGACAACGCCGATAAAACCTACTGCCACGCCGAGCCATTGGCGTCTGCGGTAAGCAGCACCGGTAAGCAGTGTTCCAAGCACGATGACAATCAACGGGTTCGTACAGGTGATAATGGAGGATTCGCCCGATGTTATCCATCGCATGCTGTAGTAAGCGCAGCCCATCACCCCGGCGGATTGAAGCAAGCCCACTACAGCAGCTTGCAGCCCTTGCTTCCAACTGCGGGGGTGGGGTTTCTTGGCTACTATGATCGCGAGCAAACCGCCTGCAAGTATGAAGCGAATACCCATCAGAAAGAAAGGAGGAGCATAAGACATACCGATTTTTCCGACTGGAAATGCAATGCCCATTAGAAAGGTAGTCAGTATTATAAGACTGATATATTTGAATTTACTCATGATGAAGACCTCCGCTGATTCGTGATGATTTGATTGTAATGGAGGTTTGGAATTAAGTATAATGATTGTTAGAGATATTGATTATCATAATTTGTGATATCTAACTTTTACCGAATTAATTCATATATGGAGCGAACAGAATAAGGAGGGCTATAACTATGGAGAGCGCTGATCTGAGAGTATTTCAAATGGTTGCTCGCGAGGGCTCTATAACAAAGGCTGCTTTACGATTGGGCTATGTCCAATCCAATGTGACTGCGAGGATTCAACAGCTGGAATCGGAACTGGGCTCCGTGCTTTTTTTTCGCCACAATAGGGGAATGACATTATCATCTAGCGGCAAAATGCTGCTCGCATACACGGATAAAATAGTCGGCTTGCTGGACGAGGCGACCCAAGCCCTTTCCTCAAGCAGCGATCCGAGCGGTCCGCTCATGATCGGGTCAACGCAGACAGCTGCAGCGGTCCGCTTGCCTATGCTGCTTGCCTCGTATTACAAGCAGCACCCGAATGTACAATTATCGTTAACGACAGGGCATTCGCAATTTCTAATGGAGAAAGTACTCCACTACGAGCTGGACGGGGCATTCATTGGATGCCAATGCGATCACCCAGAGCTCCAGTCCGTTCCCGTATTCGATGAAGAGCTTATAATAGCGTCCGCCTCATCGGTAGTTGATCTGAAGGTGGCTCTTACTAGACCGATCCTCGTGTTCAGCACAGGCTGTTCTTATCGGGATGTTCTGGAGCGGTGGCTGGAGTTCAGCGGGTTGAGACAGCCGCTTATTATGGAGTTCGGTACACTTGAAGCAATTATCGGAGGCATAGCAGCAGGACTCGGTATTTCTCTACTTCCCAAGTCTGTCATTCGCAAACATGAGGAGGAAGGCATTATCCGCATGCATGCGATTCCCGATTCGATCAGTCACATAAAAACGGAGTTCATTACTCGAAAGGACTCATTTGTCAGCAGTGCTTTGAATGCTTTCATCGAAGCATTACCCAATGCTAAATTAGATGCCATTTCCGGTGCAAGTACTACAGTTAATTAAAACTTATATTACTATTCTTATTTAGTTTATTTATTTTTTTTGCTGCGGATGTTTATAACTGGAACAATTTTCATATTCAATTCGTTCTAACTTATGAGGTGATGCATTTTGGTGAACGAGCTGTTGTTAGGGGTAATTTTTTTATGTATGCCACTATTTGGTTTTTCTGATGTACAGCACCCTAATACGGGCAAACCCCCGATAGAGAAGTCGAAATTAGAATTGAAGATAGTAGAAAAGCAACCTGATGAAAACAAACAGCTGCATCCAATAAAAGTAGAAAAAGGAGTGAGCCTCGATCCAATAATCGAAAAAGATATCATGAATAAGAAAGCTGAACTATCAACACCGATAGCGGGGCTTTTCAAAACATCATTGGAGTCATTCGAAGAAAATGGAAAAGTAAAACTTGATTTCTCCATTCAAAACGTATCAGGGAAGGACTTGGAGATTTCGCACAGCTCCGGGCAACAATATGACATTTTTGTTTACGATGAGCATAATGCAGAGGTTTACAGGTGGTCGAATAATAAAGCATTTACCGAGGCGCTCATAGTAAGAGGTTTGAAAATAGATGAGCAGCTTGCATTTAACGAAGAATGGAACCTGCTGGATAATCGTGGAAGTCAGGTTCCACCTGGAACCTACAAAGTTCAAGTTAAACTAATGATCCATTTGAAATCGGGCGTTATCACTCCAGATGAATTAATGAGTACATCGACTATTGAAATTAAGAAGTAAGACGAAGTAGTCTAATCAAGAGGGAATAATCATATATATTCAAAGTTTCCATTCCCCTTATTGAAAAGTTCTGTTAGTGTTGAGATCAAGGTTTGAATTTGGAAGGAGGGATTACGTTATGTTAGCACTAATAAGAATGGATCATCGTAGCTCTAATTTTAGTCTGTTCAGCAAACATAACTATAATGTGACCTCCCGCTTCCGTAATTGGATGTGTTGACGTTTCTTAATTGAGGAAAGCGTCAGCCTTACATAGATGGAAACCACAGCGCAGGTCATGATTCATTCGTGGCGTGCGCTTTATACGTTCCGTAACAGGAAAAAGCACACAGCTGTAGCGCCGTGTGTTTTTTTGTTCATAGAGAGAGGAGAGAAAAGGATTATGCTTTCAGTGCTTGGGAAGTTAGGTTGGTTTTTCAAATTAGAATGGAAAAGGTATGCTATTGCGATCCCGTTGCTCGTTATTGCGGGGTTGATAGAGGTTATACCGCCGAAGATCGTTGGGGACATGATCGACTACATTCAGCAAGGCGCACTTGATTGGGGGCTGGTTACGAACACGCTTCTTCTATTAGCTGGGCTTGCTGTAATCATTTATTTTATCACTTATATTTGGATGTATCGTCTGTTTGGCGGTGCATTCGTAGTGGAGCGGCTGTTAAGATCGCGGTTGATGCGGCATCTTCTCCGAATGACTCCAACGTTCTATGAAAAGAACCGAACAGGCGACTTGATGGCGCGTGCCACTAACGATTTAAAGGATGTCTCGTTGACGGCCGGATTCGGTATATTAACTCTTGTTGACTCTACAGTATGGATCATGACCTTAATAGGTGTTATGGGATTTCTCATATCCTGGAAGCTGACATTGGCGGCAGTACTGCCATTGCCCATTCTGGCTATAACGATGCAGATATACGGAGGGTGGATTCATAAGCGGTTTAAAGCCGCTCAAGACGCTTTTGGCGTCATGAATGACGGAGTGCTTGAGACGATATCCGGAACCCGTGTTATTCGTGCATTCGTGCAAGAGCGTGAAGCAGAACGTAATTTTGGAGATGTGACTTCTGATGTATTAGGAAAGAACATTGCAATAGCGAGAATTGATGCGCTCTTTGATCCTACGGTCAAGATTATTGTCGGCTTAAGCTATCTTATGGGTTTAGTATACGGTGCCTATCTGGTGTTCCACAATGAGTTGACGGTTGGAGGGCTCGTTACTTTTAACGTTTATCTCGGGATGCTGATTTGGCCGATGTTCGCGATTGGTGAGCTCATTAACATTATGCAGCGAGGTAATGCGTCGCTCGATAGGGTAAACGAAACTCTATCTTATAAAGCAGATGTGGAAGAGTCGGTTGATCCCATTCGGATGGCAGAACCCGGTTCGATTGAATTCAATCAAGTTACCTTCCAGTATCCATCGTCGGAAGTTAAAAATTTAAGTGATTTGAAGATTAACTTGCTTCGAGGTCAGACTTTGGGCATTGTTGGACGAACGGGCAGTGGAAAAACGACGCTTATTAGGCAGCTGCTTCGCGAGTATCCGAAAGGAGAAGGGCAGTTATCCGTCTCAGAACAGCCGCTTCAGGATATTGCGTTTGATGATTTGAAAGGCTGGATCGGCTATGTGCCTCAAAATCCGTTCCTGTTCTCCCGTACCGTTCGGGAAAATATATTATTTTCCAAAGCTGACGGAGACCAGGATCAATTGGAGGATGCTATTGAATGCTCTGCATTCCGTAAAGATCTTGAGTTTTTGCCGCAGGGCTTGGAAACGCTTGTAGGCGAGAAGGGAGTTGCCCTCTCAGGCGGCCAGAAGCAGAGGGTATCCATTGCCCGCGCGCTGTTGGGCAATCCACAAATCTTGATCCTTGACGATGCTTTATCAGCAGTGGATGCCAAGACTGAAGCAGAAATCATCTCGAATATTCGGCGGTCCCGTGCTGGTAAAACAACGTTGATCGTCTCACATCGTTTGTCGGCAGTACGGCATGCTGAGCATATTGTCGTGATGGATGAAGGGCGTATCGTTGAGGAAGGATTCCATGAGGAATTGCTGGCTCAAGGCGGTTGGTACCGGGAACAGTGGGAGCGGCAGCAGGCAGAAGCAACGTTAGAAGGCGCATAATCCAGTTTAGACGCAGGCAAGGAAGCTTGCTGTTGTATAGCTCGGACAGCTTGGAGTAGAAAGGTGGAGGAAACATTAATGAGTGGTGAATTGGATTTGGAAATAGACCGTGAAGCGGTAAGGCGAGCGCGTCCGGGATTACGCTTATGGCAATATGCATTAATTTATAAAAAGACTATTCTGCTGGCATTGCTGATGCTGGCCATTGCAATCGGGACTGAGCTTACCGGCCCTTTTATAGCGAAACGAATTATAGACGTTCATATCGCTGGAATTGAGAAGCCTTGGTATGAAGTAAATGCTGGTGCTGTGGACAGTGTTGCTTACAACGGAGCTTATTGGAAGCGGGGGGACCGGATACAGCCGAACGAGCAGGTGAAGGAAGCACGTGTCCTTCAAGTGGGGCGGGATTTCGTCTTTGTGCCCGGAGGCATTAAAGAGGACGGGGAGCGTTCAATAAATTTGAAGGCTGACGGAGCCTTAGAGTTGTTGATAACCAAGAATAATACGGTATCGAAATATAATGCACAGCAGCTTATGAAAGAGCAATTGTTTGCATTTTATGAACCTGAAATTGGGTCTGTTATTCGTCTGGCATTGATATCGTTGGCACTGATTGCAGTATCGGCATTGTTTAGCTATGGACAGAGGTATTGGCTTCAGGCTTCCGCCAATCGTATTATTCAAAGGATGAGGGATGATGTGTTCGCTCATATAAACCGACTTCCGATACGATATTTTGATAATTTGCCGGCCGGTAAAGTTGTATCGCGGATCACGAACGATACCGAAGCGATCAAGGAGCTGTACGTGACAGTACTTGCGAATTTCTTCTCGGGAACATTGTATATCTTTGCGATTCTCGGCGCTATGTTTCTGCTCGACATACGTTTAGCACTCATTTGTATGCTCATCATTCCCGTATTAGTGGTATGGATCATCATATACCGGAAATTCGCAGCTAATTACAATCGGGTCATTCGCTCAACTTTATCGGAAATGAACGGGATGATTAATGAATCCATTCAGGGTATGCCGATTATTCAGTCGTTTCGCAGAGAGAAGAAGCAGGAGAAGGAATTCGAGGCATTCAATAAGCGGTATTTCGATTACCGGAACAAAATGTTGAATTTGAATTCTTTGACTTCCCATAACTTGGTAGGCGTTTTGCGTAATATCGCATTTATCGCATTGATCTGGTATTTTTCTGGCATATCGCTTGGCTCCGTAGTTGGAGGAGTTTCCCTTGGAGTACTCTATGCGTTCGTTGATTTCTTAAACCGCATGTTTCAGCCGATCGTTAATATCGTCAACCAGCTTCCGAACATGGAGCAGGCCTTTGTCAGCGCTGAACGTGTATTCGTTCTAATGGACGAAGAGGGTGAAGATGTCTCCGATGAAAAAATGGCTCGTTACAAAGGGAATGTTGTGTTTGACAACGTCGCGTTCTCTTATAAAGACGGTGAGCCTGTATTGAAAGGAATATCGTTTGAAGCGCGGCAAGGCCAGACTGTGGCACTTGTAGGACACACAGGCTCAGGCAAGAGCTCGATTCTTAACCTGATCTTCCGGTTCTATGATGTAGATTCGGGAAGCATCACGATTGACGGCAGGGAGATTCGAGGAATACCTCGCCAAACACTGCGCAGCCATATGGGCATCGTATTGCAGGACCCTTTCCTCTTTACCGGGACAATTGCTTCTAATGTGTCGCTCAACAACCCGGCAATTACAAGAGATCGTATTGAGAAAGCATTGCGGGATGTAGGAGCGGACCGTTCCCTGTCCCATTTACCTAAGGGTATTGATGAGCCTGTGATTGAGAAGGGCAGCACGCTTTCCGCAGGACAGCGCCAGCTGATTTCATTCGCTCGGGCGCTTGCCTTCGACCCTGCGATTCTTATCCTCGATGAAGCGACCTCGAACATCGATACCGAGACAGAAGCGGTCATTCAAGATGCGCTCGATATTGTAAAAAAAGGCCGCACAACCTTTGTGATCGCTCATCGATTATCGACAATAAAGAGTGCAGATCTAATTCTTGTGCTTGACCGCGGGGAGATTGTAGAACGAGGAACCCATGATGAGTTAATGGCGGTAGGCGGCAAGTATTATCAAATGTATGAATTGCAGCAAGGGAAAAAAGGAGCGGGACAATCCCGCACATCAGGCTCAAGCACAAGCGTGGGAACACCGGCTGCCGTTCTGTAAAAGTGTCAGAAGCAGCTGCTTGAAGACAATGATAGTGAAATAAAGAAAGCTGAATCAGCTGCCGCGATGCGCCTGATTTAGCTTTTTTGTATATGAAGGAGTCTGTGGAGCTTGCTGAGAGCCTATAAGTAAACATTTTTTTAGCTATGCAGGCAAGGCTTAGGAGTGAGAAAGCATATTTTGGGTAATAATGGAATGTTACCAAGATCATAACAAGACAGAATGGAGTGTGCAGGGTAATGGAAAAAACATTCTTAATGCTTAAGCCTGACGCGGTGCAGCGAAAAATGATAGGGAAATTGGTTCAGCGATTTGAAGATAAAGGCTTCGAGCTGATTGGAGCCAAGCTGATGAGAATGACAATGGCGCAGGCCGAAGCACATTATGCGGAGCATACAGACAAGCCCTTTTATGGCGAGCTGCTTGAGTTTATAACATCCGGGCCTGTGTTTGCCATGGTATGGCAGGGAAAAGGGGTTGTTGCTATGTCCCGTTTAATGATCGGAAAGACCAATCCGCTTGAAGCTTCGGCTGGAACCATTCGAGGTGATTTTGCAACAGATAAGGGCAATAATATTATTCACGGTTCGGACTCACCAGAGAGCGCGGAGCGGGAAATAACGAATGCATTTCAGCCGGAGGAGCTATTAATATTTGATCCGACGGAGGTTAAGCTCGAAGCGTTGCATGTAAATGAATATGGGGCCATACAGAACAATCATCCTCGGTTTTGAGGGTGATTGTTTTATTGTGTAAAGAAATTATTACATAGCACATCATGGCGAACAGATTTGATGTTTTTAGCAAAATTGGTTACATTGAATAGAAGTAAAAGAATAAAGGAGAGATGAGTGAAATGAGAGATCCGCGACTCAAGACTATGGCTAATAATTTGATTCGTTATTCCGTAAATTTACAGCCTGGTGAAAATATACTGCTTGAGATGATTGGACTGCCCGATCAGGAGCTGACTAAATGCTTGATTGAAGAAGTGTATGCGGCAGGTGGACATCCATTTGTTGAACTGCGCAACCCTGCTGTGACGCGCAGCTTAATGCTTAACGGAACAAAGGAGCAGTACCAGACTCTTATGGGGCTGGAGCTTCAACGTATGAAGCAAATGCAGGCCTACATAGCTGTACGCAGCGGAGACAACATTACCGAAACCTCCGATGTGCCAGAGGAACAAATGAAGCTCTACGTGAAGGAATATCAGCGTCCGGTCGTTGATCAGCGTGTCAATCACACCAAATGGTGCGTTATGCGTTATCCAAATCCTTCTATGGCTCAATTAGCCAATACGAGCACCGAAGCATTTGAGGACTTTTATTTCCAAGTATGCAACCTTGATTATAGCAAAATGGCCAAAGCCATGGAGTCGCTTGTCTCCTTAATGGACCGGACGGACAAAGTTCGCCTGGTTTCCCCAGGAACAGATCTGACCTTCTCGATCAAAGGCATTCCGTCTATTCCATGTGCAGGAGCACATAATATTCCTGATGGAGAGGTGTTCACGGCGCCAGTTAAAAATTCCGTAAATGGAGTGATTACCTACAATACACCAACCATTTATACGGGAACCTCGTTTGAAAATGTGATGCTGAAATTTGAGAACGGTAAAATCATCGAAGCAACAAGCAATAATACGAAGAAAATCAATGAGATATTGGATACAGATGAGGGCTCTCGCTACATTGGCGAATTTGCTATTGGTGTAAATCCGTACATCAAGCAGCCGATGAAAGATATTTTGTTTGATGAAAAAATCGATGGCAGCATCCACTTTACTCCTGGTAATGCGTATGAGGATGCAGATAACAGCAACCGTTCCTCTGTGCATTGGGATATGGTTCTTATTCAACGGCCAGAATTCGGCGGCGGAGAAATTTATTTCGATGACGTTCTGATCCGTAAGGATGGAAGGTTTGTCATTCCTGAGCTGGAGCAATTAAATCCGGAGCAATTAGTGTAAGTTGGTTTAAAGTGAAAAAGGGGCCTGGAGCAGCATGAAAATGCTGGCTCAAGGCCCTTTTTGGTTAAATAATAGCATAGGATAATAGATCCGGGTATTACGTTTTATTCAATTTTCGATATTGCAGCGGAGACATTCCGCATAAGGTTTTGAAAATACGCCCGAAGTGCGTGCTGCTCTCAAAGCCGACCTTTTCCGTAATGTCGGTTACCGAGCTGCGAGTTGTTTTCAGAAGCACCTGGGCTTCCTGCACACGCACCTGATTGACATATTCAACAACGGTAAAGCCTGTAACCTCCTTATAGATGCGGCACAAATAAAACGGACTGATATGAAAATGCTCTGCAAGTGATTTTAACGACAGCGGCTCCCGGTAGTTCTCATTGATGAAGACAACCATATCGGACACTTTTCGGTGCAAAGTGGTTGGATGCTCGGAGGTTTTGCTTTTGCGGTCAGTCTGGCGAATATGCCGGTTAATCAGCAGCATCAGTTCTCCAAGCAGCAGTTTTATATATCCCTCTGCATCCGGCTCGCCCTGCTTTTGCTCCCGCAGCATTTTGTCCATGATCGACTCTATAATAATTAATTCACGGGCATCGGGATGGAGCACTGGACCTTCCTCGAATATTTGCAGTAAATCCGGGGCAATTTCATTGTTTATCCGCGTAACGAACGCAGTCTTGAAATTGATCAATACCCGTTCATGATTAGGGGAATAAGATTCGGTTGTTTTATGCAGAACATTAGGCTGAATAAGCACCAGATCCCCCCTTTTTACATGATAGGAGCGGTCTTTAATGAAATAAAACCGTTCTCCCGCACGCATATAATAAATTTCAAAGGAGTCATGCGAATGATTCTGAGTCATATTATAAGGACCTGTGCGAATGGAATGATCCAGATGGAAAAGTCCATGATCTGAGGAAAATGCAAGCTTCATCTTGGATGAATGGCTGTCTTTCATGAAATGCTCCTCCAATGATTATGCAGATATTGACTGCAAGAAATGTTGAAAAAAAGATTTTTTAAGCAATTATAGTGCTGTTTTATTATAATTATTGCGCTATAATCACAATAACATAGACAAGGGAGGAAGAATAGATGTCAACTCGTAAAAGATATGCACTCGTTGGTACAGGTGGCCGTGCCAGTTTTTTTTACTCCGCCATTGCCAAGGATTTTAAAGAAACTTCTGAGCTCGTCGCATTTTGCGATGTAAACCAGACTCGTATGGATTTTGCCAATAAAAAAGTGGGAGCACATGGTGTTGGACCTCTTCCTACCTACAAATCCGAAGAATTCGACCGCATGATTGAAGAGTCAAAGCCGGATTTCGTAATTGTCACAACCGTTGACCGTACTCACCATACTTATATTATTCGCGCAATGGAACTTGGCTGCGATGTCATTACTGAAAAACCGATGACTGTAGACGAAGTGAAATGCCAGGAAATATTGGATGCTGTAAAAAGAACAGGCCGCCAGCTGCGCGTAACATTTAACTACCGTTATTCACCACATAACACGAAAATCCGCGAGCTTATCGCTGATGGAGTTATCGGAGATGTGAACTCCGTTCATTTTGAATGGCTGTTAAATACGAAGCATGGCGCGGATTACTTCCGTCGTTGGCATCGCGACAAACGCAACAGCGGCGGTCTGCTGGTTCATAAATCGACTCACCATTTCGATCTGGTGAACTTCTGGTTAGGCACTCAGCCTGCTACTGTGTATGCTCTTGGTGACTTGATGTTCTATGGCCGCGAGAATGCCGAGAAACGTGGAGAAACGAAGTTTTATTCCCGTGCTCATGGCAGCGAATATGCTAAGAACGATCCATTCGCTTTGCACTTGGAGGATAACGGTAATCTGAAAGCTATGTATTTGGATGCAGAAAAAGAAGACGGTTATTATCGTGACCAAAGCGTATTCGGCGATGGCATCAATATTGAAGATACAATGGGCGTTATGGTTAAATACCGCAGCAATGCGTTTCTAACTTACAATCTGTACGCTTATGCACCTTGGGAAGGCTTCCGTGTTTGTTTTAACGGAACTAAAGGCCGCATTGAAATGAACGTAGTTGAGCAATCCTATGTCAACTCCGGTGGCGAACAAGGTCTGGAAGGCGCGGTAACAGGGAAGAAAATTCTTGTGCATCCTTTGTTTGATAAGCCATATGAAGTAACGGTAGAAGAAGGCAAGGGAGGCCATGGCGGCGGAGATCCGGTATTGCTCAATGATTTATTCGGTGAGCCAGCTCCAGATCGATTCAACCGTGCAGCATCTCATGTAGATGGTGCGATGTCCATACTTACAGGTATTGCAGGAAACCGTTCACTTCGTACAGGTCAAGCTGTGCAGGTTGCGGATCTCGTGAAATTTTAGAGAAAAGCTTAAATGAGTTCATAGAGGAGGCCGTACAACACTTTCATGTGCTGTACGGCCTTGTTTTGATATAATAACAGAAAGTATACGATGAACGTATTGCAGGTTCTAAGAAAAGAGGAATACAACATGAAACGGATATTGGAAACGGTCCTCATCACCTTTGCGGGTGGGATGCTCTTTACCCTTCTGCATGTGCCGCTGAGCTGGATGCTTGGACCCTTGGCGGCGGTTCTGGTATGGACTGTTTGTACACGACGAAGTTTGGTTTGGCCGATTAGGCTGCGCAATGGGGGCTTACTGCTGCTTGGCTACAGCTTGGGACTCTCCTTTACATTGAACAGTGCCAAGCAAATCTCCTCGCAGCTGCCATCCATGTTTATAGCTACGTTGCTGACGATAGCTTTCAGCTTGGGTATTGCCTTTATTACCGCCCGCCAAACGGGAGTGAGCCCGGCTAGCAGTGCCATCGGCAGTATACCGGGAGGATTATCTCAGATGATAGTGCTGAGCGAAGAAATCGAAGGGGCAGATAAAGCCGTAGTAGCTTTTATGCAAACCATCCGCTTGCTTATGGTAGTATTTGTGATCCCCTTTGTCGCTGTCCATGGACTTGCTGATGGGCTTGGTGCTGGAGGTGCGGGGGTAGGGAGCATTGCGAATGGAGGCAGTGAGAACACACTTATAGGTTCCCTGCTGAGCTGGGGTGAAGCATTGCTCTCCCGGCCCATATTCTCATTTCTGATTTTTATGGGCGTGGCCGTTGCCTGTTGGGCAGCGGTGAAGCTGCGTTTCCCCACAGCCTATTTCCTGGGGCCTATTTTGGCCGCTGCTACTTTTACAGTCGCAGGCTTGGAGCCGCCGCATCTACCTTCTTTATTTGTACTGTTGGCCCAGTGGAGCTTAGGCATATACATGGGACTGGGGATAAAACTGAGCAGCCTTAGCAATTGGAGGCGACTGCTGCCGTATACCGTATTAGGTAATGTTGCTGTAATCGGATTCTCCATAGGACTATCCTATGCATTCAGTCTAGTCCTTCCTATGTCGTTGTTGACAGCATTTCTAGGCATGTCCCCGGGCGGAATGACGGAAATGGGGGTTACTGCTGCTCTTGTCGGAGCTGACGTTTCGTTAGTCGTTGCTTATCAAATGTTCCGCATTTTATTTATTTTGTTTATTGTTCCATATGCACTTCGATGGGGGTTCCGATATTTCCGCAAAAATGTTGATGTTCATTCTAGCGGGAAGGCTTGAACAATTAAGGGATGTTAGTCGGTTAGCCTGAACTTGTCAAGTTGCCGGTGTAGGAGTTGCTTGAAACGGTTCTAAAGTGAAATTAATGTGGGACGAAGGCTGAGACGAAGCTGAAGAGGAAAGCGACGAGAAAAGTGACGAGGTAAGCTAAGAGGAAGGCTGCGAGGAAGGCAAAGAGGAAGGCTGAGAGTAAGGCTGAGAGGAAGGCCGAGAGGAAAGTGAAGAGGAGAGCGGCGAGGGTCAAAGCGAGGTCAAAGGCGAGAGCGAAGGTAAGGCCAGAACCTAAAGCAAAAGGGAGAGCAGAGACGAGACCAAAGTCGGAAGCAAAGCCGAAGTCAAAGTTGAGACCGATGCCGAGACCAGAGTGAAAACAGGGAGCAATGCCGAAATCAAAGCGAAAACAGGGACCAAAGTCGAGAGTAAGGCGAAAATCCAAGTAAAAACCAAAGTCAAACCAAAGTCAAACCAAAGTCAAACCAAAGTCAAACCAAAGTCAAACCAAAGTCAAACCAAAGTCAAACCAAAGTCAAACCAAAGTCAAAACCAAAAGCAAGCTCCTATCCACTGTTTAACATATTAACTGGAATTTCTGGAGCTAATATTCCCCTTTTCTTCCTTGAAAGGAGTTTAACTGGAAATCGTCCATCTATTTTAGTGCGTATGTGGGGAAATTGCCCAAAAGGGTGATATTAACGGGAGTTTTATCCGTTAAGTTAGATATTTAGGTAATGTGGGCTATATTAGCGGGAGTTTTTCCAGTTAGATTTGATCTAAAAGGAGAGGATCGCTGATTGATTGCATCAATTACTTGTTTTGATGTAGAAAACAAAATATACGCAAGTTTTAATAATTGAACCTTTTTTCGCCAATCTTACGTATTGGAAGGGGAAAGGAGAGGATTAAAGATAAATGGAAAATAAAGAACAGCTGTTGCGGGAGCTTCAAACTATTATTCGATGGGAAAAAGAACAAAAAGATTTGTGGTTCTGGGAGAAACTCGGTCGGCTCCCCTTCGTCTTGTTGGATAAATGGACACCAAAATTAATTCAGGACAAAATAGAGCTAGCTTTGAATGAAATAGGTCGATTTATCCAAACCGGTGGAGATTACCTTGTGTCTGAGAAGACAATTCAGGACAAGCTTCAAAGGGAATTTCGCCAAGCGGAACCTTGGACCGAGGAGATCAAAGAATTGCAGGGACTTGAAAAGGTCAAAGGATACGAAGAGGTCAAAGGACCCGAAAAGATCAAGGGATACAAAGAGATCAAGGAACCCGAAAAGATCAAGGGATACGAAGAGGTCAAAGTATACGAGGAGATCAAGGGACCTGAAAAGATCAACGAATATAAAGAGGGCAAGGGACCCGAAGAGATCAAGGAACTCAAGGAGTTGCCTCTTGGCGTGATGGATCGAGTAGCGGACCAGCTAGGGGAAAGCCGAACAAATATGGCAACTGTTCAAGGAGCGGCGACCGGATTTGGCGGGTTGTTCACTATAGTAGCGGACATACCCGCCATGTTGGGGCTGTCACTGAAGGTATTGCAAGAATTGGCAATATGCTACGGCTTCAATCCAAAGGATGCAAGAGAGCGTACCTTCATCATAAAGTGCCTGCAGTTCTCTTCTTCCGACATTGTAGGCAAAAAGGCAATTCTTGAAGAACTGGCTGAATATGATAGCGAAGATATCTCTGTCCAGGTCATGAGCCAACTTCAAGGCTGGCGCGAGGTTGTCTCCGCTTACCGGGACAGCTTCGGCATGAAGAAATTATTTCAGCTCGTGCCCATAGCTGGAACTCTATTTGGCGCTTACTCCAACCGAGAGTCGCTTCAGCAGGTAGCGGAGACTGGTAAAATGCTTTACCGCAAGCGAAGGATTATGGAGAGGCTGCGGCAATTGGAAGAAGCATCTGTTTAATATACGCAACTTGCGGCAATTGGAAGAAGCATCTGTTTAATATACGCAACTTGCGGCAATTGGAAGAAGCAACTGTTTAATATACGCGACTTGCGACAATTGGAAGAAGCAGCTGTTTAATGTATGCGACTTATTTTGTCTGTAATGAAGCTAGCTGCTGCTGAAGCTGAGTGCTTATGCGAGTCAATGGAAGCCGCAAGTCATCGGACATTATTAGCAGCCGTTGGGCAAGCAACCATTTAAGCGGTGCGGGATTGGGCTCAGTGAACAGGAGCCGGATTAATGGAAGCAGATCGTCGAACAGAAGCTTGGCTTCGCCCGTCTGCCCTGCCATAAAAAGCTGATACAATCGAACAAATCGATCAGTACCTATATGGGCTGAAGCAAGCATACCCCCTTGAGCCCCGCAGCAGAGTGACGCATAGAAATGCTCATCATCCCCGCACAGAACTGGTTTTGATCCAACCCGGGATAATTCCGAAACCAATTTAATACTGCCAGTGCTGTCCTTAAGGCCTATAATATGATCCATTTCCATTATAGTCCGTACAGTATTGACCTCCAATACAACCCCAGTACGGTGAGGAACATCATACATAATAACCGGAAGGCCCGCAGCTGCCAGACTGCGAAAATGTTCAATAATTCCTTGCTGCGAGGGTCGACTGTAGTAGGGAACAACAACTAGCGCAGCATCAGCTCCATGGAGCCCAGCTTGTTCGGTTTTTTGCAGGGTAGAAGCTGTGCTGTTCGTTCCTGTACCAACTACTATTGGAATTTGTCGAGTGGAGTCAACTGCCATACGTGCAGTTGCTATTAGAAGAGGTACTTCGTTCGATTCAACAGCAGGCGATTCGCCAGTGGTTCCATTGACAACCAAACCATGGATACCTTCGGTAATTAAATGTTGGGCGAGCGATCCAAAGGACTCCAGGTCAAGCTCTCCATTAGCATTAAAAGGTGTTATGATAGGAACATAAATTCCACGAAGCTCATGTGATTGTAACATTGCATCCAACTCCATTCATTAAGTGTGTATGGATACTTTAGCATGGATTCAATCATCATAGTTATCTATAATAAATGATGAGCATGATCATTATTTTTGATGATGAGTAAGGGCGGCTTACAGCTAAATGAACAATCTGCATGTTTCTGAATTACAGCAGTCGTAAACAACCTGTGAAGGGAAGGTGCAAGTAGCTATGGATTTGACCTATCTGCGTACATTTCGTGAGGTTGCAAGGCGACAGAGCTTTACGAGGGCGGCTGAAGAGCTTGGTTATGCGCAGTCCAGTATTACCATGCAAATTCAGAAGCTGGAGAAGGAGTATGGTGTGTCTTTAATAGAGCGGTATGGTCGACAGCTTCGGCTGACCCCGCCTGGAGAAGAGCTTCTGAAGCTGGCTGTGCAGATGCTCGATTTGTATGATCAGTCAAAGGAACAAATTGCAAATCAAATCGGAGGTTCGATCATTATCGGTACCATCGATTCGTTAGCTGCCTATTATTTGCCGCGCTATTTGCAGCAGTTGAAACAACAGATTGTGGGATTGACCGTCCAACTGCTTCCAGAAAGCGAGTCCGTCTTATTAACTAAAGTAAGGGACGGAGAATTTGATGTGGGGCTGCTGCTCGATCGTTATCCTGCGGATCCGACCCTTCATTGCATTTCAATACGTGAGGAGCCCTTGGTCTTGATAGCACCTCCTGCTCACCCTCTGACGAAACAAGCTCATGTGAGGATTCAAGATCTGGATGATATTGAATTAATCGTTTCTGAAGAAAGTTGTATTTATAGGGGGATTTTTGAAAAGCTGTTGAAGGATCATGGGATTCAATTTCGAATCGGCTTCGAGTTGGGTAGCTTGGAGGCGATCAAGCAATGCGTTGCTAATGGTCTGGGGATTGCACTCATGCCGCTGATTGCGGCACAAGAAGAAGTGAATCGGGGAAGTATTGCGATAGTCCCCTTTGCTCATGAGGCTCTTCGGTTCGAGCTCCAGCTTATTATACATCCCAAGAAATGGATGTCTCAAGCGCTGCTTGCTTTTATAAAGATGCTGACAGGCGAGTCTTTGAATGCATCGAAGGAATAGATCGTAGATCGTTAAACGACTTCTATTTTATTATGAGTTGCCAAAACTTTGATGTCAGCAAGCATCTGGTCTATTTCAGAATCGATTAACTCCAACTGAATTCCGTAATGGAAGGAGTGCTCGGTTTGCTTTTGCCAGCGAATGGTTCCACGGTATTTCATAGCTTGACCATCAATGGCTAAATTAACTAGCAGCTTAATCCGATTATTCTCAGCATTTAAGTCCAATTTTGTATAGAGCTTACAGCCGGACTTGCTTAGATCGATAATTGCAGCCTCAGCTGGTTTCGCCGAGATGGGATAGCCATTAATCTGAATAATTTCAAATGTGCATTCTGTTGGAGTCGTTAGCATGTACCTGAATGGCTCTTTTCTTTTACTTTCTACTGTCATAATAGATCCTCCTATAAAAATGCATGAAGACGCTCTGGTTTTGATTGATGTCAATAGTATAGTCTCATTCATAAACCAGGACAATGCGCTTGATTGAAACTTTATAGTAATTTAAGCAAATTGTTACCATTTACCAATTGAACTGACCTGGCTTCCCATTAAAGCCCTCAAGTACCTCGAGAATTAAATGATGGGGTTGAGTTTTTTCCGGATTAAACGACTCACCTAGCTCATTATGGAAAGAAGATAGAGGAATGCTGGAAGGGCCGCGCGATAACATATTGGTTTGATAGGTATAGTTGTCATTGAGTTTAATGGTGACATTTGTCCAAACAAAATCATTTTGGTTATCGATCATTAAATGCCGGGGAGCAAATGAAAGCGCCACAAGAAGCTCAGGCTCTTGTATATTACTAGTTTGGCTAGAGCATCCGACACAGAAGGAAAGGAGAGGAAGCAGGATGCATAAGCTAAGCGGCAGCCATCGTTTGGATATAAAGCTTGTACTTATAAAATGCCGTGAACTTTGAAACAGAGCTATCGGAATAAAATTCACCTTCTTATTCATGGGGCTTTGCTCCTCTCCTTATCATACCGGGATGGTCGAAATGCGGCTTTATTTTTTGTAGGATAAGCTTAGGTCAAACCACATTTCTGGAGAGTCCGGATGACTGGTGTGAACCTCTACGGCTAAAGTATTGACGCCTTGCACCAACAGATTCCGGTGGTTGCCAAGGGAGACGGTTTCATATAATCCGCCAGTATGGGGAACAGCTAGTGTTCGGTAGTCGACAAGCCCTTCACGGATCGAATCTCGGGAAATTTCAACTCCATTCAGATAGGCAATATAACCGTCTTCAAATGAAATATGCATTATCCACTCTTTAATCGCTGCAGAAGCCTCAGCTTCATCCAGAATGAAGCTTTTGCGAAAGTAGTACGCTGGCGATTGGAGCTCCGCAGAGAGCGGGGTACGAATGTTGTTCTTACGGCCGCTGTCCGAGGAGCGGCCGAATGGCGCGGCTGACCAACGCCAGCCAGCGTCGTTGTACTCAGGGCTGCGCCAGTCCTGACGCGGCAGCCGCTCCATTGACCGGGCGGGGGTTTCCCCGGTCAGGTCAAGCCCTGGCGGTACTTCGGCGTGGACCTCCGGTCCACCCGCATGGTACCGCCACATGGCGCCGATGCTGATCGGCGCCCGCTCCTGCACAGCAGCCGGCTGGCGCAGCGCGGCTGCATCAAGCTCGAGCCGGTCCGCTGCGCGACCGGCTGGGTCCAAGGGCAGGGCAGCCTCGAGGCGGCTGCCCTGCCCTTGGACGATGAGCAGCCCGCCCGAAGGGCTGCTCACGGTCCACTCCGCCCACCCGCGGTGGGCGGAGCTGTGGTAACCGGCCTGCGGCTGCGCGGTTACCGTGGCTTCCGGCGCGTAGACCCGCGCGCCGATCAGCATGAGATCGGCGCCGCTCTCGGCGAGCCGATCCCACACCCCGGGCTGCACCGGCTCCTTCTGGAGGAGCACGATCCGGTGCAGCTGGGGATTCTCCGCCGCGGTTCGCTTCAGCCAATCGAGCTGTGCCGATGGCTCCTCATCCAGCTTCGCGGCGTTAAGAAACCAGAACCGGGCTTCGCCATAGTCGAGGAAGTAAGCGGTTCTGCCATATCCCTTTAGCTGTTCCTCCGGGATATGAGGGAACAAATCCCCATACTGGTCTCTAAAAGCCGCGGTACCCTCATTCCATATTGGGAAAAATGACCGCGGAGCAGGCTTTCTAGCGGCTTGGTTGTTTGACGTGTCGCTTGCCAGACTTGCCTCTCCCGCCCAAAACATAATATCTTTACGAGCCTCCAGCTGATGCTGTAAACGGCTCGGCTCTTTAACAGTCTGCTGTCCGATCAAGTATCCAATGGTCCATGCTGGAGAACGGTTCACATTCGAGCTCTGCTCCATAATCCCTGTAAGAGGAGGTTTGGACATCAAAAGTGTAACCGTCAAGCATGCAAGCATTAACACGAATAGCATGGTTATTGGTAAGGCTGATATGCTTCCTCTGCCTTTACTTTTCACTCCATCGCCTCCTTCTCTAATAATAGTGCTGATTAAGCGGGCCAGCCGAACAATGCATGATACACAGGAGGCCACAGGAGTATAAGCAGAATCAGCATAATGGTGGCAAATGCATAAGTCCACTTGCGAAGCTTGAAATCAAATCGCATCAATAGTGGAAGCAGTATAAGCCAGCTGGTGAGCCACACAACAAGTGCTGCGGCTTGTTTGCCTGCAAAGGGGCCGATTCGATGCCCATTCGGAAGCCAGGAGCCCCATTGCAGCAATTTTGGATTAGCATGAGGAGCATCGGCAGCACTCCACCAATGAGCTGCGGTAAGCGCAGCCATGCCAAGAACTACTGCAGCCATCGCGGCAACCGCTTCACCAGACCGGGGCTGCTTGGATGTCTCCGTTCTCTGAGGGGTTTCCTTGATTTGCTGTGACTCTGCTTGTTCATATTCCGTTTCCATAATGGACCTCCTTACATCAGTTCTTAATACATGAAGATTCGGCTTACAGAGTTAAGCTCCTTCGAAACCATACCTCCTTACGCCAGCTTCCATTTTGCCAACACAAGACCGAACGTAAATCCGATAAACAAGCAAAACCACATGAAGGTCAGTAAGATACCGACCACCCATCGAATCTCATCCATCTTCCTGCCTTCTGAAAATCTCCGAATCAGTACACTGGCAGCCACTCCCAGAGGAAAGGTCATGAGGCTGACAAATTCTTTGTATTCCATAACAACCCAATGGCCCATAGGAGCGTGTAGCTTAAACCATTCCGAAGCTCCTTCAGGAGCCTGGTATCCGATATACAGCCAATTTCCAGCGATTATCGTTGCCAAGGTTAGCAGGTTGGTCGTAAGCAGCCGCCACTCCAGCTTAGCTCTAGCAGCCTTGTTCCCTCTGGCGTAGGTATAGTAAGCATGCCAAGTATAGGTTGCGACTAATAAGGTTAGCGATGCTCCAAGACCATGCAGGACGCCGGATAAACGTTGGCTTCCCGGGCCGATTGCATTTGCCAATGGGATGAGCAGGAAAAAGAGGATAGCGATCATCCCCTGAGCAATGGCCATATCACGGTAAGGAGCTCCTTTTTTCATTTGCAGTTAGCCTCCTGAAAGTTTTCTGTCTAAAACTTGCTTCGTAAGCATAAGCTCAGCTTTCGCTAGAATTATCGCTCAACGATAAACGAGTCGATCTCATTTTGCTGAAGATCATACGCTCTAAAGGTCGATTTGCCGCCATCTACGTCCACGACCATGTAATGGTAGCTAGCCTTTGGACCTACAACGACTTGTTTATTTTCTTTATTACCCGAATATAAGGGAGCTCCAGCACCGCCAACCGTTAATTGATAAATGGTGTTTGTAAACTGATAGCCACTTCCATCAAAGCTGCTGTCCACTTTTCGCCGGTTGTAATTATGCTCATGGCCTACAAATACAGCGCTAACCTTATACTTGTCGAGAATAGACCATAAGGCGTCCCGGGAAGCCGGGTCACCGTCTAATGAATTCCCTAGATGGGCGCCAATGGGATAGGCGGGTACATGAAACTGAACGAAATTATGTTTTTTATCGCTTGTTTTGAGCTGCTTTTCTAACCAATCAAGCTGATCCTTATCGATAATATATTTCTTTTTCGCGTTGGTGCGGTCGGAATTAAGTGTGATGAACCGAGAATTGCCGTAATCAAAAGCATATACGGTCTTGCCATAGCCAGTGAGCTGCTCCTTAGGAAGTGCAGGGAATGATTGCGTGAATATAGCTTCATCATGCTCATGATTGCCTAGTGCCGGATACAGGGATGTAATTGGGAAATAGTCATCAACAATATTTTTCCAATCCTCCAGTTGTTTTCCTACATCCGAACCGCCGACCACCTGATCACCGGTAAATAAAATAAATTCGGGTAATGGAGACAGCTTTTTTACCTTTTCCATCAATGCGCGAAGTGTGGTTTCGTTAGTTCCGGTGGAGGATCCCCGGCTGTCACCCATAACTACAAATCGATAAGGTTTATCCGCAGCCTGTCCCGATGAATTTGCCGGTGGCTGTGCGCTGCCAGGTGCTGTATGGGTTCCGGGAGCAGAAGCTCCGGGGGTTCCCGGACTAGTGGTTCCAGTGCCTGGAGCGGGAGCTTCACCTGATGGCGGAGCTGTTTGTGGTAACGGAGTATTGGACATGCAGCCTGCCAATAGAGTTATAGCAAGAACTAGCACAGGAAGACTACTATGACGATTTAATAGGATGTTTACTATATTACCCAATATAATCACCTCCTAAAATTGTGCCTATTATATGACATTCGATTCTCAAAGTCCAATTTACAGCTTGTTTGTGCAAAGTCATAACTTTCACCAATTTTTGTGGTAGTTTCTTCTACTTTATGGGTAATTCAATTATGAAACCAATCCATAGAGAGAAAACAAATCCAAAAACAAAGGTGAGGATGATGATGAGAAACATACTGATAGCCTGCTTATCCATTCTGCTCTCGGCAACTTTATGGCTTCCGGGGAAAATGACAACCGCTTATGCAGCCGATCCCCCGGAATGGACCCGATATCCTTTAATTGCCCACGCATTAGGTGGAATTGACGGTATTGATTACACCAACAGTTTACAAGCATTTACTCAAAACTATGATAAAGGACAACGTGTGTTCGAGATTGATTTATCCTTAACCGAAGATGGCAAACTAGCTGCGCGTCATGATTGGATGGGCTATTTGGCGCAAAAATTCGAACAGGATATTCCTGAGAATAAGCTGGATGAGCCTCTAACCTTGAAAGAATTTAAAAGCTATAAAATTTTAGAAAAATATACGCCGCTCTCGTTCAATGATGTAGTCAGGATATTAAACAAACATCCTGATGTTTATTTTATCACGGATACGAAGGAAACGGACCCGAAGTTGGTTAAGCAGCAGTTTACTTTAATCCGGGATACGGCTAACAAAGTTGATCCCGCAATTCTCGATAGAGTTATACCGGAAATATATTCACCGGAAATGATGGAGACGGTTAAGGAAATTGTACCTTTTAAAAATGTCATTTTTTCGATCTATTTAAGCGCTATGGAACCTGATGAAGTTGTTAATTTCGTGAAAAATAATGGGATCCGAGTGGTAGCCATGCCGACAGAACGGGTTACCGATGGTTTTATTGCGGCTCTAACTAAAGCTGGAGTTGTTACTTATGCGCATTCGATTAATGATACAGCAGAAGTGAAACAGCTTATGGATTTGGGAGTCCATGGTGTTTATACAGATTTTCTCACCTATGCTGACCTGGGAATCAACCCGACTCCTTTGCATTCAGCAGCACTGGCCGACGCGAACGCAGATATTAAATCTCAAGATTCCAAGCTGAATGCAAGTATACTGCAACCAGCAGTAACTGCTGCTGTAATAACCGAGCCCCTTGCTAACGGGCAAACGATTGCTCAGGCACCTCAGAAAAGCGCTTGGGAAACGCTAAAATCATTATGGACCGAGCTCATTTCCACTATCTTGTAATACACTTCAAACATAATTTTTTAAAAAAATCTTCATAACAAAAAGGGATTGAGAAGCGGAGGACGAGTCCTCCGCTTTTAGTGTTTCTTGCAGTTGATTACTTTTACTTTGTATGAAATGACCATACCTCAGATTTGCTTTGCCCTCCGAATTCATCTTGAGAGACTGCATACCAATCGTATTGTTGATCGGGCTGCAATCCGTAGTAAGTTACTGTAACTGAGCTGCCGCTTGGGACATTCTCCACTTGACCTATTAGGTCATTAGTGCGGGCGTATATACCAATGTAATCGGTGGCGACCTGTTTTTCGATAGGCTTGAGATTAAGCGGCAGGACGAAATCATCTTCATCTGGTTTAAAAAAATTCCACTTCTTTATATAAGGCGAGTACGTATTGACCAGCAGCTTGTTATTTGTTAAATCAAACTGTAGAAACCTCATAAATCCTTGGCCGCCTTCGGGTCCATTCTGGTAGTCGCTGAGCATTTCAAGAACTGTACGGTCGCCAAGCTTCTTAATATTATAAGCTGCACCCGGATTGTGGCCGCCTAATACCATAAATACATTGGAATTAGGAACGACAAGCTTCTCCCAAACTCCTTTGCCTTGGCCGTAATATGCTTTGCTTGGCTTTAAATATTCATGAGTCGCAATGATCGCGTTGCGGTCAGAATATTTATGTAATACACCGTTTGCCCAATCAAATGTTTTTTGATCGATCAGCCATCCGAGGTATACAATAACAAAGTCATGACCGTTAACGGATACTAAATCATAATGATCTCGATTATTGTTCAAGTCTCCTCCAAAGGTCGGTTGATTAACAAAACGCTCTCTGCCAAAATACTTCCAAAACTCATCGTAGTTGCCAACGTCATAATAAACATCGTGATTCCCTGCGACAACTCCGTACGGTATATGCGCATCATCCAGCGTTTTCATGCTCGCAGAGGCTCGTTCCCATTCCGCTTTGCTGTTCCAGTTGTTCACAATATCGCCGGTATGAAGGAGGTATTTGAATTTCTTGTCCTTCCAATTATCAACGACCCATTGGGTCATTAAATCATAAATTTTCGGATACGACTCCGAATAGTACTGCGTATCGGTCATCCATACAAATGCAAAATCATAGTCACCGGTCGAAGGAATCCTATCTTGAACTAGTACCTCTACGCGTTCGTTTCTGACATGAGCTGGGATAATCTTGCCATGCAGAGTGAAATCCTCTGTACCTTTATTGGAATCGAGATCATCCCAGGCCGCTTTTTCATAATTCCACAGGTACATTGTTACCAGACGATCGGGGAGGGAATGTCCCGTCCATACCGCTTCTGCATCCTTAGGCAAGCTGCTGCCGACATTGAACGAAAATCGGTGGTAAGGAAAATTCTCCTTATCGTTATTTAATAAATACTTGCCGTCGCGAGTAGCAACGAGCTCTCGGTCTTGCGGAGTCAAAACCGTTTCTCCGGAAGGGATTAAGGTTAACGGAGGTTCTCTATCGACGGCATGGGCATAGGACTCATGGATGCCGCCTAACTGAGCCAGGTCATAGCGTTTTGCTTTATAGAATGATACCTTCATAGGATCGTCCGTAGCATCGCTTACACGTACACTAAGTGCTGTTTGCTTTGATGGAATTGTACTCAAATCTGCCGGAGCGGCCAATACAGGCGGATTTGGCTTTTCATCCAATACACGAAAGGTTACCGATTTGTCCCGTTCATTGCCTGCTTTATCAGAGGCGGCGACATCCAGCTTATGTTCTCCGACAGCAAGCTTGGTAGTGTCGATCTCGGCAGGCAGTTCAATCAGCTTCCCATCCAGTTTAATTACTAAGGGACCGCTTCCAGAGCCTTCATCGGTAGATTTCACATTAACATTGACTTTATTTTTATAAGTTCTGCCCTCTATTGGGGTAATAATCTCCAGAGTCGGAGAAGTGTTATCAACTTGAACCGTCACTGCTTTTGCTTTTTTACCGGAGGGACCGTCGGCTAGAAGCTGTATTTGATGGCTGCCATCCGATATCTCTTGAGTATCCCATAAATAAAAAAAAGTACGGAATTTCTCGTCTTTGATCGTATAGTTGAAATCTTTGTAAAGCGATAAATTAGTTGGCTCCCCAGCCTGACCGTCCCCGACTGTGTAGGTGGTGGCGGTTTTATAATTGGGATCGTCCAGCACCGTTCCATCTCCCAGCTCGAATTTCAAGGCGCGAAACCGCCAATCATCATGCTCCCCGGCTTCATCCTGCCGTGAAGCTAAGCTGCCTGATCGAAACGTTACTTTGTTGTTACCGGACTTCAGTAAATGAGCTGGGACTGGGATAGTGACCTTAGTAAAAGTAGTGGCATTAGTCTCGAAGGTATGAACTAATTTATCGTTAACCCACACGCTGTTCAAGTATCCGTTTCCCGCTTCCATATCATTGATTTCGAGTGTAAGAAGTGCATTTTGCTCCATAACGGGTTTAGTTGGCATTTTCGTCCCGTCAATGAGCAGCTTCAGATTCTTATCCATCGTTGCACTAGTGACTCCGATTAGCTTAATGCCTCTAACAAAATCACCATTATCCAGTGATAATGCAAATGAATCCTCAGCGCTCGCAGCTTGATGCCATTTAGTTTGAACCATAAGAGACCATAGGATCATCGAGACCAGTCCCGCAAAGGCGATCAGGACAGCGATGATTATTACAGTTCTTTGCTTTCTATTCATAGATGATCGGCTGTTCATACGATGTGCGCCCCCTATCGTTGCTCACCCCAAAAACCTGCATTTGTACATCCTTTTGACCGTTTCATTGGCATTATGCTTAAAATTCATGCAAAGATACATCTTTTATTCATTCTTCACTGAACCGGACCGATTTTCCGTGAAAATTGCTGTACTTTTACACTTTTTTCCTCTTAACAGCAATTTCGTTAGAAACAACTGCATGTTTGCAGGTTTTTTTTAAGCTTATGGTCGGAGGAGGTTATGCACTGATTTTGAGTTGAGCCTTTTACATTAAAGTTAAGCCCTTATTTAATTTCATTACCCCGATTGCTATCCTCTTAAATCAGAAAATTCCTATATTATGGCAGTCGATTTAGCAAGGAAAGTAGAGTTGGATACACCTATATTAAGTCAAATACAAGCATGATATTATCGGCCTTGTTTCCAGTTAATTACATAATTAGAAAAGGAGCGAGACGGAAATTTATTTGCTTCTTTCAGCATTTTTAGGTGAAGGGGGCTGTAGGGAGAGCTGTTTGGTGGATAGTACCTTAAGAATTCGCAAGTAGAATCCAGACATCATTATGGAACGCATGTATATATAAGTGTTAATAATAGCGCACCAACAGGTAATTGGGGAGACATTAATTGGGAACTTATAGACGGATATTCGAACATTATTGCCAGAGGCACGTTACCAATCCTTTAACTGTATTTGGCTATCCCAATTCGAGTGCTCACAATATCACTGCGGATTTTGTATTGGACAGCTCTAATCAGAACGATGCGAGATTAGTACTGACTTGCACGAGCGGGAGATGCCAAGGGGACGCGTATATCGAAACGACTAATTAGTAATTACAAAAATCAGAGACTCAGAGTGCAAATATATCCTTGGGAGATGATTGTATGAAAAAACGTTTCTTACCGCTGCTTCTAGTTGCTGCGTCTATATTTCTAGCTGTGCTGCCTGCAAATGCCCACAGGTGGCTTCAGATTAGAGATGTCATGCATTAATTACAGCGGATCTAATGGTGAGGCGTGGCTGGATGTAACGGATCAATCTGTGCATTGCTGGATTTAACATAGCGTGATAAAATAAATGCTTCGGTATTTTTTTCGTAAATACCGAAGCGGCTTAACTGGCGGGCCAATCTGTCGCCGGTCGCGGTTCGAAATCCTCCCGCGTAATCAAAACTAAGGAGTAGTTACAATGTTTAATTTAGTATGGGGTTTTGCATTCGTCATCGTCAATTTTGCTTTGTTTCTAGTCAGTTACCGGCTCTTTGGCCGTAAGGGGCTCTATGCCTGGGTAGGTATTGCGACCGTGCTGGCTAACATTCAGGTTGTCAAAACGATCGAAATCTTCGGAATCGTCATGACGCTGGGGAACTCGATCTATGCATCGATTTATATGACGACCGACCTGTTGAATGAAAAATACGGGGCCAAGGCTGCGAAACAAGCCGTTTGGTTTGGATTTTTCAGCTTATTCGCTTCAACGATCATTATGCAGATGGTGCTTGTGTTCATTCCTCAAGAGACTGATCTGGCACAGGAGGCTCTAAAGCAAATATTTGGCTTGGCACCGCAAATTGCCCTTGGAAGTGTGTGCGCCTACCTGGTCAGTCAATTCCTCGATGTTTATGTATTCAGTGCATTAAAACGAAGGTTCCCGGATCGCAGGCAGTTTTGGCTGCGCATCAATGGAAGCACAGGACTCAGCCAATTTGTTGATTCCCTGGTATTCTGTTCAATCGCCTTCTACGGAGTGTTCCCAATTGATGTGTGGTGGCAGATTCTATTGACAACCTATGTGCTGAAGTTTGTCATTTCGGTTGCAGGAACGCCGGTATTGTATATTGCACGTTCCTTCCCCGCCCATTCGGACGATAAACCCGATAATTAACTAATTAAGCTCAAGAATGTACTTTTCCTTTATATTTTCCGGTATGCATAATATCCACATGAACCTCGACCTTGCCCAAGGTCTCTTTTTTTAGTACAAGCTTGTTTTCCTTTTGCAATTCAAACCATTTCCCCGAGTCTTTTCTATACAGTTCTCCAAGCAAATTTAGTGTGTCCATCTGAAGCGGGAGTCCTTTTTGATAGGTTGAAATGACTTCATTGCTTACAACTGCTTCGGCTTGTTTTTTCATCGTATTCACGGTGATGTTGGATACCATTTCATCGACATACGCACTAGCTTTAATGTTTACTTTAAACCGCAATTCATTATTCTCGAAGTAATACTGTATAGAATGATGGGGCTTAACCATTATCAAAGACGCATCCGGGTTTTTATTATCAGGAATATTTATAAGGGATCGTTTCATTTTTTTTTGCAGCCATCGTACTCCCTTGAGATCATCTTCAGAATACCAATGTGCAATCAGTTGTTCATTAATTAAGTAGGCCCCGTCTATTAGAAACATCGGTGTTTCCTTTTCATCCTCACTCCAAACATCTTTGGTTACAGAGATAGATGGGAGCATGGGGGTGCGGCCCAGTTCATTGATTTCTGAAATAATCTTATAACCATATTGAGGAGGAATAAACGATCTTTGTGAAAAAGTATCCTCAGGGGTATCCAATATTGTATCCAAAGGTGAAAGCTTAAATATGGACTTTTGAGTAAAGATTTCGGTCAAAGGATGTTTCGTCCCATATAACAAAACGTTATAACGAACCTCACGGTAACGGTTAATAGCGTCATAGGCTTGACGGAGCGTCTCCTTCTGTTTTAATATCTCTTCGCTGCAGACGATAGCTTTGACATGTCCCCAGTAAACCTTTAATTGTGACGTCGCATAGATTGAAGTCATAGCTTCAGTAATGGTTTTGCCAACCCCTCTGCCGATCCACACGGGCACATTTTTACCAATTTCAAAATTTTCACTTTTGGCCACATTCGAGAAGTTTAAAACCTGAACATAGACCTTAACTTCGTTATCCTTAAAATCGAGCCCAAGAGCCGTTACATAAGCCAAGTTTTGAATAGACTTGGAATCCCAGCATCCGGATAGAGGCAAGAGCGTTATACAAATGAGAATCAGTTTAGTCCATAATTTCACACTAATCTTCCCCTTGTCGGTCCGAATCTATGGTGTGCAAGGAACGTGGTCTTGATTTATTTTTGCCCCAAGGAATCCGGAATATGGCTCCCCACAAATCTTTAATAATAAGTGGTGATATTGGCGACAGATAGGGCACGCCCAGGGAGCGAAGAGTGCTCATATAGCCAATTAACAGCACTATGCCCAGGAGGAGCCCAAACATCCCAAGAAACGAAGAAATGAAAAAAAGCACAAGACGAATAACACTAACCGATGCGCTTAACGATTGGCTGACCAACGTTGTCCCGCTGACGGCCGTTATTGCTCCAACGACAACGACACTTGGTGAAACCAAGCCTGCTCGAATGGCCGCATCTCCTATTATTAAACCGCCGACAACGGTCAAGGTTTGACCCAGGGAATTCGGCAGACGCAAGCCTGCTTCTCTAAAGATCTCTAACAATAACAATAAAATAAACAACTCAAGCTGCCCGGAAAACGGAAGGCCAATACGAGCCGAGGATATGGTTGCCATAAGCCTGAATGGAATTTGATCCGGGTGGAATGAAGAGAGTGCTACCCAAGCTCCGGGAAGGAGAATGGATAAACAGAAGCTGAATATCCGAATAAAGCGGGCAAATGAAATATATTGGAAGCTAAAGTATAGATCTTCAGGCGATTTCAGCATAAGCAAAAAGGTAGCAGGACCAATTAATACCATCGGATTTCCGTCAACTATGATTACGAATCTTCCGGCAAGCAAGCTGCTGACCGCCTTATCTGGCCGGCCTGTATAGTCAAGCAATGGCATTAGAGAATACTTGTTATCGGTAATCGTCTCTTCGAGCTGGTTGATGCTAAACAGTCCGTCGATCTGAAGCTGGCTTATTTTCTTTTGGATTCTTTCCAATATTTCGGGAGCGATGATATCTTGAAAATACAATAAACCGACCTTTGTTTTGGTCCGTTTTCCTAGTGTGTAGGTTTCATAGTAGAGGGAAGGGCTTCGAAGACGTTTGCGGATTAAAGCTACATTGACGCTAATATCCTCGACAAATCCATCCTTCGGTCCTTTGATGGACACCTCCGTACTCGATTCCCACGGAGTGCGCTGAGGACGATTGCAAATGCACATTTTGTATAAAGCATTAGTTGGAGGAAACAGCAGCAGGAGATCCCCTTCAAAGATCAATTCGGATATTTGTTCAGATGTAGCGTTAGCTTCCAGAGGTATTAATGGCAAGCTGCCGTAAGTACGGTCTAGAAGCAGTTCTTTAAACCCGTTTTGACGAAACAAATGCTCAAGCTCCGGAAGGACGACCTCTCCAATTTGACTGGTCTCGCATAATCCTTCGCTATATAAAAGAATGACTTCAGCGGATGAGATATCATTCTCAAACCGATAGCTTATGATTTGAACATCCGCCGAATGAGGGAATAGAGCCCTTATCTTGTGCTCATTCCAACTCTCTACGGGTTCAAGCATCTTCCCATTCATGCAATTTCCCCCTTAACGGTCTTAGAAAATAAAGAGATAGTGATGCAGACGATGGATAAAAAGAAACCAATCGCAAGTGAAATGGGCATGTAGTACCGATACATCCATAAATAGAAGGTATAACTGTCAATAGGGATCATAGAGAGTACGCCATAGCAGATAGTGATGAAAAGTATAAATCGGTTTCGCTGCTTCGAAGTTGGAAATGGCAATAATTCTGCAAGTAGAAATTGGGCGAAGCTGATTCGAATAACGGCACCGGAAAGCCATTGGAACTCGGATAAAAAATCGACATGCTCGATATTATTGCCTAATTTGACCAGCCGCCATTGCTCATAGGGGGATTCAAATTGCTTGGCCGCTTCCTCCTGTCCAAATTCGGTAATTCCGCCAACAATCGGACCAATAGTAATATAAATCATGATAATCCCCAATATTACGAGCTTCCAGGCGCGAAGGTTGGATTTCAATCGATGCTGGATGGCGATGATCATGAACATCTCGATAAATCCGCCTCCGGCATAGAGCATCCCGTGAATAACAGGCTGTAATCCATGCTCCATAACAGGCTGCAGAAGAGTATAGTCTTTACGAGGGGAATTCGAGAAAGAAACGAAATAACCCAATAGAACGACGATTGGAAGTAAGATTCCCGCGCTCACGGCAATCATGCTAATGCCTGATTTGGCGTAATAATAACAAACCAGACATAAAGTAATAACCAAGATAAGCTTTGGAGTGGAAGGCAAGTAGTTGGTTATTGTCCATGTTGCGCTATGCAAGACAGTACTACATCCGATTAGAAACAGCTGCAGACAGATCGGAATTACAATCATCCATGACACAATAGGAGTTGTTTTTCGAGCTAACCAAGGCTGGAGCTTTTGCTGACCAGATTTTTTCATGAACCATACAAGAAGAGCGCACCATGGGAGAAATAAGGCCCCGGTAAATAAAACAGAAATCCAGGCGTCTCTTCCGGAGGCATCCAGTAGCATTGGGTTCACAATGACATGATTCGTAAGTCCATTCATTAGCATAAGGATCATACAGACCTGCAAAAAACTGATTTTCTTAAGTGACGTTTCCATTTCACATCCACCTGAAACTTTTATTTTGTATGGTTATATTTTTCCATTCGATGCAGTAAATATGCAGATCTTTACATTCGTATGGTTTTTGCAGCTCATTTGGAAAATGTCTGAAACCTTGTTATGATAAGAAGTGGCAAGTTATTTCTTATAGGGTGGAGGGATACGGATGAAAGATGAGACCGAAAAGAAGGGCAGTTACGAGCTAGCGACGTTTGCAGGAGGATGCTTTTGGTGCATGGTTTCTCCATTTGAGGAAATGCCAGGGATTCAGCGAGTCGTTTCGGGTTATGCGGGTGGAAGCACTGTAAATCCCACTTATGAGCAGGTTTGCTCGGAAATGACAGGGCATGCGGAAGCGGTGCAGATTACTTATGATCCGCAGCTATTCTCTTATGAGAAGCTGCTCGATATTTTCTGGCAGCAAATCGACCCGACGGATGCAGGCGGACAATTTCATGATCGCGGGCGTTCCTATCGAACAGCGATATTTTATCATAGTGATGAGCAGAAGCAGTTGGCGGAGGCTTCCAAGCAGAAATTGGAGCAAAGCGGACGTTTCAGCAAACCTATTGTGACAGAAATCGTTGAGGCGGGACCCTTTTACGAAGCAGAAGACTACCATCAGGGCTATCATCATAAAAAAACGATGCATTACAAGATGTACAGAAAAGGCTCAGGTCGTGATAGCTTCATAGCCGCTCACTGGAATACTGAAGAGGATAAAGAGAAGCTAAGAAGCAAGCTGACCCCAATTCAATATGAAGTGACACAAAACAATGCAACCGAACCTCCTTTCCAAAATGAGTTCTGGGATCATAAAGGTGCAGGCATATATGTGGATATCGTATCAGGAGAGCCGTTGTTCAGTTCACTTGATAAATTCGACTCCGGCTGCGGCTGGCCAAGCTTCACCAAACCGTTGGTATCTTCAAATGTGAAGGATAAGCAGGATTTCAGCCATTTCATGATACGGACTGAAGTGCGCAGCCGGGAGGCGGATTCGCATTTGGGCCACGTTTTTAATGATGGTCCCAAGTCAGCGGGAGGACTGCGTTATTGCATTAATTCTGCGGCGCTGCGTTTTATACCAAAGAATGAGCTTGAGAAGGAAGGCTATGGTACTTATCTGGGATTGTTCGACTCCGAATAATCCTGGATAAGGCTGTCTTAAATAATAAACTTTTATTTTGGAGGGATTTTCTGATGAAATATTATGCCGTTTTTTTACCTATCATTAATATTGAGAAAAGCCAGCAGTTCCGTCCCCAGCATCTTGAATTTCTTGAAAAGGGTCGTAATGAGGGCAAAATATTTGCTAGTGGCAAGTTTTCAGACGGTTCCGGTGGATTGGTTATTTACATAGCGGAATCAACGGATGAAGTTGTGGAAGCGGTCAGACAAGACCCTTATGTATCCAGCGGCGCAAGGGGTTACGAAATACATGAATGGGAAATCGTCACGAAAGCCGTTATTCCTCAATAAATCGGATATAAGTGATCTTGATGGCATTATTCATATTCCCTAATAGAGAACCGGCTCCCAGCACATGATGTGTGCAGGGGGCCGGTTTTTTCGGATTGACAAGGACAAGCTGAGGAAGTTATACTGATTATAATTAGTACTAGGTACTAATACTAGATAACAATCAAAGGAGCGTTGATCCATGTACTTACAACATGCCCGTATTACAGCTATTGGCACCTATGTACCGGAACGCATACTACGAAATAAAGATCTCGAAGACATGGTGGAGACAAGCGATGAATGGATCGTACAACGAACCGGAATTCGAGAGCGCAGAATTAGCAGACCCGATGAATATACCAGTCATTTATGCGTAGCGGCGGTTCAAGATTTGCTGCACAGATATAATAAGACCGTTAGCGATGTTGATTTGATTATTGTTGCCACAAGCACACCGGATTTTCCTTTTCCAAGTGTTGCGGCTATTGTACAAGACCGTCTGGGTATACAGACGGCTGCTGGTGCTATTGATTTGAGTGCAGCCTGTGCCGGCTTTGCCTATGCGCTGCATACGGCACATAGCTTCATTGCATCAGGGCTGCACCGCAAAATTCTGGTTATCGGAGCGGATACGATTTCGAAGATAACAGATTACACAGACCGTACAACCTGTGTGTTGTTCGGGGATGGAGCCGGTGCTGCATTAGTGGAGCAGGATGCAGAGCAATCAAGCTTCGAGGCCTTTCATATGGGAACGGAGGGCAAGGGAGGTATCCATGTTTACCGCACCGGCATTGCCAACAAGCTCAATGAGGTGGAACTGAAGGACTCTAAGCTGCTCGTACAAAATGGCAAGGAAGTGTTTAAGTGGGCGGTGCGCACAGTACCGGATGGAATGAATGCTTTACTTGAAAAAGGCGGACGGAGCATGGATCAGGTAGATTGGTTTATTCCGCATAGCGCTAACTTGCGAATTATTGAGCCTGTATGTGAGAGAAGTGGGTTTCCCATTGAGCGAACCCTCTACAGCCTCGTGCAGTTCGGCAATACATCTGCTGCAACGATTCCGCTTTCGCTTGACTTGGGCATTCGGGATGGGAGAGTAAAGAATGGAGACCGATTGCTGCTCTACGGATTTGGAGCAGGACTTGTACAAGCGGGCTTGCTATTGAAGCTTCAACTGGATCAGCAAATCAATGAGCCTTTAATATCTTACTAATAATGAGTGTTCAATAAGTCAACTTTTCAGCACCGAGAAGGTTGCGAGAACCTGAAGAAGGAGGAGCGGAGTGTAGGCAAAACCTACATGAGCACCGGACTTCGAGGGTGAACGCAAGATTCGATGTCGAATAAGCTTCCTGAGTTTACTTCGTGATCAAAAGTTGGACTTTTTGAACAACCTCTAATAAGGAGCTGTTTCTATATGTCAAGACGTGTGGCTGTTACAGGTTTAGGAGTTATATCCCCCCTCGGATCGGATGTTTCATCCTTCTGGAGCCGACTGGTTCAAGGGGAGTCAGGAATCTCGCGCATTGAGGTGTTTGACCCATCTTCTTTTGCTACGCAAATAGCCGGCATTGTTACTGATTTTCATCCGGAGGATTACTTCGAGCCCAAGGAGCTGCGGCATATGGACCGTTTTGTACAGTTTGCTGTAGCGGCGGGGAAGCAGGCTTTGACTCATGCTGATTTAAAGATTACGGAACAAAATGCGTTCCGCGTAGGAGTGTCCATTGGAACCGGGATTGGCGGAATTCAAACCACACTCGACAATCATAAAACTATGCTGGAAAAAGGGGCACGCCGCATCAGTCCGTTCCTTATCCCCATGATGATCGCTAACATGGGATCGGCTCAGCTATCTATTCAAATAGGGGCAAAGGGGCCGAATACAACGCCTGTTAATGCTTGTGCTTCCGGAAATAATGCAATCGGAGAAGCCTTTCATCTTATCCGATGCGGCGCTGCAGATGCGATGATTGCCGGTGGGGCGGAGTCGCCGGTGAATGAACTGTCTTTTGGAGGCTTCTGCAATATGAAGGCGATGTCGACACGAAATGATGAGCCGCAGAAGGCTAGCCGGCCGTTCGATGCGAATCGTGACGGATTTGTGATGTCAGAAGGGGCAGGGGTACTTGTACTGGAGGAGTGGGAGCATGCTCGTGCTAGAGGCGCTACAATTCTCGCGGAGATTATTGGCTATGGGCAATCTGCGGATGCCTATCATATAACAGCACCTGATCCGGAAGGAACAGGCAATTCTATGGCTATGAAGGAAGCGCTTAGGGATGCTGGCGTACAGCCGGAGGAAGTCGATTATATCAACGTGCATGCAACCGGTACTCCGCTTGGTGACCGTGCAGAGGTAAAGGGAATCAAACGAGTATTTGGTGAACATGCGTACCAGTTGAAGGTGAGTGCTACGAAATCAGCGACAGGGCATTTGTTCGGTGCCGCCGGAGGGCTAGAGGCTGTAATTACAGTGAAGAGCTTGATGGAGGGCATTATCCCGCCAACGATTAACTTCGAGAACCCAGACCCGGAATGTGATTTGGATATTGTCGCTAATAAGGCGGAAGCTTCTCCGATTCAGTTGGCCATCTCCAACGGCTTCGGCTTCGGGGGGCACAACGCAGTCCTCGTATTTAGAAAAGCCTGATCTTTACGCGGTTTGTTGCCGAAGCGCAAACCGCGTAAACCTCTCCTAAACCTCGGTATTCTATGAACCGTACCTTGATCCTCCTTGCAGCTTCTCGCTTTTTTCAACCACTAATTGACAACCCTTCATTAAGTCCATTCATTCTAAATAATAATGCTGAATATACAAAATGTGAGATTAATCTCCTAATAATGGATGAAAAAGTGTAAGATAGAGCTTGGGCAATATCCATTGGGAAATAAAGGAATCGGCTTATGCGGCTGCGGAGGAGTTATGTCAAAATCAATTTTAGTTCTATTAACCGGCGATATCAGGTCCCTCGACCCGATATTGCAGGAGCAAGTATATGATCAATTTTACCGCTTAGTGTACCCTAAGATTATGTATATAGTTAGAGATCACCCGGCTGCAGAGGATATTATTCAAGATACATTTATAAATCTTATCCGAAAAAGCCCCCATGATGTTGAAGAAGGAAGAATTATAGCCTGGCTGCGAACGGTCGCGCGTAATGCAACTATAAGTTATTTAAGAAAAAATAATAATAAACGGAACGAACTTCTTTCTGATGATGTCTATATAGATAATGCCGTATCTTTTATGAGTACTATCCATCCTTCAACTGAAGCTGAGGTGGAGGCCAAGCTAATGAAGGAAGCTATTGTACATTACATACAACAATTGAAGCCTATATACAGGCAAGTGCTGCATATGCGTTGGGTCGAGCAGCTTTCCTACAAGGAGATGGCTGAACGGCTGGATGTTTCGGAGGAGAAAATCCGCCAAACATTATTCAGGTCAAGAGAAGCAGTCAAGCGTAAACTTCAGGATGATTGGAAGGTGAATGAGCTATGAATAAGTCAGAGTTTGATGCGGAGTTCGAGCGTTTGTTTGACGAAGCCGCAGAAAATAGCGAGCCTTTACCAACTGAATTTAATGCTGATCCATCAGCTTCCTGGCGTACCCTGCAGCAACGTTTGCAGAAGGAGCAACGCAAAGCAGTCTGGCTTCGCAGAGCCAAGTGGGCTTCGGTTAGCGCCGCTTCGTTGATCGCTGGAGCTATGCTGTTCAGCACATTGCATACAACGGAAGCGTTTCGACCTATGTTTGAAATGGTTTATAAAGCGAAGAACAATACCATTAACGTGAGCGTCCGAAGCACGGAGAATGTGTCTACCGAAGGAGCCAAGACGCCACCTCCGCCACCGGACGACATGCTCCCTCCTCCCAAGCTGGAGGACAATCGCGATTTACCGAATGAATCTGCTTTTCGCAGAGTGAAGGTTACACTGGAGGAGGCCGCTTCTGCAGCACAGTTTGCTATGCCCATTCCGGCTTACATTCCTTCGGGCTACACACTCCAAGAGGCGACCGTCCATATAACCTTGGGGGAATCAAAGGCGAGCGCTGTTAAGCTGGTTTACCAGGGAAGCGCAGATAATCAGGGACAACTGGAGATATTGTTCCGCAAACGATCCTTCAGCGCTAATGCGGATCGCCCGGATGGAATACGCACTTTTACCGCCCCAGTGAAGGGTGGAGGGGAGCTGGAATGGAATAATCAAGATATCAATATTATTGTTCGGTCAGCTATGACTGAGCAGGAATTGAATAAGATCGGTGAAGGATTAAAGGTCAAGCAATAGGAGGCAACATGGACCTGAAATGGATGCTGCTGTTTAAAGGAAATGTATTTTCATTGCCGGTAATAGTGCAAAAAACGTTGTTTGAGCATTATATGGCAGTGCTTTCTGAACTAGACGAGCTGTCTTTATTGGAGAAAACGGCTGTTCAGAACAGTTCTGTTGACGTTTTTTTATGGGCGGCCAAGCACCGGCGTTATTTTCGATTGCTGGATGAGGAGCAGATCGTTGTCAAGCTGAGAGAGCTTATGCTGCAGCGGATCAGTAAGCAGCTACCATTGGCTGCGACGCTTACGCCTTCGCAACAAGTGCCGCTTCATCCCAATGAAACACTGCTGCTTCTGCCTGAGGCTTGGGAGCAGGTCTTAAAGCGAATACATAGACATAAAAAACGGCGTTTATTTAGTGAGCGTCTCGGTTCGGTAGGTTTTATGATCACAGCTCTTGTATTCGGGGGCTTTATATTCGGAATGGTTATGCCGATAGCACCAGGCACGGAATCACTGGTCTCAGCCTCGACCAAATCTATTGCATCCTCAATGAGCGAGGCATCCCCTAATCAATCCGTTGCGGTACCGATTACATTAACAGAACTGAAGCTTAAAGAGCAGGAGGTCAAGAACTACGCTGATTTTAAAATGTATGTTCCAGCCTATCTGCCAAGTGGTTATACATTTGATGAGGGATTAGCTTGGATTCGCCAAGGAGAGAGCAAGACGGATCATACGATGCTCGTTTATATGAATGATAAGAATCATTTACTAAGGGTAACTTATTATAAGCTTCACAAGAATGGTGTTCTGACTACAGGTTCATTCGGGCCGGAGTCGAGTAAGGAAATATTTATCCGCGGAACCAAAGCATTGCTCGTCACTTCAATAACTGAGAATAGTTTCATAAGGCTAGACTGGACAGAAAATGATACCTTTATCAGCATTTTCGGCAGGGAGCTCGAAGAGGAAGAACTAGTAAAGATGGCAAAAAGCTTGAATTAGTGTAACATTTAGCAGTGATCATCAATTGGAGGGTTTGGAATGAAACTTCAAGGCAAGGTTGCAGTGGTAACAGGGGCAGCTTCAGGTATGGGGAAAGCAATTGCTATTCTTTACGCACAAGAAGGAGCTAAAGTTGTTGTATCCGATATTAATGTAGATCCAGCTAATGCGGTCGTTGAAGAAATTAAATCCAATGGCGGGTAGCAGCCAATGTTGCAAAAGAAGGGGACATTCAGAATTTAATTGACAAGGCAGTTAACACCTATGGCACACTAGATATTTTAGTTAATAATGCAGGAATCATGGATAATTTTGTTCCAGCCGCTGACTTGACAGACGAGCTTTGGGAAAGAGTTTTTGCCATTAACACAACTGGCCCCATGAGAGCAATACGCAAGGCTCTTCCCATCTTTACTTCAAAAGGAAGTGGAGTCATAGTTAACATAGCTTCAGCCGGCGGTTTGATGGGCTCAAGGGCAGGAGCGGCATACACGGCAGCCAAACACGCGGTTGTCGGATTAACAAAGAACGTAGGATTTCAGTATGCAACGCTCGGTGTTCGTTGTAATGCTATTGCTCCAGGCGGAGTAAATACTAATATCAGCACCTCCATTAATAAACCAAATGAGTTTGGCATGGGCAGAGCAATGGCCGGAATGAACTTAAACCCAAGAGCCGGTGAACCCGAAGAGATCGCCAAGGTCGCATTATTTCTTGCTTCGGATGATTCGAGCTTTGTTAATGGTACCGTTATTACTGCGGATGCTGGATGGACGGCGTATTAAAGAGGATGTTTGATACATGGGCTCAAACAGTTGGGCAAGGCTCCTGAGCGACCTCAAAAAATACAAAAAGCCAAGTTTGCATACACTGCGAGCTTGGCTTTTTGTTATGAGTGCTTATTTTAAAATATCATCGATCTTGGCAAGCTCTTCACTGCTGAAATCCAGGTTGGCCAAAGCTGCTACGTTTTCTTCAATCTGACTGACGCGGCTCGCACCAATTAAAGCGGAGGTAACTCGCCCTTCACGCAGCACCCAAGCGAGTGACATTTGAGCAAGGCTTTGTCCCCGTTGCTGGGCAAGCTCATTCAATTGGCGGATTTTCGCAATCTTATCTTCGGTTACATCTTTTTCTTTCAGGAAGCTGGTAGGGTTGGAGGCTCTGGAATCAGCCGGAATTCCCGTTAAATATTTGTTCGTCAGCAAGCCCTGAGCCAGTGGGCAAAATGCAATGCTTCCTACGCCATGCTCCTGCAGTACGTCTTGAAGTCCGTTCTCTACCCAACGGTTCAGCATGGAGTAAACAGGCTGATGGATCAGCAGCGGAGTACCCAATCGGTTCAAAATTTTAACCGCTTCTTCCGTTTGCTCGGCTGTGTAGCTGGAGATCCCGACATAGAGAGCTTTTCCTTGGCGGACGATTTGGTCGAGAGCACCCATTGTTTCTTCCAACGGAGTATTAGGGTCAAAACGATGGGAGTAGAAAATATCGACGTAATCAAGGCCCATGCGTTTTAAGCTTTGATCCAGGCTAGCAATAAGATACTTTTTCGAACCCCATTCTCCATAAGGTCCATCCCACATCCGATATCCGGCTTTGGAGGAAATAATTAATTCATCGCGGTACGGAGCCAGATCCGACTTCATCATCGACCCGAACATTTCTTCAGCTGAGCCCGGTGGCGGTCCGTAATTGTTGGCCAGATCGAAATGTGTAATGCCTAAATCAAATGCGGCTCTAAGCATTGCTCTTCCATTCTCATATGTATCCACGCCTCCAAAGTTATGCCACAGCCCCAATGATATTGCAGGCAGCTGCACACCTGATCGCCCGCTCCGGTTATATTTCATTGATTGATAACGTTCTGAATTCGCTTGATAAGGCATTATGAACCTCCTTTAGTAGGTTGAATCTGTCATCCTGCAGGCTGGGCACATTGAATCCCAATAGCTGCAAAATTCAGCTTCTCTAATCAGTATAAGGAAAACATAGTTGCGAGAAAAGTACTGAAATTAATATGACTTAGTAACATTTAGGTAAGCAATGCGCCTTAGTATTCGATTTTCAGCTGCAAAAATGGTAAAGTATTAACTGTTGATATGATGGAGATGGATAAAAAGGAGACAGCAGCTTTCATGATTATTTTGTTCATTTTGTTTTTAATTTTGATGGGGTCGTTTTTTAGCGGAGCGCTCGTGGCATTTTTTCAAAAGAAGACTAAACTCGGTTTTTTATTGCTGGTGCTTGGACTAATTACAGCGTTCTTCTTCTACTATTCTATTTATGCGGGTTGGGTAACACTGCCTGAGCAAAAACGGTAGATACGCACTAAGGTGAAGCTCAGTACAAATTTATTAGCAAAAAGACTATTCGATATCGTAGTCTTTTTTTTGTTCAAAGGCTCTATTTTTCAATTATAAGCAGGGGTGTTTATTGAAATTTCATAAATGATTGAACGGGGATGACAAGATGATATATTGGAAGAAAAGTGTAATTACGGCTGCTAGTGCAGCTGTATTGCTCGCGATCTCATGGACAGGGAGTTCTGCACAGGCAAGCGAATCTGTCGTATTTGACTCAACTACGGTACAAGCAAACGGTAAGAAATTTACCGTACAGTGGACAACCATTGACTTGTCGGACCCGTATATTCGGGTTATGCCAATAACGGCGGAAGCGGGTATCGGTTATGTGGAAAGCTTTGCCGGAATGATTGAACGCAGTGATGCGGTTGCAGGGGTTAACGGCACATTTTTCGATGCTTATGAGCAGGATGAAAGCAAGAGACATCCCAACGGCTTGATGATCGAGTCCGGGAGCTTTGTGAGATCGGGAGAAAACGTGGCGCTAGGTATCCAGACGGATAAAACGGCTCAAATTCATCAGATGCAAACAAAGCTGAGCTTTAAGGTAAAACATAACAAAAACGTGTATACAGTTAATCCATGGGGAGTAAATACTTATTACGGTGATGATGCCGATCAAGTTATCGCTTATACAAGTGATTTTGCACAACAGATAGACAGAGCTGGCGGAATGAAGGCTGTAATAGAAGCTGGACGAATTACGTCATTGACGGAGGGTGCCGCCGCTGCTCCTGAGAATGGTTATGTAATCTATATTGGGCATAGTCCAAATAATGATAAAAATTTGCTGCCTAATCTGCATGAGGGCGATCAAGTTGAAATAGAAGCCTATGTGGCTGACGGCAGCGGTTCGAATGCTGTTCCCGTTGCAGAAGCGTGGGAAACAGCTATTGGGGCAGGTCCGAAGCTGGTAACGAACGGACAGGCCGATGTAGATTTTGAAAGAGATGGCTTTGATGATCCTAAAATTACGGGATCGGCTAATACACGCAGTTTTGTTGGTGTGAATGGGGAGGGGCGGCTGGTTATGGGAACCGTATCCTCAGCAACAGCTGTAGATATGGCACAAGCCCTGGTGGAGCTTGGAATGGTAGAGGCCATGAATATGGATGGGGGGTCCAGCTCAGCCTTGTACGCCGAAGGGATGATGAAGCGCTCTCCTGGCAGATTGCTGAGTAATGCCTTAATAGTAAAGCGCTACGATGATCCGCAGGTTCAGGTAGTAGTGAATGGAAAATTCGTCAATGAAAATCGCGGTTTTATTAAGCAGGATGTGACCATGGTGCCGTTTCGAGGTATTTTCGAGCGAATTGGAGCCGACTTCAAATGGGATGGCGAAGAACGTGTATTAACTGCCAAACGTGGTACAACTGAGCTGACTTTGCGTCCAGATGTACCGGATGCCATTGTAAACGGCAGGGCGATCAAGCTTGAGCAGGCTCCTGTCATCGTGGATGGACATTTGTATATACCACTTCGTTTTGCAGGGGAGACGTTGGGGGCGAAGGTTAGCTGGGATCAGCTGCTGTATCGCGCAACGCTGGAGCTGAAATAAGGCTAGGTATTGCTAGGTATTCTGTAATCACAACTAAACAAACACACATTTCATCGGTACTAGTCGGGTATCCCAACCTTTTTATATGGCTTCTACATACATATACAGTATAGCAGAGACAAGTATCCTGTATTAGGTATCAGAAAAACATTTGAAGAAGGTAGGGAACTCGATGGACAAAAAGAAACGGATGCGGGGACAGCAGGCTTCTATAAGCTCATCAAGAGGACGTGCTCCTGGGAAAGCGGTAACCAAAGGACGCAGTGGCAACGCTCCAGCCAAATCTTATAAGCGCTATAAAAATATCGCTGCAAGACCGTCAAGAGGAAGCAGGAATTTCATTGAGGATGAGGATATGCAGATAGGACGGATTGAATCGGAACAAAACGTGGAAGCTTCAGCAGCCGCAACTCCAAATACCGGTGCTTCCTTACTGGGCGGCTTCGGCGGGATTGACGGAATTATATCCATGATGGGCAAAGCCAACCAAATGATTCGTCTTTTTCAGCAAATGGGACCGATTATGAAATTGTTTGGCATGTTTGGCGGAGGTGCGAAGGTATCGACGGCGAGTGTCCGTTTAAACCAGAAGAACCGTTCATCTTACAAGTCTGGCAGCAAGCCTGGTAGTCGTTCAGTAGCAAATCGGGCAGCAATAAAGTCAAGAAGCAAACGTTGAAGTGGGTACAGTAAAGGGCGGCTAATCAGAGATTAGCCGCCCTTTGCTTGAATTGTCTGGGGGCAGCAGCTAGTTCTGCAAAATGCCTTCAATGGAGTTGATTACATCCTCGGACAGCACGATCCCGGAGGCTGCACAGTTCTCGATAACCTGCTCCGGACGGCTTGCGCCGACCAATGCGCTCGCGACATTCGGCTGTCTCAGAATCCAGGCCAAAGCCAATTGTGAAACTTTAATATTCAGCTCATCGGCAATCTTAATCAGCTGCTCGACCTTAGCCAAGGTGGATTCGGTAAGCTTCTCATCCCCCCAGCTTTTGCTTGCAGCCCGGCTGTCGGCTGGCACACCGGCGCCTGCACGGTATTTTCCCGTAAGAATACCTTGAGCGAGTGGTGAGAATACGACCTGGCTAATCCCTTTGGACAAGCCGGTAGGGATGACTTCTTTTTCAATATAGCGGTTAAGCATGTTATATACCGGTTGGTTAACAATGATACGATCCAGTAAATATTTATCCGCAATGGAGAGAGCTTCGACCATCTGAGCAGCCGTCCACTCACTAACACCAACGTACAGGACTTTGCCTTGTGTTACAAGATCATCGAGGGCGCGGAGCGTTTCTTCAAGCGGTGTCTCAGGATCGAAGCGGTGGCAGTAGTAAAGGTCTACATAATCCGTATTCAGACGCTTCAAGCTGGCATGGCATTGCTCGATCACATGTTTACGGGAAAGACCCCGGTCATTAGGACCGTCACCCATAGGCCAGAACACTTTAGTAGCCAGTACATAGGAATCTCTGGAATAGGCGCTTAATGCCTTACCCATAACGAGCTCGGCTTCCCCGCGTTCATATACATTAGCTGTATCGAAAAAGTTAACTCCCAAGTCATAGGCTTGCTCTATTGATTTAACCGACTTATCGTCTTCAACATAACCTCCATAGGTCATCCAGCTGCCCAAGCTGATTTCGCTGACTTTTAAGCCGCTGTTTCCAAGCTTACGGTATTTCATTTTTAAAGCACCTCCAACTATTTTTCGTTACATGATAGATTCAGTGCTCATTATAATTAACATTCTTAGGTTTGTTAAGTACTGAATATATATTGCCTTACTAACGCCTCAGTGCCATCCTTACCTCAAGGTAACTTAATAAAGACTAAGTCACTCCTTATATTTCAACAGATTTTTCTATAAAATGAAAAGGGAAGCCGAATAAGTGAATTATATCCAAGCAAATCTGAGAGAACGCTTACGTTATCGATTTTGTTTAAAAAAAGACCGCGCGAAGGCTTACGATGCTGGTTTCGCTGAAACCTTAGGAGGAGATAATATGATAAAACGACTTGGACATATTGCTCTTACAGTTGAGGACATGGAACAATCCTTGCATTTTTACTGCAATATATTGGGTTTTCAGAAATTGTTCGAGCTGCAGGATAAGGATGATCAGCCTTGGATTCAATATCTTAAAGTATGCGAAGGGCAATTTATTGAACTCTTTTATGGTGGGTTGAATAAGGTCGAGCCCGTGCAGAAGCCTATAGGCTATAATCATTTATGCCTTGAGGTAGATGATATTCATGAGATTGCCAATCATTTGAAAGCGAACGGCGTGACTCTGGATGTTGAGCCCAAAATGGGCAAGGATACGAACTACCAATGCTGGGCTAAAGACCCGGATGGCAACCGAATCGAATTTATGCAATTAATGCCGGGAGCACCGCAATTGTCTAATTAATCATTATAATGTCAGTTTCGCAGAGCGAAACTCTTGGGAGGATTATTGAAAATGAAATACCGCACATTAGGAAAAACGGGCATTCAGGTGTCCAGCTTGTGCTTCGGAACGATGTCTTTCGGAGGAAACGCAGACGAGGAAACCTCGCGAGCAATGTTTCGGAGATGCAGAGAGGTAGGCATTAATTTCTTTGATTGTGCCAATGTATATGCGGGAGGACGTTCAGAGGAAATACTCGGGCGCTGTATTGCTGATTGCCGTGATGAAATCGTCCTCACTTCGAAGGTTAGTATGGCAATGGGCAGTGATATCAATGCCCGAGGGATGTCGCGCCGCAATATTATGCTGTCCGTTGAACAAAGCTTGAAACGACTGGGCACGGACAGGCTCGACTTATATTTCATCCATAACTTCGATTCCACTACAGCAATGGAAGAAACACTGCGAGCCTTGGACGATTTACAGCAGCAGGGTAAAATATTGTATCCGGCGGTTAGCAACTGGGCGGCCTGGCAAATCGCCAAGGCGCAGGGTATTTCGGATAAAGCGGGCTTGGCTCGCTTCGAATGCATCCAGCCGATGTACAACCTGGTCAAGCGGCAGGCTGAAGTGGAGATTTTGCCATTGGCTGAATCCGAGCAGATAGGCGTTATTTCTTACAGCCCATTAGGTGGCGGGCTTCTAAGCGGGAAATACGGCAAGGATAAAAGACCGGCGCAAGGCAGGCTCGTTGAGCAGGAGATGTACGGCAAACGTTACGGTGAGCAGCTGTATTATGATGTTGCGGAACGTTTTACCGAATATGCCGCAGAACGTGAACTGCATCCGGCAACTTTAGCTATTGCGTGGGTTATGTCTCACCCAGGTGTGACTGCACCGATCATCGGAGCCCGCAGCCTGGAGCAGCTGGAGCCATCGCTTGCAGCCCTACAGGTCGATATGACACCTGAGTGGCGTAAAGAGATTGATTCTTTATCAATCACGCCTCCACCTGCGACTGACCGCAGCGAAGAGAAATGAAGCTGAGGAATATCGGCATCGTTGCTCATGTTGATGCCGGCAAGACGACAACAACCGAGCATATGTTATACGAAAGCGGTCGAATCCGCAGTCTGGGCAGAGTTGATATGGGAACGGCACAGACCGATTGGCTGGATGTAGAGCGGGAACGGGGCATTTCGGTTCGGGCTGCGACAACAGTATTCGAATGGAAGGGCTACAAGGTCAATTTAATAGATACGCCGGGTCATGTTGATTTTTCCTCCGAGGTGGAAAGGTCTCTGCGTGTTCTGGATGGGGCCATCTTAATAGTGTCAGCTGTAGAAGGGGTTCAAGCTCATACGGAAACACTATGGAATGCTTTGCGGACTCTTCAGATTCCCACCTTAATTGTCATTAACAAAATGGATCGGACAGGCGCTTCGGCTCAGCGGGTGCTTAACGAAATCCGTTCCGTATTAACTCCTAATGCCATTCCTGTGCAGTGCTATTCGGGTGAGGAAGATAGCTTTAGCCGCGTAAACAGCTTGTGGGAGTTTTCGCTTAATGGAAAGAGTGAGACTGAACCTTCATTAGAGCAATCGGATTATGACTCCGTTTTGGAGCAACTCGCTGAACATGATGAACAGCTGATGAAGCATTATATAGAAGGGGAAGAGGTTCCCCGGCAGGTACTTTATGAGCGTCTATGCGGATTGGCAAAACAAGCGAAGGTTTATCCTGTCTTGTTTGCCGCGGCGAGCAAAGGGATTGGCATAAAGGAGCTGATGGATGCAGCGCTATCCTTCTTGCCTTCTCCATCGGGTAAAGTGGAAGATCCGTTATCCGGTGTTGTATTTAAGCTTGAGCGTGACAAAGTAATGGGAAAAATAGCGTTAGTCCGATTGTATGCCGGACGTATTCAGAATCGCGATATGATTCATAATACTACGCAAGAGCTGGATGAGAAAGTGACGCAAATTCGTAAAATCCATGCAGGCCATTATGAAGATGTCGGCGTGCTGAACGCCGGGGATATAGCGGCCGTCTGCGGACTAAGCCGAGTGAGGATCGGAGATGTTATCGGCAGCGCTGCTTCCGTGCCTCCTGAGCACAGGCTGACAGTTCCGCTGCTGACCGTGCAGGTGCATCCGGCAAGCAATGCCGAGTACCCTCAGCTTGTAGCTGCCTTGCAGGAGCTCGCTGACGAGGACCCGCTGCTGGATTTGCAGTGGCATCAGCAGGAGCGGGAGCTGCATATCAAGATCATGGGGCCTATTCAGCTGGAAATTCTCACCCATCAGCTACATAGCCGTTTCGGTCTACGTGCTGAATTCGGCTCGCCAAGTGTGATTTACAAAGAAACTCCATCCGGCACAGGTTATGGATATGTGGCTTATACGATGCCCAAACCTTGCTGGGCGATATTGCGGTTTCACATTGAGCCTGGCCCTCGCGGCAGCGGACTTCAATATACTTCCCAGGTTAAGCCGGAGGATTTGCTGTACAGCTACCAAAATGAGGTGGCGAGGCGAGTGCCTGAGGCACTAATGCAGGGCTTGCAGGGTTGGGAAGTTACAGATCTTCGTGTGACGCTGGTGGAGGGACAGCATCATGTTTGGCATACCCATCCGTTGGACTTTGTACTGGCTACACCCATGGGAATTATGGATGGACTGGCGCATACAAGGACAACGCTGCTGGAACCCTATCTTCATTTTAGAATTACAGCTCCCCAAGAAGTAAGCGGTAAAATATTGAACGAGTTGAACCTTATGCGAGCTGTATTCGATTATCCTGTTATAGCAGGCGAAAGATTTACAGTGGAAGGGCTTATCCCGGTTGCAAGCTCACTTGAGTTCCCGGTGAAACTAAGCACATTGACTGGTGGGCGAGGCACCTATACAGCCCGATTCGACAGCTACCGGGAATGTCCTCCTGATGTTGATGCAGCAAGGACTCGCAGAGGTGTTAATCCGCTCGATACATCCAAATACATTCTTAGTATGAGAAGCGCTTTAGGCTCTACCAGGTAGCCCTATATTTATTTTATAAGAAAAATTGGCAGGAGGGGAAGTAAGATGGAACAACGAAGAATGGGACGTCTGGGCAATCCCAGATCGGTCGTTATGTTTGGTGCAGCCAGTCTTGGCAAAGTGACACAGGAGGAAGCGGATGCTTCCATCTCGTATGCTTTGCAGCATGGTGTCAATCATTTTGATACAGCAGCGAGCTACGGTGACGCAGAGCTAAGAATGGGACCCTGGATGCCGAAGGTCCGAGATGATATTTTTCTTGCGACCAAAACAGGCGAACGTACGAAGGAGAAAGCTAAAGCCCAAATTTACCGTTCTTTGGAGCTGCTACAGGTAGATCATATCGATTTGCTTCAGCTTCATTCTGTTGGCACAGTGGACGAACTGGATAAATGCACGGAAAAGGGCGGAGCTTTGGAAGCTGTTCTGGAGGCAAAGGAAGAAGGCATCGTGAAGGCAATCGGAATTACAGGCCATGGTCATCAAGCTCCAGCTACACATTTGGAAGCACTGCGTCGCTATTCCTTTGATACTGTGCTTCTGCCTTTGAACTATTACTTGTATTCCCTTCCCGATTACCGAGAGGCTTTTGACCAATTAATCGAGGAAACCGGCAAACAAGATGTTGCCTTGCGAGTCATCAAAGCAATTGCCAAAGGGCCGTGGGGAGTAGAGCAACAGCGTGGTTATGCAACCTGGTATGAGCCGTTCGATAATCAGCAGATCATCGACGCCTGTGTCCATTTCGTATTATCCTTCCCAGGTGTAGCGGGATTTGCTACCGCGGGTGATGTGCATCTATTCCCGAAAATTGTAGATGCCGCGGAAAGATACGGTTCGATGAGTGATGAGGAGGCAAAGCGCATTCTTAGTGGAATTAGTGGATACAGCTCACCGTTTGGCGCACCTACCTCAATAGCATAGTAAAGGAGTAGGGGGGCTGTCTCAAAAGCCATTTTGGAGTAGCCCATTCACTACTTAATCTGAAATAGGGATACAAAAGAATCAATCATATCGACTTTATATCCACTTTGACAGTTGGAGTGCACCTCTTAGAATAGACATTGGAATAAACTTCTAGTTTATCCGATGAAATTCTAGGAGGTGCATTTTTATTGTGAGGTTTTTTTGCACATTCTATGGGATTCACTCGCTAGGATTTAGCTTTTTGAAAGTCAGCCCCTTCTTGGGTATTCTTAGTCAAATGAAGAGATGAGTTCCTTTCCAAACGCGCGTGCTAATCGCGGGGATCGTGATTCGGGATCGTGATTTGGGGATCGTAAATTCGGGAATCGTAATTTTGGTTCGTGTCCGTGGTTCGGTTACGGCATTGCATAGCAGCCAAGCGCTCCCCCTCTCCCAGCAAAATATAAGGAAAATGTCATGTTAATTACTCCGAAAATAGCATTCCTAGCGCTATAACTGGAATTTCTCATGTTAATTCTACGTACTTGGGCTGATATCATCCATAGCAGCTATTTTAGCGTGAGTTTTTCCAGTTAGATTGATTTCAAACGATATTCAGATCGAATTAACGTGAGGATTTCCATCTATTGTCTTTCTCGGCGGACCTTCACTACAAACACAAGCGAGGAAGTTTCCAACGCGCGCGAATCCCGCGGGGGAGCGTTGCGGGATTGCATGGCGGTCAGTCCAACCCCACGTCTATGGAGGTCGAGCAGGTGTCCGTCCTCTGATTGTAGATAATGTGCTTGGTCAATTAAAGAACAACGGGGCTTTCTGGGCTTCATGCTTCGCGGCTTACCTAAGCAAGCTTGGAGGTCGGGTGGCTTTCACTTGCTTACTACTCGTTGAAGAAAGCATCGATCGACATCAAATGGCTGGCGATTGGGCAAGGCTAGTCTCTGTGCCAGCTGATCTTTTAATAAAATATTTTTTAGGAGAACAATAGGGTTGCTCCCTTGTAGCTAAAGCTACTTTGGGACAACCCCTTCTTTTTTGTCCGATCATTGACTCCGGGGTAATATTTTTACTGTAAAGTGTGGAATGCTAAAGGGGCACAAATTTCTTAAATTTTTTAGGAAAAGTCAAAATAATTGATAATGTGATCAAAATAGCGTTAAAAAAGAACCATCATTATTAATTATAATGTAATCAACATAAAGGAAGTCGAGGTGAATGACATATGAACTCCAATCCATCCGCTAACTCAGCGGGAAACCGGATTACTAAAAAGCGCAGCAGCAGCTTGCAGCGTAAAGAAACATTAGCGGGCTTCCTATTCGTAAGCCCAATGTTGATCGGGGTAACAGTACTTGTGTTAATTCCAATCATTGCGACGTTCATTTTAAGCTTTTCCAATTGGAATTTCATAATGGGCTTCGGTGGGTTTGAATGGGCTGGACTGGATAATTTCAAGAAATTATTTCATGATCCAACTTTTTTGAAGTCATTCCGCAACAATGCTGTTTTTCTGCTGACCGTTCCTGCGTACTTGATCATTTCGTTGGTACTGGCGATTCTGATAGACAAGCAGGTTTACTTCAAAAGCTTTTTTAAAGTAGCCTACTTCATGCCTTATATTTCAAGCGTAGTGGCCGTTGCCATTGTATGGCAAGTATTGTTCCACCCTTCTCTTGGACCGGTCAATCAGTTCCTTATGTCCATTGGTGTCTCTAATCCGCCCAAGTGGATTGCCGATCCGGACTATGCGCTCCTTTCTGTAATGATGATCTATGTTTGGATTTCCATTGGCTTCAATCTAATCGTGTATATTGCAGCTTTGCAGGCGATACCGAAGGATTTATATGAAGCGGCGGATATCGATGGCGCGAATGGCTGGATAAAATTTAAAAGTGTTACATTGCCGATGCTATCGCCAACAACATTTTTCCTTATGATAACCGGCTTTATTTCTACCTTTAAAGTGTTTGATTTGATAGCGGTGCTGACACAGGGGGGCCCCGTACAGTCAACCAGCTTGCTCGTATGGTATATGTATGATGCAGCTTTCACGAACCTGAAGTTAGGGTACGCTTCATCGATGGCCGCAGTTCTGTTCTTGTGCGTATTGGTAATTACGGCGCTTCAATGGATCGGCCAGAAAAAATGGGTTAATTATTAAAATTCGACGAGAATTACGGAAACGGGGGGAACTAACATGAGGGAGCCTCTAAGCCTCAGAAGGGTAATAGTGACCATTGTTATGTTTGCGGTCAGCATTTTGTTTCTAATGCCATTCTTTTGGATGCTGTCTGCATCGTTTAAGATGGAATCGGATGTATTCAATTTTCCAATCGATTGGATTCCGCAGCAATGGAACGCAGTAAAGAACTATACGGAAGTATGGCTGGGTAAATTTCCGTTCTATTTATATTACTGGAACTCGATTAAAATTGCTTTAATTACGACTGCCATCTCAGTAATTGTTTCCAGTATGGCTGCTTATGGTTTCTCCAAGGTACAGTTTAAGGCAAGCAAGTGGCTGTTTCTAATCGTTCTGACCACCTTCATGGTTCCTGGACAAGCTACTTTGGTACCCCAATTTATTTTATACCGGTATATCGGACTGTTTGATAGTCACCTGGGACTTATCCTACTTGGCAGCTTTAGTGTTCTTGGTACATTTATGCTGCGTCAGTTTTTTATGGGACTTCATAATGAATTTATTGAGTCCGCCAAAATCGACGGCGCTGGTCACTTTCGGATTTTTTGGTCCATTGCGCTGCCGCTGGTTAGGCCGTCCATTGCGACTTATGCGATTCTTCGCTTCATTTGGACATGGAATGATTATCAGAACCCGTTGATCTTCTTGAGGACGGATAAGCTGTTCACTATTCCGCTCGCGATGCAAAAGTTCACTTCACTAAGCGGTGAATTCTACTCATTAATTATGGCTGCGGCTGTATCATCTATTCTTCCTTTGCTAATCATATTTATGATCGGTCAGAAGAGTGTTATCGAGGGTATTGCGACCGGTGGAGTCAAAGGATAAGAGGAAAAGTCAAAAAAATTGTAAAAAAGTCAATTTACGAGCATGGATTCACGTGCTCGAATTGATACAATTTCATTGTAAGCGTTGTACAAAAACAAGATTGGCCCAAAACAAGGAGGGTTTCAACAACATGAACAAAAAGAAACTAGGTACTAGTGTAGTAAGCGGTATGTTAGTCATGGGGCTGTTGGCAGGCTGTGGTGCAGGCGCAGGTACAGAGAAAAATAATGACACTCAAGGTGCGGCACCTGCAGGCAAATCAACAGAACTTCGCTTCTATACTTTTGGAACAGAAGGTAACTATAACTGGCAGAAAACAATAGCTGCTTATCAAGAGAAGAACCCGAATGTTAAAGTCAACGTTATCGGTTTAAGTGAGAAAGGCGATACTCAAGAGGCTTTGAAGAAGCTTGATCTTGCAGCGGCTTCAGGGGAAGCAATGGACGTTCTTATGTTCAGTGACCCGGCATCTTACGCTCAGCGCGTATCATTGGGTATGGTTGCTCCTCTCGATGATTACATTACTAAAGACGGATATAAAGTTAGTGAAGATTACAAGGTTGACACTAAGCTGAACGGTAAGTACTACGCACTTCCAGGTAAGTTTAACCCTTGGTATGTCATCTTGAACAAAACAGCATTGGACGCAGCCGGACTTGCCATTCCTAAGGATTGGACATGGGACGAGTTCATGGATTATGCTAAGAAGCTGACTAAAGGCGAGGGCGCTGCTAAAGTTTACGGTACTTATTTCCACGGTCCGCAAAATGGCGGCTGGTTGGATTATGCGAAGCTGGCTTTGGAGAATCAAAAGGATAATCCGGAATTTATTAAAGCAGATGGTTCTTCCAATATGGATTCACCGCTATTTAAGAAATCATTGGAACTTCGTATGAAGATGGAGAAGGATGATAAATCGGCTACTCCATACGCTGATATGCTTTCCCAAAAGCTAAACTACCGTACTCAATTCTTTAATCAAAAAGCAGCTATGATCGTAACAGGCAGCTGGATGAATACAGAGCTAGGCGGTACTGAGCAGGTTCCTTTGAATTTTAATGTAGCTATAGCTCCATTCCCTAAAAACACTGCAGCTGATCCAAGCGGCTATACTCAAGTAACTACAGACTATATGTCAGTTGCTGCAAGCTCCAAGAACAAGGAAGAAGCATACAAATTTATTCGCTGGTTGACTACGGACGGAGCATTGGTTCAAGGTAAGAACATTCCATCCTGGAACAAAGTGAAAGCGGAAGATCTTGGTAAAATCACAGACACAATTCTTAGCGGCACCAAAAACCCTGAGAAAGTCGATAAAGCTTCTTTGAACAGTGTTCTGGCGAATGCTAAGGCATCTGCAATCGTACCTCCAGTTTCTTACCAAGCTGAGGTTTACAAAGCGGTGAACGAGGAATTCGAGAAAATGATCTTAGGCAAACAAGATATTGATGCAACTGTAAAAGCTTCCCAAGATCGTGTTAAAGGTATTATTGACGCCAATAAAAAATAATCTGCTATACTAAGGAAATACTGCAATATGAGGGGATGGTGCAAGCCGCCCCTCTCTTTTTACGTTTAAAGGGCAGGTTCCCAAATGGTTTGAGGAGGCGTTTTAACTGCGATTTCGATTACGTCGATGGTTATCAATGAGGTCATTTCGTTTCAAGCTGATGATGGTTTCTATCATTTGTATTTTACTCCCAGCCTGCATTACCCTTGCGACGTATAACTATTTGACTCAAGATGCAGTGAAGGAGCAGGCTATCACGAACTCCCAGGAGTCCATGCTGTTGGTCAATAACTATGTAACGAATTCTTTGAAATATATGCTCAATATTGCGAACTCTATCCAAATGGATTCTGATCTGAATTTCATCTTCAAGTCGAATGTATCGGGACATCGTTATACGGGCCCCTCTGCGGAATATGACGAATTTTATGATAAGAACAAAATAATGAAGCAAATTGATAATATTACAATCGGCGGGGAAATATGCTACGTAACGATCCTGCTTACCAATGGTTCTTATTACTCCAATTATTCAATCTACGAATATAATCCTCTTAATCTGACGAAGGAGCCGTGGTTTTCCCAATTGAAAAACCTGTACGGCTTTCAATCCTATTGGGTTGGGACCACACCTACCGTGTTTGAATCCGAGAAGGTGAGAAATCCTTATCAGCTATCGGTTGTGCGCACGCTTCGTGGTGAGGGGTCTACTATATACGGTTATGTTATTGTAACGGTTATGGAAAATCAGCTGAACCATAATTTCGAGAATCTTCCTAATAATCAGGAATTTATGATCATGGATGCTAACAACGTTATTTTATCTCACAATAATGCAGAGAAAATCGGCCAAACCTTTCCATTTCCTTACGTTAATCAAGAAAGCCAACAGATCAGCTCCGATATTGTTGAGGTTAACAATGAAGAGTATTTGATGACCCAACGATCCTTATCCTTCACAGGCTGGAAGCTGGTTTCCATAACTCCATATAAAATGGCGATATCTAAAATTGAAGCTATCTTCAATAAAGTGTTTGGATTTCAAATTATTTCATTTATCGTGTTTTTGTTGCTGCTGTTGTATTTATTGGGCACTTTTACGAAGCCGCTCGTTAGACTGGGAAGAGTGGCCCTTACTGTTCAGAAAGGCGATCTTGAGACCCGTTCGAATATTCGTGGAGAGGACGAGATTGGACGACTGGGCTTTTTGTTCGATCAGATGCTCGACAGAATCAAAGAGATGATTGCTGAAGTTTCCTATACGCAAGCACGCAAACGTAAAGCTGAGCTTGCTATGCTTCAAGCGCAAATAAACCCCCACTTCTTATTTAATGTGCTCAACTCCATTCGTATGAAGGTTATGCTGCGAGGGGATAGGGAAAGCGCGGATATGATAGGGTCGCTCTCCAAACTGCTGCGGATGACTATTAATCAGGAGAAAGAAACTATCAGCTTGCATGAAGAAATAGAAATAGTTATGGATTATGTTGTGTTGATGAATATGCGGCAAAAGGAGCCCGTTTTATTGAAAACCGACATAGCAGCTGATGCTCTGTTAATAAAAGTACCTCGTTTCTTTCTACAGCCCTTGATTGAGAACGCATTAATCCATGGATTGACACAATCCGCCGGTACAATCATGCTGAAGGCTTGGATGGAAGAGAATACGTTGATTCTAAGTGTAGAGGATAATGGCAGAGGGATGCCTGTAGAAATATTGCATAGGCTTCGCAAGATGCTAGTGTCAGGAGAGGAAAGGGAGCAGACGGCTGTGGAATCTCCAAAAGGATTTTCGAGTATAGGCTTATTGAATGTACATGAAAGGATGCGCTTAACCTACGGCGACAGGTTTAACATGAGAATTGACAGTTCGGAAGGGGAAGGAACTCGCATTACGATGTATATTCCCCGTGTGGAGGTGACAGCTGCTTATGTATAATGTCATGCTTGTTGATGATGATTACCCGGTACTGCAGCTATTATCGGAGACGATTAACTGGGAGGCATACGGTCTGCAGCTGCAAGGCTGCTATGAGAATGGGGCCGTTGCACTGGAGCATGCTACTATTCAAATGCCGGATATTCTGATTACAGACATCGGAATGCCCTTGATGAACGGCATCGAGCTGATTGGTTTGCTTAAGGAGCAGAAGCCTAACCTGCGAGTTGCCATTCTTTCCTGCCACAGCGAATTTCATTACGCACAGCAAGCAATGAAGCTTAATGTGCAGGAATATGTGCTCAAGGATACGCTTGATCCGGCTGATTTGGAGAAGCTGCTGCTGCAATTCAAAGTAAGTTTGGATCAAGAAGAGCAGGTTCAGGCGCATCAGCATCAGCTGCAGCATATGGTGGATCGCAACAAGGAGCTGCTCAAAGAGAAGTTTATCCGTAGAATGATGCAGCAGCCAATTATAGATCCTCAGGATTGGCTGCTGGAAGCAAAAGCCTTCAATCTGGATATGGAGGGCAAAGCATGCCTGCCGATTCTGGGGTTTGTTGACGAATATCGATTGGCCAAACATCGTTTTATGTCCGACGACATTTTACGCTTTGCCATGGATAATGTGATTAGCGAGGTTTGTGCCCGATATGATACGCCAGAGGTTCATTTTGCTTATGGAATCAAGGAGTCCTTCTTCTTATACCCCTATCATGCGACCCTTAAGATTAATCCGTTTGATACAGCAATCATACAAATAAAGGCCATTCAAGATGCTCTGCTCAAATATTTGAAGATTTCGATGTCTTTTATTATCGGCGATATTTGTTACCGTCCTGATGAAATCAAGCTTGCTCTCAATGGGCTGTTATCCAGCACGGTTCAGCGGTTTTATGTGGATGAAGGCTCCATTACGAAACAGCGTCCATTTATTGACGGAGATATCGATTTGTTCTCTTGGTATGATCAGGCTAGCAAGGAATTTAGGGAGATGATGATTGAGAAGAAAGCCGATAGGATTATTCCTACGGTTAAACACTGGATGGAATTTCTAAAGGAGCATTCTTTTCCGCCGGAGAAGGTCAAGGATTGGGTGCTCAAGCTGCTGCTTGACCTTAAGCTGAAGCTTCAGTCGCTGCAATATTTTCGTTCCACATATGCTGTAGAAAGTCTTCATAAAGAGATTCTGGATATCGATTCCCTAGTGGAGTTGGAGCATTGGCTAATAGAGCATTTTCAATCGGTTATTGCATTGGCCGGTGAGATTTGGGAGCAGAGCAAACGGACCGAAGTGGTGCAGGCTTGTCATTATGTCTCCTTACATTTGGATAAAAGGATCAGTCTGGAGGAAGTGGCCGACCATTTGTTTTTGAACAGCAGCTACTTCAGCCGCTTGTTTAAGAAGGAAACAGGGGAAACCTTTATTGAATATGTAACCCGGATGAAAATGATCCGTGCCAAGGAGCTGCTTGATCAGACCAGCCATCCAGTAGGCAAAATTTGCGAGATGCTTGGCTATGATAATCAGAGCTATTTTATCAAAATATTCAAGGCTTCAGAAGGGGTTACACCAGTCGAATACAGAGGTCAAAAAATAACTTGAAAAAGTAAAAAAAGTTGTATTTTATAAGCATTAAATGCATTAGTATGGAGTTAATATTACTCGTGTACTATGGGGGGGCTTATATATGAATCAGAATCAGATTAAGCAGCTGCTAAGCAAATATTCAGGTGATAGCTCGTCACTTCTTTTCAGCCCTGGAAGTCAGGATGGATGGTGGATGGAGCTGAGTCTGGCTGAATCCTACCGCCCTATGATTGATGAAATCCGCTTGGAAGCAGAACAGCTGTTGACGCAGCCTGCACCGGACTTATCCTTCTCTTTATTTCGTATTTTTGGAGAAAGTGGATCCCGTCTCGAGTACGAGAGAGTCTATTTTATTATGAGAAAGAGGCTTAATACGTTTACCCTCATGTCCTTGCTTGAGCCTGAGCGTGAAGATTATGTAGAAGCATTGCAGGAAACGATCTGGTCGGTATGCAATGAATACACCTGGTGTTTGCCTGCACATGCAGGTACAACGGTGGAAACAACGCAGACTGCACAATATTCTTTGGATAATTACTTAGGAGCTATTCAAGGAAACGCTTCTGTTATCGACCTGTTTGCAGCCGAAACTGGATTTGCTTTAAGCGAAGTGCTCAGATTAATGGAGAATAGATTACCACTGCTGCTTCGCAACCGAATTACACATGAGATTTACCGCCGGATCTTCTGGCCCTATCTTCATCAAGGTCCATTCACTTGGGAAACAGCAACGCATAATTGGGCAGCCGTTTGTGCAGGCTCTATCGGCTCTGCAGCGCTCCATATGATGAAAGATGAAGATGATTTAGCGAAAATATTGGAGCGTGTGCTCGGGACCTTGGATAGTTATTTGGAAGGGTTCGAGGAAGATGGGGCTACTACAGAAGGGTACGGATATTGGTACTACGGCTTCGGATTTTTTGTGTTTTTTGCCGATTTATTGAAGAAAAGAACAGCCGGCTGTCTGAATTTGTTTTCTAACGAGAAGATACACCGGATTGCCTTGTTTCAACAAAAATGCTTTATGACCGGCAGCTCGGTCGTTAACTTCTCCGATTCGATGCCTGAATCTCATATTCATATGGGGCTGACCCATTATTTGAACAGGATTTACCCGGATGTCGTCATTCCTGATATGGCTTTACGGACAAGCTATACGGAGGATCATTGCAACCGGTGGGCAACGGCACTGCGCAATATATTATGGTTCCAGCCTGATAAAGCGAGTCTTGGAGAGCCTTGGGGGCAAGCAACCTATTACTTGAATGATGCGGAATGGCTTATCTCTAGATATGCGAATGACGAAGGTGTTTTTTGCTTTGCTGCAAAGGGTGGACATAATAATGAGCCGCATAATCATAATGATGTCGGGCATTTTATTATGAATGCTCAAGGGGAAACGTTTCTCGCTGACCTAGGCTCCGGCATGTATACCAAAAGCTATTTTGGAGCGGAGCGTTACTCCTATCTCTGCAACGGATCGCAAGGCCACTCAGTGCCGATAATCAATGGTCATTTGCAAAAGGAGGGTGCTGCACACCGTGCAGAAGTATTGAATGTGGCATTGGAAAAGGATCGAGAGTCCATGCGGCTTAATCTTGCTGCTGCATATGAAGATGAAACTCTTCTAAGTCTGGAAAGAAGCTTTACATGGTGCAAGAAGGAGCATCCCATACTCTTGCTGGAGGATTCCTATCAATTCAGCGAGGTGCCAGAGGGGATAGTCGAACGATTTGTGACCTGCCTTGAACCTGATTTATCTGGTGAATCCATAGTTATTCCTGGGAAGGAGCAACGTCTAACGATTGGCTACGATCACCACACCCTGCAGCCACATGTTCAGAGTCTTGAGTTTACAGATCATTTTGGCGTGGTGAAAGAAGTGTTCGCTATAGATTTTACATTGCTTCAGCCGGAGAAAATATGCAAGATCCAATTAAGCTTTCAGTTTGAATAAGAAACTAACGAAGCAAGTTTTCTCGTGCAAACTCTTAGGGAGATGAATACAAGATGAGCGTTCAAGTGGAACAATGGGTAGAAGAAGCATGGCAGCAGACGGTGGATAAAGTAAGCAGGACCAGCCAGAGAATCGGGGCGCAATTTCCACATGCAAGTGTAAATGGTTCCTATGTATTGGAGCCTTCTTATTGGTGGACAGCCGGCTTCTGGCCAGGACTGTTGTGGCTATTATATAGAGAAACTAAGGATGAGCAGTTTAAATCGATAGCAGAGCAATGCGAGCTGAAGCTGGATGAAGTGGTTGCTAACTATTATAAGCTCGACCATGATATAGGCTTTATGTGGACCTTAACGAGTGTGGCACGCTACAAGCTGCTGCAGGCTGAGGATGCAAAGCGCCGCGGGCTGCTAGCTGCCAATTTATTAGCAGCACGCTTTAACGTGAAGGGCAGCTTCATCCGCGCGTGGAACCCGTGGAGGGAGGGCGAGGACAACTCTGGTATTGCTATTATCGATTGCCTTATGAACTTGCCGCTGTTGTATTGGGCATCCGAACAAACAGGGGACCCTCGGTATAAGCACCTGGCTATCGAGCACGCCGATACAGTGCTTAACCATTTTATTCGACCGGATGGCTCGGTTTATCATATTGTTCGTTTTGACCCACATACCGGAGAGAGAATAGAAGCTCTGGGGGGGCAAGGCTTTGCCCCGGAATCAGCATGGTCCCGCGGCGCTTCTTGGGCGATATATGGGATGGCTTTAAGTTATCAGTATACGAGAGATGAGAGATATCTCCAGGCAGCCAAGCGAGTAGCCCATTTCTTCATCGCACAGCTTTCTGAGGATCATGTGCCATTATGGGATTTCCGCCTCCCGCCTGATATCACTCCGTATCGGGATACATCAGCAGGAGCTTGCGCAGCATGCGGTCTGCTGTTGATTGCCGATCAAGTGGATTCGGTGGAAGCGGATAGCTATCGTAATGCGGGCAAAGCCATATTGCGTTCCTTGTATGAAAATTACGGAGCATGGAATAATCTTCAGGAGGAAGGCTTGATTCTGCAAGGTACAAGCCATTATCCTGAAGGCAAGAACGTGGATGTCCCTCTTATCTATGGTGATTACTTCTTTGTAGAGGGCTTGAGCCGGTTGAAGGGACATACTGAGCTGTTTTGGTAAAAAGCATAAAGCAGTTTGTATCAGAAGGCTGCCTGATCTGACAATGATTCTTGAATCTTTACGGATTCAACCATCAGGCGAGTTCCTTTTTATATTCGGATAGCGGGAAACAGCAATGTGCCTCTATAGGTCCTTTACGGAACTGGAAGTTCCGTTATTTAATCAGTTACCTCCAATTTAAGACGATAGCGGAAGGTAGAATTCCGTTATTTAGAGCGAATGATGAATACTATGCACAAAACAGAGAGATACCGGAAGAAGTTGTTCCGTTATCTTTCTGTTTTTTGTGCTTTCCATGCCATAGCGGAACGATTACGTCCGCTAATGCTTCGACTCAATCATTATGGGGAGAATTAGTTTGAGACGTGATACAAGCCTTCTATTCAAGGAACAGGACTTCAACAGCGGCCGTAAACCCACATCGATCCCTCTCCACGCACAAACGTAAAGGGTACACCGAGGACATCGCAAGGCTTTTTCTTAAGAAACATGTTAGGTTCTGGGTGGATATCTTATTTAGTATAGTCCGTCAATTTTCATGAAATGGCTATCCGTCATAGAAATGTGAGTCAGTAGTCAGTGAATGGGCATTTATCGTTAAACCTTTTATGGTACAATAGAATGTGTCATATCACACAGTAATCATAAGATAGCTGTTGTAATATGAATGTATTCGTGAAGGTGGGACTCACAGCAATGGAATTGGACAGTACCCGGCTGGAAACTTATGCAAGCCTCTATGTGATTAGAGGAGAGCCTCATCGTTCTGGCACCTGTGTAAACTTGTCGGCGAAGGAATTGTTTGTCGGACGAATGACGAACGATGATATTCCAGATTTGGCTTTCTCTAACGCCTTCATCTCCCGCAAGCATTTCATGATCAAGAGGGAGAATGAACAAGCGGTTTTATATGATTTAGGCAGCAGACATGGAACTGAAATTAACGGATTCAGGATTGAACCGTATACCCCGCATATTTTACGTTCGTTTGACATAATCAAGCTTGCAAAAGGAATGGTGGTCATTCATTTTTCTTATTTGTTTGCAGATCAGACTCTGGAATTCGAGCCTATCAGTTATCCGCGGCAAGCGGGATTACAGGAGTCAGGTTTTTCAATCAACTGGGAGAAGCATGAATGTTATGTTGACGGTCAACGAATTGTTATGTCGGAGAAAGAATACGGGTTTATTAAAGTTTTGAACGATCATGCCAATCAGCTGGTATCTTTTGATATGATCAAGAAGACCGTTTGGCAGGAGCGCTCAACTGGAGAAGATGGGGTTCCGGACGTAAGTATGGATGAGCTCAATGCATTAATATATCGTATTCGCAAAAAATATGGAAAAGATACCTTTACGATCAGCGCTGTTCGAGGCAGCGGCTATGTTTTGGAAAAAGAATAAGTCGAACCAAACCCATAGGAAAGCAGGTACGATCGTGGATTACATACAAGTACAAAGCAGCGGTCCGCTTCACGGCGCCGTCTCGATTCAAGGCTCTAAGAACAGCTCTTTAGCATTGCTCGCGGCATCATGCTTGGCGGATGCTACGGTTACCCTGGAAGGTATTCCTGATATTTATGATTTTCGCGTCATCCGCCAAATTGGCAAAGATATAGGCTTGCAAATAGATCGGCTGCCAACCGGAGAGATGCAGCTCGATCCACGCTATATTCACAGTGCAGTCATTGACCCAGGGAAAGCTTCCGCTTATCGGGCTTCCTATTATTTCGTCGGTGCCCTTCTGGCAAAATTCGGCAAGGTCACTGTGGGATTCCCTGGCGGAGATGATTTCGTTTCACGTCCGATCGATCAACACATCAAGGCACTCCGTTTGCTTGGAGCTGAGGTTACATTCTTTAACGATTATTACATCGTAGAAGCGAAACAGCTGCGCGGTGCCGATATTTACTTTGACATGATTACTTCTGGCGCAACGATAAATGCCATGCTGGCCGCTGTAAGAGCCGAAGGTCGAACAAGATTGTACAATGCTGCTATGGATCCTGAGGTAGTCGATACAGCTAATTTCTTAAATCAGCTGGGTGCCAAAATAGTAGGAGCCGGAACCGATCACATCCGTATTGAGGGGGTTCCGTTTCTTGGTGGCGGTACCTATACGGTAATTCCCGACCGGTTGATAGCTGGGGCATTTCTGATGGCTGCGGGTATAAAGGGAGGCAGCATCACTGTAAATAATGTTATTCCGGAGCATATGGGCTCATGTATGGCCAAGCTGCGCGAGATTGGCATGGAGCTTGAGATGGCGGATCAGAGCATAACAGCTCATTCGACCGGGAAGCTGCGGGCTACGCGTGTTAGAACCGGTATGTATCCGGGATTTGCTACCGATTTACAGCAGCCCTTCACCGCTCTGTTGTTGCAGGCTCAAGGGAAAAGTATCGTGACAGAGCGGGTGTATCCCAAACGATTTAACCATATTCACCAGTTAAAGCGATTGGGTGCAGATGTGGAGGTACGTAAGGAAAGCGCCTTTATAAGAGGAGGAACTCCGCTTAAAGGCAACTGGGTTCATGCTACGGATGTTCGTGCAGGAACTTGTCTTCTTCTGGCTGGTCTAGCTGCAGAGGGGGTTACCCGTATTACGGGTATCGAGCATATCGAGCGGGGCTATGAGAATGCGATCCATTTGTTCCGATCTTTGGGCGCTAATGTTTCTTTACGAAGTCAGAATGAAGAAGCTGGAAATATCTCGCAATTTCAATGAAAAACATTTATTCTATTAAGAAAGTATCCTGCGAAAAGTAAGGGTGCTTTCTTTTTTCATGTAAATCGATGAATGGGGGAAACAGATCATAAATGGAAGCTACATTGCAAAAGGCGATTAAAGTGGCTGTTGAGGCGGCCAAGGCTGCGGGCCATGCGGCAAGGGTTTGTTTCGATGAAGGTTTCACGATGGAAGAGAAGGATGAGTTTGGCGATGTGCTGACCGAAGCTGATCTCAAGGCGGAGCATGAGATTTTATCCAGGCTTGGAGCAGCATTTCCCGATCACCAAATCCGCAGCGAGGAATCCGGCTGGTCGGGAGTCGAGAGCGATTGGCTATGGCTTGTTGATCCATTGGATGGAACGAATAATTTTGCCGTAGGCTTACCTTTGTTTGGCGTCTCACTTACGCTTATTTATAAGAAGGAGCCTGTGCTGGGTGTTATATACGATACAATCCTGGATAAAATGTATACGGCTGTCTACAACCAGGGAGCTGCCTGTAATGAACAAGCTTTGAGGATACAGCCGAGAACGATGCCAAATCGTTTAACGGTGGGTTGGATTCAAGGGCATAAAGTACAGCAGGAAGCTCGAGCAGTACAATTGAGAGCGCATATAGAGAAGCATACGAAGCGGATGATGAGGCTGTGGGCTCCAACGATGCAGTGGAGTATGCTGGCTCGCGGACAATTGGACGGGATTGTGCTGTACAATTCTGAAGGCGATGACCTATACTCCGGTTTGCTGCTCGTACGCGAGGCAGGTGGGTTAATTCTGGATTTCAACGGGAATCCGTTTACCGGTATGAACCCGGAGCCGTATATCATCGCTTGTCCTCCGGACCGTAAGGACGTTATGCTTAAGCTGGTAAGGGATGGTTTGGCAGAACAACTTTAGATGCAGGCGAAGTAAAAAAATACTATTATCTGCTTGTAATGGAACTTTTCACAAGTTATTGCGTCATTCTCTATGAAGAATCGGAGAGGTTGTGAGTAAAGGATGAAGCTAAAATATTTGTTGTCCATGCTGCTGGTGGCTGTGGTTGGAGGTACTGAAACCTCGAGTCAGGTCATTGGACTTGGCCCCTCTGTAAAGGCTGAGGCCCAGGCAGTCAGCCTGCCTGCAAAGGTTCCTTTGGCTGAGAGCTCTTTGAAGCTATGCGTATCGGATACTCCTAAAGGGTTTCGTATAGTATTGAATGATGCAGATAATGGATATGTGATGCAAACCTTATCCACTCCGAGTCAGGATGCAGTAGTTCATGTTGTTAGGAGAACAGAGCAGTTCAATGGTGAAACGCATTACCGGAAAGATCTGCTTGTTGTCAGGCCTGAATCCAAATCGGTTCAAAACTACATGCTTATGTACGGCAGTACAGCAGATTCGTATATAACGGATAGCGTAACCGAATTATTTGGCTTCCTAGATGCTGAGCATATCATTTATGTAGCGGTGCATGGCACACCTGAGACAGAAACATTTTACAACGTTGAACAAATGAATATATACACGGGCGAGAAAAAGGTATTGTTCGACAAACAGCCTGAACAAGCTTCTCCTGATTTTTTTATGCCGGGTTGGCTCAATTATAGCAAGGATAAGCTGATTCTTCCCACTTTTTCCGAAGGGAAATTAAGTGTTTATGATTTGGATCAAGGGAGCTTCCACGTGTCGGATGACCGATTTCCTAGCACATGGCCCAGATATTCAATTTTACGATCACCTGACGGAGAACGGTTCTGGCATAAAGATAAACTATACTTTCTGGATGGCAGCTTGTTGTCAGATCCGAGCTTGCCCGGGAGCATCGGGCTGAATGTAAGCTGGAGTCCGGACAACCGCTACTTGGTGCGACACTATGCTTTTGAAGATGGAGCTGAGCATTGGATGACTGGAGGAGAAAGTGATATCTTAGCCCCGCAGGGCTTGATGATTATGGATGAATCCGGAAAAATTCAACATCAGATCGAGACACCAGGTGGTGGCATTCACTTGGAGCTGGCAGGCTGGATGCCTGATCTAGAAATCGCTCTTATACGCTATTTTGAAATTGATAAGAAGCTGCAAACCGAGGACCAAAAGACGAGTGTAAGCTACAAAACCTTAAATTTGTTGTCAGGAACTCTATCTGAACTCAAGAATGTCAATCTGGAAGAGCTGACTAATCAAGATCAGGTTTATACCTGGTCTCCATACACAGAGGCTTACGATCCTCCTTTCTTTGTAGACCTCGAAAATGGGACATATTGGCGATCCGGGGAAAATGCTTATTATTTAGGGTATACGGTAGACAAGGGGCATATTTGGAAGACAATTGATTACAACCAAAGCACTACGAACTTCTATAGCCTGTCACCAAAAGATGGAAAAAAGAAAGAAATATTTCAAGCACATACGATCAACTCCATCAATTTGTATTTAAACGATTGGATTATAGAAGATACGAGTTTGACTTATACCAGTTTGAACGACTAGAATCGAGTAGGAAGACAAATATGGACCGGCCTTGGAACCAGGCTGCTGCTTTTCGGGGGTTGTGTTAATTATGAAACGGATGCTTCTAGCCTTGGTGCTGTTTTACCGCAAATTTATTTCTCCGCTCAAGCCGCCGACCTGCCGATTTTATCCGACCTGCTCGCAGTATGCATTGGATGCTCTGGAGCTGCATGGCCCTGCCAAGGGGACTTGGCTCAGTGTGAAGAGAGTGTGCAAATGTCATCCCTTTCACCCGGGAGGGATCGATCACGTGCCTCCTGCTTCAGGAAAAAAGAAGTAATTATTGAAGCTCTGCTCCAACTATGTAAACATGAAGAAACGCGAATCAGGCCATTAACTTGACATGAGTCCGTACATTCCGCTATATTTGGCTTAACCATATATTTGAATTGCCTATGAACGGATGAGTACTCTGCAGAGGTCATACAGAGAGCCGGTGTTGTGCTGAGAGCCGGTTGACTGAAATAGAGGAAGATGGTCCTGGAGGATATGACTGTGAGTTTGCCGAAGAAACAGCTTCGAGCTTGGGAAGCGGCGAATAAATAGTCATCGCAGTTCCGGCGTTAACGGAAAGTCGCAACATGACTGCTGAGCCTTGTCTTCCTAACACGGAAGCGGGGGAAGTTGGGTGGTACCGCGTGAGCACAAGCTCTCGTCCCAAGATGGACAGGGCTTTTTTTGTTTTTTTTTAAAACCTGAAGGAGGCTGAGTGACATGACAGAGCAACAAAAATCGTTTTACATTACAACGCCGATTTATTACCCGAGCGATAAGCTGCATATCGGGCATGCTTATACAACCGTGGCTGGGGATGCGATGGCACGTTACAAGAGGCTGAAAGGCTTCAATGTTCTTTACTTGACGGGCACTGACGAGCATGGTCAAAAGATTGAACGGAAGGCGCAGGAAAAGGGAGTTACTCCGCAGCAATTCGTAGATGAAGTGGTAGCGGGCATTAAAGACTTATGGAAAAAGCTTGATATTTCCTATGACGATTTTATTCGTACTACAGAATCGCGTCATAAACAATCGGTTGAGAAAATTTTTGCTCAGTTGATGGAGCAGGGAGATATTTATTTAGGCACCTATGAAGGCTGGTATTGTACACCCTGTGAATCGTTTTTCTTGGAAAACAAGCTGGTTGACGGTAAATGCCCGGATTGCGGCCGTCCCGTTGAATTAATTAAAGAAGACAGCTATTTCTTCCGCATGAGTAAGTATGCAGACCGTTTGCTTAAATTTTACGAAGAAAATCCGGAATTCATTCAACCGGAATCCCGCAAGAATGAAATGATCAACAACTTCATCAAGCCGGGTCTTGAGGATCTTGCTGTATCCCGAACGACGTTTGACTGGGGAGTTAAAGTGCCGAATGATCCCAAGCATGTTATTTATGTATGGATCGATGCATTATCCAACTATATTACAGCCCTTGGATACGGCAGTGAAGATGACAGCAAATATCGGACCTACTGGCCGGCGGATGTTCATCTGGTCGGTAAAGAAATTGTCCGCTTCCATACGATCTATTGGCCAATCATGCTGATGGCGCTCGATCTTCCGCTGCCTAAGAAAGTATTCGGTCATGGTTGGCTGTTGACGAAGGATGGAAAAATGTCCAAGTCCAAAGGGAATGTTGTCGATCCAGTTATGCTAATTGATCGTTACGGGCTCGATGCATTGCGGTATTATTTGCTGCGGGAGGTGCCGTTCGGCTCGGATGGAGCTTTTACGCCGGAGAGCTTCATTGAACGGATTAATTTTGATTTGGCCAATGACTTGGGTAATCTGCTAAGCCGAACTGTAGTTATGATCGATAAATATTTTAACGGTACGATTCAGCCTTACATCGAAGGTGCAACTGAATACGACGCAGCTCTGTTGGAAACGATTCGCACAACCGTAATCAAGGTTGAGGAAGCGATGGAAAAAATGGAGTTTTCCGTTGCTTTAACCGCACTTTGGCAGATGGTAAGCCGTACCAATAAATATATTGACGAGACGCAGCCATGGTCGCTGGTCAAAGAAGAGAGCAAACGCCCTGTATTGGGCTCTGTGCTCTATTGTCTGGCTGAATCATTGCGCATAACTTCCGTGTTGCTGCAGCCATTCTTGACGCTTACACCGCATAAAATGTGGGCACAGCTTGGGATAAGCGAAGGCCCGTTGACTGCATGGGACACCATTCACAGCTTTGGCACACTGCCTAGTGGAATCCAAGTTGTGAAAGGCGAGGTAATGTTCCCGCGTCTTGAGCTGGCGAAGGAGGTTTCTTCGATCGTCGAGGCAATGGGAGGGACACTCGAGACTGCTGCTCCAGATTCAGCTGCTCCTGCCGGGGAAAGTGTTCAGAAAGCTGACAAGAAGCCTGCTGAAGCTTCGAAGCAGACCGCTGCCGCGGAAGTTGAAACCCAAGAAATCTCGATTGATGATTTCTTTAAAGTTGAGCTGCGCGTAGCTGAAGTGCTGTCAGCTGAGCCTGTAAAGGGCGCTGACAAGCTGCTGAAGCTGCAGCTGGATCTGGGCACAGAGCAACGACAGGTTGTCTCTGGCATCGCCAAATTTTATACGCCTGAACAGATGGTCGGCCGTAAAGTCATCTGTGTGACCAACCTGAAGCCGGTCAAATTAAGAGGGGAATTGTCACAAGGAATGATTCTTGCAGCATCACATGGAGATCAATTAACTTTAGCTACAATTTCTGATGCACTTCCTAATGGATCTGTGGTAAAATGAGGATTGTTCACGTTAACAATTTACTAATAATCATGATCTAATTACCAGGAGGTTTTAGTTCTTATGCAAAACAAGGATGGAATGAATTATGCACCGCAAGGCAAGCCGAATCCGGTTGTTAACAAGGGAGAATTTGCTTTTGCAGCAATTGCATTGGATCACGGCCATATTTATGGAATGTGTAATGGACTGATTGAGGCTGGCGCTGATTTGGTCGCTGTTTATGATCCGGATCCGGCGAAAGTCGAAGCGTTTATTAACAAGTTTCCTCAGGCTAAAGCCGCTGCTTCCGAAGAGGAAATTTTGAACAATCCGTCCATTAAGCTGGTAGCTGGTGCGGCTGTACCATCAGAGCGCTGCGCATTAGGTCTTCGTGTTATGGATCATGGCAAAGATTACTTTACAGATAAAACACCGCTAACGTCTCTGGAGCAATTAGAGCAAGCTAAAGCGAAAGTGAAAGAAACCGGTCGTAAATATATGGTTTACTATAGTGAACGTCTGCATGTTGAAAGTGCGGTGTTTGCTGGTCAATTAATTGAGCAGGGCGCTATCGGCCGCGTAGTTCAAGTTATAGGATTTGGTCCTCATCGCTTGAATGCGCCGTCCAGACCGGATTGGTTTTTTGAAGCTGATAAATACGGCGGTATTCTATGTGATATCGGCAGCCATCAAATTGAGCAGTTCTTGTATTTCACAGGAGCTAAGGATGCAACAGTTGTTAACAGTAAGGTTGCAAACTACAAGAACAAGAACTATCCGGAGCTCGAGGATTTTGGCGATGCTACCCTGATTGCTGACAATGGAGCAACCAATTACTTCCGTGTTGACTGGTTAACGCCAGACGGCCTGGGTACTTGGGGAGACGGTCGGATGACGATTCTTGGAACCGAAGGCTACATTGAGATTCGTAAATACATTGATATTGCACGTGACCCGTCTGGAGACCATTTATATTTGGTCAATCATGAAGGTGAGAAGCATTATTCGCTCCGCGGCCAAGTGGGTTATCCGTTCTTCGGCCAGCTTGTGCTTGACTGCATCAATCGTACAGAGAATGCCATGACTCAAGATCATGCTTTCAAAGCGGTTGAGCTATGTGTGAAAGCTCAGCTTCAAGCGGTCCGTGTCGAATAGTAGCTGCAACTTTTATGTGGCAGTTAATAGTAACAGCATTCAAACCGGGAACATTCGGTTGGATGCTGTTTTTTTTATATTAATGAAGTTTAAAACACAACTAATCGTAAATATTATTAATAGTTGACAATTTTGAGAGTCCGGTCGTATAATCAAATCTGTTAATAAAAATAATTACGATTTACATAAGGAGTGTTCGTAAATGTCTGCTGTTAAGAGAGCTATTGTAATTCCTGCACTACTAATTTTAATATTGTCGATCATGTTATCTGGTTGCGGTAAGCCGCAAGCTACGCTGGTTTCGGGGAAAATCAATGTTGTTGCCAGCTTCTATCCACTCTATGATTTCACGAAAAAAATTGGCGGCGATCATGTCAATGTCATTAACCTCGTTCCTGCAGGAGTAGAGCCTCACGATTGGTCGCCTAAAGGACGCGATATACAGAATATTACTAAAGCTGAAATGTTTCTTTATTTAGGTGCCGGCTTTGAGGGCTGGGTGGATGATACGCTTAGCAGCATGCCTAAGGACTCCAAACAATTGGTAGTCGAAGCTAGTAAAGGTCTTGATCTAATAGAGGCTGCCGAGGAAGATGAGCATGGACATGAGGCTGAGAAAAAAGATAGCAGCAATAAAGAAAAAGCCAAGGACGCACAAGTGCATGAAGGACATTGGGATCCGCACGTATGGTTAAGTCCTGTAAATGCCAAAAAAATGGCGCAGACCGTCAAGGATAATTTGATAAAAGTCGATGCGGCCCATAAAGCTGATTATGAAGCCAATTATAATCAATATGCAGCTCAGCTTGACCAACTGCATAATAAATATAAGCAGACACTATCCGGTTTGACGAAAAAAGAAATTGTTGTAACTCACCAATCATTCGGATATTTGGCGAAGGAATACGGTTTGATACAAAAACCTATTATGGGCCTATCTCCTGACGCGGAACCAACCTCCAAGGACTTAAAAAATATTAATGAATTCATTCGTACGAATAATGTCAAAATAATTTTCTTCGAGGAGCTGGTCTCCGACAAATTAGCCAAAACATTGGCCAAGGATGCAAAAGTGGAAACAGCCGTGCTGAATCCGATCGAAGGTTTAACAGAGGAGCAGTCGAAGGCTGGAGCAGATTATATATCGATTATGAACAGCAATTTGAATAATTTAATAAAAGCATTACAATAGAAGGAAGAGCCTGTTGAAGAAGGAGCTAATATCTATGGATTCCAATGCATCACCTATTGGCAATGCAGGATGTCATCAGAGTATCGTCACAGTTGATGACGTCTCTTTTTTTTATGAGAATAAACAAGTGATAGAGCATCTTAATTTTACTGTTTTGGAACGTGATTTTGTTGGGCTGATCGGATCCAATGGAGCAGGGAAAACAACATTGTTGAAAATGATTGTAGGCCTGCTGAAGCCGTCCCAGGGGGAAATACGTTTGTTCGGTCAGCCAATAAGTACATTCCGCGATTGGGAACGTATCGGCTATGTGCCGCAGAAGAACGCCTTTAATCCGCTGTTCCCGGCCACCGTACGGGAAGTAGTGCTATCCGGTCTGTATGGCAAGAAGAATATGTTTCGCCGGATAGGTAAGGCGGAGCAGCAAAAATGCGAGGACGCGCTTTATGCAATGCGCATTGAGGATTTGGCAGACCGTCGCATAGGACAGCTTTCAGGAGGACAACAGCAGCGCGTATTTCTGGCACGGGCGTTAATCAACAATCCGCAGCTGCTCATCCTGGATGAACCTACGGTAGGTATTGACGCCGAAACGCAAGCAGGCTTTTTCCGGATGATCCGCCATATGCATCAGCATCACCATATTACATTTCTTCTGGTATCGCATGATATGGATATGGTACAATCTTATATTGGAAACGAGCCTGCCCAAAAAAGCGGGGCTTTATCTTTTTACGTTAAGCATACGCATGAGCCTGAAAATTGCAAAGAAACGAATTTGACGCATTCCATCCAGCAGCTGCGGGAGCAAATGGAAGTGTTGGTTTAATGAAAGCTGGAGCTAGGAGCGAGTAAGTTGGACATTTTTTCAGAATATTTTTTTCAACGCGCCTTATTGGGCGGTATATTAATCGGGCTTACTGCGCCATTAATGGGCGTATTTCTTGTTCTCCGCAGATTATCGATGATCGGAGATACACTTGCCCACGTGTCGATAGCGGGAATTGCGCTTGGCTTCTTGATCAATGTGTATCCTATTGGAGTCGGACTCATATTTGCGCTGCTTGCGTCCTTTGCCATAGAGAGGCTGCGCAAGGCATATAAATCATATGCGGAATTATCCATCGCGATTATTATGTCAGGCGGCGTTGCTCTGGCTACCTTGCTGTTTACATTGGGCAAAGGCTTTAATATGAATGTTATGAGCTATTTTTTCGGCAGCATTTACACCTTGGATAATTTTGATCTGTGGGTGGTTTTTGGAGTAACTGTTATAGTTGTCGGAGTTATATTGCTGAACTATAAAGAATTGTTTTTGATGTTTTTCGATGAAGACGCTGCTGGCGTCAGCGGTTTGCCGCTTCGTTTTTACAATATCATGATTACGATGCTCACTGCGCTTGTTATTAGCGTTGCGATAAAAATAGTGGGGGCGCTGCTGGTTTCCTCGCTATTAACCATCCCTGTCGCATGCAGCTTGCTTGTAGCCAAAAGCTTTAAAAAGTCGATCTTTTGGTCGGTTCTATTCTCCGAGGTTTCCGTTGTCGGCGGCTTGTTTGCTGCAGGAATGTGGGATTTGGCACCGGGAGCTACTATTGTTCTATTTTTAATCGGGCTGTTGATTTTGAGCTTATTTATAAAAAGGGGATTTCGCTTATAGCATAAATGGGATGGGATTATTTCATTGCATGGAGCAAGAGAGACACATAATTTTCGAAAAGGTCATCCGTGCAAGTTGAAAAATTCGATATAATGAAGGGTAGGATCAGAGGTTATTCTCTGAATTTAGGGGGCGTAAATGTTTGGAAATTAATCTATGGATTGCCCTATGGGCAGGTTTTGCATCGTTCATATCACCCTGCTGCTTGCCGTTGTATCCTTCCTATTTATCCTATATAACAGGGATATCCGTCAGTCAGCTTAAGAATGCGGACTCCGGCAAGGAGATTCGCAGCAAAACCATTTTACATACGCTTTGCTTTGTTGCCGGCTTCTCGATTATTTTTTACAGCTTGGGCTGGGGGGCCAGCGTCGTATCCAGCCTGTTTATTGATTACAAGGATTTATTGCGGCAAATCGCGGCACTGTTGATTTTTGCTATGGGCTTGTTCTTGCTGGGCATCTTTCAGCCGCAATGGCTTTTGAGAGAGCGTAAGCTTCAATGGAAGCTGAAGCCGGCAGGATACCTTGGAAGCATCCTTGTAGGAATGGGCTTTGCAGCTGGCTGGTCTCCTTGTATAGGCCCGATATTATCTGCGATTTTGGCATTAGCGGCGACCAATCCGGATTCATGGGTACCCCTGATTACAGCGTATTCGCTCGGGTTTGCCATTCCCTTTGTAATACTTGCCTTTTTTATCGGCACGACCAAATGGATATTGCGCTATTCATCGTTAATTATGAAGCTTGGCGGGGGATTAATGATTATTATGGCCATTCTCCTTTATACGGATCAGATGACCCGAATTACCATATGGTTGAATCAAATAACCCCCGACTATTTGAAATTTTAAGTGAAATAATCAATTTTGGATTGCGGAAATTTCTCAAAGATCTGTTCTGTAATGAATTCTCGCAAAGCATTGGCTTGGTCATCCGGGTACACATATTTGCCTTGACCCCAGCGGCCCCATTTGTATTTGCGCTTCGTTTCATCTAATTCTAACTTTGTTTTGGGATAACGCTGCTGGATGACGGTTTTGGCTGTTTTGGTGAAACGATGCTGAATCAATTCAAAGGTTAGATCAGAGGTAGCTTCTTCAGGAAGCGCCTCTTTTAATTTCTCCAGCAGCTCCTGATAGCCATTTTCCCAGCCCTCATGCCATATTATTGGAGCGATAATGAACCCGAGTGGATAACCAGCTTGGGCAACCTTTCCTGCCGCTGTTATTCGTTCATAAAAGCTGGAGGTCGCCGGTTCAAAATTTTTGATTACATAATCAGCATTAACACTAAACCGAAAACGAGTATGTTTGTTATGCTTTAACCCGAGAAGTGGTTCCACGTGATGGAATTTGGTTACAAATCTCAGACGTCCGAGCGGCTCCCGGGCCATGAATTCTATTAGTTCTTTTAATGATCCACTTATATGCTCAAGGCCGACAGGATCGGAGGTACAAGCCGCTTCAAATCTTGTTATTTCGGGAGCCCGTTCTTCGATATACTGCTTCGCGGCTTTTAAAATGTCATCTGTGTTTACATAGACACGGATATAGGGTTTGGCTCCCAGAGTAGTTTGCAAGTAGCAGTAGTGGCAGTGAGCCATACAGCCTGTGGCAATTGGGATTGCATATTCGGCGGAAGGCTTGGAAGTATCGAATTTTAAAGTTTTACGAATTCCTACGACAAGCGTTCGCTTAGCTATTTTGTATTTCTCCAGGTCACTTTCACCGGGCAGATTAGTAATTCGGTTGTGAGAGGTAGTCATTTGAATAGGTAAGCCTTGCTGCTTGGCCCATTCAAGTATTCTCTGGCCTTTGGGGTAATTTAATGCATCCGGTTCAAAATAAACCAGCTCTGGAACAAAAACCTGCGTTTGCCGTATTGGGGGAGTGAGCAGTCCAGTTGACATGTTTATGTTGCCTCCATTGTTACATTATTAGATAGTCTACGCTGAGCTGTAAGCATCAATTGAATCGATAGATGAGTCAGGATTTCATTATGCATCATGCTTATTTTGACCAAGTTTAATTACTCCTAATGCTTAACTTGCGTCAACCATTAGGCTGTGTTATAGTAAAAGGCGCTTATAATGAGCCTAGTTTGATCAGAACCGCTGCGGTTCACTCATGGGAATTATATGTTACCAGGTTTTATGAATTACGGGAGGAAAGCTAAATGGCTACACCGAGTATGGAGGACTATCTGGAGAGGATCTATAAATTAATAGACGAGAAAGGGTATGCACGTGTATCCGATATCGCCGAAGGTTTAGAAGTACACCCTTCCTCTGTTACCAAAATGATTCAGAAACTGGATAAGGACAATTATTTGGTGTATGAAAAATACCGTGGTCTGGTATTGACTTCTAAAGGACAGAAGATGGGCAAACGATTGGTTGTCCGGCATCAGCTATTGGAGGAATTTTTAACTGTTATTGGCGTATCGGAAGATACGATCTATAAAGATGTGGAAGGTATTGAGCATCACCTGAGCTGGGATTCGATTACATGCATTGAAACTTTGGTCGAATATTTTAAGCGTGACCCTATAAGACTCCAAGACCTTATGAATTTGAAAAAAGAAATGGACGAAACTTAGAAAGCATCCGATCTTGATCGGATGCTTTTTTTAAAGCATTTATTATTTGGGGGAGAGCCTTACCCTTTTTAGCAAGAGCAAGAGCAAGAGCAAGAGCAAGAGCAAGAGCAAGAGCAAGAGCAAGAGCAAGAGCAAGAGCAAGGCGCATTGATCCCAGCAATAATATTTTCGTCTGATGAAAGTTCAATATTGAACTCATAATTAAAGTTTAACTGGAAATTCTGGAGCTAATTCCTCCTTTATCTTCTAAATGAGAGGCTTAGCTGGAAATTCTCCATCTAATTTCAGCATTAATTGAGGTAATAGGCTGATGTGAAAGGAATTAGAAGGATGTTTTCCTGCTATATGTGCTGATTGACCCATATGGACCAATATTAATTGGAGGTTTTCCCGCTAACCATTTGGAAGCAAGACTATTTACATTAGTCAAGTTTGGATATTGGTGTAAGATGGTTCCCGCTTCGGCAAGCCTGGAAGCCTGATTATCCAATCAACACGAGAACCAAAAGTGGTCGAAACCCCTCACTCAGTCCCACTCCATGCACGAACTTATGGAATAAGCTTAAATAATACGGTTGATTCAGTGAGCAATGAGTTACATGTTTCTGACAAATACGGTAATTGGGTCAAACCCGCCCTGCATATATTCCAATAAGTAGCGGTCTGTTGCGGACTTATATAAATGCGGGGATGGGATTACATATGAAAATTAATGCCGTGTTTGAAGGCGGAGGGGTTAAGGGGATCGCATTGGCAGGCGCTGTACACGCTGCAGAGAGTAAGGGCCTTACTTTTAACCAGGTAGCAGGGACGTCTTCAGGGGCCATTGTCGCCTCTTTAGTAGCCGCGGGCTATACATCGGATGAATTGAAAACAGTCATTGAAGCTACTCCATTCAGCGCTTTTATGCAGCGTTCTAAAATATTTGATACAAAATTGATCGGACCGTTAGCGCGTTTATTTTTGAAAAAAGGCTTATACTCCGGAGAAACATTGGAGCATTGGATACACACATTGTTATTGGCCAAAGGGATTCGTACATTCGGTGATCTTCGTCCAAACCAGCTGCGAATTATAGCTTCGGATATTTCCGGTCGCAAGCTGCTTGTACTTCCGGATGATATTGCGGATTATGGCATTGACCCCGTTCAATTTTCCATTTCCAAGGCCGTACGGATGAGTACAAGCATTCCATATTTTTTCGACCCCGTCATTATTCGCAAATCAGCGGCTAAAAGGCTTTCAACGGAAACCTTCGCCGAACAATTTGTTTATATCGTGGACGGCGGGTTATTAAGCAATTTTCCACTGTGGCTGTTTGATAGGGATGAGGTTCCAGCTCTGGATTCAATGATTCCGACTATTGGTTTTCAATTGGTAGGCCGCGGATCAGGTATGCCCAATAAAATTTATGGACCCTTATCCATGCTGAAGGCGCTCTTTTCTACTATGATGGATGCTCATGATGAACGTTACATTGAGGATGTTAACCGGTTCAGGACTGTGAAAATTCCTACTTTGGGGGTCAGTAACACGAATTTTGATATATCGAAGGAGAAAAGCCAGGCGCTCTATGAATCAGGCAATCTTGCAGCTGAAAATTTCTTCAACAAGTGGAAGCTGACTGATTATAAAACAAGCTACATGCAGCATGTGGTTCGCAAAAGAAATCCGATTAATTATTAACAAAAAAAACGGCGATCAGATCGCCGTTTAATGATATTTGGGAGGCTCATCCGAGCTTCCCTTATTGCCGTCTATGACGCGAAATGAAGCATTTCTGCTTCGTTTCTCTTTGGTGCGGCTGTAATTTTTGGGGCCTTGCTTGGATTTTCCGATATTTCCCCAGGTGCTTGGCGGGAACTTATACAGCAGAAAGATTACAGCAAACACTGCGATCGGGATAATGAGAGACAATGCTTTGGATGCCAATCCAATTAAGGCTAATCCAAGTATAATATAGGCGGCAATAGGATAACGTTTCTTCATCACGATTTCCTCCCTGGAGTTTCGCGAGCAGCGAAACTTTCTTCATAAACTTCAGCTTTAAGCTTATACTCTTGCTTGTTTATCCAACTCTAACATCCGGTTAAAAGAAGCGATGGACACTTCAACTTGGGAATCATCAGGCTGTTTGGTGGTCAATAGCTGCAGCCATAGACCTGGATAACCAAGGTAACGAAGTACTGGTATGTCGCGAAGCAGGTTAGTGAAACGTAAGACCTCGTACGAAACCCCTATAACAACAGGCAGAAGAATGATCCGCTGCACAATTCTTTGAACAAAGGTATCGTAGGTGAAAAAGGAATAAATAATGACTCCGACTAACACCGTGAAAACGATAAAGCTGCTCCCGCAGCGATAGTGAAGTGTGCTGAATTTCTGTACATTAGCTACAGTCAACTCAACTCCTGCTTCATATGCGCTTATAACTTTATGCTCAGCTCCATGATATTGGAACAGTCTGCGAATCATCGGCGTGAGTGAGATAAAGTATATATAGGCTACGAGCAAAATGATTTTGATAAGTCCTTCGAGCAAGTTGTGTCCGATCTGATTGACGAATAAATTACCGAATAAAACTTGTTCGATAGTAGGCGGGACCAGCGTAAATATAAACTTCCCAAACAGGAAGGATAAAACCCCTACTACAGCGACACCCAGAATCATGGAAATTTTCCCTGTAAAGGATTCCTTCTGCTCTTCTTTGGGCGCTTGTTCCTCACCTTGCTCCTCGGCAAATGTTTCAGCAGAAAAGTTCAAATGCTGCGCACCCTTGGCGCTTGCCTCGACTATGCCGACAATTCCCCGAATGAAGGGTATTTTCTTCAAAGCTTGCACCCAGCCGATTTCCTTCTTTGGCACTTCGAAATAGGCGATGGAATTATCCTTTCGGCGTACGGCCGTGACATGGGTTTTTAGACCTGCAAACATTACTCCTTCGATCACGGCTTGACCTCCGTAAATCGTACATGGCTGCTCATTTTGCGACAACGAATACACCTTCTTTTGATATATATGTGTAGGCTTCACTATTTATTGTATCGGATTCAAAGAGAGAAAGCTACCGCTGGGTATGAAAATAAGGAAGGACCCTGCATTTAAGTTGAGCAAGAAGTATAAGTTTTTATACTTGGCACCGATGCCAGATGGTTGGAATGGCAACTAATACATATCAGCCCTCAGGACAACGTAAAGTTTAGGGTACAAAAAATTGTATATACTAACGTTATTCAGAACATAAACCCATTCAAACATACTGAAAGAAACGGAGGATCGTTATGGCAGCAGAGGGAGAAAAGGGAACCGATAAACGCTCCAATAAATGGACTTTTTCACTGTATATTGGTTTTTTTGCCGGACTGCTGTGGGGAGCAGTGAAAATGGTAGAGCATTATTTTCATTTCACCAGCTTGCCGCCGGGATTTTTGGTGGAGCCTTTTTTCAAAAACAGCTTTCTGCTGACGTGGAAGGGCTATTTGCTCGGTTGGGCGGTTTTTATTTTATTTTCTATTGTGGCTACGCTGCTGTATACCATTTTTCTAGCCAAAGCAGTTGGGCCATGGGTCGGAATTATGTATGGGCTTGCGATCTGGGGGATCATCTTTCTTTTAGTGGGCCCAATAACAGGGATGATGAACTGGATTGCGTTTCTGGATTGGAACACTATACTTACAGAGGCTTGTCTGTTTATGCTTTGGGGATTATTTATTGGATACAGCATAGCCTTTGAATTCAACGATGAAAGTGTTCGTGAACCATTCAGTTCAGGATCGAACAAACCACAGCCGGAATAGGGTCTGGCGTATCTTCATAAAAAATAGTTCTCAAATAGAAGAAAGTTATGGTAAAATATTTTGTACGTGTATTTTAAGGGTATGTGGAGGGTCTGAGTTTGAAGCGGATTTTAGTGTTAAACGGTCCTAATCTAAACATGCTGGGTGTACGTGAGCCCGGTATTTACGGTTCTATTTCGTTAAAGGCCATTGAAGACAACCTTCGAAAGCTTGCGACAGAGCTTGGAATTGAGCTGGAATGCTTTCAATCCAATCACGAAGGGGCCTTGATCGATAAAATTCATGAGGCCTTCGGCACTATGGATGGTATTATTATGAACCCGGGTGCCTTCACGCACTACAGCTATGCACTGCGGGATGCTATCAGTACTGTACAGCTTCCGTTAATTGAAGTGCATATCTCCAATATTCACAAAAGAGAAGCATTTCGTCATGTATCGGTGATTGCTCCTGTTGCACTGGGACAAATTGCAGGATTGGGTGCGGAAGGTTATGAATTGGGCCTTCGCGCTATGGTAAACCACCTCAAGTCATTGGAGGGATAACAATGCAGCAAGCACGATTGGATCGTATCCGGGTTGTCATGCAAGAACAAGGATTGCAAGCACTGCTCATCACCAATGGAGTCAACCGTCAGTACTTGACGGGATTTACCGGCTCGTCCGGATATGTGCTCGTAACTGAAGCCAAAGCTTATCTGCTGACGGATTTTCGTTACATGACTCAAGCGCCAGCGCAGGCTGTTAGCTATGAAGTTGTAGAGCATGCTCCCAAGGCGATGGAGACGGTTCGTGCACTGCTCGCTCAGCTTGGTATCTCTAAGGTTGGTTTCGAGAAATTGGATATGACCTATGGTACTTACCTGTCTACTGCCGAATCGCTGCAAGGAATTGAAATGGTTGCAACAGGCGGGCTTGTTGAGAAGCTGAGATTGGTTAAGGATGCTGCCGAGCTTGATGTTATGAAGGAAGCAGCTGATTTGGCTGACCGAACCTTTACACATATTTTGCCCTTTCTGAAGCCGGGAGCCAAGGAACTGGATATTGCGCTTGAGATTGAGTTTTTCGTAAGGAAGAACGGAGCTGCTTCGACTTCCTTTGAAACCATCGTCGCCTCAGGCGAACGTTCTGCACTGCCGCACGGTAAGGCAAGCGACCGAATCCTGCAAACGAATGAGTTTGTAAAATTGGATTACGGAGCTTACTACAAAAGCTATTGTTCGGACATTACACGAACTGTCGTTCTTGGGAAACCGACGGACAAACACAAAGAAATATACAGCATCGTGCTGGAGGCTCAGCTGACAGCATTGGAGAGAATCAAGCCGGGAATGACGGGCCAACAAGCGGATGCGATTGCCCGCGATGTTATTAAACGTCATGGTTACGGAGATTTTTTTGGCCACGGACTGGGCCATGGGCTTGGCATGGAAATACATGAAGCGCCGCGGCTATCCACCCAAGGGGATGTTGTCTTGACACCAGGAATGACGGTAACGGTCGAACCGGGTATTTATTTGCCTGGCTTTGGCGGCGTACGCATCGAAGACGATATCGTTATTACCGAAACCGGTAACCAGAAATTAACACATTCAAGTAAAGACTTGATTGTGCTTGATTAGTATTACTATTCAGCAGCGTCTGAACTTTTGTCTATGGCAATGGATGCCGTCTGCTCACATTTTTAGGGAGGTATTTTTCAGTGATTTCAGTTAACGAATTTAAAACAGGCTTGACCATCCAAGTAGAACATGATTTGTTCACAGTAATTGACTTTCAACACGTAAAACCAGGCAAGGGTGCTGCATTCGTCCGCTCCAAGCTGAAAAACCTGCGTAACGGAAACACAGTTGAGCGTACTTTTCGTGCTGGTGAGAACGTAGGTCGTGCACATATTGAAAACCGTGAAATGCAATATCTATATGCAAGTGGTACTGAACATACGTTCATGGATACGGAAACTTTCGACCAATTTAGCTTAACAGCTAAGCAACTGGAGTGGGAGCTAAATTTCCTGAAAGAAAACATGATGATCCATATTATGAGCTATCAAGGTGAGATTCTGGGAATTAACCTTCCTAACAGCATCGAGCTGAAAGTAGCTGAGACCGAGCCAGGTATTAAAGGTAATACTGCACAAGGAGCTACGAAGAGCGCTAAGCTGGAAACTGGCTTTAGTGTACAGGTTCCTCTATTTATTAACGAAGGTGATGTACTATTAATTGATTCGCGTGAAGGCAAATACATTTCCCGCGCCAAAGAGTAGTTATTGTCATTTTTTAAATAGTGCAAATAAAAGATTTATACCTGAAAAGCTTGCTGTCAAACAGCTGCCCATAAGGTGTAAATCTTTTTTTTAGGATTAAATTACCGTTACAGAGATGGGGAGGACGAGCATATGATTAGTTATGAAGACGGAGAGCTCGAGCTCCGATTGTGCGAGGTTAAATATGCAGCGCAATTATATGAGCTGGTGAACAATAACCGGGCTCACCTGCGCGAGTGGCTGCCATGGGTGGATAGCACGCGAAGTGCTGCTTATACCCAGATGTTTCTTGAATCCTGTGTGAGACAGCTTGCCGCAAACAATGGATTTAATTGCTTTTTATTTTATCGCGGCGAGCTTGCAGGAAATATAGGGCTGCATTCCATTGATTGGACTCATAGAAAAACTTCCATTGGCTATTGGCTTGCATCAGGTTACGAGGGGAAGGGACTGATGACGAAAAGCTGTCATGCAGTGGTTGATCATTTGTTTGGAGTGATGAAACTAAATCGTGTAGAAATTAAAGCCGGGGAATTGAATGTCAGAAGCAGAGCGATTCCTGAGAAGCTGGGATTTAAGCTCGAAGGGGTTGTCCGGCAGGCTGAATGGCTTTATGATCATTATATTGACCATGCCGTTTACGGTATGCTTGCTCAAGAGTGGAAGCAGAGCAACAGGGCAGTTCTATCTTGAAGCGCCAAAATTTGATATGGAGGGGCCGGTAGGCTTGGATAGAGCTCGATTTCATCAACGGCTGCGGACAGCTGCGTGGTTACTTTTTATTGGATACTCTACTTTTATGATCTACCTGTTGTTTTTTGGCTTTTCCCGTTCTAATCGGTCCGTTCGGATGTATAACATTATTCCCTTCAAAACGATCGCGAATTATATTCAAGAGTATCATCATTACAATTTTGGCATATGGGTCATTAATTTATTTGGCAACGTCGGAGCCTTCATCCCTTTTGGAATCCTCATTCCATGGCTATTCCCTCGTCATATGAAGCCCTTGCACTTGGCGAGTCTTTTTGTGCTGGTTCTAACAGCGGTTGAATCTTTGCAGTTCATCGGTAAAGTAGGCAGCTTTGACGTCGATGATATTTTGTTGAATTTAATCGGTGTGATGATAGGACGAGGTTGTTTTTCATTGATGGTTTGGCTTGGTTTGGTTAAAGGTGCCAGAAAATAGGGTACTAATTAAATAAGGATGTAAGACGAGGTTGATGTGCATAAAATAAAGTAACAACAAGATTAGGGGTGGCGGCATATGGAAATTATTTTTGTTCGTCATGGTCATGGAGAGCATATGGTGCATACACCGGACAGCTACAATGTAGCTGATCCCAAATTGACTCAACAAGGTGAGGAGGAAGCTGCATCATTGAGAGTTACGCTGCCTTTAACGGAGCAGGACGCTGTTATTGCCAGTCCAACTCGATATTCACTCCAGACAGCTCAAGTGTGGTGCTCCGGAACGAATGCAGCACGTTTTATACATCCAGCTATCGGGCCGAGGCAGTTTCCGAATCGCTATGACTTTACAACAATGCCTTGTGATAATACTTTAGAGCCGCCGCGTTTAATTGAGCTGTTCAGCGATTTTTTGCTGCCAAGCGATATTCCTGCCTATTTGTGGCTTCAAGGGATTAATACCGTCCCTACCGTTCTATTTGAAAAATGGGCGGATCAGTTTATAGCTTGGTGTAAAAGGCTGGATAAGACCAGGATACACATTGTAAGCCACGACGGAACGATTGCATCCTATATGGAGTACATACGAAGAGGGAAGCTGAGCCGAGAGGAGCTGCCTGGGCAATCCGGCCAGTCGGGTTCGTTAGGCTGGAAGCCTCTTTCAATATAACAGACATTTTTCTGCTTCAACCTTAGAGGCAGTTATGATATAATGATACATTGTTATGTATTTTTCGGTAGGGAGTGAACAGCTTTGTCTCTTATAGTAATGAAATTTGGCGGAAGTTCCGTTGGTGATGCGGAACGGATGAAGCGCGTGGCTAACCGTGTAGTAGAGACACAAAAAAATGGTCATCAATGCGTTGTTGTTGTCTCTGCGATGGGGGATACGACGGATGATTTGATCGACTTGACGAAGCAGATTAGTACGGAAACGCCTCCGACCAGAGAGATGGATATGCTGTTATCCACAGGCGAGCAGGTATCTGTTGCTTTGCTGTCCATTGCCATACATAGTTTGGGGCAGTCGGCCGTTTCGTATACAGGTTGGCAAGCAGGTATGTATACTGAAGCCGTACACGGAAAGGCAAGAATCACAGATATAAAGCCTGAACGTGTATTGGATGCATTAGGCCAAGGGAATGTGGTTATTGTCGCAGGATTCCAGGGTATGACAGAAGAAGGCGAGATCACGACTTTGGGACGGGGCGGTTCGGATACAACGGCAGTTGCTTTGGCAGCCGCAATAAAAGCGGATGTCTGCGAAATTTTCACCGATGTAGACGGTATTTATTCAACGGACCCGCGTGTGGTTAAATGCGCTCGCAAGCTTCCTGAGATCACGTATGATGAAATGCTGGAGCTTGCCAATTTGGGAGCAGCGGTGCTGCATCCAAGAGCTGTGGAATATGCGAAAAATTATAATGTGCCGCTGGTCGTAAGATCCAGCTTCAACCATAATGCAGGTACGAATGTGAAGGAGGAAGCAGCGATGGAACAAGGAATCGTTGTTCGCGGGATTGCAAGCGATAAGAATGTAGCGAGAATCAGTATTCTAGGAGTAGAAGAAAAACCGGGGCAGCTGGCAAAAGTATTTACGGCTTTGGCCCAAGCGCAAATTGATGTGGATATTATTGTACAAAGCGGCGTTCTTCACGGACTGGCTGACTTCTCCTTTACCGTTGCTTTAACCGATAAAGACAATGCATTGGGAGTCATCGAAGGCATCCGCTCTGAAGTAGGTTTCCGCGAGGTTACTTCTCAAGAGAATTTGGTGAAGGTTTCCATCGTGGGAGCAGGAATGGTGAGCACACCAGGCGTTGCTGCCAAAATGTTTGAAACGATTTCCAACCTGGGCTTAAGCATTAATATGGTTAGCACGTCCGAAATCAAAACTTCCTGCGTTATTGATAACAGCCGCCTGAACGAGGTTATTCAAGCGCTGCATACAGCATATGGCTTGGACACCGATGTGCAAGCATTTGTCGGCGGACCTTCCGACAGACGTTAGTTATCACGGCTTGTCCATTGGCAGGCCCGTCAATATTTACTTTAATTTGTCGAAGACGAATGTAAACAGTTTTAATAAAAAAGCAGTGATTCCCGCTGCCATCAGCGGCCCAACGGGAATTCCCCTTAGAAAGACGATGCCAAAGATCGATCCAATCACCAGACCCACAATTAATTGTGGGTCTATTTTTAATAGAGCCAGTCCTTTACCGTTCATGTAAGTAGCGATTGCTCCCCCGAGCAATGCCAAAATACCGGGCCATGAGGTAAAAACACTAACCACGTCTTTGTAAGAAATCCTTTCACTGGCAAACGGAACCAAAACTCCCATTGTTAGAAACAGTAATCCCAGCTCAAGACCTCTGCGCTCGATAGTCGGAAGGAACCTGTCAAGGCTGATCAGCTTGACAATAAGCAGAACACATGCTGCTGTCGTAATAATGTGGGAGCGTCCGATCAGCCCGATAATGATGAGGACTACGAGTAATATGTCTCCGTACATTTGTAGGACCCCTTGTCTCATTGATTTCTCTCTAAGTGTATGAGGGGGGCATTGATTTAGAACTTGTTTCAGATGAATTGGTTTACTGGCGAGGCCACCAGTTGGCCATCTTGGATGATCGGCACCAGTTGAATTAGATTTAAACGAGAGCAATATATAATGTCGTCAGTAAACCCTAGCTTGCTAAGCCTCTTACCATTAGCGCAATTGAGCAAAGCTTGAGTCATGTTGCCTTGAACTTGTCGGTATGCATACAGCATGCTGAGTCCTAAATCGTTAATTTCAGGCTCTGTACAGCCAGCAGCCTGCAAGGCGGTCTGAAGCTCTTCAATAAGTTGTCCTGCGCAAATCCCGTCTTCAAAAGCGTAAATGTCCTGAGTGCCGGAGCATAGAATTACGATATCCTTCTTTAACGCTGCTGCTTCCTTGGCGCAAGCTTTTCCATTCAACAGCGAGGCGGCAATGATGGTACTCGCTTTGAGCGATTTTTGGATGGATCGGGTTCCATTAGTTGTAGTCATGACAAGATGTTTACCAGTTATTTTATCGTCCATATACTCAAAAGGAGAGTTGCCGAAATCGAACCCGGGAATTTTTTTGCAAGCCCGCTCCCCGCCGAGCAAATAGCCTGGTTGTTGCAGCTGTTTAGCTTGCAATACCGTTTCCACGGGAATGATCGCCCTGCATCCATGAGCTAACGCGGTTAACATTGTACTCGTTGCCCGCAGCACATCGATAACTATCACGGTTTTATTCGCCAAGTCATCCATGCGCGCTTCATTGACGCTGGGAATTACCAGTATTTCCACAAGTGTAACCTCCTAAGGATTTTCCGCAGGAAAAACCAACTTCGTAAGCATTTGCTGGGTTTTCCGCAGAACTTCGTAAGCATTAACTCCATTTACTTGTTTAAATCCTCAATTATCGCAGTCGTTTCCACAGCAGCCGTTCCTACTCCAAAATGCAAGGTGTCAGATCTTAGTCCTCTACGCAGTGCTTCTAGTGATATTAAGTCGTGAGGAGCTATATTGCCGAGATGGATATCAGAGCCTAACATGTTCAGCAAATGAACCTGTTGATCCTTGTGCGGCGCTTCCCATAGTAATAAATCCTTGCTTGGCACCTGCTGAAGTACTTGCTCAATTTCATTGTCTTTACATGCTCCGTTTTCATCGAAGATGCCGACACCTTTACCCGACTCTCGTCCTTCAATCGTAATGAGGCTGGCGCCCAATTCAGCATCGATAATAACCGTCTCAATTAAATCATCAATTTCAATAGACGAACCCCAGCATTTTTTACCGTATTCGGTTATTACCTTGAAGCCCTCTTCTTTAGCCCTCTGAATCAACTCGCTTCGCAAGCCGCGCTCAAGCTGAATCGTACCGTCCGAAATTTCTAATCCGTTAAAGCCTAAGTAGCTGACCATGTCAAAAAAGGCATCAACTTTTCCTTGTTGGATCGCTACCTCCAAGAAAGTACCTCCAGGGTACACCAGGATTTGTTGCGCCTTGGCCATTTCGATTTTTTGCTTAAGCAGCTCCGTCTTATAGAGGGAGGAAGTGCCAAATCCCATTTTTAGCATATCCACATAAGCACCTGCAGTTTGCAAAAAATCATCGAGTGCATGCAGGCCCATGCCTTTATCAATAACCATCGTTTTACCTAGCATTCTCGGTTTGTCCGTTCGTCTGCTTGACGGATCTCTAAGTAGCGGATGCCACTTGAGATGTGATGTTGCCTCCATGATCGATCGCCTCGCGTTTTCTGTTTGTTTAAGTTTCAGTGTCATCATATGCAGCTGGAATTAGTGGTGTGCCCATGATGCCTAAATTTAGCCGGGTTTGCATAGATTGATAGAGAGGCTTGTCAGGAGTTGATTTGCATAGATTCCACCCGCTTTGAAGGTGGCGCAAGATTTGTTAAAGCAAATGCATTAAAGGAGGTGAACAAAAAACGATGTTAAACAAAATCGTGCTGGGCATGGCGTCACTGCGGTTCATGTCCGGCAGCATTGAGATCATAGCGGCGCTGCTCATGCTTCGTTTTAATCAAATTGATAAAGCGCTGATGGTCAATACAGGGCTCGCAATGGTCGGGCCTCTCATTTTGCTGACTACTACAACCATTGGGCTGGCCGGACTTGCAGATAAGCTGTCTTATGGCAAAATGCTCTGGGTGCTGGCTGGAGTGAGCTGTATCTTCATTGGTATTTTGAAAAAGTAAATGGTCATATTTAATTAGTCCAAGCATACATATGAATATTAAAAGTACAAGTATTAATGATGAAGAGCTTGGAGGGATGACAACGATGCAATCGCTACTCCAGCTTTTTTCTGTCCCTTTGCGACAAAGACTAGCAACTCTACCAAAGCATGTTATGCAGGAATTACAAGAGATCAGGGTTCGGGAGCTGAGACCGTTAGAAATCGCCTGGGGGCGCAGCTACGGATTTGTATCCCGACAATCCGGACTGTGTGAGGATCCGGCTGCGGCCTACCTGCCGACTCGAGAAGACTGTGCAGCGCTTTTGGAAATGCTGACCATGCACTCTCTGTACACCTTCGAGGAGGAGCTTCGCAGAGGTTATATTACCGTAACCGGAGGCCACAGGGTGGGACTAGCGGGGAGGACAGTGCTTGAGCATGGAAAGGTAAAGCATCTGAAGGATATTACCGGTTTCAATATCCGCATTGCAAAAGAACATAGAGGTGCGGCGGTAAAGGTTCTTCCTTATTTGTTGGATCAACAGCAGGAACATAGAGCGATTCATCACACCTTGGTCGTCTCGCCACCTCAGCAGGGCAAGACAACGCTAATACGGGATTTAGCACGAATCGTAAGCAACGGTCCGGCAATCAGGGAGGGGAGCTTCATGCACAGGGGGTACAAAGTGGGCATCGTAGATGAGCGTTCAGAAATTGCGGCCTGCGTCAAAGGTGTTCCTCGTTTTGAACTGGGTCCACGTACGGATGTGCTTGATGCTTGCCCCAAAGCGGAAGGGATGATGATGCTGATACGCTCTATGTCCCCTGAGGTGCTTATTGTCGATGAGATTGGCCGAAGTGAAGATGCAGCCGCTATACACGAAGCGGTTCATGCAGGCATTAGAGTAATCGCTACAGCACATGGCATGGATTACACGGATGTAATAAAACGTCCGGTCTTGCATGAGATGCTTGCCGAAGGTGTCTTTAGCCGGATTGTAGTACTGGGCAATCGGAATGGTGTTGGAACCTTGCTAGGCGTTTATGATGCTCATGGATGTCCGGTGCTCCTGAAATCCGAGCTTTTAACACCCGCTGGATCCGTCCAAGCCTCATGGAAGGAAGAGAGAGGCAGCCCACCCCCACCGGTAGCCATCGACTGGACAGGGAATCACACTTTGCTGCAAGGGCAGCTTCTGTCCAAGAAGCAGGAACCCTTATGTTGAAGCTGCTGGGTGCAATGCTGATCCTGCTTGCCGCTACCTTGTTTGGTTTTTATCAAGCTCAGCAGTATGCGCGGCGGCCGAAGCAGATTGGTGATCTTATACGGGCTCTCCAAAGGCTGGAAACCGAAATTATTTACGGGTCGACGCCACTGCCCGATGCACTGCTGCAAGTGGCAAAAACTTGCCCTCCACCCATTCATCTGATCTTCCGGCATGTAGCCGAAGAATTAACGAGAGCAGGAGGGCGTTCGGTTCAGTCGATTTGGCAGCAGACGGTTTCGTCAGATTGGAGGCATACCTCGATGAAGCCGGGTGAACAGGATATATTTCGCCAACTGGGCTTTACTCTAGGTTTGTCGGATGGAGCAGATCAAGTGAAGCATCTTCGATTGACGGTGCAGCAGCTGCAAAGTGAGTTGGAAACCGCTCAGGAGGAGCGCAAACGGTACGAAAGCATGTGGAGGACTCTGGGGCTCCTGATGGGCGCGCTTATAGTCATCCTGATGTATTGAATTAACTTGGGCAGTAAAGTGCTTTGAGGCTGGAGGTGAGGTGCCACGAATGAATGTAGATGTGAACGCGATATTCCAAATTGCCGGAATTGGCATTATTATCGCGATGATCCATACCGTCCTGAAGCAAATGGGCAAAGAGGACATGGCACATTGGGTTACGGTAATCGGATTTGTTGTCGTTTTGTTCATGGTCGTAAGATTGCTTGATAACTTATTCAAAGAGATCAAAACCATTTTCTTGTTCCAGTAGATTATTCTCCGAATTACAGGAGAGGTGAACCGTCTTGGAGATTATACAAATCGTAGGCTTGGGCCTTCTTGCCACCGTGCTGGTCCTGATCATCAAAGAGCAGAAGCCAATGTTTGCCTTCCTGCTCACTGCCTTTACGGGTATCACCATATTTTTATTTCTGATCGGCAAAATCTCGTCTGTCATTCAAGTGCTCGAGGATCTGGCGCTTAAAGCCAACATCAATATGATTTTTCTGAAAACGATACTTAAAATTATCGGCATAGCCTACATTGCAGAGTTCGGCGCTCAAATTGTAAGGGATGCGGGACAAGAGTCCATTGCTTCCAAAATCGAGCTTTCCGGCAAAATTTTAATTATGGTTATGGCCATCCCTATCGTATCCGTCATTATCGAAACGGTAGTCAAGCTTTTGCCGGCATAAACCTTTAGAAGAAAAAGACGGAGGATACCAGGAGATGAAGCATTGGACCCCGCTCAAGCTGCTGAACCCGTTAACAAAGTTCCATCCCTCCGGTTCTATGAACGAGCGTGCTTGGCAAGCTAAAGGCTACCTCAAGCAAACGCTGTTGCTATTATTATTTACGGTCTACTGCTTCACCTTCGGTGCTCCTGGATTCATAGCAGGTTATGGTCCAACTGTGCAAGCTTACGCTGCTACACCTGTAGAGCAAATTATTCAGGAGCAAGCTGACAGGCTGCAGACGGATCAGGTGGAGCAGTATTGGAATCAATTGATGAAGAAGTATGGGGGATATTTTCCGGATAGCAAAACCCCGACATTCGCCGAGCTGCTTGCAGGAGCCAAGGATTTTAAAATGAGTTCCATTTTTTCGGGCATATTTCTTTATTTTTTTCATGAGCTCTTATATAACGGCAAGCTTCTTGCTTCGATAGTTATTTTAACCATTTTCAGCATGCTGCTGGAGACGCTTCAAAGCTCCTTCGAGAAAAATACAGTGAGCAAGGTTGCTTATGCAATTGCTTTTATGGTGCTGATGATAATGGCCATCAATAGTTTCAGCGTAGCGATCGGATATGCCAATGGCGCTATATCGGACATGATACACTTCATGGTTGCTGTCATTCCGCTGCTGCTGACCTTGCTGGCATCGATGGGGAATATCGTCTCGGTTTCTGTGCTTCACCCATTGATCGTGTTCATGATTCATGCAGTAGGAACCGCCATTTATCTCGTAGTATTTCCGCTGTTGTTTTTCTCGGCCGTGCTCCATATAGTCAGCTCCTTGTCGGATAAATACAAGGTAACGCAGCTTGCCAATCTTCTTCGAACGGTTAGCGTAGCCTGCCTGGGTGTGTTCGTCACCGTGTTTCTGGGGGTTATATCGGTTCGTGGTGTAGGAAGCGCGGTAGTTGATGGAGTTACGATAAGGACGGCCAAGTATATTGCGGGAAATTTTGTTCCCGTAGTAGGGAGAATGTTCTCGGATGCTTCAGAGACCGTTATCGGAGCTTCCTTACTTGTGAAAAATGCGGTTGGACTGGCCGGAGTGGTGATCATAATTATGCTTTGCGCTTTTCCAGCTTTGAAAATAATGGCGTTAGCCTTGATATACAATTTGTCAGCCGCAATTATGCAGCCGCTTGGAGATAATCCGATGATCGCCTGTTTGGAAACAATCGGTAAAAGCATGATTTATGTATTTGCAGCTCTCGCCATAGTCGGATTAATGTTCTTTCTTGCTCTTACGATCTTAATTACGGCAGGAAATTTGTCAGTAATGATGCGGTAGGCTGCAGATTTACGGAAAGGAGCGGTTTGCAATTGGATTGGCTGGGCAGTTGGCTCAAATCAATTATTCTGATTATTTTGCTGGCTACGTTTGTGGACATTCTTCTCCCGAATCAGACCATGCAGCGTTATGTAAAAACGGTTATGAGCCTTTTTATTCTGCTGACTCTTCTGCAGCCCCTGCTGTCATTATTTCAAAAGAATGCTTCCATAGACAGCATGCTGGCGGATGCTGAAGCCATGTTTAAAGGTTCAAATGACAAAAGCGTGCTTTCGGCATTCAGTCCAAAGCAAGGGGGAGCGGCTGACATGCAGACGCTGGACAGCATTGAGCGGCAGGCTGCGCTGCTTAAAACGAGGCAGGAGCAACAATCCCAAAGCTTGGCGCAGCAGCAGGTCAGTGAATTGATGAAAAGAAATATCGAGCAAACCACTGGCATGATGGTAACGAACCTGAATGTTGAGATTGCGAAAGATATGAGCGGTCAGATGCAGATCAGCAAAGTATACGTGCAAGCGAGTGTGCCTTCCAAGTCAACGGGGGTCAAACAAACGACCGCCGCTCCTGTCAAACCAATAACTGTAGAACCGGTTAAGAAAATTGACATTACGATTGAACCTAAATCAGAGGCTGTTTTTGGAGGCAATAAGGACAAGGTTGACGAGAGTGCTAACGGAATTGCAGGCAAGACCACAAGCACGGTAAATACTCAAGAGCAAACACAAATCAAAATGCTTCTGAACAAAGACTGGCAGGTTCCATTGGAGCGTATTACGGTTGAAATTGCAGCTTCAAGCGGCAAGGCCGATTACTGAACCAATAAAGCTTATGCCGGGGAGGTGACCTGATGGGGGCTATGATGAAATGGTTGGAGCAATGGTTTAGCGGCGGACCGGGTGGAACGAAGCGAATTGCAACGTTTCGCTGGCTGTTGCTGCTAGGCTTGGTGGGAGCTGCGTTTATGATTCTCAACTCCTACGTAACAGTGAAGGATGTTGATCCCATTGGTGTAGGGAGGGCGTCCCCTCCTGCTGCTGATAAGCCGGCTTTCGGCAGCTCGGTAAGCAAAGAGCGGAATACGTTCCGGGAATATGAGGAGGCTTACCAGCTGCAGTTAAAGGAGATTTTAACCAAGATTGTTGGTGTAGGCGAAGTGGAAGTGCTGGTTACTATTGAGTCCACTGAGGAGATCATGGTGGAACGTAATTCGAAGGATTCACAGCAAGTAACCAATGAGAAGGACCAACACGGAGCAACCCGCCATATTACCGATGTTTCCAGGAGCGGGGAAGTGGTTTTGTACGAAGTGTCAGGAGGTAAGCAGCCGTTGGTTGTAAAGACCATTAAACCGAAAATCAGGGGGGTTTTGGTTGTAGCGAAAGGCGCTGAAAATTTGACTGTGAAAAAAATGATTACTGAGGCTGTGGAGCGCGGTTTGGATGTGCCGGCTAATCGCATCTCCATTCTTCCTAGAAAGCAGTAGGGATCGATAAAATCCCAATCACAAAATTTTGAAAGACATTTTACAAAAAAAGCATGAATGGTTGACGAAGCAAGTTTTCTATGAAAACTCTAAGGAGGAATTTGAATATGAATTCGAAAAGGCAAACAATCTGGCTGGTTTCTATGTTGAGTTTAATGGTTGTGCTCTCCGCTTACTATCTTTTTACCGAGGACGTCAATAACTTGCAATTTGGTTCCAACCAAACGACCAAGTCAACCGGTACTGTAAGTACAACGAGCCCCAGCGCTAAAGAAATTGTTGTGAACACCAATGATCTGAATGTCAATCCAACTCCATCTGGCGCTCAAACGGATAAGAAAGCAAGTGCTGCCACAACTCCAGAAGCCAAACAGCCGACTGCGACCCCGGTTAAGCCTGAACAAAAAGAGAGCAGCATTAAAACAGAGACCAATAAAGATACCCAATCTAATGCCTCTCAGACAGGGGGCAAAACCGCTGCTGCAGCAGATACAAAAGCTGCACAGCCGACGGCCAAAACCGATACTCAAGTAAGCGCAGCTGACGCCAAAGTATTGCAGCAAGTAATGACTCAGGCCAAATCAGGGACAGACTATTTCACTAGCATTGGCCTTAAGCGAAATGAAGATTTGGCTAAGCAAACGGAAAAGTGGTTAACGATTATCTCCGACCCTAAGCAAACAGCCGAAGCGGCAGCTAATGCTGAAGCCGAGCTTAGAAAGATTCAGGATAATGAAGCGAAGGTGACCAGCCTCGAAGAAACGTTGATGAAGGAATTCCCGCAAGCGGTCATTACTGAAGAATCCAGCAAGTGGAAGATAACCGTTCAAAGCAATAAGCTGGAGAAAAGCCAGGCGGTTAGCATCATAGAAAAGGTAATGAACGAAATGAATGTCGGCGCTGAAAAAATTGTCGTTCAATATGTTCCTTAAGCTGTATAATTCAATATAGGCAACAGAAAAAAAGAGTCCGGACAAACTGGACTCTTTCCATTTCTTTTCTATGTGTTATAATAACAACGTTATTGTTTCACCTATTGTTGAAGGAGTGAATCTTGTGTTTAAACTAAGCGAAATTAAAGAACTAATCAAACTAGTGGATCAAACCTCTTTGCAAGAGTTAGAAATTGAAAGCGAAGGCTCTCGCCTTATGATTCGTAAACCCAATAAAACCGAACAGGTTGTAGTAAGCGCAGCGCCGTACCAGCAATCGTTTCAACCGATTGTATCCCAGCAGCAGCCTGCTTCCTTCGTTGGCGGACAAGCTCCTCAAACTGCAGAAGCCAGTCATGCAGCAGCAGCTGCCGATAAGGCGGCAGCAATGGAAGCCAACCTACATAGAATCGTCTCGCCAATGGTAGGTACATACTATGAATCACCTTCGCCAGGCGCTCCGGAGTTTGTGTCCAAAGGCAGCCAGGTGAAAGAGAAGTCCGTCGTTTGTATTATTGAAGCAATGAAGCTTATGAATGAGATCGAAGCTGAAATTAAAGGTGAAATTGTCGAAGTGCTTGTGGAAAATGGACAATTAGTAGAATATGGCCAGCCGTTATTCCTGGTGAGACCGGAATAATTGTTGGAGATCATAAATCAATCCATTAAATAAAGCCTGTACATACGTTGCAAGTTTCGTTCAAGTGAAACTTAAGTAACGCTTATGAAGTGAACTTTCCTTCGGAAAGTTCAGCCTATGCTTTCGTAGTAAGTTCGCTCAAGCGAAACTCTTAGGAGGAATATCCAATTGAAGTTTCAAAAAGTATTAATTGCCAATCGCGGTGAAATTGCTGTCAGAATCATTCGCGCTTGCCGTGAATTAGGCATATCTACCGTTGCGATATATTCGGAAGCCGATAAGGAAGCGCTGCATGTGCGTCTTGCTGATGAAGCCTATTGTATCGGCCCCGTACTTTCCAAAGACAGCTATTTAAATTTGACTAACATTATGAGTGTAGCTACATTAACGGAAACCGATGCGATTCACCCGGGTTATGGTTTTTTAGCTGAGAATGCAAACTTCGCAGAAATATGTGAAAGTTGTAATATAACGTTTATCGGACCATCACCGGATGCAATAAGCCGTATGGGAGATAAGGCGGTTGCCAAGCAAACGATGAAGGAAGCCAATGTTCCTGTCATTCCAGGCTCGGACGGGCTTGTCGAGGATTTGGAGGAAGCGGTGCGTATCAGCCGTGAAATCGGATATCCTGTCATTATTAAAGCTACGGCCGGAGGCGGTGGCAAAGGGATTCGAATTGCTGAAAATGAGGAAATGCTCATCCAGCAAATCACCACAGCTCAGCAGGAAGCTCAGAACGCATTCGGTAATGCTGGCGTATATCTTGAAAAATATTTGACTGGCATGAAGCATGTGGAAATTCAAATATTAGCTGATAAGCATGGCAATGTAGTGCATTTGGGAGAGCGTGACTGTTCAGTTCAGCGGAGACGCCAGAAGCTGGTTGAGGAAGCACCATGCCCGATATTGACTCCGGAAATCCGTGCACAAATGGGCGATGCTGCTGTACGCGCTGCTAAATCCGTTTCTTATTCAGGAGCAGGAACCTTGGAGTTTTTACTTGGTACGGACGGACAGTTTTATTTTATGGAAATGAACACCCGGATACAGGTTGAGCATCCAGTAACCGAGCTCATCACAGGTATAGATATCATCAAGGAAATGATCCGTGTTGCAGAAGGAGAGCCTCTATCCTTTACTCAAGACGAAGTGAAGATCGATGGGTGGGCTATCGAATGCAGGATTAACGCTGAGGATTCCAATCGCAATTTCATGCCTTCAGCCGGTCAAATTCAATTTTATCTGCCGCCAGGTGGATTCGGTGTAAGGGTTGACAGTGCTGCTTATCCAGGCTACACGATCACGCCTCATTATGACTCTATGATCGCTAAGCTGATCGTTTGGGGTAAAGACCGTAATGAAGCTATTCAACGAATGAAGCGCGCCCTATCCGAATTTTCTGTTGAAGGCATCCATTCTACCATTCCATTTCATCTGAAGCTTTTAGAACATAAGAAGTTTATTGCTGGCGATTTTGACATCAAGTTCTTAGAAGAGCATGATGTGAACGATCCTGAATCATAAACTGACAATTTGTCAAGTTTTTAGGATAATGATATAGTATATAGACTAAGACAAGTTTTGCGTGACTCGCGCATATCCATAATAGAGGTTGGTTAAAAGTCCGCTTTACTAACGAAGTAGAGAAGAAGATTTATCTATTAGGATTAGTTGCGATGCAATAATTTCGTAAAACTTCCAAGGAGGCTCCGATTATGACGATCATTGCTGCGGATTATGAGAAAACCGATATTGGCACGATTCAGATAGCACCCGAGGTTATTGAAATCATTGCTGGGATGGCTACAGTTGAAGTTCCAGGTGTTGCCGGTATGAGCGGTGGATTTGCAGGCGGTATCGCGGAATTGCTGGGACGCAAGAACATGTCCAAGGGTGTAAAGGTAGACGTTGGACAACGTGAGGCTGCTATTGATGTGTCGATCGTTATTGAATTCGGAACCAGAATCCCTGAGGTAGCGTCCGGCGTTCAACAAAATGTTAAACATGCGATTGAATCGATGACAGGGCTAAGTGTAGTTCAAGTGAATGTACATATTCATGATGTCATTTTCAAAGGTGCGGAGAAAGTAGAAGAAGTAGAAGCATCACCAAATCGAGTCAAGTAAACAAGGATGGATAAACGGCTTTGCCGTCCTCACGGGACGCGCAACGTTTGTCAAGGTTGATGTATTGAAAGCATACCCTTATGCCTTCTAATCAACTAAATAAACGTTTGGCTAACCCCCTTCAAGTTGCAAGGGGGTTTCCTCTAATTTGGAAGGAGTCCGGTTTCGTGGTTAAAGTTCTAGATAGATTGCTTCTATTTATTTTTAGCTTGGTTGTTCTCATTGCAGCTTGTACTCTTCTTGTTTGCGCATTTGGTTGGATTTCATTTGAGCGTGTTGGCTCCTTTGCTTATAATGTTTATTATGACTTAAATACCGCGCTTCCCTTCATTACCTTAACGGTCGTGGTTGCTGTGGTCAGTATCCGTTTTCTGTATGTCGCAGTGCGCAGAGGCAGAGCGAATGCCCCTTCTATCGATCAGCGTACAGATTATGGCGATATTCGAATTTCCATAGAAACAGTAGAAAACCTTTCATTGAAGGCAGCGAAACGTACCCGCGGCGTGAAGGATTTGAAGGCGCGTGTGCGAGTGAGCCCTGCTGGGTTGGAAATTATTATTCGTGCTATTGTTGATGGGGAAAGCTCGATTCCACTATTAACGGAAGAGATGCAGTCCGGCGTCAAAAATCATATTGAAGAAATTACCGGCATTCCGGTTGCAGTCGTTACTGTATTTGTAGCAAACATTCAACAATCAGCACCTACTTTTAAAAGTAGAGTGGAATAGAGGTGAGCTCCATCATGTGGATTCAACTGTGGGAACATCTTTGGGAGAGGCACAGGGGCAAAACCTTGGGCGCAGCCACGGGTGTTCTGCTTGGACTCATCTATTTGATTTGCGGTTTGTGGGATATGTTAATCTTTGTCCTAATCGTATATACTTGTTATAATATAGGGAAAAGAATCGAACGGGGCGATACGCCTGTTCCCATTCAACAGTTTTGGCGTTGGTTATTGGACAAATGGAGATTGTTAAGATGAATTGACAACTGACACGGCTGCACGTGTGAAGCAGTTGCAATGAAAATCCCTGGTTCGAATCCAAGGATTTTTTTCATGTTTATGAGGAAGAACTTATGAAGAATTGTTGTAACAGGCAAAACTCAGCTAAAAGCTTACGATGCAAGTTTCGCTAAAGCGAAACTCTTAGGAGGAAACACAAAGAATGAGAAGAAGATTGGCAAGGGAACTGGCGGTTCAAAGCCTGTACCAAATGGAAATGAACGAGGTTAATATGGTTGAGGCAATCGGTATTGTGGTGGAAGAAGCACAGACGGACGACGAGGCCCAACTAACCCAAACGAAGGATACTATCGCTCTTGAGGAAATTAGTGAGCTTGTTGAAGGAACCTACTCGAACAAGGAACAGATAGACAAGCTGCTGCTGGATTACTTAAAGGGCTGGAAGATGGACAGGCTGTCCCGGGTTGATCGTGAAATCCTGCGATTGGCAACCTACGAAATGGTCTACCGCAATGATGTGCCGCCTAAGGTTGTTGTAAATGAAGCCATCGAATTGGCCAAGCATTTTGGAACAGATGAATCGGGTAAGTTTGTTAATGGAGTACTTGGAAAAATGATCAAGGAACTTGAAGAAATCAAAGCCAAAAGCTAACAATCCGGATGAGGGGGCATCATCATGTCAGCACAAGTCATTAATGGGAAAGAAATTGTCAGCGCCTATCGTACTCAAATTAAAGAAGAAGTAGCAATTCTGACACAGCAAGGTGTACAGCCTGGCCTGGCGGTCGTTCTGGTCGGGGAGGACCCGGCTTCCCAAGTATATGTACGCAACAAAGCGAAGGCCTGTGAAGAAGCAGGAATTTATTCCGAGGTTCATACTTTGGAAGCAGCTACTGAGGAATCCGATGTACTACAATTAATTGAACAGTTAAATCAGAATCCTAAAATTCATGGGATTTTAGTACAATCCCCACTACCCAAGCATATTTCCGAAGAAAAAATTGTAGAAGCAATCGCTGTACACAAGGATGCGGATTGTTTTCATCCGGTTAACGTCGGAAATTTGATGATCGGTAAAGAAGGTCCTGCGCCTTGTACGCCAGCTGGTGTCATCGACATTCTAAAAAAAATCGGTGTTGAAATAGCAGGTAAGCATGCAGTAGTAATCGGACGAAGCAACATTGTTGGCAAACCGATGGCGATTTTATTGTTAAGAGAGAACGCGACCGTTACCGTATGTCATTCCAGAACAGCAAATATGGCGGATATTACACGTCAAGCAGATATTTTGATCGCAGCGGTGGGCAAACCCAAGATGGTGAAGCGCGAGCATGTAAAACCTGGCGCAATTGTTGTCGATGTTGGAATAAATCGTCTGGATACGGGCAAGCTGGCTGGTGACGTTGATTTTGACGATGTGCTGGATGTAGCTAGCTACATAACGCCGGTTCCGGGTTGTGTAGGTCCGATGACGATAACCGTATTGTTAAGAAATACGCTGGAAGCGGCTAAGCGTGCGGCAGCGTTGCAGTCTGCAGCAAACCGGTAAGCCATGAAGGATCAGCGAATATTTTCCATCAAAGATGTAAATCGATACATAAAAATGCGGCTGGAGACCGATAACGTGCTCCAGGATGTGTGGGTGCGCGGGGAAATATCCAACTTCACTCATCATTCCAGCGGACATATGTATTTTACACTAAAGGATGCGGACAGCCGCTTGAAAAGCATTATGTTCGCTTCACACAACCAGCGTCTAGGCTTTATCCCGCGGGAAGGCACCAAGGTGCTGGCTTGCGGGAATATTTCCGTCTATGAGCGGGATGGCCAATACCAATTTTATGCAACGCAAATGCAGCCTGATGGGATTGGCAGCTTGTATCTGGCTTTCGAGCAGCTAAAGAAAAAGCTTGAGGGAGAGGGATTATTTGCAGCTCAACGCAAAAGACCGCTCCCTCGCTACCCCAAAGCTATCGGTGTTATTACCTCGCCAACTGGAGCAGCAGTCCGGGATATTATTATAACGCTGCAGCGTCGCTATCCCAATGTGCCGGTGCAGCTATACCCGGTGCTGGTTCAAGGGAACCAGGCGGCTCCTGCGATTGTCAAGGCGATCGAAGCGATGAATGCAATGAACGAAGTGGATGTGCTGATTGTTGGCAGGGGCGGCGGCTCTTTAGAAGAGCTGTGGGCTTTTAACGAGGAAACAGTTGCACGCGCTATCTTTGCCTCGCTTATTCCGGTCATTTCTGCAGTTGGTCATGAAACGGACTTCACGATAGCGGATTTCGTAGCTGATCTTCGAGCAGCTACCCCAACAGCAGCAGCTGAGCTGGCGGTGCCTCATTATCAGGAGCTGAAGCAGCAGCTTGGATACTTCAAGCAGCAGCTGTACGGGGGGCTGTCCAATCAGTTGGACAGAAGCCGTGAACGCTTAAACAGGCTGCAGCGTTCGCCGGTTCTGACCAATCCGCGCAGGCAGCTGCTTATTCAGCCGATGGAGCGGCTGGACCGGACGAAAGAGCAGCTCGCCTACAAGCTGCGCGGGCGTCTTGCTAAGCTGCAGGAGCAGCGAATGAAGCTTGACCGGCGGATCTCTTCGTTTAATCCGAAGGAGCAGGCTGGCTTCGCCAAGCGGCGGCTGGGCACTTCAGTGCGGCAGCTGCAGCAAGCGATGCAGACGGCTAAGAAGCACAAGCAGCAGGATCTGTTAGCGGCCATCCGGCAACTGGATGCACTGAGCCCATTGAAAGTAATGCAGCGGGGTTATAGTCTCGTTTATGACGAGAAGGAACAGCAGTTAATTAAGTCCATACAACAGGTGCAGCTTGGGGATGTGTTGAAGCTCAGGTTGATGGATGGCAATGTGGATTGTCATGTGTGGTCAATGGAGGAGAAGCAAAATGACAAAACAGGAAACGACGCCTAGCTTCGAGCAGGCGATGGATAAGCTGGAGCAGATCGTTGCTCAGCTGGAGAGCGGGGACGTACCCTTGGAACAGGCGATTGATCTGTTTCAAGAAGGGATGAAGCTTTCCCAGCTATGCGGTCAAAAGCTGGAACAGGTTGAACGAAAGATTGAAATTCTAATGGAGCAAGAGGGCGGACTTGTGAAGAAGCCGTTCAACCCTGCAACTGACGAGAAGGGTGAAGTCAAATGAGTACCGAGTTAACGATCAAACAGTATATAGAAGACAAAGCAGCGCGGATCGAAGCTGATCTTATGGAATCGCTGCCTGCAATCTGGAGCATTCCGGACACGCTTAGAGAATCTATGATGTATTCTTTAATGGCAGGCGGCAAGCGGCTTCGTCCTACCTTGGTTTTGGCAACAGTAGAAGCTCTGCGGGGCAGCACAGAAGCGGCTATGCCTGTTGCCTGCGCGATAGAAATGATTCATACCTATTCGCTAATTCACGATGATCTGCCAGCCATGGATAATGATGATTATCGTCGCGGGAAGCTGACCAATCATAAAATATACGGTGACGCAATGGCAATTTTAGCGGGAGATGCGCTGTTGACCCATGCGTTTTATTCTATTGTTCAATCCTACCGTGCGTTTGAGGTACCAGCTGAACAAATAGTCGAGATTATTGAGGATTTATCCAAGCTGGCAGGTGCTTCGGGAATGGTGGGCGGCCAAGCTGCTGATATGCAAGGGGAGCAAGGCATCACAAAGCTGGAGGAATTGGAGTACATCCACATTCATAAAACAAGCGATTTGATCGTATTTTCCCTTAAGGCGGGAGGTCATTTAGCCGGAGCAACTCCGAAACAACTGCAAGCCTTGGAGAAGTATGGATATAATATTGGACTTGCCTTTCAAATTCAAGACGACATTCTTGATTTAATCGGTGATGAGAAGAAAATAGGCAAGCCGGTAAAAAGCGATGAGAAACAGCAAAAAGTGACCTACCCTTATTTTGTGGGGATAGAAGCTTCACAGGAAAAAATCCGGCAATTAACGGAGCAAGGTAAACAAGCCATTGAAAATGCGCATTTTCCTAATCCCGACAGACTGCTGCAGCTTGCTGATTTTTTGACTAAAAGAGACCATTAAATGGCTATTTGTATAACTTTTGTATCGTACTATCATTGAGTGGCATCCTTCTCTATGCTATAATGGGTGCAAGTTTAATGGGATACATAGGTTTATGTCGAAAAAAGATGAACCTGATGAACAATCACTCCATCTGATGGAGTTTTCTTTTATCCCAACAAGGAAAGCGGGGGAACAACGTGCTGCTCGAACAAATAACTCAGCCCAAAGACTTGAAACAACTGTCCATAGAGCAACTGGAACAACTGGCTACGGAAACCCGGCAGTTTCTTGTTGAAAAGCTTTCGGTCACCGGCGGACATCTCTCGTCTAACCTTGGTGTTGTTGAGCTTACTATAGCGCTTCATTATTTATTTAATAGTCCCTATGATAAATTTATTTTTGATGTGGGTCATCAGTCGTATGTTCATAAAATGTTTACCGGTCGTATGGACAAATTTGACACGCTGCGTAAATATAAAGGCTTATGCGGATTTGTAAAGAGATCCGAAAGTGAGCATGACGTCTGGGAGGCCGGACATAGCAGTACTTCTTTATCGGCTGCAATGGGGATGGCAATTGCTCGTGACCTCAAAGGCGACCATAATCGGGTTGTAGCCGTTATTGGTGACGGAGCTTTGACTGGCGGTATGGCGCTGGAAGCATTAAATCATATTGGACATGAGAAAAAGAACCTGATCGTTGTTTTGAATGATAATGAAATGTCGATTGCTCCTAATGTAGGAGCTCTGCACAATTATTTAGGCAAAATACGTTCGGATAAGCATTATGTGAAAGTGAAAGAAGAAGTCGAGTATTTGATCAAAAAAATTCCTGCCATCGGCGGAACGCTAGCCAAAACAATTGAAAAGCTGAAGGACAGCTTGAAATATATGGTTGTGCCGGGCGTTTTATTCGAAGAATTGGGCTTGACCTACTTGGGTCCGATAGATGGTCATAATCTGCCTGTACTATTAGAAACGCTTAAGCAAGCGGAGAAGGTGGAAGGGCCGGTTCTTCTGCATGTGGTTACTTTGAAGGGGAAAGGTTATTCGCCGGCCGAAGCCGATTCTCATGCTTGGCACGGGGCAAGCCCGTATAAGATCGAATCGGGTCAAATGCTCAAAGCTGTAGGGCCACCTATGTACACCGAGGTATTCAGTAAATCGTTAATTGATTTGGCCCGTGAGGACTCGCGTATCGTTGCCGTTACTCCGGCAATGCCTGGGGGATCCGGCTTATTAAAGTTTGCGGATGAGTTTCCTGATCGCATGATAGATGTAGGTATAGCCGAGCAGCATGCAGCTACATTGTGTGCCGCACTTGCGAATGAAGGGATCAAACCCGTTTTTGCAGTGTATTCTACCTTCCTGCAGAGGGCTTATGATCAGGTTGTGCATGACATTTGCCGAGCGAACTTGAATGTTATATTCGCCATTGATCGTGCCGGATTTGTCGGCCCTGATGGCGAGACTCATCAAGGTGCGTATGACATCGCTTTTTTACGCAGCATCCCTAATATGGTACTAATGATGCCGAAGGATGAGGATGAATTGCGGCATATGATGAAAACGGCCGTTGAATATAATGAGGGGCCAATTGCTGTTCGTTATCCACGGATCAGCGGACTTGGAACCTCGATGGATAATCCTTATCACACCATTCCTATTGGTACTTGGGAAGTTTTAAGACCTGGCGACAGTGCAGTAGTGCTTGCCGTAGGTCCGATGATTTCACTGGCAATGGAAGCTGCGGAGCAGTTAAGCAAGGAAGGCGTTCAGCTGAGAGTCATCAATGCCAGATTCATTAAGCCAATGGACGAAGCTATGCTCCTTCAACTGGCTAAGGATAATCTGCCGATTATCACGATGGAGGAAGGCGCACTAATGGGCGGCTTTGGCAGCAGCGTGCTTGAATACTACGCGAATCAGAATCTATATGGCCTTCGAATCAAAATTCTAGGAATACCCGATTATTTTGTGGAGCATGGTTCCGTCCAGGAGCAGCGTAAGGAAGTTGGACTTACATCGGAGAGACTCGTATCCGAGGTCAAAGCGCTTGTGCCGCGTAGGCGTCAGCACGCGTAGCCCATTGCAGCAGAAGATAATAGGAGTATGAATGAACCATGGCAGCAGATAAGGAACGGTTGGATATATTATTGATGGAACAAGGGTTCTTTGAGACACGTGAGAAAGCCAAAGCATCTATTATGGCTGGATTGGTTCTGGTTGATAACGAACCGGTTGACAAAGCAGGCACGAAAATATTACGAACAGCGAAGATACTTGTCAAGGGAGCTCTTCATCCTTATGTAAGCCGAGGCGGCCTGAAGCTGGAAAAAGCTTTAAAGCATTTTTCCATTGATGTTACGGGTGTCACCATGCTGGACATAGGAGCTTCGACAGGGGGGTTTACAGATTGTGCTCTGCAAAATGGAGCGGAGTATGTATATGCTGTAGATGTGGGCTATAACCAGCTGGATTGGTCGCTGCGTAACGATCCGAGGGTTCATGTGAAGGAACGCACTAATTTCCGCTTCATGCAGCCAGAAGATTTAGAAGGACCGCGGCCGACCTTTGCCTCAATCGATGTGTCGTTTATATCGCTGAAGCTGATTCTCCCTCCTTTGAGAGGGATATTGGCGGAACGGGGAGAGGTAGTAGCCCTGATTAAGCCACAGTTTGAGGCAGGGCGAGAAAAGGTGCCCAAAACGGGGGTCGTACGTGAGCCCGCCGTTCATACAGAGGTTTTACAAACAACGCTAGGATTCGCATCGGAAGCGGGATTTGTATTGAAGGGTCTGACCTATTCACCGATTCGAGGCGGAGAAGGCAATGTGGAGTTTTTGGCATATTTGGTATGCAACTCGGACGAGCCTGCTCAATCTCCAGAAGTCGTGGAGGATTGGATTCGTCAAGCGGTCAGCGATGCCGGGAAGCTTCAAAACTCATCGGGATGATGGGTTTTTTTGTTGCATAGGGGGATTTTTTGGCCAACTGGAGGATATTGACACCGATTTCTAGAATACTAATGATGCGGGTGTTCGCATTAAAGGTAGAGGTGATGTGTTTATGAAGGCTGGGGATGGATCGATACTTATTGTCATTTTGTTGGTATTGGGCATTTGGCTATTTTTTTATACCCGAAATCGGATGAGAACTATAGTGCATAGTGGGACGGCACCGGCGATCCCTGAGAATGACGAACCGGTGTCAGAGGATGATGTTACTCAGCTGTTATCTGAAGAAGGCTATAGCATCGTTAGCGGCAAGCAGCGAATTCCGATCCATATATCTGTAAATGATGATGCTGAGCTTTTGGAAAGTCGCTTGTTTATTGATTATTTTGCCGAAAAAGACGGACTTTATTACGCAGTAAAAATAGCAAAGGACCGCAAGCCATTGGAAATGCGCGGCAGTATGCTTCGTGACCGGTTATTGGTCTATCAGCTAGTTTATCCGCAGACCTCCGGGGTTATTTATGTTGAGCTTGAACAGCAAAAGTTAAACTTGATTGTGTTTGAATTGGATACCGAAGAACACGTTGGATGAATTAAAATTAAGGCAACGAAGCAGCTTTTAGCTTTTTCCAAAAGGAAGGTTTGAGTTTAAGCTTACTGTAAGCTTTGCCTTCGGCAAAACTCTTAGGAGGTAACCAATGAAAGGCCAAAGACACATTAAAATAAGAGAAATTATTACTAACAATGAAATCGAAACGCAGGATGAATTGGTGGATCAGCTGAGGCTGTCAGGGTTCCCAATAACACAAGCAACCATCTCACGCGATATAAAAGAACTGCATCTGATAAAGGTACCTTTGGATGATGGACGGTATAAATACTCGGTTCCCGCGGACCAGCGCTATAATCCGATGCATCGGCTTAAACGAGCTCTAAACGATCATTTTGTCCATATTGACTATACGGAAAATTTAGTTGTGCTGAAAAGCTTGCCGGGCACTGCAAACGCTATCGGGGCATTAATTGACAGCCTGGAGTGGAACGAAATTATGGGGACGATTTGTGGTGACGACACGATTCTGATCATTTGCCGAAACAAAGACCAAAGCTCGGTAGTGGTCAATCAGATTTTATCCATGTTAAGTTAACGGGAGAGATAACGATGCTGCTTGAAATATCCATACGAAATTTAGCCGTAATTGAGTCTGTCCATTTGAATTTTCGCAAAGGTTTTCATGTCATTACCGGAGAGACCGGTGCCGGCAAATCAATTATCATCGATGCTTTAACTCTTGTAGCAGGCGGTAGAAGCTCGGCAGATTTAGTTCGTTACGGCAGCGATAAAGCTTATATAGAAGCATTGTTTCACATTGAGGCGGGACATCCGGTTTGGCAGACGCTCGAAGAGCTGGGTATCGAAGCCGATGCGGAAGAACATTTGATTATTCGCCGCGAGATAACATCTCAAGGAAAAAGCACAAGCCGAATTAATGGACAGTTGGTTAATTTATCAGGGCTAAAGTCAGTTGGGGAATGGCTTGTTAATATACATGGTCAACACGAGCATCAATCGTTGTTTCATGTGGACGAGCATATTCGCTGGCTTGATTTGTTTGGCGAAACAGAGATAGGCCCTTACAAACGAGATTATCAGGAAGCTTATCATACATACATACAAGTTCGAAAAAGCTTGAGAGACCTTGAGGAAACAAGCAAGCAATCCCTTCAAATGCTGGATTTATATCGTTTTCAAGTGGAAGAAATAACTTCTGCCAAATTAAAAAAGGGTGAAGATGAATCATTAGCCGAAGAAAAGCGCAAACTAGCCAATGCGGAAAAATTATTCCAACATGCTTCTGATGCATACGAACTTGTTTACGGCAGCAAAAAAGGATTAGAGTCTATAAGCAAGGCTGTACAAAAGCTTCAAGATATTACCTCGCTTGACCCAGTGAAGCTTCAGCCTATAATGGAACAGGCGCAGAATGCTTATTACCAGCTGGAGGATGCTGCTTATCAAATTCGGGACTACCGGGATGATATAGAGTTCAATCCTGCACGCCTTGATTTTATTGAACAAAGGCTGGACACCATTTCGTCCTTACGAAGAAAGTATGGGGAAAATGTAGCGGATATTTTGCAGTATTTAATTAAAATTAAAGAGGAATTAGATTTAATCGAGAATAAAGATGAAAAGCTGCAGGAGCTTCAGAAGCAAGAACAGCAGATTCTTGCCGTTGTAAGAAACTTAGCGCGTGAATTATCCGATCAGAGACAATTGACTGCTGAAAGATTAGCAGGAGAAATTGTTTCAGAACTGCGCGATTTACATATGGAAAAAACTCAATTCAAAGTACAAGTCTCATTCAATGAAAATGCTCTTTCAGCTGAAGGTGCGGACGGAGTGGAGTTTCTGATCTCAGCCAATCCAGGGGAGCCGCTCCGATCTTTAAGCAAGATTGCTTCCGGTGGCGAAATATCCAGGGTTATGCTTGCTTTAAAATCCATTTTTGCAAGAGTTGACCGTATTCCAGTACTTGTTTTTGATGAAGTGGATACGGGAGTAAGCGGAAGAGCAGCGCAGGCTATTGCTGAAAAAATGTCTCGTTTATCCCGCAGCTGTCAAGTCTTTTCAATAACTCACCTACCTCAGGTTGCCTGCATGGCAGATGCTCATTACCGCATTCACAAAACAACGGACGGTGAAAGAACATTTACCCATGTTGACGATCTGGATACTGACGGCCGGATACACGAGCTTGCGCGTATGCTGGGCGGTGTTGAGGTTACAGGGACCACATTACAGCATGCTCAAGAAATGCTCGATTTGGCAAATGACAAGAAATCAAGGATGTAAAGTTAAGTGAGGCATCATTTTCTGTTATAAAACGAAAGGTGTGGGGATACCTTAAAGGTACGCAAAACGGCGGTGAGCATTTGCCGCTGTAGCAGAGGAAGCAAGGGAGCGTGACACCATGAGTTCCAACCAAAGAAAGAAATTGATTGGCTTGCTGCTCGTCTTCTTCGTTTGTCTGGGGAGCCTCTCCACACCTTTCCAGAGTTTTGCCTCCTTTCCCGAGGAGCTTCGGCTTTTCACTGGCCAACAAGCAAGTCTCCAGCTGACAATGCCCGTCAGTGCACAGGTTACAGTGAATAATCCGGAAATAGTCAAGGTTAATGGTTCAACCAAGCACTCATTTCAAGTAGATCTCCATAATCCAATTTCTTTGGAATCCTACAAAGCGGGTCAAGCTGAAATGAAACTTAAGCTTTTTGGCAAAATTCCTCTCAAAACGGTTAAAGTTAATGTTGTCCCCGATCTAAAAGTTATTCCAGGGGGGCATACTATTGGCGTTAAATTAAAATCTGCAGGCGTTTTAGTGGTTGGTCATCATTTAGTAACGATTGCAGACGATAAGAAGATTTCACCGGGCGAGGATGCCAAAATTCAGTTAGGCGATTTAATTGTAAAAATTAACGGGAAGCCATTGACCGATGTGTCAAAAGTTTCTGAGTTAGTTGCAGCGGCTGGTGAAAATAAGAAGCCTCTGACGCTAACTATCACACGAAATAATGAAATGATTGAGCTTCAGGTGCAGCCGTCCTACGATGTTGTGGACAAGACCTACCGTCTAGGATTGTATATTCGGGACTCTGCCGCAGGCGTGGGTACGTTAACCTTTTATGCGCCGGATCAAGGCGTGTATGGGGCACTGGGACACGTTATAACGGATATGGATACACAGACTCCTATAACAGTTGGGTCAGGAGAAATTGTACATTCTAATGTTACTTCAATCTCCAAAAGCCAGAATGGGGAGCCAGGAGAAAAAAGAGCCCAATTTTCAAAGGAAAGTAAAGTTCTAGGGAATATTGAGAAAAACACATCATTCGGGATTTTTGGTAAGATGGGTGAATTGCCTGATCATGGTCTGACTAAAGAAGCGCTTCCTGTTGCTTTTGCTGAGGAAGTTAAGGAAGGCCCCGCCCAAATTTACACGGTAGTGAATGGCCAAAAGGTTGAGAAATTCGATATCGAAGTCATTCATGTTGCAAAACAAGATTTCCCTGCGACCAAAGGAATGGTTATCAAGATTACGGATCCTCGCCTGCTTGAAAAAACAGGTGGCATCGTACAAGGAATGAGTGGTAGTCCGATTATCCAAAACGGAAAAGTAATTGGTGCAGTGACACATGTATTCGTAAACGATCCTTCAAGCGGTTATGGCTGCTTTATTGAGTGGATGCTACAGGATGCAGGAATCATGCTTAGACCGGCGCCAACAACAATAACAGAGCTGAAGGCAAGTTAAATTGCCCTCAGCTTTTTGTTTTGTTAGTTTATCACTGCATTTGTCGAAAAATGTATAACCATGATGCAAATTAATCATTATAAAATAAAATTGAAAAAAAATCCACAAGAATAATTTTCGACAGAAGGATTTTTATATAGCCTGTCGAAAGTATACAATAGGAAAAACATGTAAACATAATTTTGTCGCCATTTGAAGGAGGAAAAACCGTTGCAAATGATTGAAGTTTTATTAGCCGATGACAACCGAGAATTTACGAACCTTCTATCTGAATTTATTGATGAACAAGAGGATATGCATGTAGCTGGTGTTGCATATAACGGGAACGACGTTCTGAGATTGATCGAACAAAGTAACCGTGTGCCAGATGTTTTGATTCTTGATATCATCATGCCTCATTTGGACGGTTTGGGTGTGTTGGAGAGGCTTCGCGAAATGGACCTTAATCCTCAACCAAAGATAATTATGTTAACTGCATTCGGCCAAGAGAACATCACACAAAAAGCAGTTCAGTTAGGCGCGTCTTACTATATTCTAAAACCGTTCGATATGGAAATTTTGACTAATAGAATTCGTCAGCTAGTAACAAGCAATCAAAGCAATTCTATCATGTCGTCTTCTTCAAGCAGCATGAGAGCCAATATTGTACAAATGCCCAAAGGTAAAAACTTGGACGCGAATATTACTACAATCATTCATGAAATAGGTGTGCCGGCACATATCAAAGGCTATCAATATTTACGTGAAGCCATCACAATGGTGTATAACAACATCGAAATCTTAGGTGCAATTACCAAAACGTTATATCCGGCCATTGCCGAAAAATACAAAACAACCCCGAGCCGCGTAGAACGTGCTATCCGTCACGCGATTGAAGTCGCATGGACGCGCGGCAACATCGACAGTATCAGCCACTTGTTCGGCTATACGATTAATATCTCTAAAGCTAAGCCAACTAATTCTGAATTTATCGCGATGGTGGCGGATAAGCTGCGGATCGAGCATAAGGTTAGTTGAAAGGGTTAGGAGCTTTGTGGGGTAAGGGGATATTGTGATTTGGAAACGGAATCCAGCTAGTATATGAAAACCGATAAACTTGATTTGAAGCCTATAAACTTTTCCCATCTCACCCAATAAACCAAAAAGGTTTATTGGGTTTTTGATTTGTCAAAAAAGTGGGAGGAAGCCTATGAAATTATCGGAATTAGAGTTCTATGTTGAAGATTTTTTAGCCTTTTGCCAAAGCAAGAATTTATCACAAAAAACGATTGCTTCTTATGAGCAATCGTTGAAATTATTTGTCGCATATTTAAAAAATGAACATGAAATCGTGGGAGTTAGAGAAGTACGTACAGGGCATATAAGACAATATATTACCTTCGTTCAAGATAGAGGGAAGTACACCGTAGTGAATAGAGAATCCTCTAAGACATAAATTTCCCTGAAAAGCGTACAGATTACAAGAAACAAGTATCATCAATCACCATCAATAATTACTTACGCAATATCAAAGTTCTATTCAATTGGCTTCAACAAGAAGGGGAATTACAAAAAAATCCAGTGGATAATGTTTTTCAAATTAAAACAGTACGAAGGCAAAAACAAGGAATAAATCAAGAAGAATTTAACAAATTGATTGAAAACTTTGATTATACAACTTTTCATGGCTACAGAAACAAAATCATTGTACTTCTATTGCAAGATACTGGAATGAGAATAGGTGAATGTTTGGAAGTAGTTGTTGATGCCATTGATTTTAAAAGTAAGATGATTCTTTTGACCAAAACTAAAGGGAAAAAAGAAAGATATGTGTATTTCTCTCCCACTATGCAAAGAGAATTAAAGCAATATCTAAAATTCAAAGATCGTTATACGGAGACTCCCTTACTTTTTCCTACAACAAAGGGAACAAATATGAGCGTTCAGTCATTTGAAAAACAATTAAAGGATACTGGTAAGAGAGCAGGCATTGACATACACCCACATCAAATTAGAAATAATTTTGCTAGGCATTATCTACTAAATGGTGGGGACTTTTTTACACTTTCACGTATCTTGGGTCATAGCTCAGTAACAGTTACGGAACAAGCCTACATGGATTTAACGCGTGAAGAAATTGCAAAGAAATATCAAAACCATAGTCCTCTTAGTAAGTGGAAGTTATAGTTACGTAAACATCTTAAAGTCATTCTAGCGTTTACAGAAGCCAAATCGATACCCAATCCATCCCTAGGAGTTGACCCACATATGAGCGAAACTACAAACCCAAAACCATCAATGAAGCAAGCCTACTTCAACCAATCATCGCAAGAAGCAGACCTTCAACACCGCATTAAAACGCTCCAGCACCTTCAGCAGCAAATCATCCAATCCGCTCTGCTCTTAGGTTCAATCCTTCACACTGACACTCTCAGTGACGTTGTAGAAGCCCTACACAAGATGCGCAGTGATCTTGAAAGACAAGCATTATCTCTCAAACTAAAACAATCAATCCTTATCTCAGATTCAAACAGAGGTACCAACGTATGAGCGATGCATCCAGCAAACACGATAAGCTTTTAGAGGAAGAACAACAACTTCAGAACAAGATAACAACATGCCAGACGATGCTACAAGTGGTTTTCAACGCGTTACAAGATGAAACGGTAAACTTACATTTGCTTACGGTAGAAGATATTGTGGTGCTTATTCATTCGTTTGAAGCTAATGCTCACACGGAGTTGTTGCATTTGTGGTTCGAGAAGTCGGTAAGGGGAAACAAGCTAGGAAATCAATAACGAAAGTAGATGTAAAGGGACTGAAAAGTCCCTTTTTCTTATCGGTTGGGAGAAACAACCGCAAATTAAAACAAAACCTCTTGACAAGTGCAAAATAATACAATATACTTTGGATATCAAATAAGCGCAAAATAAAATGAAAGAGTGAAGTGAATGACCGAACAAGAAAAAGGTATTTATAATGCAGGGTGCAAAGAACAATTTCTTAGCATGTATCCAGTAAAGTCTGGAATCACATACAGAAACTTTTTTGACAAAACCAAACATGTTGAACACCGCTTGGAAAAAGACATTTATGAATTTGAATTGCCTGAAATCGAAGATTTCTTTACGGGATTACATATTGACTACATTTCCACAGCAAGGTCGTATGGAAGGATTTGCACTAAATATGTTGATTGGGCGATTTCAAAAGGATACAAGAACAATAATGAAAATCCATTAAGGAACGTAAGAACAAAATGGTTTGAGCAATTTGTTCGTGAAGAAGCTAAAATTTTTTATTCAAGAAAAGAGATTTCTGAAATTCTTGATGACTGTGTAAATGCTCAAGATTCTGTAATAGTTTGTTTGGTGTTTGAAGGTATACTTGGACAAGCAGGAGCTGAGATTAGAAATTTAAAAATTTCTGATATTGATTTCGTTAAGCATAGATTAAATCTTACTGATAATGATGGTTCTAGGCGAGTAGTGGAGGTCACATCTGATTGTATAGCATTACTTGTAAGGGCAATATCAGAAAAAAAATATTATAAAAGCAATGGTAAGATGGAAGGGAGTGGTAATGTAAGGGACTTCACTGAGTTAATTGAAAGTGAATATGTCATAAGAAGCTCTAATACTGGGAAAGAGAAAAATTTAGGTGCGATTGATAAGTTCGTACTATATCGAAGGATTGAGTCAATCGAAAAGCAACTTGATTTGGAGAATTTTACAATTAAAAATATTTCTCGCTCTGGCATGATTGCACTTGCACACCAGCTAGTTCAAGATTATTCGCAGGAAAAGTTAAATCTGACTATTGTGATTGAAGTATCCCATAGGTTTAAAGTTAACTCTTATAATTCCTTGCATAGTTTTGTCAATGATAAAACAATAGCAAAAATTTATGGAGAGAAGTACGAATAAAACTTCTCTCTTTGTTAGACCATAAGCGCAAAATAAAATAACGGAGATAAACTGAAAATGACAAACATGACAATGAAAAAAATGAAAAATACTTACCAACAGCTTACGAAGAAGGAAAAGTTGCTTGCAAGACAGGTCACAGGCTACAACACATTGATTAGCAGCCTTCTTGTTGAACTTAGAGGTCTTGGGGAAAAGCTGGATGCATCTTTCGCGAAAGAGATAGTATTGCGAATCCAAAATGAGAAAGGCAAGTTAGAAGAAAAGCTGGTTTCTATAAGAATCGATAAGAGTGTAATGAGCGCAAAGCTCAACTTTACTTTTGAACGTATACTTGAAAGCAACACAATTGAAGAACTATTTTCATCAATCAATGAAAAGTATGAGAGTTACGCTATTCCAGTTGAATTTACATATGAATATGACAATGAAAATGATGATATTAAGAATGTGACTTTCTTCAAGGCTAATTCAAAGAACGTGGAATTTAATAGCTAGCTTTAATATAAACTTTCAATAAGTGCAAAATAAAATCGATGCAATAAAAGGGGAATAACAAATGAGTATACAAATAGCCAATCTACAGACTTTACTTAGCAATGAGCAACAAGAAAATTTACACAAAAAAGCTTTTTCTCAAATGGTAGACGTAATAATAGACGTTATTGAAGAATTTAATAACTCAAAAAAACAAACTAAACACTATGTTTGTTCATCTCTACCTGGTCATGGTAAAACTGCCGCACTAGAAGCGGTGGCCAAATACCTTCTAACTCAAAAATTCAAGACTGCATTATTAATTGTCTTTTTAAATAACGATAATATGCGAAAGTTTTCTAAACCAGTATCAGATTACGCTAAAATGAAGAACATTCAAAATGCCATTACCTACGTTGATACAAACAACGTGGATGATGTAATAAATGATTTAACAAATTATCAAATCGTTTGTATAACTCAACAACGCTTTCGTGATCTCGCTAATGAAGTTAGTGATCCAGATGACTATATGCGGTATAAACTAACCAATGGATTGACTCTTAAACGGAATATAATCGTTGATGAAATGCCTGAGTTTATTTCTCATTGTGGTTTTGACCTTGGAAGTAATGACAATCAAGTTGATTGGTTTGATGCACTAGCTAGTGAAAGTGAACTAAGTAAAGATGTCAAACGATTTGCTAGGAAGACTATTACAACGATTATCAATCAAGAAATGGATGAAGACTCGCCTGTAACGAAGCGGTTAAGTCGTCATCTCATAGAAAGTAGTGACTTGGAACGATTGGATGGAATATTAGCGAACCTAAATACCAGAAATGCGGAAAATGAATATCTAGCTAAGTTTACTTGGTTCAAAAAACTTCTACATCAAGATGATGTAGGAGTAATCGACAGGCATGATAGAGGATCAACCATTTTATGTGCAAGGAGAATTGACTATCGAGAGCTAGGTAACATTCTGATTTTGGATGGAACAAGCAATATTACCAAGCGACTTTATAACAACGAATATCAATTTATTCACACTAAGAACTATCATGATTATCAAAGCAGACTTCATTTGCACTTGCAAGAAATCAATACGTCAAGTCATGCAAAGAAGGACAAAGAGAAAAGGATAGAGATTTTCGAACTTATCTCAAATGATATTGAAGCAATTCGATCATCTGGAATTGACCTTTTTCCTTTAGTTAAGAAAGATGAAATAAACATTTGTATTGGCAATAAGATTATCACTAAAGATCAGATTACCTTGTATGATCAAAATAATGCTGATGAATTGCCGCTTAATCTCTTGAACACAACTGGGAAGAACAAACTAAATAGGTATCATGCATTAGCGTTACTAAACATCCCATTAAGACATCCATCCGTGTATAAGAAGACTGCAATTTCTTTGTATGGAACGAATATTGATCTTTCCATGAACAAAGGAAGATCAAAAGCTTGGTTTGTATGAAAGAGTGCAAGCGATTTTCGATGAACTTGTTCTAGCAGATCTTATGCAAATAATTCATAGAAGCAGCATTCGAAACATTAACGATAACTCTATTGTGAATATCTACTTGTACACGTATCGCAAAGAATGGCTAGATATGCTTCAAATAGCGTTTAGTTTGCCACCAAGTAACGTTCATAATAGTAAGCTTCAGGATTTGTCCTTGGATAAATTTATTGAAAAGTGTACTCAATGGGCTGAAAACTCTAAGGAATACGCTTTGAAATACGAAGGTGATCTTTTTAGCTTTCCTACGCATACTGCCTATGAGATAGGTGGAAGATCATTTAAAGATTGGTTTAACTCCAATTGGCAGAAGCAAGAAAGGCAAGAGATATTAAAAGAAATCTTCTCAAAGCAAGGAATGGACATAGAGATAAATGAAAAAGGTTATAAATCAATTTATTTAAAGGAAGTATGCTGAAAAATAGCACTCATGTTAGGTGACGAACTGTTTCTATTATATAGAGAATAATTTCGTCACCTACTATTCCAATAACAATATAAGAAGGTGAAAATAGTGCGAATAAGTGATGATAATATTCAAAAAGCCCGTATGACTAATCTGATTGAGTTTTGCGAACGAAATGGTTATGAGCTTAAGCCAGAACGTAATGGTGACCATAAGGTTGTTGGTTATGCTGGGTTGGTTATCAAGGATAACTTTTACTATAGGCATAGTGAAGAAAAAGGTGGCAACGCACTTGATTTTTGCATCCGTATTTTGGGGATGAACTTCAAAGAAGCTGTGGAAGCTTTGATTGAGGTTAATAGTGTGGTGGAGGACGTTGAATGTGATCGCCTACGGCAATCACAGGCTAAACAGGAAAAAAAGGGTGTGTTTATGCTGCCTAAGAGAGCTGCCGCTAATACTGTTTTGTATCCTTATTTATGCAAAGTACGCAAAATACCTATGAAAATAGTAAAGCGTATGATTGAGAAGGGTTTGGTCTATCAAGATGATAATTACAATTACGTATTCCCTTGCTTTGACAATATAGGGGGTGCTAAAGGTGCGATTCTGAGGGGAACGCATGACGATAATGTATTTAAAGGTAGAGCGGCTAATAGTGATGTGAGTTATGGTTGGGTGATTGAATCTGATGAATATTGCAATGCGGTGACAGTAGTTGAAGCTCCTATTGATGCAATGTCATTGTTAGCATTGTACCCTGAAAGGGCTGGAAAGAACTACTTGCTTGCCCTAGGTGGATTGCATTTAGAAGCAATAAAAATGTTCCTCAAGGAGAATAAACAAATTGCTAAAGTGGTTCTTGCATTGGATAACGATGATCCTGTTAAAGAGTTCGTTGAGAAGGTAAAGATTGATTTGGGACAGATTTATGAAATTAATGTACTTGTCCCAGTCTATGGTAAGGATTGGAATGAAATGTTGGAGCAAGAACGCACCGCATAATTTTTTCCTGTTCCGCAGCCTGCCGCTAGGCATGCAATATACACGCAATCAAATTATACAAATTAAATTACTGGAGGTTACAAACGATGCTTACGATGAAAAAATTTCTTAATGTTGAAAACGATGTGCTTGCAGGTGAGAAACAAATATTCTCATTAAAAGACAACTGGGATTTATTTAGACCGCATCTTGAAGATGCTGATGTTGTGACAAGTCTCAGGAGATGTTTAGGAATAAGAAGTTCTGAAGAGTGGGATCAAGATGAAGATGCGCCTTGGACATACACACCTTCGGATTATTGGGTTACAAAATTAGATGACCAAGTTCAAGCTGATATTGAGTATCAATCAGAGAAAAAATCGCTCTTTGAATCAATGTTTGGCTTAGAAGTAAACATTGAAGATGATGAATTTTGGGATGATTTTTATGAATCAGAAGCCTTTTCTGAATTGGATTATCGCTATTATGAAAAATACCAACCTAAAAAGTACGAATTAGACTGGTATCGTTGGGTTCATGGTTGCTTCTTTATCGCGCCTTTCGTGGCAACGTTGCTTAAAACAGCAATTGAAGATGCTGAAGGGATATTGATTTTGACAAGTGAAACACATTCCGTAGCGTCATTTACTAAGAACAATGTTCTTTATTACGCTGATCTACTTATTGAGTGGGATTCTGTTAAGGATTTGGAAGCTTTTATGGGAGAATTAACGGAAGTTAAATTTTTGGCAAATAATAACGCATTTAGTGAAAAGGTAGCTTAAACGAAGGAAAACGAAGAAACGCCAGTTAGCTTTGCTGGTGTTTCTTCAATAACTCAAACTGTCTCTAATGGAGATTTTGTATCAGTCTAATAATTTACATTTTCTAATGACAATATATGGATTGATTGTTAAAATCAATTTTAGTGATTGCCAATAAGGGAGATGTAAACATGATTCCTCCGAATATAACGTCAGAACACATTATTAATGCAATAGAACAAATCAGAAAAAAAGGTGTGCCTGAACGAAGAGAACCAACAAAATATGCTTTAGTTTTTAAAGAAAAGCACTATCCTCCTAAATATACTATTTCTTTAGCAAATTACTTTGCGAATGGGGAAGAACTTCATCCAAATAAATTTAATGGTGGGGATGAAAGCAATAAGTTTTTAAGGAAACTTGGTTTTATTGTCATTGATGAAATAAGTGAGATTTCACCAATCGAAAAATCGTTAATTGAGCAATTTCATAAAGACGTAATTAGTGCCTACAAAAAGGCGAAATCAGAGTGTGGGTATAACGCATCAATTTTCATTCAAATTGTGACTCGTGATGGAGCTTTAAAGGTTGCAAAAGATTTCATACATAAGAAACAAGCGACTACAGGATTTGAAAAACTTTATTTTGCTGGGAGATTAGATTTGACTATAGAAGCACATGTATTACTACCGAAATACAAATCAATGTTTACACTTGAAGAAAGAAAAACTGCTTTTGAACGTTTGAAAGAGTACAAATTTGAGGTATTAGGTGTAGTTTTTGAGGATAGTATAGATTTACATACAATACAAGATGATATTCTAGCTGACAATATAGAAAATGAGCATGAACTTAGACCTGAGGGTGCAGTCAAGACTTACTATGGTAAGAGATATGAGCGGGATGCAAAAATAGACAAAGAGCAATTGATTTACATGGCTTAAATTGTGTTGTTTGTAATTTCAACTTTGAAGAAGCCTACGGAGAAAGAGGAAAAGATTTTATTGAGGTTCATCATGTTAAACCATTAAGTACTTTGGAAGGAGAAGAGGTTAGGATTGACCCTGCTGTGGATTTGTTTCCTGTTTGTGCTAATTGCCACAAGATGATTCTTCGAAGGTATGATGATGTATTATCGCTTGAGCAGATGAAGAAAGTTGTAAGGGTTAGACATTAACTGAAGTGTATTCCTACCTACTACACCAGTAACTGCTACGATAAGGAAATTATCAGCGTAACATTATCCTCTTTCCCATACACGTGATACTAGCAAGTTCTTTGACGCTTTTTATCGTGAATCCCTATATTGAATCTGACTTCTTTTATTGATGATGGAATAGCATGTTGTATCTATGATTTTGCGATGACTCTGACGAAGTGAAAATGGGATGCGCAATGTTGAACTCAACTAAATTTTTTATTTTGCCAGCATAAATGCATTATGAATAAATATTTAGGAAATTATGGAGAGTAATAATGAATTGTATATATTGTGATGAAATCATCTCTTTTATGAATGAAAGTAAAGAACATATAATACAAAATGCATTGGGGGGACTATATGAATCCACTCAAATATGTTGTAATAAATGTAACAACATTGTTCAGAGAGAGATCGATGATAAGTTTTGCAAAAAATTCAATCCTGTTATAACACAAATAGAGAATATGAAAAAGACAAATAGTTCAGCAATGCCATCGTGTAAAGGAAGGGCAAAGTACGGAGACGATGGGAAAATCTATAATGTAATTATTAAAAATCAAATTGTTATTGATTGTCCTGAGTATAAAAAATTGCACAGAACGAATCTAAGTAAAGCTGAATTGAGAAAATTTGAAATTGTAGATTACTGTATTGATATTGATTTAAATAATGATGTGTTTAAGCAAGGTATCTGTAAAATTGCTTATAATTATGCAATTGAAAAGAAAGTCCCAAATAATAAAATAAAGCCTGTTTTAAATGTAATAAAGAACAACAATATCATTACAAATATAACATTCAGTGCATCTATTATTCCTTTTATTGCACTTAACGCATTTGATAGTTATCTAGAACTAGATACTTTTTTTGAATTATCTCATACATTGATCTTGTTTTCTCATCAAAACTACTTGTGTTGCTATGTAGATTTATTTAACACATTTCAATACTTTGTAGTATTGTCAGAAATATGGGATGGAAAAGAAATTTACGAGCCTTATTGTCAGGTAGTTCAAAAAATTGATAGGAATATGCCTGAATTTAATATTTATCGTGTTAAGCACATTCATACAATAGCTACTATTTATGGTGTAGAACCTACTCTTAACATTGATAAGTTGAAAATGGATGTCCAGACAGTTATTAATAAGGAACCTTATGAAAAAAGTATGGGCAGTTATATTTCCGACAAGATTTCATATCATTATACAAAATCAACCAAATATAGTTTATATGACAAATATAAAAGTATTTCTTATTATATGGATGATGATGACATGTTGAGAGAGAAACGCTTTAGGCGATTTACACCAAGTGTAGATCAAATAAACAGTGAAGTTCCATTTTATTTTTACCCAACATACATTCTCCAAATGATAGAAGACAGAAGAACAATTAAAGATAAAGAATACATAGATTCGAAACAAAAACGACTTTTCAGCTATTTATTACATTCTTCAGAAGAACCATCTAATATTTAGAAAATTAATCTGCTACGACATAAGTCAGTGAAAAGAGAAAATGGAAGTTATTTTTTTGTGATATATAGAATTAGAACACGCAAGATTTTTCTCTTAGCAGGTATAAAAGTGAGATTTTATGGAAGGTCAGTAGCTTATCAGGCGAACAGAAATGGGGGTAGGAAGGCTTCACATTTATTGTGCGGAGAGGTTTAGAAATGTTGTGGGCTACGTCTTTTAGATGAATAAAATAAAGAACCACTAATCTTAGATTAGTGGTCTGCTAGGTATTTGTCAGAGGTACACGACTTGTGAGAGTAACTATGTACATAAAGAAAATCAACTCCATTCGTCAAAGCGAATTTTCTCTACAATATTAAGTTATAAGAAGAAGTAAAACTATCTAGTAAGTCTTTTGGGTAGGCTTGTTTGTGGATTTGAAAATTAGGAACAAAGCTACAACAATAGCTGCTCCAATAAAAATTCCATCATATCTTCCTTTGCCGTAAACACGTTGAATTGTAGACATGAATATTTACCTCCTTTCACATTAAGTGTACTTAGTTTTAATTTTGATCCTATCCCTTTATATTTCTAGGGTCATTTCCGTAACTATTCTTTTCTCTTATTTTGTTGTCTTTTCCGTGAATCACATGCTCTAATCCATCTTTTTTTGCCCTTGGTATAGCTGCTTGAATTGCTTCCTTTTGTGTATCGTATAATCCGCTTGCTCTTGAGTTTCCACTAATTACATTAGCCCACTTGTCACCACGTTTAGTTGTATGGATATTTCGATTTGGCATCTTTTCTTACCTCCTTTCTAACTTTGGAGTTATAATATTCAGACAATACTAGCAATCGACTATCGTGAGTGCTAATGTCTCTATAGGATTAATATTACTCTAGTAAATACCAAAATGCAATATGTTTTTTTGATGAAACCACAATATATAGTATTGGAGTGTCCATTTTAGTTGTGTATATAGTGTTTTGGTGCCTGGATTACTCAATACAATGAAATACATTAACTGATAATAATGTACTTGGATTATAATATGTTATATTTCTCCACAAAAGGATATGGTAAAATAATCCTAGATAATCTAAAGCTAGGGGTAGAAGAAGATGGAAAAAAGAATGTATTACTCAACAAGGAACAATAAGAAAGCCATTGATGTATATCAATTATACAAGCAACTTCAGAGTCTATTTCTTTATTACAAAAGCAAAGATTATTTTAAAGAAAAACTATCAATTACATCATTTGATGTCCCAGAGGATGCTAATCATAAGGCAATGTTTGAGATAAAGTTCATGCCATTTCCAATAGAAAAGTGGGATAGATTAGATGTAACAGAGGAAAATATTTTCGATACAATTGAGTTCTTATTTCATCATGTTTCAAAACCAGGAGAGTTAGCATGGTATTCGTCAGACACAGGCTACAATTATCAGGATTATGAAAATTACGATGATTTTAGTGGAAAGGTTGAGTTTAAAGGAGCAGTAAATCTTCTAATCTGTGATTACAGTGATGGTTTTGAAATTTCTGATTCAGGTGAGATATTATCACTTGGAAAAAATGGATTAGAGGAAATTTTGGATGCAGAAATAATTCAATACGATCCAGAAAACGTTGACTTCAAAGTGAGGGAAGCCATCCGCAAATGGAAAAATAGAAGTCAATCAGTTGAAGATAGAAGACAAGCTATTATTGATTTGGCAAATGTATTTGAATGGCTTAAAAAGACTGAAAAACTTGCAAAAGCACTTGATAAAAAAGATGAAAGCTTAATTTTTGAGTTAGCAAACAAATTTGAATTAAGGCATCATAACCCTGAACAAATTAGGAATTATGATAAGAACATATGGCATTCATGGATGTTCCATTTCTACTTAGCAACTTACCATGCTGTAATTAGAATATTGAAAAAGCAAGAAGATACTAAATAAATACATATATATTTGGAGGTATTAAAATTGAAACAGAAAAAGACAGTATATGTATCTGCCAATCGACCGAGTGAAATAATTCCATTATTAGGGGAAGCTTTATTATTCTATGATTCAGTTGCACTAGATGTTTCAGCTGCTAATGTATTCGAAGTCTTAGCTGCAAATATAGAAGCAAAAACAATGGAAGAACTATTAGCTGAAAATTTGATTATTCCAGTTTACAATACTTATGGGACAATAATTGCAAAGCAAACAACAAAGACATTAAATAGTATTATGCTTTTGGATTATGAAAAAAATGGTATTCCACCTGTAGACTACGGCAAGTTAGAGGAAGTGTTTAAAGCTAGCTATCCGAAAAATACAATTCAACAATTTAGCAGTAAGCTTACAAGTAGTCAAGTTAGTAGCGATATTCTTCTTGAAAACTGTAGAAATGATCTTAATAATCTTGAACTAACTTCAGCTGTTTTTAATTTCGTTAGAGATAGGTTTGATCTACCAGATTTCACTATTGAAATTTCAGATGGTGCTTGCTACTTTACTCCTAAAACAAAGGATAAAAGATTACAAAAAAGGGTTCTTGACGAAGCAACATATGGATTACACTTAATTTCTGAACTGAATTTTAGAATGGCTTTGCTTAGCCAATTTGATGAAGTGGTTTGTGAAAGTGAGTTAGAAGATTTTTTCGTCAAGAAATTAAGGCAAGCGTACCGTAAAGATATTTATAGGAATCAAAGCGATAATTTCCTTGAATTATGCGAAATACATGATTTCCCAGATATTAAAGAAAATATCTCAGCAGGGCTAATGAATATTTCGGATATTCTAAAACTGAGGAAAGGTGATGGGCAGATTCTAAGGCATTGGTTGGACAATACTACTAGGACATGCTTAAAGGAACAAACGAATTTTTCTAAGTCAGTCGCGAAATTAATTATAAATAATAGTAATAGTGGTTTGTCACTACCAACTAGAACTGTTATTTTTGGTTTCTTGCAAGTGTTGTCTATTATCAAACCAGTTGAATCTGTTTTGCTATCCGCTGCAAATGAGTTCATTGTTCCAAAAGTAATAGAAAAATGGCAACCTAAGTATTTCTTTGATAAAGCAAGAAAATTACAAATTAAAAAAACAATGAAGGTAAACTAAATTCAGAAATTTTGAAAGCCAAAAAATACTTGTTACAAGTATTTTTTGGCTTCCTAATTATTATTCCTAGAGAGAAGTACAAATGAACAAATATGCTCAGGCAACTTTAATAGCAACAAAGTTAATCGAAAATAACCAAGCGTCTACACCCTTGGAAGCTTGGAACATAGCTACAACGGAAACTTGCGGTGAAGGTACATGGGCGCAGAAGAAGGGGTGTCCTAAGAACGCTTTTCTTGGGTTATGTGAAGCAGGATTGGTGAAGGGTATTTCGAAAGGAATCTATACAGAGAGAAGCAATTCACAAAAGAATAAGGGCTATGCAATCAAGGCTGTGGAGTTGCTTAGAGAGAATCCTGAGTTGGCTGAGGATCTGAAAGTGTTATGGGAAACTGTTATGGATGGCAAGGTAATGTCACATAATTATCAAATGGATGTTGTTGTTTCGTTGTGGAAACATGGGCTGATTTGTGAATAGCATCTAATTATATAGCACAAGGGGTGTCGAATGGAAAAAGTAGTATATATATTAGGAGCTGGATTTTCTGCTCCGCTTGGTCTGCCAGTAATGTCAAATTTCATTTTGAAGGCTAAAGACTTATATTTTCAAGATACAGAAAGATATTCCCATTTTAATGAAATATTCGATTTACTAAATAAAATGTCAGTTATAAAAAACTTCTTCAAAGCAGACCTTTATAATATTGAAGAAATCCTATCAATCCTCGAAATGAATGACTACTTGGAGGGGCAGAATAATACAGAAAAATTCAAACAATTCCTTAGAGATGTAATTGAGCATTACACTCCTGGAATTGTTGATTACAATGAAAAAGTGTCCAATTGGCATGACTTTGTTTTTGGTCAAAGTGAGTCAAACATACTTTATGGGCATTTCGTTGCGGAATTGTTCAACCTGAAGTTCGAAATGTTGAACAGAAATGATAGAATTATTAAATTTAAAAGAAATCACGAAGCAAATACAGAATATTCAGTTGTCACTTTAAACTATGATTTGGTGTTAGAAAATACTATTAGATACCTAAATAGAAAATGTGATGTCTCACGACCAATAACGTTTGCTGGAAATGCAGCTGCAGAAGCGTTTCAAAGTGAAGTGCAGCTCTCTAAGCTGCATGGTTGTATAGAAAAGATGAATTTAGTTCCTCCTACTTGGAATAAAACTTCAAACCAAGACCTATTAGAAACTTGGAAAATTGCCCAAAAGCAATTAAGGGAAGCAAACCATGTTAGAATTTTGGGATATTCATTGCCTATCTCAGATTCATATATGAAATATATGTTAAAGTCATCTCTATTGGAATCAAAACACTTAAAATCAATTGATGTAATTTCCCTTGACCCCAGCGGGGAAGTTAAACAAAGATTTGATGATTTTATTGATTTTAACTATTACCGCTTTAAGAATGGAAATATTGTGGATTATTTAAAGTTGCTCAATGACATAACTAAGAACTTGAAAATGTATAGCTCTAACGATCAACACATTCACAATCACTTGGAAAGAGTGCATTCTGAGTTTATGAGTAGTCTATAAGCAAAACATTATTGCAGAAGTAAATTTGGTGAAGTTTAATCTTTTGAAATGTGAGTGGGTATGAATCCAAGGACAACTTTGGTTCGTGCCTTTTCTCATAAATGAATGTTTTTGAGAACTTTTGGCTTGGCTCGGAAAAACTCCCTTTTTATACGCAGCTCATGGTACAAAACTCATATCAAAATCAAAGTAAATAAACACTGGATTTTCGCCGTTTTTGATGCTACAGTCTGGAACTGGTAATACATTGAAAGGAGCGAAAGCGTGGCACTTATAGGCTATTCCCGTGTTAGTACCAGTGAGCAAAATCTTGATTTGCAAACAGACGCATTGAAACAAAAAGGTTGTATCAAGATATTTGAAGAAAAGGATTCAGGGAAGAATGATGACCGTATTGAGTTGGCAAAAGCTTTAGAATATTTACGTGAAGGTGATTCATTGGTTGTCTACAAGCTTGACAGGCTTGCAAGATCAACGAAGAAGCTTATTGAATTGAGTGAGGTCTTAGAAGACCGCAGTATTGAGTTGATTTCAATTCGTGATAATATCGACACTACCACAGCAGTTGGGCGTGCCATGTTTCGAATGCTTGCGGTCATTGCTGAGCTAGAACGCGATATTATTAGCGAGAGAACGCTTGCAGGGTTAGCAGCGGCGAGAGCAAGAGGAAGAAAAGGTGGCAGACCTCCGCTGGATGATAAGAAAGTTAAGCAAGCGTTGAAGCTTTATGATAGCAAGGAATATTCGTTGAAGGAGATCGTTGATCTTACAGGTGTATCTAAGCCTACGTTGTATCGTGAGTTGGAAAAACGGAAGGTAATATCTTAGTAGTGGTAAATGGTGGAGCATCCTGATGAATGTAGGATGCTTTTTTCTTTTGATTTTATAAGGTAACAGGGTGGGGGGTACTTATAACCAAATGAAGATTTGCTTTTTCCCCAGATGCCCTGTGCGCTCCAGACCAGCGACCTTAAACTCAATTTGAACGATAAATTATCAACTACATCGATACGCCAAATGGTACAATAAGGATAAAAAGGAAAGATCAACGTAGGGGCTTTGATGATTGGGATACAATGAGATATTGATTACAGATGAGGATATATTGTCATTTGAAGTGCTATTTGCTTCAGGAGCGACAATTCTTGTTTATTTCAAGAACAAGAATATATTTCTACAGAAAGCAATAAAAAATGAAAAAGGTGGGTTTAATTATAAATGAACAGTAATCCTTATATAGCAGCAATAATAACAGCGTCAGCAGCATTTATTGCAGCAGTTATAGCTCAAATAATATCCCATTGGTTAACAAAGAGGCGTGAAAATCACAAGTATTACAAAGAAGTATATCAAAAGTTATACGCACCTATTCTCTTTGAGTTATATATTTATATTGATGTAAGAACAGCATTTAGAAGATCGAATGATATTAAGGTTGGGATAGATGTTGATCAGGTTAAACAAAAAATATTCACTCATATTAGTGAAAATCTTATGTTTGCTACTCCCCAAGTGATTTCAGCTTTACATAATGTTAGATTTTATGACTACCATCTAGATTTAAGGGGGAATAAGCAAATAATCTATGAAATTGTACTTTTTTGGCATATGCTAGATCAACTATTAAAGCTAAATACAAATACAAAACTCTTCGACAGTTCTAATAAAAAGACACTAACAAATTATAGTTTTCATTATCTTTTATGGAGTTCTATTTCTGAGTTACGTGGAGAAGATGCTTATACTATATTGAGTTATAAACACAATCTTAAAATTGAAAAGCTTACAAAGAGACTATACAACAATCTGAAAAATATTCTCCGAAAATATTATTCAGGTGAAAAAGGTATACATGTCTTGAAAGATGCAGTTGAAGAAGTAGTAACTAAATTAACTAATGGTTCTGGTGAATTTAGCCCTCATGCAAAAACATATTTAGAGAGGTCAAAAGATTTTTAATTTATAAGAAAGTACTTCAACATAAAGCACGATTTTATTTGAAGGGAGAATCGAATGGCGATACCCACTTTTTCATATTTCATGAATCAATATCGTGGTTTACTACAATCACTTACAAAAGAAATTGAATTATTCAGTCAGATGGAGTTAGACCAGACAAAGAAGGAAATTCTTAGAGAAGTTGAAATGATTGAGGAAAATCTAAAACTTGAAGATTGGGAAATGGATAAGTCTATTGCTCTTTGCTGTAACAAATATAGCAAGCGATACATAAAAAAGGTTGTTCAAGCTATAAAGGGAGAGTTAAAGGTATAAAAGAGCAATTTTTGTTGAATGACGGAGGAATCCACTACTATGTCAGATGTGATAGTCAAGATAATACCCAAAGATCCTAAATTTGTTCCAAGTGAAATGAAATTAGGGGAAGTAAAGGAATGGATAAATTTTAACGTAAGTAACGAAAAAACAGAGTACATTCTGACTGATGAAGTGCGTTTTATAGATCAAGGTGAGAATTTTGAGAGCATTGGTTGTCCATTTTGCTCAAGTAATATTGATTTAGATTGGTGGGGTGAAGTAATGGACAAGGCTTCTAAAACTTCATTTCATAACTTAAGCGTGGTGACAGATTGTTGTAATGAGGCTACATCATTAAATGAACTGAATTATAAGTGGAACGCAGGATTTTCACGCTTCTCAATTGAAATTATGAATCCAAGGGAAGAATTGACGATAGAACATACAGAATACTTAATGCAATTGATGGGTTGCAAAATTAAAAAAGTGGTTGCGTTTTATTAGATAAATTATGGATTTCATAGCCAAGTGGAGGAAATTAAAAATGGATTGGTCAACATTTGTACCAGATATTATTGCTGGGAGTATTTCTGGGCTTTTTACAGGGATAACTGTTGGATTTGTTTTATGGCGGACGCAATCGAAACGTGAAGAAAGACAGAAGGAATGGGAAGTGAAAAAAGAAGTATCACTACTAAAAGACCAACTTGAAATCTCGATTCTTAACACAGAAGATGTAGTAAATATCACTAGTGCAGAAAAGTCAATACCTTTAGTTGTGATTGAAGTAATGGAAATCGTGAAGGGATTTCCTATCCATATTTATGAGGAATATGTAAATAATAATTTCATTATAAACTTAATTCAATTAAAAAAGGAGTACCTTCGCTTTAATAAAACTAGTAAAGAGTTAGACCAACGAATGGAGGCTTTCATTAGATTGTATAATGCTGAAAGAAACTCAATAGAAACAAATGATGGCTATTTTCTTTCCTACTTCATAGGAAGAATTAATTCCTACTCAAACGAGCAAATACAACCTTGGATATTACCTCATAAAACACTAGGTAAAGAAGAGCCTTATGATAGATTTTATAAAGTAAACATTAATATTATTGATGAATACAAAGCAAGTCGTGAAACGTTACTAAATATAGTCAAAGATTTGAAAATTGGATACCTTCAATAAAAGAGAAGTTTTATTTAAGGCAGATTGCGTGTTGAGAGGAGAAAATACTAGATGGGTTATTCGTTTTCGATAATGGCTGCTGTAATGCAATTGATTTCATTGCTTTTGGTAGTATTGCTAGTTGTTGCGTTGATAAGTGGCATAAGGTATTTCAGTTGGAAGAAGAAACACGATGCTCAAATGGGTAAGAAGCTTGATAAAGTAATTGAACTCCTTGGAAAGGATAGGTTTTGAATGAGATGGCTGAGAGACTGTTCAAGTATTCAGCGTTGATAGAGCTATTGCTGGAAGTTCGTTCACTTGTAGATACGCCCAATAATGAGTTTATTGAAATTTCAAGCAGGTTTGATGATGCTTTGACTGTGATTTTGAATGATTAGGCATATGGAGGGAATATGCAAGAGCAAAGATATACTCTTTGGATAGAAGCAGAGCAATGGTCTGTTGGAGAATGGAATATCTATGATGACAATACAGATGTAATAATGACATTCGAAGATGGAACACGATGGATTGCTACTTTTTTTACATACAAGAACATACAAGCGTTAATTGATAAGAATCAAATGACTGGCGAGTGTTTGTCTGGAAAGTATTTTTGGTCAAGCGACATGATATTGATTGATGAATGTAGTCGTGAGCGTATTGAAGAAGTGGTTAGGTATTTTTTGATTGAAAAAACATTTACAAATAGATTTAGGTTCTTGGGATATGAAGAATGTTAAGTTGGTAAGGGTGTGTCTAAATGGGTTTGGGTTGGAAACTTATTGAAGAAGGTAGATTTCAAGAAGCATTTGATGAGCTTGTTGGTAAATTTGAGCAAACGAATAACAAAATCCATTTGGGTAATGCTGTGACTGCCGCATTCTTGCTTAAAAGATATGAAACTGCACTTAAATACTCATTAATTATTGAAGATTTGGATGAATATAAAGGTGATACGAATTTCATCAAGGCAGGAATTGCTTGCTGGTTGATGAAGCGTTATTCAGAAGCGGTTGAGTATTGGAAACAAGGACTTGCTCCTAAGCTTTATACATCAAATATCGTAAATGTGCCAGCTTTACTTTTATATGCTGGAGTATATCTAGAGGATAAGAAGTTAGAGAAATTAGCTATACGGTATCTAAAGAAAAGGAAGTATCCAATAGCACCTTTTCTTCTTGGGCAAATAAGTAGTCAAGATTTGTTTGATAGCATAAGTACACAATCGATTATGGCTATAAGGGAAAGGTGCAAATATGAGTTCTGGATAGCTGTAAAATGCCTGAAAGATGGTAATGAGGAAGGTTATGTTAAACATTTAGAGAAATGTAGAGATTATCAGGGAAGGTATTTGGAGTTTGAGTATTTTTTGGCTGTTTGCGAGTTGGAGGGATTAGGAGTTAATTAAGAAAGTTTCTAGTAAAAATGTACATCAAGCTCCAATTATATCTGAGCCGCTGTGTTAGTTGAACATACGTGATGTCTAATGCCCAGGAACCTTGCCTAGGCTTTTTTACCTATCTCTTTGGATGAAGGGTAGAGAATAAGAAGTAGATCATTAAAACATGGTATAACAAAATATTACATATAAGGACATGAATTATGGTACTATTTAACTATTCATCCAGATAAGGATAATTAAAGGAGGCTTTATTATGGCAAGAAGGAGTAAGCGATCAATTTCAACTTTCTTAGTTAGTGCGTTGGGGATGCTTTGCATGTTAAAAGCATTTGTATGGGTGCTGGAAACAAAAGTATTAAACACACCAATTGAGATACCATTCCTTAACTATGGGATAATGATAGCTGTTGCGTTGCTTCTAATAAGGGTTTCATTTGTTCTTTTAAAGCATAAAGCTAGGAAATCAAAAGTAGATGTTCAAGAGATAGGAAATGGGGCTACTACTCCCAATGACATAGGCACATTTCATTGCGCTGATTGTGGTAAAAAGGTTAGTGAAAAGGTTAGAAGTTATTGCTTGGAAAGACCTAATAAGTTTAATAATCAAGTGTTTTGCTACGAGCATCAAAGATGATATGAATATGGAGGTAATAGAGTGTTTGTATTAATTTTAGTAATCATTCTGCTATTTACATTAGTAGGAATTTTAGCTTATAGAAAGCTGGGTAGCAATAGAAAGCAAGAGCAAGAGCAAGTAGTTCAAGAGAATTATGATCTAAGAAATATAGACATTGAAGATATAGATAAAATGATTGATGGTTCAGAATTTGAAATGTACCTATACAGGTTATTATTAGAACTTGGCTATTCTGGAGTGTATAAAACAGTGGGAAGTAGAGATTTTGGAGCTGATGTGATTTTTACAGATCGTGAAGGCGTAAGAAACGTAGTACAGGCAAAAAGATATGCAATTGATAAACCAGTAGGTATTAGCGCAGTACAAGAGGTTTATTCTTGTATGAGGTACTACAAAGCAAAAAAAGCTATTGTAATTGCAACAACACTTTACACAGATTCATGTGAAACACTTGCAGGTATTAATCATGTGAAATTGTTAGATCGCCATGATCTTATTAATATTATTGAAGCTTACAAGCAGGAGGACAATCTTAAGGCACAAAATATTATTGAATCAGAGCCAAGAGTTATACTGGAGTCTTGGAATCAATTGAACAACGCTTTACCAGTGATAAAGAAAGATCATAAAGCTGAGAAGTACGTGAAATCAATACAATCAAAATAATGAAAGTTAATGAAAAAAAACTTTCTTGAACACTTGGCTTCATAACATCCGTAATTGCTCACTGACAATACTTACAAGGCAGCTTGGTCTAAAGCCACAACAGAAAACTCCTGAATTTGACTCAGAAAATCAGCAACAAGTTGTTGTTGAGATCACCTTATCAGCTATTGCAGAAAAGGTGATATGCTATTATTGGGAACAATTTAAAGCAAAGCGGAAATCCAGTCAAGCCACTTGTGATTGTTACTCTTTTGAAAGAACTCATTCAGGTATCCACAAATATCAGCAAAAAGTTGATAACTGGGACTATAGCAGTAGAAAATTTGAAGTATCTTAAAGTGTATAGCTTGTTTGTGATAAACTCCACAAAACTATTGTAGAAAGTAAAGAAAGGGTTCTAAACGTGAGTAAAATGAACGATGAAAAATCACAAACGTTCACTAGTATTAAATTAGATATTGGTGAGCCATTACCTCCACGTTCAAAAAAAAGATTCAGCAAATTTGAAAATTCTATTAGAAGACATTTTCCATTGATGCTGATGAGTGTACTAATATTTCAAATTGTTTCAATCACTTATTTTGAATTATTTAGTTTATTGAAGATCGGAATTACTGATGAGCCTACTCAGCATCCACTTAATTGGATTCGCTTAATAATTTTTATTGTTAGTTTATCTACGCTTTTTGTTAGTTTAAGAGTGCAATGGCTAAATGGGTCAACTGGATTAACTCTATTTTATCTCAGCCTAATAATTATGTTAGGGTTACTTACTACTCAATTATTAAATGTTTCACAACTTATATTTGGTAGGGAAATAATTTTTAAAGCTTTTTTTGATAATATTAATTATTTGTTTATTACTACTGGAGTAATGTGTTGTGTAATAATGCTCTATGTGAATGTTTACAAAGCGATACGCAAGCTAAATTACTCTAAAATAACTACAAAAGTTGTTGTTTCGCAATGTTTTTATATTATGCTTTTAAGCTTTGCGATTATATTTTTATTTTCATATTTAGAATGGAGTATGAATGACTACTTCAAATCAGAAGCATTATTAAAATATAGTAATGGGGATAAAGTTAACAACTTTTTTGACTTTTTCTATTTTAATACCATAACCTACTTTACAGTTGGCTATGGAGATATTGTAGCAACATCAATCTTTAGTAAAGTTCTTTCTATCATCGAATCATTCATTAGTCATTTAAATGCATTGATATTAATTGCATTAATTATTTTAAACAAGAGAGAAATTATACATGAAGTTAAGGAATATAGACTTGATATGTATTTGGGAAGAATTTTTATTTCTTTACAAATTCTCTGGGTTATTCTTTTTGCAATTCAATTCATACCATCCATCAGAATACCAAGTTGGAGTGTGGGAACGTCAGTATCAGGTTTTCAACTTAATTTCTGAAAATAATAATTAATAAGTGTTCATATATACATGTTTATGTACTTTATTTCCAAGAATTATGATATTGTGTTGACGAATTTGAATTATGTGCTTAATACTGTAATTAAGAAAAGTATAGTACGGGAACTGCGAAGTACGCAGAGATACTGGCGAACACACGCCTGTATTTCTGCGTGCTTTTTGTTTTCCATAAGGAGAGTCTACAATGAAAAACATATCAATAAACAAAAGAACAATCAAAACAGATGAGCAGCTTCAAAATTGTATTAACGCTGACTTGGAGGTTGAGGTTTGGTTTGTTGGAACGTTGGATTGCAAATCGAAGATTATTGATTTCAATGATGATGTGGTGGCTTTGGAGGAAGGAAAGTACCTACGAAGTAATTGTGTGTTGAAAATCAAGGGAAGCCATCTTCGATTGGTGAAGTAAGTCTCAATTTGCATTGGGTATAAAGCTTGAAGGATTTACCACAATTCTTGTCGAATATAAGCTATTATCTAGCTTTGAAGTGAAAGAGAGGATATGATGACTGAAAATCATGAGAATCAACGCAATAAACTAATTAAAGCTTTAGATTTTTGCTATGACAAAGCAATAAACGGTATTTCAGGATTAGATTCAGCCAGCGAAATGGCTGATGATTACTAGCGAAAGAAAAATGGTTCCGTTGAATCAGCTATAAGTTCAATGATTCGTTATCAAAATACAAAAGCAATAGCTTCTGGTTTCCTAAGTGGATTGGGTGGTCTAATAACGTTACCAGTTACGTTACCCGCAAATATTATAAGTGTTCTTTATGTACAAGTAAGAATGATTGCTGCTATTGCGTATTTAAGAGGATATGATTTGAAAAGTGACCAAGTAAAAACATTCGTATATGTTGCATTAACTGGTAATTCCGCAGCGGAAGTATTAAAGAATACAGGAATAAAAATTGGTCAAAAGATAATGACAAGCTATATAAAGAATAAGCTACCCTTTGCGGTATTGAAGAAGATAAATCAAAAGGTTGGATTTAGATTGGTTGCGAAAACTGGAACCAAGGCTCCGATAGTTCTAACAAAAGCTGTTCCCGTTATTGGTGGAGTAGTCGGAGGGGCAAGTGATGGTATAAGTACATACATCATCGCTAAAACAGCCAAAAAGCTTTTTGTTTGAGTGAGATGAAAGTATTTCTTTTCTATCAGTACTTGAATGATAATAACCATCAACTGTGATTACATAAAACTTGCATTTTATCTAAGGCTAGAGATCCCTCTTAGAACGAAAACAGACGCTTCAGGATTGCTCCTGAGCGTCTGTTTGTGTTGGGTTAATGAGATTGGTTGTCAAATTCAAGTTCCACAAGCCTGACGAGATCAGAGGGATTCATTTTTAAAGCTTTTGCAATGTCAAAAAGGCTTGTTAGAGTAGGTTGATATTTACCATTCTCAAGTTCGGAAATATAAGTGCGTCCAAGGGTGCTATCAAGTGCTAGTTGTTCTTGCGTAATATCTTTTTTAATTCTTAGACTTTTTACGACTTTTCCGAAAATTAATTCAAGTGGCAAAGGATTGTCTCCTTTTAGAATTAATTATTACGGATATTCTCTATCACCATCGTCTGGTTAACTAGACATTTTGGTTTTAATTAACAATTGTATGTGTTAATATTAATGTGGTCTATTCGACATTTGCTTCAAAAGTTGAAATTCTATTAATATGAGGGTGTGGTGTCAACACAATGAAAATTAGAAAAAAATTAATAATAACGCTATCCGTATCGGTATCACTTTGTTTTGTTGTCGGATGTGGAAGCAATGTGAAGTCAAACGAACCGCTCGTAGCTAGTAGTACGCAAGCCACTTTACCAGAAGACAATACATACAATCTTATTTTTAAAAAAATCAAAGAAAGCAAGCTTGATGAAGCGGATGCATTGTTATGGAAAGAGATAGGTGGAGTATACTCAGTAAGGCTGGGTGACTTGCCGCAGGATAAGCAGGATTTAATAAACTTATATAATTACATAAAGGTACAGAAGAAGTTACAGGGCAACGATTACATTAATGTCGTTAACTATTTAAACCAGCTAAAACCGATTGATACTCTAATTTCATTAAATGAAAGAGATAGTATGCTGTTAAAGTATCAACCATTGGCTGATAGACAATGGGAGTTATCGAAGTCTCAAACAGCAAATAAACCTGCTTATACGAAAGAGCAACTTGAAAAAGACCCTAAAGCACCATCAAAAGACCCTTTAGATTATAACAAGAATGGTGAATACGTTCCGAAGAATGGTGTGTCTAAAAATCCAGCAGACTATAACGCAAAAGGTGAATATAGACCTGCTGAGACAATGACAAAAGAGGAAAAACTTAAAGAACTAGAGGAAATGTTAAAGAAGGCGGTTAAGTAAGTGATAGTAAAGGTATGAAAAAAACTATATTATCATCTAATAGGGAGTAGCTATGCTACTCTCTTTGGCATAGGTAGATACATCCGTTTTTTCATTTGTTAAATCTCATCCTGAGCGTCCTAGGTTGCTTAGAAGGAAAGATATTACTTTCTACAATATAAATCGCTCATGATCAAAATAAATACGTCTGAATTGAAGTGAGTGTAGGTTGAGGTACTATCTTTGTTTGAATGTTTCGTTGAATTTAGATGAAGCGGTGAGAAGTTTCTCTAATATATAGAAGAATTTAGTTGCTTGAACGAATTAGTGAAAGATCATTGGCAAGTGAGCTATACAACTTGTTTGTTTTGAATATTTGATTTGTACCCCATTTTCTATAAAGAATAGGTTTTAAGGATAGGGGGACAAATCGTGTGTGGTGATGTGTTAGGGGAGAGTCGATTTGTGGTGTTGAATTAGAATGGTTAAAATTTCTTAGAGTTTATAGGTTTAGGACTGGTAATAACAAAACTAAGGTTTTAAAATATAAGTAGACCAATCAATATCGGTCATTAATCCTATAAATACCTAGTGAGATGGGAAAAGTATAGGTTAATACAAAACAACCCCGAGCCGCGTAGAACGTGCTATCCGTCACGCGATTGAAGTCGCATGGACGCGCGGCAACATCGACAGTATCAGCCACTTGTTCGGCTATACGATTAATATCTCTAAAGCCAAGCCAACTAATTCTGAGTTTATCGCGATGGTGGCGGATAAGCTGCGGATCGAGCATAAGGTTAGTTGAAAGGGTTAGGAGCTTTGTGGGGTAAGGGATAATGGGATTTGGACTGTATTCCTTATAATTAATGAAAGTCGATAAACTCGTTTTTGAACCGATAAACTTTTCCTATCTCACCCGATAAATCTTAACGATTTATTGGGTGTTTATTTGTAAGGATGGATGGGGGAGAATATGAAGGTATCAGGTTAAAACGGTCCATCATTCATTTAGAATTCTTGAAACAGTTTTGAAAGCCCTTTTAAGAGTCTGTAAATCCCACGCAACCTCCTCTACCATACTAGTGCCAAAGCTCGAAAGAGCGAATTGCTTTTCTGCATACTTGGCTGCTGGTTCACTCGTCTTACGAAATGTGAGTCTAGAAACACGATAATTCCTGTTCATTTAAAATCTTTGTGCGTCACTGAACCCTCCTCCGCTTCTAATGGTTCTCCCATCCTGACTAACATGATATTAATCGTGAAATAGCCATGAATTAATGTATTTTTATTGGCAATGGTTTGTTGCTATTTATCAATTCTAATACATCTGGTCCCATGGACCGAATTATGGCAAAGATTTAATTCTGAGCGCAATTACGACTATTTCTGATTTTCATTGTTCTGTTCTACAGCGTGGTAAACGAAAGCAAATTAAAACTGGCTGTTAGCTCAGCGAATGAGTTCTACTCAATGCCATTATTTTCGAAATCCATAACTTTTTTCTCGCTGACATGCATTATGTGGGACACCCAGTAGCTACAGAAAATCAGGTAGCCTTTTTTGTTAACTTTATGCGAAAATGGGGTTTATGGGAACATCAGGATGTTCAGAAGTGAGTTACCATGGATGTGGGGAGAATTTAATGACAGTCCATAAATGTACCAGGGGTATCGAAAGAAACAGATGAAAAGGCTACGATTGGTTTGGAGCTGGTAGTTATGATTAATTCAGCAGAGGAATTTGTAGGGTTAAGATTAAGTGAAAATGTTGACGATTACTTAAGAGCGGCTAGGGAAGAAGCAAATATAAACATTTGGCTTGAAGTTATTGGAAAGTATCCAGATTTGAAGTATTGGGTGGCACATAACAAAACGGTTCAGATGGAAGTCCTTGAGGTACTATCTGACGATCTTTGTTGGCGAGTCAGACATATGGTTGCATCTAAAACAAATTGTCTGAAGAACTCCAAATTAAATTAGCTAATGATATAGACCCCTCTGTTCGACAAAGGATTGTAAACAATAAAAGAGCGACCATAAGCGCTTTGTTGGTTTTGTCTAAGGATGAGGATTTAGAAATAAAAGAAATGGCGTTGAAAAAACTAGCGAAACTGGGATTTTACAAAAATGTTTGATTTATCTATGGTAGGTGCAGTAAGACTGACCAAATCAATTGGAGTGACATCAGTATATCCTCCTGATATTAGTTATGCAGGATGAGAACTATTCTTTACTATACGTTTCATAATTACTCTGGAGTAAATTCTCCATGGAGAAATTCCTATCTTAACATTGTAAATACATTTGTAAGTTGGAAAGGTCATTCTTCATTTTGGTTATGGTAGCATAATGGTGTTAGAGCTTTTGAATTATTGTTAAAAATCATGTTCAAGTAATTAAATAAACATGGAATTAATTGCAAAGTACACAAAGAGGGTGAACATTTGACGCTCAGTAAAAAAGGTTCTAGGAGAATCTTTGTAGCAGATGAAGAATACAGGTGGACTATCTCTGCATCAATAAAAGGACGTATTGTGTTAATTGTGGAACATAGGATGGAAATGGGACAAAGAATCGAAGTATATGTACAATCTGACATTAATGACTTTTGGGTTGAATTTCCATATGTTAATGATTTGAAATTAAAGGTTATCAAACCTAAAGAAGTTGCCTTGATTATCCTAGAAGCAATTTAACTAGGATGGAAACCAAGTGAAAAAGGCTCACCAATAGCATTTGAATGGGATAATACTAAATTGGAAAGAAGTAAATTGCTTCAATGAGAGCACTTTTATCTCTTTTAGAAAGAGTGCCGTGATGGATAAAGAAAGATTATTTAGAAAATTCCCCTTTACTGAATCAGAAGATGGGAAATCAAGCCTTGGAAAATATACACACATGTGAATATCCATGTTGGAGGTACGTATGAAAATCGTCAGTATCATAGTAATTGCCGCAGGTTTATTTGCCATTTTATTTCCCAAATATTCTACGTTCTTTTATAGCTATAATTTTAATACTAAAAAAGTTGAAAATAAGTATGAAACCCGTAGCGAAGCCGAATTAGTGTTGAGAAGAATAAAAGGAGGACTATTTGTAACAGTAGGCATATTCTTCCTCCTAGGTTCTTGTGCCGTTGATAAATAAAACATGGAGTTTATTATACATGAGGTGATCTGTTGAAGCGTTCAAATTTGTTTTCAAGGATACTTGCCAATGTTATTGATTTATTCATAACTGCTTTTTTATTGCCGTTTGGAATTGTACATATTTTTAGTATGAGGTTACCGATTCAAGATGGATACAGAACTCCGTTAGTTATTATATTTGTTTTTTTATTCTATTGGGCTTACTCAGCTATTTTTGAATCGTCTAAGTACAAAGGAACTGTAGGGAAGATAATTTTGTCAATTGTGGTCATGGATTTAGAAGGGAATAAACTAACATTTGGTAAAGCATCTAAAAGATTTTTAGGGAAAATAGTAACTACATTAACTCTATTAATTGGATACTTAATTGCTTTTGGTCCTTATAAACAGACGCTTCATGATAAAATCGCAAATACAAATGTTTATGACAAAGTACAGAGTGAATATTAGCCCAAATCTTCAAGTAATGACGATTGAAGTGATTTTAAGTTGCATTGGGGAGGGCAGTTCTTGTCGAACAAGGCCTATAGATTATTTTTTATTTGTCTATTGTTATTGTCCTATTAGCTTTAGGCAAAGACAATAAAACAAGATTAACGTTAGGGATATTACTTGTAGCACTGTACTTTATTAATAGAATAGTTCCTCGAAGGTATCGAACTATATTCATACTTTTGGCTTTAATAGTTGCAGTAATTGTTAAGTCCGTATGATTATAGGAAAAAAATGACGATTTTATAGGAGATAATGATGGATAGTATAATCAAAAGAATTGAGGTTTTAAAAGGCGATATAACCACAATATCAGTGGATGTAATTGTAAATGCTGCAAATTCAAGTTTACTTGGTGGTGGGGGTGTTGATGGTGCTATCCATAAAACAGGAGGTAAAGAAATACTGGATGAATGTAAGAGAATTCGTGATAAGCAAGGTGGATGCAAGACAGGAGAGGCAGTTATTACAACTGCAGGCAAACTTTCTGCTAATTCTGTAATCCATACTGTTGGGCCAGTTTGTACTTGGAGAAGGAAGGCCATCGAGAATTTCTCTATCAAATTTGGTCCAAATGTATCACGAAAGTATTTATGAAGTGTTCTAAACCTTCTTATTGATGGCGGTTAAAGTCAAAAAATAAAGACGGTTATAGAAATTTCAACAGATAGTTGTTATTATGATGACTTACGGAGATTTCTTGTAGGTTTGATAAAATGTTGTCTGATAATAGAGGAATTGGAGAGTTTTTATGAACTATAAAGATTTGCATATTGGCGCAATTTTGCTTGGCGTAATTATTAATTTTGCTGGGTCGTATATTTCTATCGGAATATTACTTTTGATTTACTTTAATAGTATGGGTCTCAGCGCAGAAGAGTTTAAAGGAGTATTTTCTAATGATTTAATATTAAGTGGAATAGTGATTGTTGGTTTGTTCTGGTCATTCCTTGTAGGCTATATGTCCGCTCGAATTGCAAAGAAAGCAGAATATTTCAATGCATCGATCATTGGTGTAATAGGGTTGGCAATTGCCTTTAATGATTTGTTGTCGATGGATAATTCGCCCTTTTGGTATACATTGGTTTCTTTTTTGGCCGAAATTCCAGTGATCTTATTAGGTGTAAAACTCGCCAAGAAGGTAAGGTCCAGGGCAATGTCTAGGCTCGATGAAAATTAAGATAAACTCGATCTATAAACTTTGCGGTGAATATATGAGGAGGAGCCCTATTGGATGATATAGCAGCAAGAGAAGACTTGAGATTAAAGCTGATTGAAGCAGAAGCCGTTCTTAAGGAAGCTGAAGAAGAGTATGCAGTATTTTTAAAACAATTGGAACATTACAGAATGGCTATTAAAGTACAGAAAGAAAAAATTCTGATGATTAAACAAAGATCAGGTCTGCATATTCAATAAAACTGAGTTTATGATGTGGAATTATCAGTTACATTCATAAAAAATGACTTCAAGGGATAATCAAAATGAAAAATAAATCAAAACTTCTTACTCTAGTTCTTTTAAGTATTATTGTACTGCTCTATATTTATAAACCCGAACTATTTGTGGTTCCAACGAGTAGTTCATACAACGATACTGAAGTAACGAATATTATCATCTTCCCATCGGAGCGATTTCCTGAAACAGCTGCACATATAAAAGAAGCAATAAGCCATGGAGAGTCCCCAATTTGTACAATTGATCGAAAGGGTGCAGAAGCAAATCGAAAAGAGTCGCTTAAAGGCATTCCTACAAAACCAAATTTAGATCGTGATGAGTTTCCTATGGCAATGTGTGCTGAAGGTGGAAAAGGTGCAGATATTAAGTACATAAACCCTTCTGATAATCGGGGTGCAGGATCTTGGGTTAGCAATCAACTTGATAAGTATAAGGATGGGACAAAGGTTAAGATTCTTGTTAATTGATAATAGTTTGTTTAATCCATCCTTGTCATCTCACCCAATAAATCTTTTGATTTATTGGGTATTTTACATGGCGTTAAGGCTACAAAGTGATGTACATACCAATAAAAACCATTAGCTGTTTTACTTATATGTTGAAAAAGTAAAAAATACGTCGGGATATCAGTATCCCGACGTTGAACATAACAAGTATTGGCTCAAAGCTTCGCAAGGTATTCATCGAGCTGACCGAAGGTGCCTGCAAATCCTTGTTGCATGGAGCCGCGCATGGAGTTGAAGAATTGGAGTTCCTCTTCCGTAGCGTTTACAGGTCCTCCGTGCATAGTTAATGTTGTTTGGCCTTCATTCTCTGTAAAGGTCAGAACATTGAGGATTTCTATTGGAAAGGTTTCACTAAAGGGTGGACGGACTGTATTGCCTTCTGGATCGGAGAAAGAGTTGACGAAAACGAGCTTCTCCGGCGAGATAATCTCGTGAAATACAAACTTACCCCACATTTCATGGCCTTCGGAGGATTTCATACTGTAATGAAATATACCTCCTGGGCGAATATCGAACTTGGAAACATGAATTGAAAAACCAGTTGGTCCCCACCAGTGCTTTAGATGCTCTGCCTCAGTCCAGACTTTGAACACTAGCTCACGAGGAGCATTGAAGATGCGTGTTATTACCAATTCACTATCATGATTTGTTGCCGACATATTTAGTCCCTCCAAATTTTGCTTGTTTTTTAATAATGAAACTCCATAATGGTTAAGTTTATTTGGTATTTTTCAGGTGAGCTGACTTAAGTCTTTTGTGGTATAAAAAGTAAGATCCAAATATGACAAGGAATCCTATCAGGAAAAACACAAGTCCTATAGGAGGGTCACCCACAGCCAAGGTCGAATACGCGGCACCGGCTAAATCGAAAACCAAGCCGGCATAAGCCCACTCCTTAATTCTAGGAAAGCCTGGAACAAGAATCGCTATGATCCCTAGTATTTTGGCAACACCCAGAAATGGGAGCAGGTAAGCGGGATAACCTAAATGTGCAAATAATGTTACTGCATCGGGAACAGACAATAAATCTGGAATAGCTCCCACACCCATTAATGCTACCATCAGTATTGTACAGATCCAATAGCCAATTGTTAATTTTTTCATCTTAATTATCATTCCCTCCCCTGGGTAAGTAAATCCATAGATTCAGTATTACCTTTTCTGTTGAGATGCATGTTTCAAATCTTCGTTATTCACTTCCTTTCCTTGCAGCTCGTGCAGATAATTGTCCAATCAATCGAATCTTTCGTCCCAAATTCGTCGGTAGGATTCCAGCATGGTGTCAAGCTCCTTGAACGGGTTGGGCAGCAATCATGTTTTCAATATACGTCATTAGGAATATTCCTGTCAAGGAATGTTTGTGGAAAAGAAATAAAAAAAGCACATAGAAAAAGCCCACCGGCTTAAAGGAACCGTCGGACTTTCCTGAACTTCGAAGAAGCAAGCTCTTGACCTATAAGAAGTTATGTTCTTAATGTAATGGATTTAAGTCATTCAAGTTATTGAGAGGTTTTTGCATGCTTGTCTGACATTAGGAGAGGGGAGAGAAGGGACTGAGTATCCGAATAGCGTTGTTCGGCCCTAACTAACCAACCGTCGGGAAGCTGTTCATTAATAAAGCCTTGAAGCTGGGGAAAGGAGACGGATAAATCATGGATAAGCTTCTCGTAAGTGTTTAATATGAAATCGAAATCCAATCCAATGTCATCCATCAAAAGTTCCTTCAATGCGGTATCGTTATCAGTGAAGTCGCGATACATTAGTCCATCATAAATTTCCGTTATCAGACCATTCTGAACCCGAACAATTTTTTGACATATATTTTGCATTGTCCCTACTCCTTACGCTAAGATTGACCTTATTATAGCATAGTAAAAATGCATAAATTGTAGAATATTGTTGATCAATCGGTTTAATTTACAAAAAATGGAGGTTTAATTATGATTTTCGACTATTGCGAGTTAGAATCCATACAGAGTGGTCAATTGACTATAATTGCGGGCTGTCGTTTTGCAGATGAACCTGACGAGCTTTATGTGGTTCAATTGGACACATTGCAGGATGGGACTGTTCAGGAGCTTGGGTTGTATTTTAACGGAAATGACTGCAAGTATAGCTTCAAGCAAGAAGAACGCGCACTCATAAAGGACTACGTTTTAGAAAAATTAGCTGCTACCGAATATGCGAACTGGTTCCAGGGAGATTTGAAGCTTTGAATGAATAGTAGATTGACAAGGGCAAACCAGGTGAAACAAGCCTAGGTTTGTTTTTTTATGTATTCAAATTTCTTAAATAGATTTTGTTTCATGCATGAGAATGATTCTTTAGACAGAAAATAGAAATGGAGTCATATTAATGCCAGCACCTCAAATGCAGAATCGGATTAACTTTGCAAAACGGAGGTGGCAGGAGAAAGCGAAGTGCTGATCGATGGCAGTAAGCAAAAGGCATTCACTTCAGCATTCCAAGGTTACCAAAGGGATAGCACAAGCGGATCGGTTAACCAAAAGACTGCTTATGCATATATCGCCAGGAAGCGTCGCTGTCATACACCATGACGATCTGGATGAATTGGCTGCGGATGGATTAATCCAAGCCGGTGTTAGGGCGGTTATTAATGCTGGTCAAACGATGTCAGGTAAAACTCCCGGATACGGTCCCTTACTATTATTGAAAAGTGGTATCCCGATTGTTGAGATAGAGCCCATTTGGTTTCCTATGATTTTAAACCATAAAGAGCTCATGATAAACAATGATGAAATCGTAGTGGGCGATGAATTAATTATTCCGTGTAATGTTTTTACAATAGAAAAGTGGCTGCATTTAAATACTTCTGCCCAAAATTTTCTGCATGAACAATTGCGTGAGTTTATTGATAATACATTAGCCTATGCTCAGCTTGAAAAAGAAGTTGTTCTTAGGCCGCTGCAATGTCTGGAAATGAGTACCGTATTGGCAGGTAGGCACGTTCTTATCGTCGTACGAGGTCGGGAGTATAAAGAAGACCTGGCAGCACTTAGCGGATACATAAGACGACAACATCCCGTTCTCATTGGTGTGGATGGCGGAGCTGACGCACTGTTGGAGCAAGGTTATGTACCCGATATTATTATTGGCGATATGGATAGCGTATCAGATTCAGCTTTGCATTGCGGCGCTGAGCTTATCGTACATGCCTACAACAATGGTGAAGCGCCTGGTATGGAACGGCTGGAAGCAATGGGTCTCCATGCAGTGTCATTGTCTTCATATGGGACTAGTGAGGATATGGCCTTGCTGCTATCCTACGACCATCAGTGCGAACAAATTGTGACAGTCGGCTTACATAGCAGTATGTATGATTTTCTGGAAAAAGGCAGACAAGGAATGGGCAGCACTATTCTTGTCCGTATGAAAGTTGGTGATAAGCTGACTGATGCCAAAGGAATAGCGAGATTAACTGAAGCTCAAAGGGATTCCAATTAGTGCAGAGCTGTAAAGGACTCGTTTTTAGGGGAAGGGGATTCATATATGAAAATAAAGCAGCATGTATCCATTATTATCCCTGCTTGGAATGAGGAAATGTATATTGCTGAAACGTTGAAAGCTGTCTATAAGTCAGCCGACGAAGAATCAAAAGACTATTCTTGCGAGTTGATTGTTGTTGATGATGGAAGTACAGATGAAACCTATTCCAGAGCTGTGCCTTGGGCGGATCTAATTGTTCGCCATCCTTATCGTTGTGGTAAAGGGGCTGCAATGAATACTGGAAGAATCGCATCACGAGGGAGTGTACTAGTGTTTCTGGATGCTGACTTGGGAGCAACTGCGAATCAATTTCATAATCTTATTGCACCTATTCGTGCTAAACAAGCGGATATGGTCATTGCACGACTGCCTGCAGCAAAAAAACGGGGGGGTCTGGGCTTTGTCAGAATGCTGGCGAAGCACGGAGTATACCGGTTGTCTGGATTTGAAGCTACGGCACCATTATCTGGACAAAGGGCAATTCAACGGGAAGTGATGGAGCGGATCGGCCGAGTTTCCGGTGGCTTTGGCGTAGAGGTTGGACTGACCATAGATGCGGTGAAGTTAGGCTACAAGGTGCAGGAGCTGATGATTCCATTTGCACATAGGGAAACGGGACGGGATATGCAGGGCTGGCTGCATCGTGGTAAACAACTGTGTGCAGTCGGAGAAACCTTATGGCGGCGTTGGACTGAGCCGATATGCTGATAGTGGGAATAATGCTTCAATGCGGAGTACTGGCACTGGTAGGCTTAGCTTTGCTGCCCTTGGTGACAAGGTTTATGGACGCGCATGGATTATTCGACAGGAATTACCTGGGGGAAGCAATTCCAACAGCATGCGGTTTGCTGCTATGGCTTCTTTTGTTGGTGGAGACGGTAATCATATCGGCTGAAGGAAGGTTATTGGGAACAGACGCTTCATATTTAGCCCAGCACTACGACCAGTTTTTGGCATATTCAATGAGTCTTAGCGTAATAGCCTTATTAGGCTTTATTGACGATGCTGTTGGAATTAAGGAAGTAAAAGGAATTGCAGAACATTGGAGGCTGTGGAAGGATCGTAGGCTGGTAAGCACTGGGCTGTTAAAAGCGGGAGGAACAGCAATAACTGCAATGGTGTTTGTGCTGCAGCTAACGGAATTATCCTTTATACAGTGGGGCTGCTGCACTCTTTTGCTCATGCTTATGACGAATGGGATGAACTTATTGGATTTACGGCCTGGGCGTGCATTGAAATGTTTTTTTGCCTTGTCTGTTATTATGCTATTTTCTGCTGACCATTTTGGGCTGTGGCTTTTACCCTTTATACTTCCTTTGATGATCGGGGCTATCCTACTGTTTGGACCGGATTTGCGGGGGAAGCTGATGCTGGGTGACACGGGAGCGAATATGTTGGGCTTTGCAGCGGGCTGCTGGGCAATTCTCTCTGCAGGGTGGATGTTGCAAACAGTTCTACTGATCTTGTTGCTCTTTTTACATTTATTGACATGGCGAACTTCACTGAGTACTCTTATAGAACGTAACCGTTTGCTTCATTGGTTTGATCTCCTGGGTCGACAAGGATGAGCTTAGCCGAAAAAGCTGCTGCAGCGGTATCAAGGACATTTACAGTAAAGAATTCCGTATGTTTCTTCCCGAAAGTATTGAAAAGAAGTGAACATAAAGAAGAAAAACTCCTTGTTGGAGTTTTTCAAAAGAGTTACATAGGAGCCGCACCATCTTTGGTGAAGGCTTTTATTGTCTTTTACGCTTTACTTTAAAGCGGGGAGCGACATAGTTGCGCTTGCGGTCACGGAAGAAAATCCACCCGCCGAGGTAAGAAACCCCTGCCAAAAATAAGATCAATCCAATGACCAGCTTTCCCCATTGTATATGAGGATTCGCCTCAATTGCTCCGAACTGGGCGAACCAAGCATCTTTCATTGCTAAAAATCCGTAAGTAGCCATAATTCCGGGAATAACTAACATCAATACAGCGATAAAACGGGCAATCATAACTTTCATGCCGGGCTCCTTTTCTTCCTGCATAGTGCAAAACTACATGTTTTAAAGTACCATATTATTGTCCATATTTCATTCATCTTTCGCAAATTGTACTATATTTATCACATGAAATAAGGTTACAATAGGAGAATCATAGATTAAGCATAATGCTTATGTAGTACCTTTTGCTACGCAAATTTCAGCTAATGCTTACAAAGTAGCTATTGCTGCGCAAAATTCATAGGAGGTTGAAAATATATGACGCAAGCTTTTGACATCGTCATCCTCGGAGGAGGAACGGGAGGATATATAGCAGCCGTCCGGGCCGCACAACTAGGAAAAACGGTTGCCATCGTGGAACGCGAAAAACTCGGAGGGACATGCTTACACCGCGGCTGTATTCCTAGTAAGGCATTGCTGCGCAGTGCAGAAGTGTACGCAACCATGCTTGCTAGCGATAAATACGGTATTGAGGCTTCCTCCGTACAATTAAATTTTCCCAAAGTACAATCACGCAAGCTCGACATAGTGGAACAGCTACATAAAGGTGTTCAGTACTTGATGAGCAAGCATAAGATACAAGTGTTTTATGGCAATGGGCGCATCATCGGTCCTTCGATATTTTCACCGAGAAGCGGAGTTGTATCCGTAGAGCAAGACGATGGGGAGATTATTACGCTGACACCTGACAAGCTGATCATTGCAACTGGATCGAGACCTAGGCAGCTGCCCGGCTTAAACGTGGACGGCAGCTTCATTATTAGCAGTGATGAAGCGTTGGAGCTGGAAGCATTACCTTCCTCGATAATCATAGTTGGAGGCGGCGTTATTGGTGTAGAGTGGGCCTCCATGTTAAGTGACTTTGGTGTTAAAGTGACGGTTATTGAGTATGCTCCACGGCTGCTGCCGACGGAGGATGCTGACATCTCCAAAGAAATGGAGCGGATTCTCAAGAAGAGGGGAGTTCAAGTGCTGACCGATGCCCGCGTTATAGCGGAAGACACTAGAGTCGAAGCAGGTCAAGTAACCGTGCAGGTTGAACGCAAGGGCGAGCAGCAGCAGCTCCATGCGGACAAGGTATTGGTAAGTGTCGGACGTCAAGCCAATGTAGAAGGAATCGGACTGGAAGGAACAGATATTAAGCTCGACAAGGGTGCGATTCGCGTTAATGAGTTCATGCAGACTACCGAATCACACATATATGCTATCGGCGATGTTAATGGCGGACTGCAGCTTGCCCATGTCGCTGGTCATGAAGGTATTATTGCAGTGGAACACGCAAGCGGGCTGAAACCTCATACGTTCGGAGCGCATCAAGTGCCACGCTGCATTTATACGCGTCCAGAAGCGGCTTCTATTGGTTGGACACAGCAGCAAGCAATAGAGCGGGGACACGAGGTTAAGGTGGGACGCTTTCCTTTTTCTGCGCTTGGAAAAGCTTTGATTAATGGCGACTCCGACGGGTTTGTTAAGGTCATTGCAGATAAGCAAACGAATGATATCCTTGGTGTACATATGATTGGCACCCATGTAACTGATTATATTTCCGAAGCTGCTCTTGCCCAGGTATTGGATGCAACCCCATGGGAGGTCGGACAAACGATTCATCCACATCCAACGCTGTCTGAAGCATTAGGAGAAGCTATGCTGGCCGTGGATGGCCGTGCAATTGGGATATAATAGCGAAGTTGGCGGTTCATTTATTCATTATAAAAATTGTGTTCATATTTAAAACGGTTTATAATATACTTATAGAGGTAAGTATTAGTACCTAGTAATAATTATGGATGTTAGAAGGGGGTTGCACCCATGTCTATTGGACAATTATCAAAGCACCGCAAGCTTGGACTGTCTGACGAGCGCGCAGTTGAGATGTATAGATTTATGCAAAAAGCAAGAAAGTTTGATGAGCGGGGATTTTTGCTGCAGCGTTCAGGGAAAATTGGTTTTCACGTTTCCGGTATTGGTCAAGAGGTTGCTCAAGTGGCAGCTGCTTTTGCTTTGGAGCAAGGCAAAGACTATTTCCTGCCCTATTACCGTGATTATGGGTTTGTACTCTCTGTGGGTATGTCTGTTAAGGAATTAATGCTTTCAGTATTTGCGAAGGCAGAGGATCCGAACAGCGGTGGAAGGCAGATGCCTGGACATTTTAGCCATAAAAAGCTCAATATTGTAACGGGCTCAAGCCCAGTAACAACGCAGGTCCCGCATGCTGTCGGATTTGCTTTGGCTGCAAAAATGAAGAAGCAGGATTTTGTATCCTTCGCAACCTTCGGAGAAGGCTCAAGTAATCAAGGCGATTTCCATGAGGGCTGCAATTTTGCCGGTGTTCATAAACTGCCTGTTATATTAATGTGTGAGAATAACCAATATGCCATATCGGTTCCTCTTCATAAGCAGATTTCTGGAAGTATAGCAGAGCGTGCGGCCGGATATGGTTTTCCGGGGATTAAGGTAGATGGAAACGACGCTTTGGAGGTTTATCGCGTTATGAAGGAAGCACGTGAGCGTGCAGTCCGCGGCGAAGGCCCTACATTGATCGAGGCAGTAATGTACCGTATATCCCCGCATTCCACATCCGATGACGATATGCTCTACCGTACGAAGGAAGAAGTGGAAGAAAATCGTGCGAAGGATGGAATTCCGAAATATAGGAAGTATCTCGTTGATTGCGGCTTGTGGAGCGATGAACAGGAAGCGGAATTGCTGGAGCAGCTGAAGCAGGAAATTAATGATGCTACACGTTATGCAGAGCAAGCCCCTTTTCCATTGCCGGAGGACACGCTGCGACATGTGTATGCAGAAGAAGGGGAGGTGCGGTAATGGCGGTTATTACTTATTTGGAAGCCATCCGTTCCGCCATGTACGAAGAGATGGAGCGGGATGAAGCCGTATTTGTATTAGGTGAGGATGTCGGTAAAGGCGGCGTTCTGAATGCAACCAAAGGACTTCGTGATAAATTCGGTGAAGATAGAGTTATGGATACGCCATTGGCAGAGTCGGCCATCGCGGGAGTCGCGATTGGAGCAGCTATGTACGGGATGAAGCCAATAGCGGAAATGCAGTTTGCAGATTTTATTTTTCCGGCGACAAATCAAATTATAAGCGAAGCGGCTCGTATTCGTTACCGCTCCAACAATGATTGGAATTGTCCAATTGTTGTTCGTGCGCCTTATGGTGCAACTGGTGGTGGTGCGCTCTATCATTCGCAATGTCCGGAATCCGTTTTTTTCGGAACCCCAGGCTTGAAAATGGTAGCTCCGTCAAACCCTTACGATGCAAAAGGTTTGATGAAAGCGGCTATTCGGGACGCTGATCCTGTGCTCTATTTTGAACATAAAAAATGCTATCTCGGCGTGACCGGCGAGGTGCCTGAAGGCGACTATGTAATCGAAATCGGGAAAGCTGATGTTAAAAGACAGGGAACGGATATTACCGTTATTTCCTACGGTATTACCGTACAATACGCGCTGCAAGCTGCTGAAGAGTTAGCCAAGGAAGGCATTAGCGTGCATATCTTAGATTTGCGCACGATACAGCCGCTAGATAAGGAAGCTATTCTGGAAGCAACCTCCAAAACGGGTAAAGTATTAATTATCCATGAGGATAATAAGACTGGCGGAGTGGGAGCAGAAGTATCGGCGATTATTGCGGAGGAATTGCTTTTTGAACTGGACGCTCCTATTAAAAGACTGTGCGCTCCAGATGTACCCGCAGTTGGGATGAATCCACCCATGGAAAAGTTTTATTTATTAAGCCCTGATAAGATTAAGGATGCTATGCGTGAGCTAGCGGAGTTTTAGAGGATTCCCCCACCCAAACCCTCCCCGCCGGGAGGGCTCCGAGGGCCCTGCCCTCTGGACACCCGGTAAATTGGGGAAGGAATTAATGTGGAGCTCCTTGGGTACCGTTGGTGAAGGATCGCTTCCGTCCCTTTGGGACACGCTTAAAGTTGGCTTTCCTAGCTAATGAACTTAAGGGCTACGGATCTTGTACCTCTGGGTTAGGGATTAGGAAATTACTTAAAAACACGAGTAGGCAAGTAGTACAAGAATGGCATTGACTGCAAGAACGGAATATTGAAAACATTACTTAATATTAGGGAACACCTAAAGTAAAGCGTGTCCCGCAGGGACGAAAGCGCTGCAGGCACCAGAGTTACAAAGGAGCATGTACCCTACCTCTCGCTCCAAGCCCTTTTAAGGGTGTCCAGAGGGCGAAGCCCTTGGAGCCCTCCCGTAGGGGAGGGTTTGGGTGGGGAACTCCCTGAGGGCTTGGGTGGGGAAACGTGATAAAGGAGGAAATCATATGAGCGGAAATAAACGAGAAATGGAAGTGACGGTTCCACATCTAGCGGAAAGTCTCGTCTCAGCAACTATAGGCAAATGGCTCAAAAAGCCGGGTGATTACATAGAGGAATACGATGCATTGTGTGAATTGATCACAGACAAGGTAACAACAGAGATGCCATCTCCGATTGCAGGCCGTTTAACTAAGCTGTTAGTCGAAGAAGGTGTTACTGCCGCGGTAGGCGAAGTGATTTGTATCATCGAGCTGACAGCTGGCAGCGCAGCAGCGACATCATCTGGCCTGAATGCTGTCAATCATTCAGAAGGGGATGCCGCTGTTCATGTCTCTTCGGAAGCTGATGTGAGCATGCGCAGCAGATATTCCCCATCTGTACTGAAGCTGGCGGCTGAGCATGGAATACGACTCGAGGATGTTCGCGGCACTGGCTTAGGAGGCCGTATTACTCGCAAAGATATTGAAGCCTTCGCGGCTTCCGGCAGTCCGAATCATGGCGCCGCTGGTACGGAATCGGCCGTTCCTGCAATTGAAAAAGGGGATATATTTATTCCGAGCCAACCAAGAGGGCCTGTAAGATCAACAGGTATTCACTTGTCACATAATCCGCCATTGCCTAATATCGAGGTCGAAGGTCAAGAGCTTGAGGGCCGGAGCGAATATTTGATCGATGTTACCCCGATTCGTAATATGATCGCTACCCGAATGCGCCAAAGCGTTACAGAGATTCCTCATGCCTGGACAATGATTGAGGTGGATGTTACCAACCTTGTTCTTCTTCGGAACAAGCTTAAGGATGATTTCAGGCAAAAAGAAGGTGTTAATTTAACCTATTTGTCTTTTATGCTTAAGGCGGTTGTCAGTGCAATTAAAGATTATCCTATAATGAACTCTGTTTGGGCTGTTGATAAAATTATTGTGAAGCGTGATATTAACATTTCGCTTGCTGTAGGCACAGAGGATTCCGTTATTACTCCCGTTATTAAAAAAGCAGACCAAAAAAATATAGCCGGTCTGGCTCGAGAAGTGGATGACTTATCTCGAAAGGCCAGAGCCGGCAAGCTGTCCCTGAATGATTTGCAAGGCGGAACCTTTACGGTAAATAATACAGGCTCGTTCGGTTCTATCGCATCATATCCGATCATTAACTATCCACAGGCCGCTATTCTCACCTTTGAATCGATTGTCAAAAAGCCTGTTGTCATACAAGATATGATTGCGGTACGTTCTATAGCCAACCTATGCTTGTCCTTGGATCACCGTATTTTGGACGGGGTTATTTGTGGGCGATTCCTGCAGCGCGTCAAGGAAAACATGGAGTCTTATAATCAGGAATCCAAGTTGTATTAAGTTAATGCGCTACATAAATAAATTAACGGTAAATAATACCGTCGACAACAGCATGGAAGCGATCATTAAGTAAATAATAACTTTAAACACTAGCTTGTTTCGCATCAAGTTCAGCTCCTCTTACTGACATTTCAGTTGTTAGTAATACTATTTTAACTTAAAACCGGCTTAGGAGGAAAGAGATGATTCAGGAAAAACGATTGGTGACCGAATTTATCGAATTGGTGCAGGTGGATAGCGAGACCCGTTTTGAGCAGGAAATTAGCCGTGTGTTAAAGAAAAAATTTCAGGATCTTGGTTTAAGTGTTGAAGAGGATGATGTTGCCGAGAAAATCGGACACGGATCAGGCAATTTGATTTGCACACTAGCTGCTACAACGGATGCCAATGTATCCCGCATCTTTTTTACCTCACATATGGATACGGTGACTCCTGGTAAAGGAATATTGCCAATTATAGGCGATGATGGCATTATTCGAAGCGATGGCACAACCATTCTGGGCAGTGACGATAAAGCAGGCTTGGCTGCGATGCTGGAAGCCATCCGTGTTCTGAAGGAACAAGACATTAAGCACGGGCAAATTCAGTTTATCATTACAGCGGGTGAGGAATCGGGACTGAAGGGCGCAAGAGCGATGGATGCTAAGTGGATGCAGGCTGATTTCGGTTATGCGCTGGATTCTAATGGGAATATTGGAGATATCGCGGTAGCTGCACCGACTCAAGCCAAGATCAATATTGCCTTCACTGGACGTTCCGCACATGCAGGTGTTAACCCTGAATCAGGAATCAGTGCGATTACAGTTGCGAGCAAAGCTATCTCACAGATGACGCTGGGTCGGGTCGACAGTGAAACAACGGCTAATATCGGCCGATTCGCAGGTGGTGTGAACGGTGCAACGAATATTGTAGTTGATCGTGTTGAATTGGAAGCTGAGGCGCGCAGTATTGTGCAGGATAAGCTTGAGCGCCAACTGGACTCAATGCGCAAAGCATGTGAGGATGCCGCAGCTAAAATGGGTGCGCAAGTCGATTTCCAGAGTGAGATCATTTATCCCGCTTACATGTACGATTTAGAAGCTCCTGTTGTTAATTTGGCAGTAGAAGCTTTGAAAAAAGTGGGCTGCACTCCAAGAACCTTCCACTCCGGCGGGGGAAGCGATGCCAATGTGTTTAATGGTATGGGGATTCCGACAGTCAATTTGGCAGTTGGCTATGAGCATATTCATACGACACAAGAGCAGATTGCAATCAAGGACTTGGTTAAAGTAACCGAGGTTGTTGTTCAAATCATTAAAGAAGTTGCAGCCTCATAAGAAGTTGCATTATAAAGTGTAACTTTCCCCTTGTTATAGTAACTGCTTAATGAGCCTTCCGATTATTGGAGGGTTCTTTTTTATATGTTGCTTAAGTCATGGAGCGAGAGCAGATGTTCAGAGGTTGCATTGTAAAAGAGACCGGGATACTCTTACGGCTGTCGAAAGAAAGATGATAGATGGAAATCCTCCCATTAATCCAGCCTGGATATCGTTTGAAAGCAATCTAACTGGAAAAACTCCTGCTAATAGAGGTGGTATAGCTGAGATCAGCCAAAATCCTTAGAATTAGCATGAGAAATTCCAGTTATAGGGCTTAGAATGGTATTTTTCGGAAAAATAACGTGACATTTTCCTGATAATTGCGTGGGGTCAGTGGGCTGCTATAACGTGCTGTAAACGAACCCGCCCGTAACCCGCTATACCCGCGATTAGCGCGCATTGGAAAGCGACCTCATGTCTGCAATTTACTAAGAGTACCTAAGAAGCGCTATCTCCAAAGGGTAAACCCTAGTGAGGGAATGAATCCCATAGAATGTGCAAAACAATTTTTTAGTTTTTACCACCCTATATTTAGATAAAATGATATTGCAAGTAATGCTAGATCTTAGACATGGATGTAATCTTCATTGAAAAGGCTTCGAATAGAAGCTTTTATTATCCTTGATTTACCTATTCGAAACAGGAGGAAAGATGTTTTTGGAGATGGCATACATTAAATGGAATGATAGTCGAACATAAGTGGGGTGTCTAATGTGATTGAATGGAGAACGGGGGTTGTTCAACATGTCACGGATCCTTTGGAATCGAAAGGAGGAGGCTTGCAGGAGGTTGAGGTGCTGATGGACGACGGAGATTGTGAAACAATAGAGAAAGCTGTTCATTCTACGGACATCTTTCCTGCATTGGAAGCAGGGGATAAGGTTCTCCTTAATACGACGGCTGTATCGCTTCATCTGGGCACAGGAGGAGTTCACTTTGTGCATGCGATACTTTCCAAAAGCACAAAAAATAATCGCGGTGCAGGCCATATTATGAAGCTCAGATACACCTCCCTGCAGAGGGCAGTGCTTGCCGCTGAAGAGCCCTCAAGTCCATATCACGATTTGTTCAGCGGCTCCAATCAAGCTTTGGACGGGATGCCTGTACTCATCGGTGAGCTTCATAGTATGCTGCCTGCTGCAGTATGTTATATACGGCAATTGGATCATGAGACAGAGAAGCCTATCCGGATTGCTTATATCATGTCTGATGGCGGAGCACTGCCGATTGCCTATAGTAAACATGTCATTCAGCTCCGTAAGCTAGGTTGGTTGACGGGTACAATTACTTACGGTCATGCCTACGGAGGGGATATCGAAACCGTTAATAAACATACGGCGCTGCTGGCTGCCAAGCATATATTACATGCGGATCTAACAATAGTTACGATGGGGCCTGGATGCGTGGGCACGAACACACAGTTTGGCTTCAGTGGCTTGGAGGTTGGTGAAATTGCTAATGCCGTTTCAGCGTTAAACGGTCAGCCCATAGTGATCCCGCGAATCAGCTTTGCAGATAAGCGAGATCGGCATTATGGGATCAGCCATCATACGCTAACTATTTTGCGTGATATTGCACAGCCTGGCGTGATTGCAGCAATGCCCGATCTGGATAGTGAACGGGGCGATTGTCTGAGGATTCAGATCGAACATGCCGGTCTAATTCATAAACACAAGCTGCAATGGATGACTGACAGCTCGTTATATATTCATGAGGTAGCTCTCCGTGCCTATTCAATGCCCATTACTTCAATGGGAAGGGAATTACATTCGGATCCTGCGTTTTTTGCTGGCGTTCGAGCTGCGGCTGCGGCTGCATGCAGCTGCTTGCAGGGATATAAGCAGCAGCCTCACCATCGAGATGAAGTCGATGCATAGGCTGCTTTTTATTAGCATAGCCTGTCTGCTCTGACAAAAATTCCAGCAAACTAACATCGGTTGTCCTGCGCTGCTGCGCCATCTTTAGAAACCTCCGAATCTCCCACACTCGTCCTACCAATCGGATTTGTCCTTCAGTCATATACGTTTTCATAGTTTGCACTCCCTCTTTCCTGCAATGGATATCTTTGATACACCCTATGCTGGGCAAAGAATGGTTATGACAAGCTGTTGCTATAAAAATAGTATGGCTGCATGTATGGTATAATAGAAAATAGTAAAAAAGCTGCTTCAATCGAACATTTTCAAGGAGGAATCCGTAATGAATAAATCCGTATCCAACAAATATGAAGAAACAACTGTGTCTTCACAATCGATTTTCCAAGGGCGAATGATTTCCTTGCAGGTAGATACAGTGAAACTGCCTAACGGTGAGACGGCAACCCGTGAAATCGTCAGGCATCCAGGCGCTGTAGCAGTGCTTGCATTGACCGAGGACCGCATGCTGGTAGTGGAGCAATATCGCAAGCCCCTGGAGAAAAGCCAGGTGGAAATTCCAGCCGGGAAGCTTGAGCCGGGAGAAGATCCCATGGAAGCTGCCAAAAGAGAATTGGAAGAAGAAACCGGCTATCGGACCGACTCCTTGAAGCACTTGTGTTCCTTCTATACATCGCCGGGGTTTGCCGATGAAATACTTCACTTATATGTGGCTGAGCAACTCGAGAAGGGTGAGGTTCATCTGGATGAGGATGAATTTCTGGATTGCGAAAGTATTACCCTGGAGCAAGCGCAGCAGTATATACGCGAACAGCGCATTAGCGATGCTAAAACCATTACAGCCGTTTATGCTTGGCAGGTATACAAGCTGACAGGGAGCTTCTAACAATGGGATTCAGATCTTTTTACGCCGATCTGCACATTCATATTGGACGAACCGAAAGTGGACAGGCCGTAAAAATCAGCGCTTCCAATAATTTGACCTTTTATAATATTACCCATGAAGCTTCAGAGCGAAAAGGCATCGATATTGTGGGGATCATTGACTGTCAATCACCAGCTGTGCAGCACGAAATGCAGACTTATCTGGACAAAGGCGAGATGGAGGAACTGCATGGAGGAGGTATTAGGTATCACAATACCACAGTCATTCTAGGCAGCGAAATTGAAGTTCGCGACCCTGGCATGGGTACAGCTCATTTATTGGCATATTTGCCTAATCTGGCCGTTATGCAGGAGTTTACCGTGTGGATGGGCAAGCATATGAAGAATGTTGGACTAAGCTCACAGCGAATCTATGTCCCTGCCAAGGTTCTGCAGCAAGAGGTGCTGGGAAGAGGAGGACTGCTTATCCCAGCGCATATATTTACTCCTCACAAAAGCGTTTATGGCAGCTGCTCCACACGGATGGAGCATTTGCTGGATTTGGATGGAATTGCGGCTGTAGAGCTTGGTTTAAGCGCCGATTCTGAAATGGCAGGTTATATATCCGAGCTGGATCGGTACACCTACTTGACTAATTCGGATGCTCACTCCTTGGCTAAGATAGGCCGTGAATATAATGTTCTTAAGCTTGAGGAGGCTAGCTTTGAAGAGCTGCGAAAAGCGCTGGCAAGGGAGGATGGTAGAGGGGTGCAGGCCAATTATGGTTTGAACCCGCGGCTTGGTAAATACCACCGTACGTATTGCGCTGATTGCAGTTCTGTTCTAGATGAGCAGGCGACGGCGGTGGAACGCTGCCTCTATTGCGGCAGCAAACGGATTGTTAATGGCGTACTGGACCGTATTCTTAATATTGCCGACCGTGAAGTTGGACATCCGTTCGTACCGGAGGATAGACCGGCCTATCATTACCAGGTGCCTCTCGAATATATACCTGGGCTCGGACCGAAGAAGCTTCAGGCGCTTCTTGAACGATTCGGTACGGAAATGAACCTGCTGCATAAGGTTTCCTGTGAAGAGCTGGAGCAAGCAGCTGGCACGGAGATAGCAGAGTATATTGTACAAGCGAGAGAGGATAAGCTTATGCTTCAGGTGGGCGGAGGAGGCAAGTACGGTAAAGTAACGGGCAGATAATGTCATAACCTATAGAAGCTTCTCATATGCTTGTACTAATAGTGCAAGGGAGGCTGACCCACCATGAACCGTAACCGTTCGCTGCAGCTTTATATGAAAGAGCATTTGTCGCTGTATATTTTCGTAGGGGTTATTTTTATTACAGGTGTTGTTTTTGGAACTGTGATGGTGAATGCATTGTCTTTTGAACAAAAACAGGAGATTATGCGATATTTGGGCAATTTTTTCTCTGCGGTGGAACAAGGTGCTTTCAGTGATATTAAGGCGTCCTTTCAACAATCCTTTGCCCTTCACATCAAATGGATACTGATCATATGGGTGCTCGGTATGTCCGTAGTCGGTCTTCCCTTGATATTAATTCTTGATTTTCTAAAAGGTGTTCTAATCGGCTTTAGCGTTGGATATCTAGTAGGACAGCTGTCCTGGAAGGGGCTGTTGTTTGCACTTGTTTCTGTTGTTCCGCAAAATCTGTTTGTTATTCCAGCCCTGCTTATTTGCAGTGTAACTGCAATGGCGTTTTCCATCCATTTGGTTAAGCATCGATTTATGATGCGCAAAGGGGCTTTCTATGAACCATTTATGCGGTATTCCTCAACGATTCTTCTGTCGGGTGTATTATTGGCTGGAGTTGCGTTGTTCGAGGCCTATCTCTCTCCGGTTATTATGAAATGGGTGACTCCGATGCTCATTACTATGGCTCCTTGATCCCAATCTTCTTATTTAGATAGAATATAACATTTTGTTAGTGCGGAATCATTCAATCGTAGCTATTAAAGTTCAGCAGCTTACCTTATTATGTTTGACTTTCCAACTAAACCCGACCTATAATGTAAGATGAAGCCCAGCAGAATATTCGGCTTTTATTGTTGTAATTGGGCATAGGCTTACGTAGCAGGTTTTGTTTATTGCAAAACCCGTAGGGGGAGGAACATGGAATCTCGCATTGAAAAAATTAAACAGCAGCTCCAATCACAAGGCTATAAGTTAACTCCTCAGCGGGAAGCTACCGTCCGTGTGCTGCTGGAAAATGAAGAAGATCATCTCAGTGCTGAAGATGTATTTATGCTAGTTAAGGATAAAGCTCCCGAAATTGGTCTTGCGACTGTGTATCGTACGCTAGAATTATTAAGCGAACTGCATGTCGTGGAGAAAATGAATTTCGGTGATGGCGTAGCCAGGTATGACTTGCGTAATGACAGCACTCGTCATCATCATCACCATCTAATCTGTGTACAGTGCGGAGCAGTCGATGAAATAATGGAAGACTGGCTGGGACATCTGGAGGAGCGCTTGGAACGTGAATACCGTTTTCAGGTGTTGGATCATCGGCTGGATTTTCAAGGAATATGTCACCGCTGCAACGACAAAAACAAACCATAAAACGAACAAAACCTTCAGCTTGATTTAACAAGTTTGAAGGTTTTTTGTCATAGTATGATATATGTCGCGCTTGTGTAAAAGAAGGATTATTTCCCTATTTTAATTCCGAGAACATGATCTAACGGGATAAAGCCAATATTTCTGCTATCCTTGCTGTTATTTCGATTATCCCCCATCACATACAGATGTTTATCAGGAACGACGAACTTCTGTGAAGACGTATAATTCATTTGCTCGTTAAGATAAGGTTCGTTCAATGGTTCGCCGTTACGGAATACCTGATGATTTTTAAATTCCAGCACATCGCCGGGTTTGCCGATGACTCGTTTAATATAAATAATGCGGTCATCCTTGTCAGATAAAAGGGAGATTAGTGGATGCTCCAGAAGGTCATCAAGCACACTCCGGCTTCGGTCCACACGACTGTCGATGATGACAATATCCCCGTAATCGGGCTCCATATGAAAAGTATGCGAAATTTTGGAGACGAAAATACGCTGCTCGTCATGCAGAGTTGGGTCCATTGAATGCCCAAGCACATTGGTAGGCTGCAAAACAAATACACCGATTAACAGAGCACATGCAAAAGCAATTCCGATAGAAAAGATCCAGCTTCGTATTTCAGTCGCTACTTTCTTCATCAATAATCCCCCACTACACATTTGTTTCTTTTAAAAGTATAGCATGTTCTATTCATAGATTTCAAAACTAAGGTTTTTGCTGAAAATCATTCGGTTTTGGTGTTGTTTCATTTTCATGATGTGATTAATGTCTTGGCCTTTTGGGGAAGTTACCTGTAATGGAAAGAATCACGGAAAGGGGAGCAGGCCATATGCCGAATATAACTGTAATCGGTGTTCCTAAGGAAGTTAAGAATAACGAAAACAGAGTTGCTCTAACTCCAGGAGGGGCGGGATTGCTGCTGCAGCATGGGCATAAAGTAATCATTGAATCCGGTTCCGGTGAGGGGAGCGGGTTTATTGATGATGATTATATAAAAGAAGGAGCAACAGTGCTGGAGCAAGCAGCAGAGATATGGTCGCAATCGGATATGATAATAAAAGTTAAAGAGCCCTTGCCGTCTGAATATGGATATTTCCGTGAAAACTTGACGCTCTTTACTTATCTCCATTTGGCAGCAGAGCCGAAGCTTACCGAAGCGCTTGTAAAAAGTAAAGTGACAGGTATTGCCTACGAAACAATCCAGCTGCCTAATGGCAGCTTGCCGCTGCTTACGCCAATGAGTGAGGTGGCAGGGAGAATGTCAGTACAGGTTGGTGCACAGTTTCTGGAGCGTTTCTATGGCGGCAGAGGTATATTATTGGGCGGAGTCCCTGGCGTTCCACCTGCGGATGTAATTATTTTGGGTGGAGGGATCGTTGGGACTAATGCGGCCAAAATGGCGCTGGGATTAGGAGCGAATGTGGTGATCATAGACCGCAGCGCTGACCGGCTGCGCTATTTGGACGATGTGTTCCAAGGACGAATACGAACACTTATGTCTAACCCTTACAATATAGCAAGCGCAGTTCAGAAAGCCGATTTATTAATCGGCGCTGTGCTGATCCCGGGAGCGAGGGCACCCAAGCTGGTTACTGAGGATATGGTTAAGCATATGAAACCGGGAGCTGTAATCGTAGATGTAGCTGTTGATCAGGGTGGCTCCATAGCAACGGTAGACCGGGTTACAACACATAGTGACCCCGTTTATGAGAAACATGGCGTCCTTCACTATGCTGTAGCCAATATGCCGGGGGCGGTACCAAGAACATCAACGTTGGCTTTAACTAACGTCACGCTTTCTTATGCCTTGGAGCTTGCCGACAAGGGGGTTATTCAAGCGATTGGCGCTCATCCGGATCTGCGTTTGGGAGTGAATACGTTTAAAGGTCATGTCACTCACTCAGCAGTAGCTGAAGCAGTGGGCTTGCCCTTTCGAAAAGTCGAAGAACTGCTGAATCCATAGGCAGCATCAATCATAAAGCTGGTCCAATGATCATAGTCTATCTTTAAGGGAAGGCGCTTTGTAGACTCAAGGAGACGCTTACGAAGCAGGTTTTTGCTATTGCAAAAACGCTTAAGGAGGTACAGGCTATGATCTTTAATTTCAGAAGATGGTTGGGGCGGTTAAAATTTCTATTAGTGTTTTGCGTATTCACCTATGCGCTTTACCACATGCTGATCGTAGTAACACAATGGATAGAACCGACTCAACGCTATAAGGAACCAGCGGGGAAAGCGGTAAAGGTTTTTCAAAACCAAGTGTCCATATCGGATCAAGGCTCTATGCGTGACCGCTTGAAATTATTTTATTGGCTGGGAGAATAATAAATTTGCCTTTACTTCAGCAGCAGGATTCTGTCCTTTCATGTTGAATTTACTAGAGGATTACCTTAGTTGAGTATCCATGGTTTGACATAGGAAGGGAAATCGGAATGAGAAACGAGCTGCAGTCATTCATCCATTTTTTATCTGATGAGCGGGGGTTGGCCCGAAATACGCTGGAATCCTATGAAAGAGATATTATCCAATATCTATACTTTCTTGAGGAGCAAGGTATTAACTCGCTGACAGATACAAAAAAAATACAAATATCCAATTATTTATTACAATTGAAACAATTGGGAAGAGCTGCTGCTACCCAGTCACGCAATATGGTTTCGATCCGTGCGTTCTACCAGTACTTGGTCCGCGAACGGAGAATACAGCAGGATCCTACGTTGTATATAGAAACACCCAAGCTGGAGAAAAGAGTGCCCAATGTGTTAACAATCGCTGAAGTGGAGTCATTGCTGGACGCACCTAATACCGAGGTTCCCAACGGAATGCGGGATAAAGCAATGTTGGAAGTTTTATATGCGACAGGCATTCGTGTTTCCGAGCTGATCTCCCTGGATGTTGAGAACGTGAACCTAGAGCTGGGATTTGTTCGTTGCGTTGGCACAGCACTAAAGGAGCGGATTATCCCTCTTGGAGGAATTGCCGCTGAGTATGTCAGTTCCTATATCAAAATAATGCGCCCCCGACTTTTGAAGCATTCGGAGACGGAACAAGCATTGTTCATAAATCATCTTGGGACCAGGATTACCCGCCAGGGCTTCTGGAAGATTATTAAAAAATATGCCGCTGAGACTCAGATCGTTAAAGAAATTACACCGCATACGCTTCGACATTCCTTTGCTGCACATTTATTGGAAAATGGGGCAGATCTGCGTTCGGTACAAGAAATGCTGGGCCATGCGGATATTTCAACGACTCAAATCTACGCCCAGGTAACTCGTGGCAAAATGAAAGAGGTCTACGACCGCGCGCATCCAAGAGCCAAAAGGTAGTTGCGGTTGATGATGATCAGTCGAGATAAATGCTTTAGGCTCGTTCCGAGTATGATGGAATGGGCTTTTTTAGTTAAGATGTAATTGACAATCCGTTTTTGCAAACCTGCGACTGTTTTGCGATAATACAAAAGATGGTTATTATCTAAAGGAGGTGGCTAGTTTGACCTTTCAACGTATATGTTTAATCGTCCTGGATAGCGTGGGAATCGGTGAGCTTCCAGATGCCGAATCGTTTGGTGACAGCGGCTCACATACGCTAGGCCATATTGCGGAGACTGTTGCGGGATTTTCGCTTCCGCATTTACAACAGCTGGGGCTTGGCAACATTGCTTCGCTGCAAGGTATTGAACCGGCTGAACAACCAAGTGCTGCCTTCGGAAAAATGGCCGAGGTATCCGTAGGGAAGGACACAATGACTGGCCATTGGGAGATCATGGGCTTGAGAGTCACCATTCCGTTCAATGTGTTTCCGGATGGCTTTCCAAAGGAATTGATCGATCGTTTCGAGCAGGAGACGGGTCGTAAGGTTATTGGCAATAAACCTGCTTCAGGTACAGAGATTTTGGATGAGCTGGGACAAGAGCAAATGAATACAGGGGCCTGGATTGTTTACACTTCGGCAGATAGTGTGTTTCAACTGGCCGCTCATGAAGATATTATCCCGCTTGAGGAGCTTTACCGGGGCTGTGAAATCGCGCGCAAGCTGACACTAGAGGAACCTTATGCAGTGGGAAGGGTTATTGCGAGACCTTATAACGGTCAACCGGGAGCCTTCAAACGTACTCCGAACCGTCATGACTATGCGGTTAAGCCGCCGGAGCCTACAGTCATGAATCATTTGAAGGATGCAGGTCTGGACTGCATTGCGGTCGGTAAAATCAATGATATTTATTCCGGCGAAGGTATAACGGAAGCAAGATCAACCAAAAGTAATTTGGATGGAATTCAGGCTACCATTGATTATTTGCGAAAGCCGTTTAAAGGGCTTTTATTTACTAATCTTGTTGATTTTGACTCCTTGTACGGCCATCGCCGTGATCCTGTAGGATATGCTAAAGCCCTTGAAGAATTCGACGAGTGGCTTCCGCAAATCATGAATGAAATCGGGCAGGACGACTTGCTTATTTTGACAGCAGATCATGGGAATGATCCTGTTCATCCGGGGACTGATCACACTCGTGAATACGTGCCGCTGCTCATATATAGTCCACGCCTGAGCAAAGGGCATTCGATTGGCATCAGGGATACCTTCGCTGATCTTGGTGCAACGATTGCTGACAATTTTGGAGTACGGAGTACTGATAATGGCAGCAGCTTTTTAGGGAAGCTATAAGAATTGAAGGAGGACAACCACATGGAAGATAGATCGGTGCTCAACCATATTAAAGAGGCTGCGGCCTACATCCGGGCTCAATATGGAGCCACTCCGGAAATAGGTTTGATACTTGGATCGGGCTTGGGTGTTATTGCCGATTTAGTTGAGCAGGCTACGGTTATTGCTTATAAGGATATTCCTAATTTCCCGGTTTCAACTGTCGAGGGACATGCAGGTGAGCTGCTGCTCGGAACAATACATGGCAAACATGTGCTGCTAATGAAGGGTCGCTTTCATCTGTATGAAGGGTATGGAGTCAATGTGGTTTCGTTCCCGGTTCGAGTGATGAAAGAGCTCGGAGTTAAGACGCTGATTGTGACGAATGCTGCCGGCGGCGTAAACACCTCCTATGAAGTTGGAGATTTGATGCTTATTAAGGATCATATTAATTTTACCTTCCACAATCCGTTAATCGGGCCGAATTTCAATGAGCTTGGCGTTCGATTTCCAGATATGTCGGAGGCCTACAGCCGCGGCTTAAGGAAAACGGCCCATGAGGTCGCCTCAGAGCAAGGCATTAAGCTCCAGGAGGGCGTTTATATCGGTTTGTTAGGCCCAACCTATGAGACACCTGCGGAAATCCGTATGGTGCGTACACTGGGCGCTGATGCAGTAGGAATGTCCACAGTGGCAGAAGTTGTGGTAGCACGTCACGCAGGTATTGAAGTTCTCGGGTTTTCTTGCATCACCAACATGGCTGCAGGCATTCTTGACCAACCATTATCTCATGCAGAGGTTATAGAGACGACAGAACGAGTTAAGCCGAAATTCCTTAAATTGATTCTGGGTATTGTGGCTAGGCTGGGCTAAATAGATTGTAATTTGGAAGGGGAACCGAATAGTTTGGAAACTAATTACTTACAACAAATTCAAGAAGCAGCACAATGGATTCAACAGCGCTTGCAAGGGAATGCACCTCAGCTTGGACTTATTCTAGGTTCAGGACTTGGAGATATGGCTGCACAAGTGGAAAATCCAACAATAATCTCATATGACCAGGTTCCGCATTTTCCAGTATCAACTGTAGAAGGACATGCCGGGCAGTTTGTGATCGGTAATCTGGAAGGAAAATCTGTCATCGTTATGCAGGGACGCTTTCATTATTATGAAGGCTATTCGATGCAAAAAGTCGTTTTTCCGATCTACGTTATGAAGCAGCTGGGAGTCCATACGTTGGTCATTACGAACGCGGCAGGAGGGATGAACCGCAGCTTCCAGGCGGGTGACCTGATGCTGATCTCTGACCACTTGAATCTGACTGGAGCTAATCCCCTCATCGGAGCCAACCATTCTGAGCTGGGTGTACGTTTCCCTGATATGTCTGAAGCTTATAGCCGCAATTACAGACAATTGGCGAAACAAATTGCCGAGGATATGCGTAGCGAAGGCAAGTCTATACGACTCCAGGAGGGTGTATACAGCGGTATTACCGGACCAAGCTATTTACCCCCGGCAGAGCTTACTATGCTTGCACGACTGGGTGGAGACGCTGTGGGAATGTCCACAGTTGGCGAAGTGATTGCCGCGAGCCACGCAGGACTAAAGGTGCTTGGCATTTCCTGCATTACCGATATGGCGATAGGCGAGGAATTGGAGCCGCTGACGCACGAGCAGGTGGTAGCTGTAGCCAATAAAACGAAGCCGATGTTCATTGAACTGGTTCGGCGTTTTGTGGCTCAGTTGGCTATCTGATGTAAGGTAACTGCATCGAGTTTTGGTTTGAAGCAAACAAGACTGCTTTCTGTCGATTGGATAAATCGAGTGAAAGTGGTCTTTTTACTGTTAAAATTTGGCGAATAATACTCAATTGAGTGACACCCGAGCACTTATTTTTACTTTAATGTGAAATAAACGTTGAAAACCATCGGAAAAAAGTCAAAAGTATGATATATTTATGGATGGATAAGAAAACAATAAAAACTGACTTAGAATTGAAGCGTAGTATCTAGCGGATTATTGCAACCTTTTCTTCGTGAACAACCATAAGATCAGCCCTATTAACTAAATACTTCAAAAATAGATGGTTTAACAGAAAAGGGGAAATTGGAAAGTGAGAATTAATTTGAAATTTACGAATAAAGGTCAAGTCGCAATCGAGAATTTTAATAATGATGAGTTAATTGAAATATTCAGCCGATATATTAACACATTAACTAAGAAATACGCGGTTGATATTACGGTTCCTGCCGAATCTAACCAGAATATTGCCGTGGAAGGCGCTCTGAAAATTTTGCTGGAAAACGTAAACTGTGATGTGGACACTTTCTTTAAGGAACTTGGCAGAGATATTAAAATTCCATTGAAGAAACGGCTTGATGGAAAATTAGATAACGTATTTAAAACCGAAGTTGTTAAATAAATCAATAAGACGGCTTTCTAGCAGGTACATGGAACTGTTAGAAAGCTTTTTTTGTGTGTTAAATTATAGAAAATTAATGAAAAACTCATGTATTTTTAATAAAAGACAAGCTAATGAGGTTTATAATGAGAAGCAAGTTCACAATTTAGACAAAATGGATTGGAGTGATTGCTATGACACAGTTAAAAAGTTTTCTTTACGGTTTCTTCTTCGCTTTCATCTCTATTGGTGCCATTCCTTTCTTAGTCATTCAAAACTTCCTCGAACAGCTATAAGCTGTTTACAAGCAGTATGAAGCGACTACTTTCATCGATCATCAATCGGGTGGAAGTAGTCTTTTTGTTGTTGTAATAATGGCGGCATAATGCTCGGTTCAAGTAAAAGCTTTCGATTCTTTGGAGGGGATCCAATGAAGATTCAAATTCGTTACGCTCAAATTGATGATATAGCCGATATCCAGCATGTAGCCCAAACAACATGGCATCTTACTTATAAAGGCATTATTCCTGAGCAGGTGCAGCGTAATTTTCTTAGTATTGCTTATTCGGACGGGAATGTGAGAAGGAGGATGGAGCGATCCCTGCTTCTTGTAGCTGAAAGTGAAGGCGAAATCGTTGGATTTGCAAACTTTTCTAAAGCAAACACGAGCCACGAGGCAGAGCTATGGGCGATTTATGTTGCTCCTGAACATCAGGGCAAAGGGATTGGCTCTGAATTAATACAGAGAGGGCTAAATGACTTAACTGGAATAACCTGTCTATTTCTCAATGTGGAACGGGAAAATCACGCAGGAATAGCATTTTATACATCCAAAGGATTTAGTAAAGTGAATGATTCGGAAGAAGCATTTAATGGCTACACTTTAAAAACTACCAGAATGGTTTTGAATTTGGTCTGAGAAGAAATTGGGCATGGATGATAAAAACGACTACCCAAGAGGGCAATGTCATTAAGTTAAGCTCAAAAACAATAGCGGAATTAAAATGGAATTCGAAACGGTATGGGAAAAATCCCTGTGCCGTTTGTTTTTTGGTGTAAGCCAGAAAAAAGCGTACAGCAAACAAGGCG
>NZ_JANQBD010000016.1 GCF_024722015.1 Paenibacillus radicis (ex Xue et al. 2023) | reverse complement strand
GCGTCTGTGTAGATGTTGCCTTCCAGATTCCGCATACCGTCGGCCTATCTCAATGTTAGTCAATTTCGGGGCTCCGTCACTTTTCAGGCCTACTGCCTGACTGTCTACGCTTAGCACTCAACATTACTGCTGATAGCCCAAGACTCGCTATTGGCAACGCGGCTGCACGTTCTACCAAGCAGGGGTTCCACCTGCTAAATTACACGACCTTGCCCGGTCGCTCGCGGAAATCCGACTTCCGCTATCGTCCTAAATTGGAGGCCGTAGATTAAATAACGGAATTTTCAGTTCCGTTCAGGATCTTTAGTACATATCTACTTCCCCGCTATCCGAATATAAAAAAGTCCATACGGAAAGCTCGTCATCCTTGTGGGCTCGAATGGTAATAAGCTCCATTGAAGATTAGGTCAAGATGGTTAAACTAGCCGTTTGGCATAGCAGTGCCGTAAATGGCCTTCATACATCGGGCGGGTAAACTGAAGTGTAAACCCTGCGTCCTCCAGATTTCGCCTACTCACGTGGTTCTCTGGATGAACCGTCGAGAACAGATGCAGGCAGCCATAAGCCCGTGCGCGTTCTTCCCTCAGCTCGTGAAACTGACGCTGCAGCCCATGACCTCGTGCAGTCTCATGAACCACCGTCGCATCAAGAACAGCCACACGGAGCAGTTCCGCCTCCGGCACGCCGAACTCACGCCCCAAATTACTTGCGCCGACACCTGGAAATGCAAGGACTGTAAAAGCAACAAGCCGTTCCTCTAGAAAAGCACCATATATCTCACCATGGTCTTGAACACGAGTATACAGATAGTCTGTACTATCCATCGAGAACAGCGCACTGGAGGGAAGCCTGGAAACTACATCAACCATCAACCTATGTACCTCCTGAACCTCCTCATGCCCTATACGACGGATATCCATCCGATAGCCTCCCTGCATTAAACTGATCGGGCGGCCAAAAATTACTATCCTTGCCCAGCCCAGCCTTTACCCGCCTCAACTTCATTCCAACGCGCTCTAATCGCCTGCATTTGCTGGTCAGTTAGCGATCCCTTGTCAGCAAGCACGGCGTTCTGCACCCAGCGGTCCGGATTGGCTGTCCCTACAATAGCTGTAGCCACTCCCGGCTGACTGAGCGTAAAGCGCAGCGCTGTTTCTACCGCCTTTGACGGGTCACCCTTCAAGAAATCATACTCCAGCTGCTGCAGACGCTCCCAATAGGTATGATGGTAAGCGGACGCTGGCTTCTCTGCGCCGGAACGCCATGCTACATTAGCTATTGGACGTTTGGCAACAACGCCTACTTGTCTGACCACTGCTTCAGGCAGCGTCAGCTGAACCGCTTGTTGATCCGCAATATTGATAGAGGTTTGCAGCGAGTCGAATGCCCCGCATTGTATAGCATACAAGGCTGCATTGCCGTCACCGCTGTATCCGATATAGCGAGTTTTCCCTGCCTCCTGAGCTTTCTTCAGCACGGCAATAACCTCTCCATCCCGCAGCAGTTCCTCCTTGCAGCTATGCAGATGAATCAGGTCCACATAATCGGTTTTCAGTCGCTTTAAGCTGCGATCTATGCTGTCAGCCAGCATCTTGGGATCCCAATCCGGAGCATCGAACCCCGATGCATGACCACATTTAGTGAACAAATAGTAGTCGTTCCTGCGGTGCCCTACCGCTTGGCCTATCAGTTCTTCACTCGTTTTATAGCATTCAGCTGTATCGATAACATTAAGACCTGCATCCAACGCGCTTCCAAGAAGCCTTTCCACCTCAGACAAAGAGGCGTTCTCGTAACCAATTTCGGAACCACCGAAGCCCAGAACACTTACAAGCAAATCCGTTTTACCCAACCTTCTCTTTTCCATACGTGTCAACTCCTTCGTTAAAGTGTACGCCTTTTCCTTTTCTTTTCAGCTGCCAAGCTTAACTTTTTGCCATGTTCTCAAGCGGCTTGACTTGAATCAATCGGTAGGCTAACCATGCTGAAACGCAGCCGAGTATTCCAACAATGACAAAACCTTGCTGAAGCGTCAGCAAATCCCCTGCAATTCCCATAAACAAAGGCCCCATAAACATCCCTAGCCCATAGATTGCCTGATAAAAACCCATTGCTGTTGCACGTTTACCTGAATCCATGTGTTTAATGCTAAGCGACATCAGAATCGGTGTTGACAAGCCCCTTCCAAATCCCGCTATCGCTTGTGTCAATATTAACAGTCCCAAATGAGAGGTCATTGGGATTATTGCCGTAAAAATACCACTCAGAATAAATCCACCGATAATTACATTCTTCTCACCAAGCTTTGCAGACAGATGCCTTCCCCCCACCCATGCAGCTACTGCAGTCGGAAAGGTTGAAAAAAAAGTGAGCAGCCCCATATCCAGCTTAGTCGCCCCTAATGCTTGGGCATATACCGGTGTAAAGCCAAATACAGTGGCAAATGTCAGCAGCTGAAACAAAATAGCTAAGAACGATACAACAATCAGCATTCGGTCCCGAGCTACCTCTACAACGCCGTGCATCGTAATTTTCTGGGCATTATTATCAAACTTCTCTACCAGGAAGAAGGATCCCGCAAAACCAATCGTCCCTACAACAGCTCCTATCAGAAAGGATGACTCCCAACCATACATATCGGCAAACCAGCCGCCGGTTAAAATACCAAGCATTTGCCCCAAAGAGTTGTATACGGTAATCGTCCCAATAGCTTTTGTTGTTTCTTCCTTACGATAGTAACTTGTAAAAAGAATCGTAAAATCAACCCATGTAGCTGCCGCGGCACCTGCCAAAGCCCGAAGAATGAGGATCCAGGTCACACTCTGTGAAACCAGTATTCCTGCCCCTGCCAACGTCGTGAACAGCATGCCAAACACAATAAATAGTCTCCGCTTGTGAAATCGGTCTGACATAATGCCAACCGGGATACGCAGCAGCATTTGGCTAAACCCATACATGCCTACAATTAACCCAGCCATTTTGTGGGAGGCTCCCAAAGATTCAACATACGCGGTTAATATGGGCACACAAGTGTACATAGAGAACCAGAACAATAGTGTAACAACGCAAAACAAAGGAATGCGGTACTGGGATGAAGCCGCTTTTGATGTCATAAAATCTCCTTCCAGCAGGCTGAAATTCAGAAACGGTTTTCCATTTATATATGAAATCGTTTACTATGCTATCTCGAATAATACAGCTTTAACGGAGATATTGTAAGAGCTGAAGTTAACACCAGTTAGTTACTTTTTTGTGGCAAGTTACAAAGAAGTAAGTATAAATCCGGTCGCTAAAAGTAACCATAACAAACCATTTTAAATAAATGATCATCATGAATTTTCCATATCTTAGCAACATTATACTGTCCTACACCGTTAATTTGTAAAAGACTTGTCAAACTAAATCGGTCTTAATAAATCAAGCTATGGAGGGCTGCAAAGTGCGGTATTTGATGATATTAACTGTTTTAGCCACTTGTATTTCCGGATGTTCATCGAGTAAGGAGTCCCCAGCGCCATCTAAACAGGAGGTTTGGAACTATAAGGAAGGCTATATTATTTCCAAATCCGATCATAAGGTACTAGTCGTCAAAAACACTAAAGCTGAAGATATTAGCAAAAAATCCGTTCAACAGCTCCTGGATGAAGTTAAGCCGGATGCAGCTTGGATTACAGTTAAGAACAACGGCGAATACGATTCTCTGGCTATCGGGGATAAAGTTAGCATAGTAAATGACGGCATGATTAATCAATCCTACCCTGCCCAAGCAACAGCTTTGAAAATAAGCCGGATCAATACCAAATAATTAAATGGGTATATACAAAAAAGCCACGTTCATTGCAATGTCCTTCACATCAACAGGACCTGCAACAAATGTGACTCAAGTAACGCATGATCAAAAACTCTATAAGCCTAATATGGCATCTATCATCGGCTTCGTTTCGCCGCCTGGATACATCAGATATAGGAGCACATAGACAACAACACCCGTTGGAGCTGTAAGGAGCCAGACGACTGCCGTTATGCGGCCTATCTTTTTGTGCTTGGCAAAACGCTTGTTGAAGGCATGCAGCAATGTAACGATACCGAATACTGCAGCAGATGTCGCCAATGCGATATGGAAAAATAAAAACAGATGGTACGCCAGCTTCAGCTCTTCCGGGCCGCCAAAGCTCGTATTTCCGACAAAGATAGTCCGTGATGCGTAAACCAGAAAGAAGGCTAGAGCGAATCCGGCCCCCCATAACATCAGCTTCTGATGCGTCTCACGGTTTCCCTTCACAATATGATACCAACCAAAGGCTACAAAAATAGCACTGATAACAATAAATAGCGTGCTAACCGTAGGCAATATTTGCATTCGTATTCCCACCTAATAAATAAATAATTTAAGCCCGGTTCATATTGGCATGCGGCTGAACATAGCCTTCAAGCGCCAACTCTTCCTCTTCCTCCTGCTTGCGTTCCTTACGGTACCAACGGAAGAAGGTATAGCCTAATGCAATGGCGTAGACAATCTCTTGAATAATTTTCATTATAACTCCGCCAAGCTGCTGATCATTCAATACGGACATATATAGAAACTGCTCGGATATGCCTTTGTAGGAAGCATAGATCGGTTCTTCCGCAAAAATAATTAGAGCGCAGGCAGGAGTCAATAAAATCCCATTAACAAAAATATAAGCCATTCTGCGCAGCTCATTCATCCGGTTGTACTCAGGCAGCGGGCAGAATACGGGAAACCACATTTGGAACGCAGCCAACATAAAAATTGCGGTGTAAATCGTATGTGCTAACGGGTTCGCCATTAAATAATCCATAATAATCGGAATATGATAAAGGGAGAAAATAAGGTTAAACAGGAATAACGAAATCAATGGCGACGTGAACCCTTTCATTAGCAAATGAGCCACATTTCTTCGAAACATCGGTCTTAACAGCCATCCTGGCAAGCCTAGCAGGATCAGCGGCGGCATTACCAAATACGATATGGATTGCTGCAGCATGTGCGCGCTAAAGCTGTAATGGTGGCCATAATAATATAAGGGACTCCCCTCAGCTACGTAAAACAGCAGCAAACCTGTATAGAAATATAGCTGCTGGCCTATTCTTACAGGAGAAGAATCTTCAAATTGCTGCCTCCAACGACCAACGGCCATTGCATACAACCAACCTACAATGATAACAACGAGGATCCAACCAGGACTCCATAGGGCAGCAAACTCTGAAAATGCACCGCTTCCTGTGTGTCCCATATGTCCCATTTGACTTGCATCCATGTCAACCTCTCCTTCCTTTTACAGACTATTTCCTACTTGTTACTAATTTGTGAAAAATAGTGCAAAGTTTTGTAAAAAAAAGAGGGGCTCATTCTTCAAGCCACCTCTAAATTTTTTACCACCAAACCCAGTATACCGCCATAACTACTCCAGTCAAAGCAACGAAGAATCCGAACAACAATCCGACAATCGGAAGGAAATGTCCCTTATCTTTCATATGCATCCAATAGGCTAGCTGGAAGACGGCCTGCACTAAACCTAAGCCTACCAGGAAAATGATAAGAAACGAATGGTCCAAGCCTCCGTATAAAACGGCCGCGAAGGCCAACATAGTTAACACAATCGAAACAATGTAGGACAAGTAGTGATTTCTTGGGCCTTCTAACTTATGCCGCTTGCCAGCGTCTGATGTGTGCTGATGGCTGCTCATTTATGGTCCCACCTTCCCTAACAAGTACACTACGGTGAAGATAAACACCCAAACTACGTCGATAAAGTGCCAATACAGACCGGCAACATAATATTTCGGCGCCGTTACGACTGTAAGACCTTTTTTGATAGATGAAATGACCAACAACGAAATCCACAATACCCCGAAAGCTACGTGCGCTCCGTGAAAGCCTACTAGTGTATAGAACGAAGTAGCAAAAGCACTTCTCGAGAATATATGGCCTTCATGCACATAGTGAACAAATTCATAAATCTCTAAGCCCAAGAAGCCTAAGCCAAGCAATACGGTAATGATCATCCAGAAATTCAGCATTTTCAAATTACCGCGGTGCAATGCCATAGTTCCAAATACACTGGTCAAAGAGCTTGTCAACAAGATAAATGTCGATAAAGCTACAATGCTTAATTGAAAAATTTCTTGGCCAGTCGGTCCATCCGGTACTTGATTGCGCAATGCTATGAAGGATGCAAACAGCATACCGAACAATACGCATTCTCCGCCAAGGAAGAGCCAGAAGCCCATTACTTTATTCTTGCCTTCCAAAGTTGCGGTTTCCGCATGAGGTGGCAGAGCACCACCTACTTCATGATGTACACTCATGCTTTAACCCCCTTATCTTCCAGCTCTTCAGGCTCAATGTGGTATCCTTTGTCATCATATACGGATCTTAGGAACATGCTTCCCAACATGATGACAGCCCCAACAGCAACTACAACATAATTGTGGTACATGAATCCAAAGCCTAAAATAAAGAATCCGATTGAGAAGGTAAGCGGCAGTATAGATGGTGAAGGCATATGGATCGAGCCGATCGGTTCTGCCGGCGTCATCTCTTTGTTTCCTGCCATTTTCTCTTTCCAGAAAGCATCCAATCCACGTACAAGTGGAGTTTGTTTAAAATTGTACTCTGGCGGAGGTGACGGAATTGCCCATTCCAAGGAACGGCCATCCCACGGATCCGCTGGAGCGTTCTGTGGCGAACGCGCTGTTGCAATTGCATTGATTAAGAAAACGATAGTTCCGATACCCATCAAGAAGGCGCCGAATGTACTGATCAAGTTGCCTTCTTCCAAACCAACGCCAGGCTGATATGTAAATACGCGGCGCGGCATCCCCATCAATCCTAAGAAATGCTGAGGGAAGAATGTCAGATGGAAGCCGATAAAGAAGGTCCAGAAATGAACTTTCCCCAATTTCTCGTTAAGCATACGTCCGAACATTTTTGGCCACCAGTAGTACATCCCTGCAAACAAGCCCAGGACAAGTCCGCCAACGATAACATAGTGGAAATGCGCTACGACGAAGTAGGTGTCATGGTATTGAAAGTCAGCCGCTGGAACCGCAAGCATAACCCCTGTAGTACCACCCATAACGAACGTTGGGATAAAAGCTGTAGCAAATATATTAGCCGTGGAGAACGTAATTTGTCCTCCCCAAAGGGTAAACAGCCAGTTAAAGATTTTAACACCGGTAGGAACCGCGATTGCCATTGTTGCAATAGCGAAGATGGCATTACCTACAGGCCCAATCCCTGTTGTAAACATATGATGGACCCAAACCATGAAGCCTAAAAATCCGATCAACGCTGTAGCGAATACCATGGAGCTGTATCCGAACAAACGCTTTTTGGAAAATGTACTTACGATATCTGAAATAATACCGAATGCAGGTAGAATCAGGATATAAACTTCCGGATGACCGAAGATCCAGAATATATGCTCCCAGAGTACTGAATTACCGCCTCGACTGGCATCAAAGAATGCACCGTCGAACAGGCGCTCAAACATTAACTGAACCAAGCCTACTGTAATAGCAGGGAAAGCGAACAAGATAAGCGCAGAAGTAATGAACGCCGTCCAAGTAAACAAAGGCATTCTCATATAGGTCATACCAGGTGCACGCATATTAATGATCGTTACAAGGAAGTTAATACCCCCGATCAGCGTACCCAAACCGGCAATCTGCAAACCTAGTACATAGAAGTCAACCCCATGATAAGACGAGGTGGTGTCAACGATGGTTGATAGTGGTGCATAAGCCGTCCAGCCTGCAGCAGGAGCGCCGCCCAGGAACCAACTCACGTTCAACATAATACCACCCAAGAAGAACAACCATAAGCCAAGTGCATTTACGAAAGGAAACGCTACGTCGCGTGCACCAATTTGAAGCGGCACTACCGCATTCATAAATGCAAAGATGATCGGCATAGCCGCGAAGAAAATCATCGTCGTACCGTGCATGGTAGTTAATGCATTGAACGTATCGCCGATAAATATTTTGTTATCCGGAAACATCAACTGAATCCGAATCAGAACAGCTTCAAGACCGCCGAGCAGGAAAAAAAATCCCCCGAAAATCAAGTACAGAATACCGATTTTCTTATGGTCAACCGTAGTCAACCAGTCCATTAAACCGGTGTACTGTTTTCTAGTGTGAGAGTGATCCAACGTATTTACCTCCTTTTTACCAAGATGTTCTTTATTTCAATGCATTCAAGTATTTAATCAAATCATTAATTTGCTGTTCTTGCAGCGGTTTCGAACCAGTAGGACCAAACGCAGGCATTTTATTACCCGGCTTCACTTCTTGTGGATTACTGATCCAATCATGCAAGCTCTTATCATTAGCAGTACCTTTTGGAAGGACACCTGCAATCATTTCACGTGATGCAAACCCGTTCAAGTTAGGTCCAAAACCAAGTCCTTGTGCGTTAACCGCGTGACAGGATAGGCAATTGTCTTTAAACACTTGCTCACCGGCCTTGGCATCCGCAGGAATTACCGCCGGCTGCTTCATTTTATCAACCCATTTAGTAAAATCCGCTTCGCTTTTGGAAACAACCTTGAAGTCCATCAATGCATGCGAAGCTCCGCATAATTCGGCACATTTCCCTAAGAAGACAGCAGCGTCATCAGCTTCGAAATACATAATGTTCGTCATTCCAACGTTAGTATCCTGTTTACCTGCAAGTGACGGTACCCAGAAGGAGTGAATCACGTCTGCTGAGGTAATTTCCAGTGCAATCTTCTTGCCTGCTGGAATAACCATATCCTGGGCTGTTGCAATTCCCAGCTCCGGATAATCGAACTGCCACCAGAATTGATGCGCCGTTACCTTAACATGAATCGCATCTTTATTCTGAATATTGTTCTCAGCCAGCTTAACCGTATAACTGACTGTAGGTACAGCCAAAATGAGCAATAAAATGATAGGGACAACTGTCCAAATGATTTCAAGCGTGTGACTGCCTTCAACCTGCTTTGGAATGATATCTTTATCGCCCTTTTTCTTACGAAAGCGTACTAACACGTACAAGTAGATCGCGAAAACAACCAGAACTACCACGATCATGATACCCAAGCTCAGCTTCATTAAGAACAGCTGGTCTCTGGCTACTGGTCCTCTAGGTCTCAAGGCTGAAATCGTATCGCTTCCACACCCCGTCAAAAGCAACATCATCAACCCGAAAAGAGGGATGAAACGCCACAGATTTTGCCATCGATTCATCTTATCAATCCCACCTCTAAAGCTAATATTTTTCGAACAAAAGGTCATATATTGTCAATGAACCTATTCACCATTATTAACTATAAATACGTACCCCTTTTTTGTCAATGAATCTGGAGAAGTTCACAAATTGTTCTCAATCCTGCGCCCCCATTGGTTTTTTCAATTATGCCTCTCGTATTTTATTTCCATAAACAAAGAGTTTTATGCAAGAAAATGTGATTTCACATCTATGTATAATTACCTTGATTTGATGAATCCTACATATAGAATTTAATGCCCGCAAATGCTGTTTTCCAAGGGAGATATTGTATATGAAGTACATTCGATGAAAAAGGTAAGGAGGCCCTTTTATGCGGTTTAACCGGATTTTTCTAGGAATTGTGTGTTCAAGTTCATTATTTGGCTTATGTGGATGCTTCAGTTGGTATGATTACAACAGTGCAAGCAATTATGGAAGTCAGCGTGATGAACACCGTCAGGATACTTCAAGAGCCTATCAGACGGCGCAGCAATATACAACGGTATCGCACAATCATACCCGTCTCGAAATGAATCAGTTTTTGTCGGATCAGGTCGCTGCCATGAATGGGGTTAATAGCGCTATTGTGATGATGGCGGATAATACGGCTTATGTTGCCATTATCATAGACAGTACAGCATCCGGCACAAAAAGCAGTACCCGAGAAACGAACAATGGAGGAACAGTCCGCGGTTTGTACAACCCTGCCACTCCTTTTAACGACTATGCGGATCCCAACAAGCTGGCTACGGGTACAAATTCCTACGAAACCGTTCAGCATCATGAGCAAATCTCCCATCTATTCAAGCAAAAAATTGCTGAGAAAATCCGTTCTTTGCAGCCAACAGTCGTTGATGTCTATATATCTGCACACCGGGATTATATCAATGAGCTAAACAGACTTGCACAAGAATCCTGGAAGGGCAACGATTTAACCCCTTATGTTAAAGAGTTCGATGCCATTTCCGATTATATCTTTGGAACCCAGCCTACTATCCCTACCCAATCGGAAGGCTAGTCCTAATCTATTGGAAGACAGATTCATTAAACATTAAGCTTATTGTTCACCCCTCTCATGCTGCTCAATCTCCGTTATTGAACATACAAAGCAGCAATAGAATGGGATTCCTGCTCCCCTCTGTTTTCCTTCATATTATATATGAAGAAACGCAGAGGGTTTTGCTGCGAATCGACTGGTTTCTTTTTCCCCCCGGTTCCTGTAGAATGCAGGTAGAACCTGAATATTCTTAAGTTGAGTAGGATGGAAAATGAACGTGAGTTTTATTCATGCATTGTATGGAATGGAATGAACGGTAAATAAGGAGATTAAAATAATGAAAAATGTATTTGCCAATCTTGGCATTAGCAGTGAATTGACGGAGGCGTTAAGCCAACAGGGGTATACAGAGCCTACTCCAATCCAAAAAGAAGCTATCCCAGTAGTTTTATCTGGAGATGATGTCATTGCCCAGGCACAAACAGGCACAGGTAAGACATTGGCTTTCGTGCTGCCTATATTGGAAAAACTAGATCCCAAGAAGAGCTACACTCAAGCGCTTATTTTGACACCTACACGTGAGCTAGCTATACAAATAACTAGCGAGGTTCAAAGATGGGCTCCAATTAAAGGAATAAGTGTACTTGCTGCATACGGCGGACAAGATGTAGAACGGCAGCTTAAAAAGCTTGAAGGAAGCATACACTTGATTATTGCAACACCCGGTCGTCTGCTTGATCATTTGCGTAGAGGCACCGTTCAGCTTCAGCGTATATCTACGCTTGTACTGGATGAAGCGGATCAAATGCTGCATATGGGTTTTCTAAAGGACGTTGAAGAAATCATTATTCAAACCTCTCCAAAAAGACAAACCCTGCTATTCTCAGCAACAATGCCGGGACCGATCCGCAACTTGGCCAAAGGCTACATGAAAACGCCACAGGAAATCAAAGTAAAAACCAAGCAGGTTACATTGACCGAGATCGAACAAATTGCTATTAAAACAACGGACCGCGGCAAGCAGGAAGCTTTAGTTCGTTTGATCGACGAATACAACCCTTACTTGGCTATGATTTTCTGCCGAACCAAGCTGAGAGCAGCTAAACTGAATGAAGCTCTTCGCGAAATGGGCTACTCATCCGATGAGCTGCACGGCGATTTGACCCAGGCTAAACGCGAACAAGTTATGAAACGTTTCCGGGACGCTAAAATTCAACTTCTGGTAGCCACTGAAATTGCAGCTCGCGGATTGGATATTGAAGGTATTACTCATGTATTCAATTATGATATGCCTCATGACGTTGAAAGCTACATTCACAGAATTGGCCGGACAGGACGTGCCGGACAGCGCGGAATGGCTGTTACCATGGTAACCCAGCACGACCTGGGTACACTTGAGGCTATCGAGCAAGGAATCAACGCAGAGTTGCCTCGACGGACTGTCAAAGCTGATGGTGAGCTTAGCGAGGCTCGGACCAGCGGACGCGGAAACGTCGTGGGACGCAGGGCATCTGACAAAGACGACAGGGTTGATATGAGTACACGTGGTGATCGTGATTCCGCTCAACGAGGAAGACGCGGCGCAGCTCGTGGCGGCGACTCCAACGCTCGACGTGAGGGTGGACGTGGTCGCGGCGGAGCAAGTGCTGGGCGCGGCGCTAGTTTCGGCCGCGGAGCAAGTGCTGGGCGCGGCGCTAGTTTCGGCCGCGGAGCAAGTGCGGGTGCTGGACGCGGGGCGGCAGCGGCGCGGAGCGAAGTTCCTACTTCGCCTTGGACCAAAGCCAGAACCGAGCGCGCGGCAGCTGAACGCGAAGGCGCCGGTGAATTCGGCGGCGCTAATGCTGGCCGAGCACGCGGTGCCAGTGCCGGTGGACGCGGCGCGGCTAGCTCTCGCGGCGCAGCCGGGGCGACTCCTTGGCGCAACGCAGGTGGCGAGCGCGACGGCGCTGGCGACTTCGGCGGCGCTAATGCTGGCCGCGCACGCGGAGCTAGTGCCGGCGGACGCGGCGCGGCTAGCTCTCGGGGCGCAGCCGGAGCGACTCCTTGGCGCAACGCCGGTGGTGAGCGCGATGGCGCTGGCGACTTTGGCGGCGCTAACGCTGGCCGCGCACGCGGGGCCAATGCTGGTGGACGCGGCGCGGCGGGTTCTCGCGGCGCTGGCGGAGCGACTCCTTGGCGCAACGCAGGTGGCGAGCGCGATGGCGCCGGCGACTTTGGCGGCGCTAACGCTGGCCGCGCACGCGGTGCTAGTGCCGGCGGACGCGGCGCGGCAGGCGCGGCATCACGCGGTCCTGCCAACGCAGGGCGTGGGCGCGATGCCGGGGCGTGGACTACGAAGCATGAAGCACAGCGGAACGCTAACGCGGCGGCAGGACGTGGTCGCGGCGACGGCCCTGCATCCGGCGGGGGTGCAGCCGGTCGGGGACGAGATAGCCAGCGTGGCCAAGGGCCAAGCGGCGGCAAGCCTCGTACAGGACGCAACGATGGCGGTCCACGCGGGACAAGAAAACGCTAAGCTGCTCCGTAAACGGAACCACACTAATTTCTTCTTAATTAAGCCGCTTAATAGCTTTCTTTATTTAGATCACATATTTTACCCATTTCAATGGAAATACTCTAGTGTGGTAATCCTGTAAATGTCCTTTACCTATCGAATCAAAACAGGTAAAATAAAGTACACGCCACTTTTTGTATCAAACTTCCAAAACCAAGGAGGGGTATCCATGTACGAGTTAAAAGAAGAAGATGTTATTTTTATTTTTACCGGACCCAATGGCGCAGGCCGCAAGACGGTAGCCCAGATGTCAGGCGACACGTTGGGAATGAAGCAGGTAATTTCGTACACGACAAGAGCTCCCCGATCGGCGGAAGTAGATGGTCAGGACTATCATTTTGTAACCCATGAGGTTTTTTCCAACGGTCAAAAGAACAACGAATTTATTGAGGTTATCGAAATTGACGGTAATCTTTATGGGGTTAAAGGGCAAGATATTGTAAACACACTGCAAAAGCATGGAGCTGTTTACTTAATCCTCAACCGTTTTGGTGCTGAAGCCGTAAAAAAGCTGTATGATACAAAAGCAGTCCGCGTCTTTATTTATGCTGACAAGCAGATCATCCTTAAGCGTGAAGAAGATCGTGGAGACTCACCGGAATTAATTGAACGGTACATGTCTCATTTCGAAGATGAAATGGCGTATAAGGATCAATGCGAGCATATATTTGAAAACCTGGACTTAGCGCATACCGTATTTGATCTTACCAAAACACTTGATGAGAATTACCTTCATCGCAACCTGATCGACAAAGACTAATTTTTTTTCAACATAGTATACGAAAAGAAGACCGAAACCGGCATTGCCGAGCTAACCGGTCTTTTTTTTCATAGGAAAGGAACGATCTTAAATGAAAATTGTATCCATAGAGCCCACTCCCAGTCCCAATACAATGAAAGTGCAGCTGAACGAACGGCTCTCCGATGGAATCAGAACTACTTACTCGCCAGAGCAGGCATCTTCAGCCAAAACACCTCTTTTCATTCAAAAGCTGCTGCACATTGAAGGCGTAAAAAGCATTTATCATGCGGCCGATTTTATTGCGGTCGATCGCACGGCCAAAGCCGATTGGCAGTATATCCTCGCACAGGTGCGTGAAGTACTGGGCGGAGATGCTGCCGGTATGGAAGCTGCTTTATCTGGAGGAGCCGTAGATAGTGACAGCGATGCAGCCTTCGGCGAGGTTCAAGTGCTGCTGCAGCATTTCCGCGGCATTCCGCTGCAGGTACGTGTACAAAGCGGTGCCGAGCAGCAGCGCACCGCACTGCCCGAACGCTTCAGCCAGGCCGCCGTCCAGGCGGCAGCGGCATCCCCCAATCTCATCAAGGAGCGTTCGCTCGAAGATTGGGGAATCCGCTACGGCGAGCTGAAGGAAGTGCTTGAAGAGGTGGCGCAAGAAATTGATGCCACCTACGATGAGGCGCGCCTGCAGCAGCTTATAGAGCAGGCGCAGCAGCAGCTGAGCGGCGACTCTATCGAGGGCGCCGCTGCTGTAAGGTCGGCAGGGCGCGCGACGCTGAGACCTGAGGAGCTGCTGCGGCAGCTGGCTGACCCTGACTGGAAGCAGCGCTATGCTGCGCTCCAGCAGGTAAAGCCGTCCGCTGAGACGCTGCCGCTATTGATTCAGGCACTCGATGATGAGAAATCATCGATTCGACGGCTGGCCACCGTATACCTCGGGGACCTGAAGGAGCCGCAGGTACTGCCCTATTTATACCGCGCGCTGGAGGATTCGTCGGCATCAGTACGGCGAACTGCGGGCGATACATTATCCGACATCGGCGACCCTGCTGCCGCCCCAGCTATGATTCAAGCGCTGAAGGACCCAAACAAACTGGTCCGTTGGCGTGCGGCCCGGTTTCTCTATGAAGTCGGCGATGATCAAGCCCTTGCCGCCCTGCATGAAGTCGAAAATGATGCTGAGTTTGAAATTCGCATGCAAATCAAAATGGCCATAGAGCGAATAGAAGGCGGTCATGCGGCCGAGGGCTCTGTCTGGCAGCAGATGACACGCAGATCTCAATAAGCTGTTGATCCTTTCGCTCCCAACTTACAAACAAACCTCCGAAGCTCGTTCTACAAACGGCATCGGAGGTTTGTTATATATTATCATTTTCATTGTCACACTACCTACAGGATCAATGTTTCCCCCAGCAAAAGAATTTTTAATTCTGCTTCATCTAGCTTCTGCCTCTTCCACTCCGCTTTAAGCCGTAGTAATGCTTCCTCGGGCGTGTCATCAGCCAGCTTGAAGGTTCCATAATGCATAGGGATAAATGAAGCTGCCTTTAAGTCGATAAAGGACTTCACGGCTTCTTCCGGACACATGTGAGCTATTTTCATGATGGATACCGGTTCATAAGCTCCTATTGGCAGCAGCGCATAATCAATAGTAAATCTTTTTCCAATCAATTCAAATCCTTTAAAATAACCGCTATCCCCGGCAAAATAAACCGTTTCTCCACTTGCCCCATTCTTCATGATCCATCCTCCCCAATGAGAGGTATTTGTATCGAAAAGTGTCCTGCGGGTCCAGTGCTGCGCCGGAACAAACGTAAATTCAATGCCATTTAATCGCTTGCTATCCCACCATGCCAACTCTGTGGAGTGATGGTATTGTTTGCGTTCAAACAGTGATTTTAGTCCGATGGGAAGTAAATACTGTGCATTTCGTCCGATTCTTTTAATGGTAGGAAAATCCAAATGATCATAATGAGCATGAGAGATAAGGACAATATCTATTGGAGGCAGCTCGGTGAATGGAATTCCCGGCTTGGTCAGCCTTTTGCGAATACCCATAGTATTAGCGTATACAGGGTCTGTTATAATATTAGTTTTACCCATCTGGATGAGGAACGTTGAGTGACCTATCCAGGTAATCGTCGTCTTTGAATTGTTTTCACGCAAAAAATGTTTATCGATATCTGAATGATGTTGGATATAATAAGATCTCGACATTTTCTTCTTCTTTTTCATCCACTTGTAAACTTGCATGATCGACTGTTTATTAGTTACATTATCTAAATTGCTATATCTTATCTTCATTTTCCCCTCCACTTGACCTTATCCTTCGATAAAGCTTTTCTGTAAGTTTGCCCTTCAATCCTCCCTAATATCTATTTCCCCATTATTCAAAAAATCAAACACCGCAGCCTGGAAAGAAAAAAGGGCAGAAAAGACCGTTCACTCCCTTAGAGTGGAATGAAAGGTCTCCTATCCCTATACATTTCGTCTTCGAATACATGAAACTTAAGTTAACTCGGCTATGAAACCACCCTGTTCACACCGTCGGCTTGGCGAACTGGCTCTCGCCGCCCTTTTGCAGCTGATACATTTGATAGTACCGACCCTGCTTCTCCATTAACTGGTTATGGGAGCCACGCTCTACGATCTCTCCGCGATTAAGGACAAGAATTAAATCAGCGTCACGAATCGTCGACAAACGGTGGGCTATGATGAAGGTTGTTCTTCCTTTGCTTACTACTTTAAGGGCTTGTTGAATCAATCCCTCTGTCTCGCTGTCGATACTCGCTGTCGCTTCATCAAGGATCAGTATGGCCGGATCAAAAGCCAGAGCCCGTGCAAAGGAGATCAACTGCCTTTGTCCTGCCGATAGCGTACTCCCGCGTTCCACAACCGGTTCATCGTAGCCACCTGGCAGCTTCTCAATAAATGAGGATGCACCTACATCCGTCAACGCTTGCTTGATCTTCGACTCATCGATCTCTTTGTTATACAAGCTCACATTAAACTTAATATCGCCCGCAAACAGAAAAGGGTCCTGCAGTACGATGCCCATATGCTTACGCAGTGCTTGCTTTGACTTTCCCGCTATACTACGGCCATCAATTCTAATTTCACCGTTAGATGGCTCGTAAAAGCCCAGCAGAAGATTCATAATCGAGCTTTTACCTGAGCCTGTATGCCCGACAAGCGCTATAGTTTCACCCTTGTTTGCTTCGAAGGAAATGCCGCGAAGCACCGGCTCACCCTCTTTATATGCGAAGGTCACATTATCAAAAGCCACATGTCCTTCCAGCCTCGCAATGCCAACGGCATCTTCAAGCTCCTGTCCCTCCAGATCAAGCAAATAAAACACCTTTTCCGCTGAAACCACAGCACGCTGCGCATTCATAAGCTGATCAAAAATTCCGATTATAGGCTGAAAGAAGCGGCCCGAATAATCGATAAAAGCATAAAATACACCGAAGGATATAGCTGTTTGCAGCGATTGCCCGCCAAAGTACCAGATCGTACCTGCGGTAAATAGTGACCCTATAAGCCCTGAGAAATTACGGGATGACAACGAAAACACCCGGAACTGCTTCACATTGCTGCGGTACCGATCGTTATTAAGCACCTCGAACTCAGACAGCCGCGCTTTCTCCTGACGGAATGCTTGAAGAATCGGCATAACGGCAATCGATTCGCTGATCATTGCGTTCATATCACTGAGTCGTGCCCGCATTATAGTAATATACTTTTTGGAAAATTTTAAATGAACCCACATTACAGCGGCAAAGAGCGGAATGAATACTAATGTAACTAACGCAAGCCGGACATCCAATAAAAACAAAGCCACATAGATTCCCAAAATATTAATTGAACTAACCACGAATGTGGCCATGAAGCTCATAAACAAATCACGGATAGCCTCCGTATCATTGGCAATCCGGGAGACAACCTGGCCTATCGGCGTGCTGTCAAAGAAACGGATCGGAATTCGTTGGATGTGCCGCATAAGATCCATTCTCATCCGTTGAATAATCCGCAGCGCAGTAGACTGCAGCGTATACGCCTGCAAATAGTGCAGCACACTGGCAGCTAGCAGCAGAGCGATGAACAGCCCCAACCATTGTATAATAGCTCCCACTTCGTACTGGTATAACGCTCCTGCTTCAACAACACTAAGCCGTTTGGCTGGAAAGAGCTCAGTTGTTGTGGCGTTTCGTTTCACCATAACGGTAGCCTGATTTCCTTCTGCCGCTCGCTGTCCTGTTGTTGTATTGTCGGTGGACAACGACCAATTTCCTTCAAATTGCGGCGTGGAGTCAATTAAGTACATGCCGCCTTCCAGCTGCATAAAGCGTACTTCCTTCCATCCCGCTATAAGAGAAGCCTTGTCCCCTGCCGATTGCGAGGATATCCAATCGCTCCTTACGTAGGTTTTTCCGGCTATCCCTATCGATTTCATTCCCGTCGGAGGCTGTTTGTCGGCACTCGCCTCATACCACGGAAGTTGTACGCTGCTAATATGTTTATCGATAATAGTTTTGGCGATGAAAGGCCCCGCCAGCTCTGCTCCTACAGCACAGCATAATACCAATAACGCTGCTGCAATTCGAAGCTTATACAGCATAGCATAAGCCGTTAATCGACTGGCTACCGTTTGTTTTCCCTTCATGGTTCACTTCCTTTCAAGCTGCTCTTGACTCTATACTCCGTCCAGGCTGGCCTCCATCTGCTGGCGGTCAAATTGCTCCTTATACCAGCCACCCAGAAGCATCAGCTGCTCATGAGTGCCTTCCTCTATGATTGCACCATCATCCAACACTAGAATCCAATCGGCATGTACTACGGCGGAGAGCCTGTGCGTTGCAATAAAGGTTGTTTTGCCCAATCTCTCTCTACGCAGATTAGACAATATAGCACTCTCCGTCCGGGCATCAACCGCCGATAACGAATCATCCAGAATCAATATCTCAGGATCAGTCATCAGAGCACGTGCGATACTCACCCGCTGCTTCTGCCCCCCTGACAGCATAACTCCGTTCTCGCCTACTATGGTCTCCAACCCATCCGGCAAATGATCGATGTCCTTAGTAAAGGATGCCATTTCAATTGCCTTCCACACAGCTTCATCCGATGCCCCAGGCAACCCGAGGGCAATGTTATCACGTATGGATTTGGACAACAACAGTTGCTCCTGCGGCACATAGCCGATCCAGCCGCGTACCTGCGACAGCGCAATCTGTTCAACAGGTACCTGCGAAATGAACAGCCGATCCGGTTCAACCGGATACTGCCGCAGCAATTGCTTGAGCAAAGTGCTCTTGCCGCTCCCTGTGCGTCCTACAATGCCAAGCGTCTGTCCCCTCCCTAATTGAAGCGATATGTTCCTCAAGCTATCCTGTACTGCACCAGGATAACGGAAGCTCAAGCGATCCATTGTGATCTGCCCCGGCACCTCTACTGGAATCGTCATAGCCGCATCCTGCACATCAGCTTGCTGTTCGAAGCCCTTCGTCAACCGATCCACAGAGGCATTTCCCCGCTGTAAAATATTAATAAATTCGCCGAACGCAATCATCGGCCAAATCAGCATGCCAAGATAAATATTGAACGAAACCAGCTGTCCCAGCGAAATTTGGTTATGGAACACCATATAAGCTCCGTACCCGATACCAATTGCATAGCTAAGACCAACTATAAGTGCAATAGAAGGATGGAAGAGCGCATTGACAGCCGCTACTTTCCTGTTCTTGTTCATAACATCCTTAGTCACTTGATCGAACGCGGCTATATCATGCTCCTCTTGCACATAAGAGCGAATGACACGCATCCCGGAAATCGATTCCAATGCTTGATCATTCATCTTACCAAAAGCCGTTTGCGCAGCTATAAAATGTTTGCGGGTCTTCTTGCCAAGCACGTTGATCACCAGTGCAAGAAACGGCATGGGGATGAGCGCGGCGAGCATCAGCTTGTAGCTGATCAATGAAACCATCGTTATAAGAACTACCGCTGTACCTACTAATGTATTAACAAGCGTCATCACTCCGTACCCGGCCGTCTGGCTGACCGCCAGCACATCATTGGTCGCAAGTGCCATCAGTTCTCCTGTGCTGTTCCTCTGAAAAAAGGATGGCGACATCCGTGTCAAATGCTGCAGCAGCCGTCCTCTCAGCAGCTTTTCAAGCAAAATCGAATTTCCAAACAATGTCGTTACCCATATGTATACCATCATATAAATCAGCACAGCTAAGCCAACAAGCAGCAGGACATTATTCCTAAGCGCTTCCGCTGAAAGTCCTCCTATTCGAATCTGGTCAATTACATTACCAATCATCTTCGGCGGTATGATACCTAATATGTTTACCGTAGCCATCAGTATAATAGCCAAAGCGTATTTTCCCCACTGCTGCTGGAAAAACCACGATAACCTTCCAATAAAAGACACAGTCAAACCCTCCTGAAAGCTTCCATGCGGAAAGCTCGTTTAATAAGCATAAGCCAATATTTTCAAATAAATGGCAGGATGCAGTTCCTAATGCAAGATACCATATTTGGGGGATTACAGCACAGGAATTTATGATTAAAACAATTCTTTCATACGTTATTATATGGAAAAAACAACCAACTAGCAACTCGATTATAGCACATACGTTCCTGTTTTTCCATAAGAAAAGCCGTTCCAACCCCTCACTTACGTGACGAATATTTACGGCAGCTTCTCCCTCTCCCTGAGAGGTCCTTTCTTTCTAAACTCATTCACATTACTTTATATAATCTACCTGTTCACCACCACGAGGATGCCCAGTGCACGATAGGTACGCCTAGAGCAGCTATCAAAAGGGATGGCAGCAAATTGGCTACGTGAATTTTGCGTACTTCCAATAAATTTAAGCCAAGCCCCATTATTAATACGCCGCCTACCGCTGTTAGTTGAGTTATGATTTCGTTAAGTAAGGTTTGCTCGATAAGCTCTGTAATCCCGGATGCCGCAACTGCAATCATCCCTTGGTACAAGAACACCGGAATAGCGGAAAACAAGACACCGACTCCCAATGTCGAAGCAAAAATAATGGATAAAAATCCGTCTAACATCGCTTTCGTATACAAAATGTCGTGCTGGCCGCGAAGTCCACCGTCGAGCGCACCCAATATTGCCATAGCGCCTACGCAATAAATCAGTGTAGTATTGACAAACCCTACGGCAATTCGTCCCCGTATCTTTTCCTCACTTTTGTCCGTGGTCGTCGCTGAGCTTAACAGCGTATCCGCTCTCTTTTGCCAAAGCCCCGAAACTTTATGAACACCACGCTCCAATTGACCGCCAAGACGCTCCAGCCCCCGTTCCACCTGCAGCAGCTCCCCTGCTATTCCGCCAATCACAAGACTGGCGACAACAAGCAGGAAGTTCGTTGATTTCAATGCCATGGATACTCCCAGCACTAAAAGTGCCAAGCCTATCCCTTGTATAACGGTTGACCGTATACCCTCACTCATCCGATGAAGCACCAGTCCCAGCAGCCCCCCGACAATGATTGCAGCCGCATTAACTATCGTTCCCCACAATGCCATTTTGTTCTATTTCTCCCATCTGCATCAACACATTCCGTCTATAATTTCCTATTTAGTATACTCTTTTTGAACATTAAAGAAAGTGCAGATTTATCACCAAGCCTCCTCCTCCCTCATAGTTCCATGGAAGTCGGGCATACTATTCCTTGATATAAATATAAGGAGGTTTAGTTCATCATATGGCAGACAATAAAAGCATGCAGCCGGTTTCCGGTGAAGAAGTCGAAACGACCGGCATCTATGAAAATGAGTGGGGCCGTGAGGAAACGCTAAAACGCGGCGATGAATTCCCCTTTGACCCGACTAACGGGCAAACAGAGTGGACCCTTGTCAGTCTTCCTCTGGAGAGCCAAGAGCAAGAAATCTACAAAGACACAACATCCAATACAGAGCCTCGTCTACATATCGACCGCCACGATAAATAGTTAGAGGCTAAGTATACCCTATACTTTCAACCCAAAAAGGCAACCTCATCCCACTAGGGTTACGAGGCTGCCTTTTTTTAAACTTGTTATTTTAATGTGAAGAAGAACCGGAAAATCCTACCTGGTCCATCATTCGTTGGCTCTCCTTGTTCAATCCAGTTATCGAGACCGTTTTCTCTAATCCGGCATACTTCTGAATTACTTTAGAAATAGCGGTTATGGCAGAGTGATCCCACACATGAGATGCGCTAAGATCAATCACGATATGATCCGGATCTGCGTGGTGATCGAACAGTTCAATAAAATGCATCATCGTCCCAAAAAAGAGCTGGCCTGAGATACGGTAAACTTTACGTCCTTGCTCATCCCTATGGTCCTGACAGCGCAAGCTTGCCATCTTCCAGCCAAAATTTAACGCGCTTAATATAACGCCTGACACAACTCCAATCGCCAAATTAGAGGTCACAACAACAATCACAACGGTCAGTACCATTACAATAGCATCACCACGTGGAATTGTACCCAACGTTCGTATGGAGCCCCAGTCAAACGTCCCTATACATACCATGAACATAACTCCTACCAATGCAGCCATTGGAATCTGCTTCACGATATCTCCCAGCACCAAGATCAGAAATAAGAGGAACAGACCTGCAACTAAGGTGGACAGACGCGTTCTTCCGCCCGATTTAACATTGATAACCGTCTGCCCTATCATCGCACAACCCGCCATACCGCCGAAGAATCCTGTAATTATATTAGCGATTCCTTGTCCGCGTACCTCGCGGTTTTTGTTGCTTTTCGTCTCCGTCATCTCATCCACGATGGTTGCCGTCAGCAGAGATTCCGTCAAGCCTACAACAGCCAACGCCAAACAATAGGGAAGCAGGATGAATAGCGTCTCCCATGTCCAGGAGATTTGTGGTATATGAAAAAACGGCAGCGCCTGCTTAATCTCTCCCATGTCTCCAACTGTGCGGACATCCGAGCCTGTTGCAATTGCAATAACTGTAATTACAATGATGGCCGTTAACGCAGAAGGTATCGCTTTGGTTACTAATGGAAGCAGATAAATAATCGCAAGCGTCCCTGCTACCATAAGGTACATAGGCCAAAACTCTCCAATAAAATTAGGAAGCTGAGCCATAAAAATAATAATAGCCAGAGCATTAACAAACCCTATAATGACGGAATGAGGAACAAATGTAATGAAGCGCCCCACTTTAAAAATCCCAAGTATCCATTGCAGGAGTCCAGTCAATATCGTTGCTGCAAACAAATAATCTAACCCATACTTGGCAATTATGGGACCCATCAGGGAGGCCATCGCCCCCGTCGCTGCCGAGATCATGCCCGGCCTGCCCCCAACAATAGAAATGGTTACAGCGATTGTAAATGACGCGTACAGCCCCACCATCGGGTCAACACCCGCCATAATGGAGAAAGCAATAGCTTCTGGTATTAGTGCTAGAGCAACCGTAATTCCTGATAAAACATCGTTGCGGACATTGCCAAAGAAGCCTCGTTTAATGTACTGCAAAAACAAGAAAAACCCTCTCCTATTCTGTTGTCTGTTTAGCTCTCCACTCTCAGGATTGCCGGGTCCGATGCTCACTGTCATCGATTATAAACGAGTTCAGACTATTTTTCATGCCTTATATTGTTATTCTAAGCCGTATAGGCAAGTATTTTCAGAGGAATTCTCCTGATTTCATCCAAATGCTGCGTTTTTCTTAGGTGCATTATCGAAAACTTGAGTTTATAGCTGAATGGAATGGGTACTTATGCCATGAATCTACGCAAGTTACTTAAACAAATAAAGCTGCCGCGATCGCGACAGCCCGAAATATTGAAAATGCGTATTTTAAGACTTATTCGGTTCCGTGGGTAGCCTGGGATTGCCTTCGGCATTGTCCGTTACGTTTGACTCCGATTCTTTAGCCAGCGATCCGGCTGCCTTAGTAGAATTGCCATGAGCCAAAAAAATTAACGAAATGACTAAAAAGGCGACGCCGATGATTTTCGAACCGTTGATAGGAAACTTGGCACCGTTGAACCAACCGAAATGATCGACTAGCATACTCATCAAAATTTGCCCGCAGATCACTGAAATGATCGACACACCGACCCCAATTTTAGGTACGGCGAAGGTGAGAATGGCGATGTAAGCGGCGCCAATCAAACCGCCGACCAATTGCCATTTGGGAACAGTGAACAGCAGCAGCACGTTGCCTTTTCCAAAAAACAAAATGAATAAAAACAAGACGATCGTCCCCACCAGAAAGGAAATGAATGTGGCTTCAAGCGCGCCGACCGTTTTACCTAAGCCGCCGTTGATGGCAGCCTGAGAGCTGAGACCGATGCCAGCGACAATAAACAGCAATATAAATACTTTTTCCATGAAAGACCTCATTCCAGATTAAAAAATATGAATGGCCAATTAGACCTCTACTCTATTCAAAATGCGGTCGAACTCAAAAAATCGACCGTTTCAGAGCGAAGTGGAATGGAGATCTGCGCTCCTTGTCTGGAAACGGTCAAAGCAGCAGCAGCCGTGGCAAATCGCAGCCGTTCTTCCACCTCCATATCAGTGCAGCTTGCCGCAGCAAAGGCACCGATAAACGTATCGCCGGCGGCTGTAGTATCCACGGTAGGGACAGAAAAAGCTTTTGTCCGGATCAATCGGCCCTCTCCGTTATAATAAAGGGAACCTTCGCCCCCCATCGTCAAAATGACCTCATTGACACCCAGTGCCGCGATTTCCTTCACAGCCTCTTCTGCTTGAACATAGCTATCGATTTGACGGTTTGTAATCGCTGCGATTTCTGTTTCGTTCAGAATCAACGTGTTCAATTGTCGAAGCATCTCAGGTGTAATGTTTAAAGCCGGGGCAGGATTAAAAACCGTATTGATGCCCAACCGTCTAGCCGTTTGGATCAAATAGGCATTAAGCTCCCAAGGGATTTCGTTTTGCAGCAGCAGCATTCGGACTCCATGAAAGGCAGCTGTGTCGGAAAACGCCATTTCCAAATCTTGTATTGTGAGCTCGGCATTCGCCCCTGACGATAAAACAATTTGATTTTCACCCGCTTTGTCAACTGTAATGAAGGCCATTCCCGATAAACCGACTTTCTCGCATATATGACCGGTAGAAAACCCACCTTGCTGGAGCTCCTGCAGCAGCGATTTCCCCGTAGCATCGTTTCCGACCGCACCGATCATCGTAACCGAAGCCCCGGATCGCATTGCAGCCATGGCCTGGTTCGCTCCTTTTCCTCCTGCATGATGTTCCGTCCGCAGCGCCTGTACGGTTTCGCCTGGAACGGCATGCTTATAGACATAACTAACAATATCCATATTTATACTGCCTGCTACCAAAATACTAATCAGGCTCACCTCTCAAACTGCTGGTTTTTATTTGGTTGTTGTCGCTCTTTGTATCAGTTTAACTTCGAATTCATCCATAATATTCGAATTTATTCCGAAACGGTTTTCTTTGCCGTTAATGAGGTCGATTAATATAGAAACTGCGGCGTTGCCGATATCGTAAATCGGTATCGCTATCGTACTGATCTCAGGCTCGAACATCTGCAGCAGCTGAATACCGTCGTAGCCGATCAGCGCGACTTGGTCGGGCACCTTTTTCCCTTGGCGCTGCAATGCTTTAAGGCTTCCTACCGCCATAAGGTCGTTGGCGGCGAATATGCCGTCGATCTCGGGATGCTTGTCCAGAAGACGAAGGGTCGCCTCCACGCCGCTTTCCATCGAAAAATCGCCGTTCTCCACATAGGACGGATTGAAGTCTCCCGTCTTTTCCAGAGCATCCTGGTAGCCGCGGAATCGTTCTCGGGCAGGAAAGAGCTTCTCCGGACCGCGGATATGCGCAATGTGTCGGCAGCCGATCGTCTGCAAGTGCTCTACTGCCATGGTGGCGCCCATAAAATTGCGGTTTTTTGCCGAGAAAATCTGATTGTTGTCCAAAGCTTTGTCGATCACGAACGTCGGAATTTCAATTTTGTCGATTTCACTTAAATCTTTTGAATCGAATTGATGTGAAGCGAATATCAACACGCCGTCCACAAACCGGTTTTTGAAAATATGAATGTATTGAAGGGCGTTCTCTTCGTTATTGTAGGAATTCCCGAGCAGCAAAGTATATCCGTAACGGTTGGCGGCGTCCTCGACAGCTTGCACAAGCTCCGGAAAAAACGGATTTGTGATGTTCGGTATGATCAGCGCAATCGAGTCCGTTTTTTTATTGGCCAACCCTCTTGCCAATGTATTGGGAGTATATTGCAATTCGCGCATGCTCTTCATTATTTTGTCTTCCGTCTGCTTGTTGACGTAACCGCTTTGATTAATCACCCTTGAAACGGTCGCCACCGACACGCCTGCCAGCTTTGCCACATCGCGAATAGTTGCCATAATTTCGATCCATTCCTCTCTATAATAAACGGGAGCCCTTACTCTTTAATGCCTGTGCCGGTAACGCCCTGCACGAAGTATTTTTGCAGCGGCAGCAGCACGAGTACGGGAACGAGAACTGCGAGCGTACATGCCGCAAACATTTCGTTCCAAAAAGTAGCATGTTCTGTCACAAAATCGCTCATAGCCACTTGAATGACTTTATATTGCTTTGAACGTGTTGCAATAACGGGCCACAAAAACGATTCCCATTGAAAAAGGAAGAGCAGCAAACCCGCGCTGATTGTAACAGGCTTGCTCAGCGGCATTACGATCTTAGTATATATAGTCGACCAGGAAGCGCCATCTAAATGAGCCGATTCAAGGAGCATCGTCGGCATATCCATGAAAAATTGCCTGAACAGAAAAATAACCAGGCCGTTGGCGAGTCCGGGAACAATAAGTCCCCAATACGTATCGATCCAGCCCAAATGGTCAACTAAATTGTATAACGGAATGGCAATGACTTCAAACGGAATCATGAACGTCACCAGAACAAGCAAAAACAGCGTGTTTTTGCCGCGAAATTCGAATTTGGAGAACGCAAACGCCGCCATCGAGTTGATGAAAACTCCGACAATCACGGTGACGAATGTAACAAGAAAGGTGTTTAGGAATATTCTCCCAAAACCTCTTGCCGTAAACAAACTCGTATAGGCGTCAAATGTAAGCTCTGTTGGGATGAAGGTCCTCCAGGAAAATGGCGAAACGTACCGAAAAATTTCGGTTAATGGCCGAAATGAGGAGACTAAGGCAAACAATAACGGCAGCAGTACCAAACATGCAATGATGAGATGAATGCAGAAAAAAAACGCAGAGTTGGATTTTCCCTTAGACATTTTCTTAGTGTCCCCTTTAATGTTCCGCTTTAAGAAACTTGAACTGCAGCAAAATAATCACTGCGAGCATGAGCAGAAGCAGAATAATGATCGCGGAAGCTTTGCCCATATCCGAATAGACGAACGCCAGGTTAAAGCTTTCATTCATGAGGACGTTAGTGCTGTTCTCCGGACCTCCTCTAGTGAGGATGTACATCGGGGCAAAGAGCAAAAAGTTGGCCACTGTATCAGCAACCGTAACAAAGGTCAACGTACGTTTCAGCATGGGAAAGGTTACGTTTCGGAATTGCTGGGCTTTTCCCGCGCCGTCTATGGAAGCCGATTCGTACAGCGAAGGCGAAATTTCCTGCAAGCCGGCCAGCAAAAATATCGACCAATATCCTACTCCCTTCCAAGTGGCAATCAAAATAATCGTCCATAAAGCTTGATTTTTGCTCGCTAAAAAGGGCTGGGGGTCGAAACCGATCCAAACAAGTATCGTATTGACCAGACCCTGCTCGGGATTCAGCATAATCGCCCATAATATGCACGCAATCGGGACGGAGACGGATATCGGAACGATATGAATACCGCGGAAAATACCAATTCCTTTGAGTTTGCGGTTTAGAAGCAATGCAAGCAGGAAAGCAAGCGCAATTTGTAGAGGATTTATAACGATGTTCAGCAATAGCGTCACCTTCACGGAATTCCAAAAAACAGAGTCGGTTAAAAGCTCCATATAGTTGCGCAAACCGATAAACTGCTTGACATCGGCAAGAAAAGTCGGTGCGTAAAAACTCTGGATCAAGGCATCCGTAATCGGATACAGCTTAAAAACAAGCAAACCTAGAATTGCCGGAAAAAGAAAAACATACGGTACGAGTTTATTTCGGAGCATGCTGACAGCCACCTTTGAAGAGAGATATAATGCCTGTTCCGTGGGAGGAAAAGAGGAGCTCAGCGAATGGTCCGCTCCTCTTTGTCCGTTTACCGCGACATCACTTGACAAGCGACTCGTATTTTTTTAATAAACCGTCGATTTGTTTGGATGCCGTGTCCAATGTTGATTTGGGCTCGGCCCCGTTTTTCATGTCTTCAAACGACTTTCCTAAAATCGATTCCCATTCCAAATATCCCGGAGTTGAAGGCCGCGGAACCCCCGTATTTCTCGCTTCATATGCGGCAATGCGCATAACTTGATTTGGGAACGCGTTATATTTCGGATCTTTTTCAATTTCATTCAATATATCTAAATAAGCCGGGACATCATGGTGCTTGTCGTTCCATATTTTCGCGCCTTCACCGAAAGTCAAATATTGAATGAATTTGGCGGCTGCCTCTTTTTTGGCGGAGTATTTGGAAATACCTGCATGCCAGCTTCCAGTCGGTGTAGCGACTTTTTTCCCTTGAAAATAAGGATGCGGGGCGATGCCAAAATTAAGATTCGCATTTTTAAACTTCTCGGCGTTATAAGGTCCGCCGATAAACATTGCGACTTTGCCTGTCATAAAAAATTCGACCGATAAGTCCGAAGAAATTTTGGGACTAACCTTCCACGTGTTGAACAAATCGAAATAAAATTTGCCTGCTTCACTCATCTGCGATGAGTTCGTATAACCTGTTGCCGTAATTCCATTGGCGCTTATAACTTGGGCACCTAGGCTTTGTGGCAGAGCCAATAGCTGGTAAGGGCGATCAATCTGCTCGAAGCTGAACCCGAAGACGTCAGGTTGATTGCCTCCGTTTTTATTAAAGGTCAGCTTTTTGGCTGAATCAACGAGCTGCTCCCAGGTCCATCTTTTGTCGATATCCGGGCTTGGGGGGACGATGCCTCTTTCGTTTAAAATATCTTTGTTGTAATACAACACCTGACTGGATGTATTGATAGGAGCGGCCATCAGTGCACCGTTGTAAGTTCCTGCATCCAGCGAAGATTTGATCCATTTGTCCTTGAAGTTCACATCTTTAAACAAAGGCTCCAGCGGTTCAAGATAACCTTTTACGGTATAATTCGCAACCAACGGAGCGTCAACCGAGAGGATATCGATATCTTTTGATTTAGAGCCCATTTTTACTTCTACCGTTTCCAACAATTGGCGGTATGGGTACATTTCCAGTCTGACTTTGATGTCGGGATTGGCTTTTTCAAAATGATTGATCACTTCGTTGTATCCGTCATTATCCCGACCGTTAAGAGTAACAAAAGTCAGCTCTATAGGCGTATTCGGCTTTGGCGCAACGTTCGCTTGGTTAGCCGACGAACATGCCGAAACTGTCAGCAGGAGGCTGAGGAAACAAGTCATTTTGAAAACCGGTTTTTTCATGTAAATCTCCCCTTTGTACTTTTAATTTGCAAGAAGTCTCCGCATTAGCTGATCCATAAACTTATCCGTTTCTACCTCCAGGCCGACGTGAATTGTAGACTGTGCGTCTGCAACAGCGACCGTTTGACCGGAAGGATGACGATGATCGTATTCGACCTGAACATCCATTTTACGGAACTTGACGAGAGAAGGATCAAAAAGGAGCGATACGGCGAGGGGATCGTGCATCGCGCACCAATCCTTGCCCGAAAGCCGCTGCCACCTGGTGATCAGCTTCGCCAACTCTCGATTCAGAGGCTGATCTGAGCCCGCTAGAAGTTCTTGTTCTTTTTCCGTCAGCTTCACTTTCGTCGTGACATCCAATCCCACCATATAAATCGGCGCCTTGCTGGAAAAAACGACGGAGGCTGATTCCGGATCGCATTTTACGTTATATTCCAAGAAAGGCAATTCAACCCCGTTATCGCCTAATCGGGTCACGCCTCCCATGAGGACGATTCGTTTGACAAGCTCGGCAACTTTAGGTTCCCTGATGATCGCTGCCGCTATATTGGTCATCGGTGCGATGCAGACCAACGTAATTTGATGTGGATTTTTCAACACCGTATCGATAATAAAATCAACGGCATGCATGGATTCGTAATTATAACGCTCGTCAGTCAGCATTTCCTCGTCCACTTCATGGCCGTAACCGATCAATTGCCGTTTACGGAGTAAAGTCGCTCCAATTCCGGCATATACCTTGACGTCCTCTCGGTCACACAGCCGCAATAGCTTCCTGGCCACTCGCGCGCGATAATCTACATGCCCGTAAGCGGTAGTTACTCCTTTAAGCATGATCTCCTCGGATTTCAAGGCCAATGCCAACGCCAAAGCATCGTCCACATCTGTTCCAATATCTGTATCCAAAATCATTTGTTCCACCGATGCAGCCTCCTCCGAAATAATAAATGTCTCTATATGTAACCGGTACCACATATCTTATAAGAAAAGCTTCTATTCGAAGCCCTTTCGATGAAGATACATTCGTGTCTAAACGGTAGCTTTTCTTGCAATATCAGACTTCTTCAGCTCCGCTGAAAACTTATACAGTCTGATATTATAAATAAAAGCTTCTGATTGAAGCCCTCTCGACAAACATAAACTCAATGTGTAACCGTTACCACATTATTTACAAAAAGTCATTAAGTCTTTAAATGTAAACAAAGAGGACAGTTGCAGCCCGTTGACCAGAAGATGCTCTTGAGCGGCCTCTTCCCTTCGGATTACGCAGATGGCGTGAGACACTTTCGCACCCAATCCCCTCATATCGTTTGCGCTAAGCACAATCTGCCCTCCTGTCGTCACGACATCCTCAATGATGCAAACGTTTTTACCGGATAGCGGCATCCCTTCTGCAAGCTTGCATGTTCCGTATTCCTTCGCTTTTTTGCGGACGAAAAGCGCAGGTATGCCCGTTTTCAAAGATAATGCTGTAGCGATGGGAACGCCTCCAAGTTCCAAGCCTGCAAGCAATTCCGTGTTATCCGGAATTTTGGCAATTAACTGATCCGTTATTCGATTCAAAAGATTTGGTTCCGACTCGAATAAATACTTGTCAAAATAATCGTTCGATATTCGTCCTGACCTGAGCTGAAAAGTGCCCGTCAAATGGGCGGTCTGGTATATTTCTTGTGCCAGTAATGTATCCATCGTTGGTCTCCCTTTTCTAAATTAGGCAAGCAATAATGCTCTCAGTTGGCTCACTGAATGTACGAAATAGGTCGGCTGCACTTTTTCCAATTCTTGAAGTGTACCATATCCGTACGAGACAGCTGCGGATGTGATTCCGTTGTCATGGGCCGCGACGATATCGTGCTTGCGGTCTCCGACCATAACGACCTTTCGACTCTCTCCAGTAGTGAATTGTTTAAGAGCAGAATCAATAATTTCTGATTTTGAAGCCCTGGTCCCGTCTAGGTCGCTCCCTGTTACCACCTTAAAAAAGGTGTGAAGACGAAAATGCTGCAAAATGCTTTTGGCAATCGGTGCAGATTTTGAAGTGGCCACTAGCATTTGCGTGCCTGCTTGTTGAAGCTCATCAAGCATCTGAGGAATCCCCGTAAAGACAGTATTTTCGTACATGCCTTTCCTTGTGTAGTAATCGCGGTAATACATTTCTGCCTGCCTAGCTTTTTGTTCGTCAAACCTGTAATAAGTCCGGAATGTGTCCAGAAGCGGCGGTCCGATCCACTGTACCAACCGCTCCTTGCTTTCTTCCTGCATTCCAAACTTGGAAAGTGCGTATTGGATACCATTTGCAATCCCCTCGCTGGAATCGGTTAACGTACCATCCAAATCAAACAAAACCAAATCAAACTTGCCCAACCTTACAAACACCTCCTTAAAATAATAGTATGACAGATCATCATGTGTATTCCGCAACCTATATGTAACCGGTACCACATGATAAATATATCATCAATTGTTACTGTTGGCAAGATATGATCCACACAATGAAAGCATTTTCTTCAAACTCTAATTTATAAATGTCCGGCATCGTTATCGACTCCCCAAAACTCAAAGCCAAACGTATGATCAAAATAATTCGTCATCAATGTCATGATATCTCCGTGAGTTCCTATTACAATTCTCTACCCTTTAAATTCTTCAATAATCTTCTTAAATACATTTAAGAGGTTGTTCAAAAAGTCCCCTTTTGATCACGAAGCAACTCAGGAAGCTTATTCGACATCGAATCATGCTTTTCCCTTCGAAGTCCAGTGCTCATTTAGGTTTCCCCTAAACTACGCTCCTCCTTCTTCAGGTTCCTGCAACTTTCTCGGTGCTGAAAAGTTGACTTTTTGAACACGCACTTATAGCCCTTTCTTGTGCCTGATTAGTCGATTCTCCGCCTGGAAACTAATCATTACGGTCTTCATATACTCTTCCCCGCTAGATGGGGTTCCTCCCCTTATAACGATATTAAGACCGGCCTCTCAAAAAAAGACAATGATAAAACCAAACTACCGCCTGAGTCCTTTATTTCCTGCCGTAGTCGGCCTTAATCTCGCCCCATGCTTTCGTGTCCCACTTGATAATTTTATTGCTGTAGGTGTTATTGTGCAGCCAAGCTAAAGCACGGTCGACCAGCGTCCATATCTCTTCCGTTGATGCATCTCGCGGCAGATTGGTGGATACCTCTTTCTTGCGTATCCAGCTCATCGCTGTAACCGAATCGCTATAGATGGTCATTGAGCTGCCCTTCTGCTTCAAATAGGCTAATGCATGAACAACGGCCAGAAACTCGCCCAAGTTGTTCGTACCCTTTGAAATCGGAGGATGCTGAAAGATAATCTCTCCGGTCCGGGTATCCACGCCCTTATATTCAACGATGCCGGGATTTCCCTTGCTGCCCACATCGACGGAAATGCTGTCGAGTACGACTTCAGAGGGAAGCGCGCCATTAAGGCCAGCAGCGGATTTCCCTGCGGCTCCTTTGGCCGCTCCGCTTTTGGCAGAGCCGCCGCCCGCGCTTGAGGATGCGGCTGATTTGGCTGCTCCAGCGAAGGAGGCTTTCCAGCCGCGCGATAGTGCGGCCTTGGCTTCCGCTTCGCTTTCATAAGCTTTAAACCGCGCCTGCGGGTAGCCGTTCGTCTGCACCTGGCATTCTGCCCATGAGGTATAGATTCCGGGTACCTTCCCTTCCCATACCACGTAATATTTCTGCTTCGCCACAGTCCTTCACCTCTACTCTACCCGTTATAGTTTTTGAAAAACTCGATGAAGTAAGCTCCGTACTTGAAAAACTTCGCTTCCCCGACACCCTTGATCTTGAGCATCGCCGCCGGATTGGTCGGCTTGATCCCGCACATATCCCGCAGCGTGCTGTCCGGGAACACGATATACGGCGGTATGCCCTCGCGCTTAGCGATCTCCGTGCGCAGCCTGCGCAGCTCATCGAACAGCTCCGCTTCGACCTCGCGGGCTGCCGGCTCGTGCTTGATGCGCAGCTTCTGCACCACGCGCTCGCTGCCTGCGAGCACCGCCTGGGCTTTGGCCTGCAGCCGCAGCACTGGATATTTGCCGTCGGTGATCAGCAGGTAGCCTTCGGCGACCAGCAATTGAATCAGGTCGACAATCTCCTTCTCCGTACGGTCCTTCAGCAGACCGTAAGTTGTCAGTTCATCGAAGCCCATCTCCAGCACCTTCTTGTTGCGGGAGCCCTTAAGCACCGACGCCACGGTCGTTGCTCCGAATCTCTCCCGCATTCGTCGTACGCAGGAGAAGATCTTCTGTGCCTCCAAAGTGATGTCCGTCAGCTGCCGCTCGGTGCTGCAGCTGCTGCAGCGAGTGCAATCCTCGACGTCATCGCCGAAATAACGCACAATGTAGCGCTGCAGGCACTGCGACGTATGGCAATAATCCGCCATCTGCTGAAGGCGTCTGTACTCCTGGGCTTGGCGTTCGGTGTCACCAATGGACTGCTCAATAAGAAATTTCTGTATATGAATATCCTGCGGGCTGAACAGCAGCATACATTCACTTGGCTCGCCATCCCGCCCAGCACGGCCCGCTTCTTGATAATAAGCTTCCATATTTTTAGGCATATTGTAATGGATGACATATCGTACGTTGGACTTATCAATACCCATGCCAAAGGCGTTGCTCGCTACCATGACACGAATTTCGTCAAACAGAAATTTCTCCTGTGCCTCAGCCCGTTCCTTATCGGTCATGCCTGCGTGATACTTGCCTACAGGCACCTTCTGCTTGCGCAACAGCTCATACAGATTGTCCACTTCCTTGCGGGTGGCTGCGTATACGATGCCTACCTCGTCTTGATGCCCGCGGATGTAATCGAGCATCACATCCCGTTTGTTCTCGCCTTTGATAACTGAAAAGGCGAGATTGTCGCGCGCGAAGCCTGTCACAAACATCTGCGGCTCTCTAAGCCTCAGATGCTTGACGATATCCTCGCGCACCTGATCCGTTGCTGTGGCTGTGAACGCAGCCACGATAGGCCGCGTCGGCAAGCTCTCCACGAGCCGGCTGATGGCCAGGTAGCTTGGGCGGAAGTCATGGCCCCACTGCGATACGCAGTGAGCCTCGTCCACCGCCACCATCGGCACGGCCAGATTCGTCAGCAGGTCTACGAATCGCTCCGACTCCAGCCGCTCAGGCGCAACGTAGAGCAGCTTGTATTCGCCCTGACTTGCCTTGCGGATGCGCTGCTCCACCTGTGCATAGGACAGCGAGCTGTTGATGTAAGTCGCCGGCACGCCGATACTATCGAGCCCATCCACCTGGTCCTTCATCAGCGAGATGAGCGGAGAAACGACAATTGTCGTACCGTTCAACAGCATCGCCGGCACCTGATAGCAGATCGATTTCCCCCCGCCTGTTGGCATAATGCCAAGCGTATCCTGCTGCTCCAACACACTGGCGATTACTTTCTTTTGCCCATCCCGAAATGTTCCGTAGCCATAGTACTTCTTCAGCAAAGCTTCCGCCTGCTCTATCGTGCCAACCAAAATAATACGTCCCCCTTAACAGCCATTCTAAACAATCTATCTGCCCGATCCTCGTCCTCTATTCCACTTGTTCCTGCTTACTCGCAAGCCTCGATACAATGGGCTCTCCATCCCACACGATTTCTGTTACCGCCTTGCGGCTTCTGACTTCAGGCTCCTCCAGCAGCACGAAGAAATTTTTCGTAGGCAATTCACCAAGTCCATGCTTAGCTGACAGCTTGTCCAAATAGGGCCTCATGTCCTCATGCTGTCCCGACATATTACCACCTTGCTGGGAAAAAGCATACAACGCGCTGGCTACCGGTACCCGCTTCACCCTGAAATGATCAACCGCACGAAGGAAGAAGTCCCAATCCCAGTAGTGGTACATTTTCGTATCGAACGGTCCCAATCGGTCGTGCAGTTCCCTCCTATACAAGCAGCCCGAGGAGACGAATGTCGAAAACCTTCTCATCGCTGCCTCATCATGCTCATAGGCAAAGACGAAACGCTTCGTCGCCCTGCGCGTACTATCTTGTAGAATGTAGTCGAATATCTCAACATCCGAATAAACCAGGTCGGCGTCGGCAATTTCCTTGAGCATCCGTTCAATATGAGTCGGTACCAGCAGATCATCGTCATCGCACAGCAGAATATAATCGCCCTTTACAAGCTCCAGACCCCGGTTCCTTGCATGGACATGCTTTAAATTCTGATTCATATTAACGATCGTTATATCCAGCTCGGGGTACAGATCTTTTACTGCATCAACCGGTTCGCCGGCATCATTAACCACAATGATTTGCAAATGGCGGTAGGTCTGCCTCCATAATGACTCAATCAACTCAGAGATATAACCCAGCCTGTTATACGTAGGAATGATGATCGATATTAAAGACGCTGCCATCCCTTGATGCCCCTTTCGTTTACTGTATTTGCTTTTTGCATTACCGTGCAAGTGCAAGCTGCTATTGACAAGATACCAAAAAAACGGCAAAAGGGAAACCGTCAACAATTCCCGACTGTCCAAAACCATGGTATATTTTGTAAGGTTTTAAATAAAAGGATTTCGCGCTTCTCTGTTGAATTGCTTACTTTGGCCCTTATTTGCATTACATGGAGGAATTATGTCGATGGCTTGGATTACGATGTATGAAACCGATGCTCTTACGCTCGTTGTCGATGATGAGAAACAAACTGCTATGCTCGAAGTGAACAGTGGAGGCTACCGCCCCAGATACATCACTCTTCATTGGAATGAACAGGAGCTGGCGGAGGTAATTAAAGCGTTGCAGTCGGCCCATCAATCATTGACCCGTACAAGTTCTTAGAATTCTTTCAATAGATTCAGGCAAATTAACTTACGAAGTAACTTTGCTTAAAGCAAAGCTCCCAGGAGGAATGGCTTACATGCATGGAATAAAAAAGATTCGTTTAGCCTCAATTACTCTTATTTTTTCTATGTTGATAGCGATCATTCCTGCGCAAGTCAGTGCTCAGGAAACTTCAAAGATTCATGTATATATACAGCAGGAATTGCAGCAGTGGGATCCGTCCCCATTTATTAAGGATGGAAGCACCATGGTTCCAATGCGGGCCTTATTCGAGAAATTGGGCTTCCTGGTAACATGGGATGCGGACAAGCAAACAGCAAAAGCCGTTCGCGGCGGTTTAAGTATTTCTTTATCTATCAATCGTGGAACCGCAATGGTAAATGAGACGGTATATTATCTGGATGTAACGCCTTCATTGGAGAATGGAAGCACCTTTATCCCGCTCCGCTTTGTAAGCGAAGCCGCCGGTGCCGATGTTGCTTGGAATGAATCCAATCGGTCGGTCCAAGTACAATTCGAAACCGACCCGCAAAAACGAATTCATCGACTTATCGACAATGTCACTCACAGCGGCAGCTTTATTCAAGCGGCCATGTCCATCACTAGCGGCGACGGCATCAAAAATAACGGCATCATAGTAAAAGAAATCACCATGGATGCTTCCGGAGCAACAGCCAAGGTCAAGTTTACCGCTGATATTACGGTTTCCAAAGCCGTAAAAAACGATCGCGGCGTCACAATTTCACCTGTGGAATCGGTCGTTTATGAAATCACCTGTGATGTTTACAAGGATGCGTTCGATCAATGGCTCCTTCAAACGGAGCCCTCCAAGATGAATTATGTCCTTAGAGAGAAAAAGCCCTTTATGAATACCCAATAGAAAATGGTTCAAACAAAAGGCATCCGACCATGTTATTGACATGACGGATGCCTTTTGTTTTTTGTTCTAGCAAGCTCTACAGCGGCAGCAAACGAACGGGTTCACTGACCTTCAACTGCTCTATCATCTTGTACCATTGCTCAGGCTTATTAGGCAGAACCTCATAATATCTTTCAAGGAAGTTAGTAATGGTGCCTGCAACAATAGTTTCCACATCAAATGCGCCTTCGCCGAACGGCATGAAGCACAGATCAAGCTCTTGTACAGCAGCGCCGTCATTATGCCAGGATGGATGAACATACGGAAAATCCAGCTTGCGATAACCCAGATGAGCAAGCACTTCACGTCGTACGAACGGGTCCATCGCCTTAACCCCTCCAAAGCTGTAGTCCTTTGCCAAGTAAGGATTATAGATCTCAGCGAACATGCCAAGCAAAACGCCGCTCCCCGCATTTACCAATAGATTAATATCATCAGTCCGATTTTTCACTAAAAACGGCCCAATTCCAAGACCTTCGCGGCCAATTATGGTAAAGTCGGTCATCGCCACTCTCATGTCATCATAATAACGGTATTCGGTCGCGCCGACGACTTCACCCTCATGTACGGCCACAAATACGCGAATGCTCGGATCGTTCAATGGCTCCGCCCATAGGTCGTATTCCAGCACTTCCTCAGATGGGAAAACCGATTTCATCAGATCATGCATTTGTCTGAAGTACGGATCATTAATTCCTGTAACACGGATATAGTCCATCTATTATTCCCCCATTCCTTTATTTCCTGTCCAAACCTAAGTATACCAAGTGCTCGTAGTTATTTCCAAGCCTCCGCATGTATTCCTGACCTTTTTTACCCGGATATTATTGGAATGAACCTTATTGACTTCTGTATAACCACATGCTATATTTAGCTCAAGAATTTTTAGTTGTGCACAATTTAATTTCACACAACCATTGATCACGATTTTAAAATCTTCATATAATTAGGAGGTTCTACCATGTCCGTTTATGATTATACGGTTCAAACCATTTCTTCAGAAGAAAAAGCTCTTTCCGACTACAAAGGAGACATTCTCCTCATAGTGAATACGGCAAGCGGCTGCGGACTTACTCCGCAATATAAAGGTTTACAGCACATCTACGATACTTATAAGGATTCAGGAGTTAAGGTATTAGGTTTTCCTAGCAATCAGTTTAAAAATCAAGAACCAGGGACCAATGAAGAAATTAAGAGCTTCTGTGAGCTGAACTATAACGTTAGCTTCCCTCTCTTTGCCAAAATTGATGTAAAAGGCGAGCATGCGCATCCGCTGTTTGATTATTTGGTTAACAATGTACCCGCTCCGCATCATACAGGTGATATTGAATGGAATTTCGTTAAATTCCTGGTTAATAAGGAAGGTCAAGTCGTCAAGCAGTATCCTGCAAGGATGGAACCCGAAGCCATTGAAGAAGATATTCAAAAATTGGTGAATGGCGAATCATTACAATGAATTCGGAAGAATTGCTTAAGCTAGAGAATCAGCTTTGTTTTTCCATTTATGCCTGCTCAAGGGAAATAACCAGCTTATACAGGCCATTGCTTAATGAGTTGGGGATTACGTACCCGCAATATTTGTCTCTTATGGTTTTATGGGAGAAACAAACGTGTACGATCAAGGAACTTGGGGAACTCTTATATTTGGACTCTGGGACATTGACGCCTATGTTAAAAAGGATGGAGGATTCCGGTTTAGTAACCCGGCAACGCTCCAAATCTGATGAACGTGTGGTGTTTATTGAACTGACAGAAGCAGGTCGCAAGCTCAAAGAAAAAGCCATTTGTATTCCCGAGACTTGTATCCCGCATTTTAATCTGTCGAACGAACAATATAAACAATTGCTGCAGCAAATGAATCAATTAATTCAGAACCTGCAGCGAAGTCTCTAAATTAAATAGCAGAGTGCAGTTTCTATATAAAGATTCTAATCCATACTATTTCAAGGAATTCAAAAGGCAGGCTCTATGGCCTGCCTCTTCACTATGCTCGCTATTTGAACTCTTGTTGGGCAGTTCCGGTTCTCGCCTGCTCCTTGCGGAATTCTGATGGCGTACAGCTATTCCATTTCTTAAACGTATTACTGAAATACGCCACATCCGCGTAACCAACCCGATCCGCCACCTCATTGATCCGAAGAGAAGTGCAGCACAGCAGCCTTTTAGCCGCCTCCATCCGTACCTCGACGATATAATCAACAAAATTGCGGTTTAACTGCTGCTTAAAAAGTTGACTTAAATAGCTTGGGTTCAAATGAACTCGCGCGGCTGCCTCGGTCAGTGTGATTTCTCCTGCCAAATGAGCCTGAATGTACTCTTTTACTTGCTCTATAGGCGATTTATGCAATCTGTCGTCATTCGTTGCCTTGTTGTTAGCCATTGACCTTTCGAGCTGTTGGCCCTGTTTGTGCTCCATCCATTTGACCAGACATCGCTTCATATCTTCTATTTCAACCGGCTTAAGCAAATAATCAATGACCCCAAGCCTAAGTGCCTGCTGTACATATTGAAAATCATCATATCCGCTGACTAAAATAACTTGCTGCCCGCTATCCTGCTTCCGCACCTCCTGTACAAATGCCAATCCTTCCATAACCGGCATCCGCACATCCGTCAGAATGAGATCTGCCTTATTATCCTCCAGCCAATCCAACGCCTCAAGACCGTTTGAAGCTTCCTTCGTTACGGAAAAAGGCAGCTCTGTTTTCTCAAGCACCCGCTTCAACGAGGTACGTACCCACCGTTCGTCATCCACCAGCAACACTTGATACATGGCACCGCTCCACCTCCTTTAGTCCGCTTACCCTAACACTTGACTCATTATGGGCAATTTTAAAACAGGGCACGGCTGCTTCCGTCTAATGTTATGGGAACCGCCTTGCCGCTCTCCTCCAGAAAAGGAATCCGGATACGTACCGCAGTCCCTTTACCTGGAATACTGTTTAAGGTGACCCCGTATTCCTTTCCGTACAAGTAGGAAATACGCCTATGAACATTAACGATCCCAATGTGATCGCCCCCTGCCAGTACATCCTTGCCCTCCAAATCTTGATGAATATGTCTCAGCTGCTCTTCGGACATGCCAACCCCTGTATCCCTTACCGCTACGAAGAAGGTCCCCTCCGTATCTCTTACAGCCGTTATGCGGATTTGCATAAGACCGATCCCGGGCTCTATGCCATGGATCATGCTGTTCTCCACGATAGGCTGAAGCGAAAACTTAACAATATTTTGGTCCAACGCCCATTCAGGCACATCCAGCTCATATTCCAATCTTTCCTCAAACCGGAACTTCTGAATCCGCAAATAGACTTCGCAGAAACGAAGTTCTTCCCGAAGGCTGACTGTCGGGGAATCATTCTTCAAATTATAGCGCAGCAGCTTCGCTAACGAAGCCGACATTTCAGCAATGTCATCCATATCCTGATCCAATGCCATACCGCGCAGAGTTTCCAGAGAATTGTATAGAAAATGAGGGTTCATCTGGGACTGCAGCACCTTAAGCTCCGTTTCCTTTTGCCGCAAGGACGCCTCTGTTTCTCGCAACCGCGTAAAGTAAATTTCCTCTAGCAGCCCTTCCAGCTTCTCAACCATTTTATTAAAGCCGTGCGTTAGCAGCCCCAGCTCATCCTTGGAGCGCACCTCAAGCTTCCCCGAGAAATCTCCGACTTCGACCTTTTTCATAAAATGATGCAGCTTTCGAATTGGCTGCAGCAAGCTGGTTGCGAACCCTATTCCCAGCAAATAGGCCACAATCAGTGTCACCAATAGCGTCCAAAAGATGGTGTGACCGATATAGTTGGCTCCGTTGGTCAGCTCTTTGTAAGGAATCGAGGTCACTAGCCGCCAGCCCAGATAAGGAGATAAGCTGTAGGTGAGGAAATTACTCGGCTCTTCCATGGTGATCATAGAGCCGCTATCGTTCTGCAGCATGTAGCCGATATTGATATCACTGGCCCGTTTGCCGACCTGCTGCATATCCGGATGATATACATAATGATTCTGGGCATCGAGAATATACAGAAAACCTGTCCGCCCAATGCTCACCTTCTCTGTAATTTCTTGAATTCGTTTAAAGTTGACGTCCATGATCATGACACCAATAGGATCTAGAGTATGAGGGCTTATCAAACGGCGCACGATAGAAATAACCTGCTCCTGGCGATCAGGCCATTGGATGACACGGCTGATCAATCTTGGAGAGCCATCCAGTGGAATATTGGGATACCAATACTCCTTTTCCAATTCCTCTGCAGGAGTTGGACTGTTAAATTCCGTTGCATCCACAACCTGCACATCGTTCAAAATGACCGTTATATTCGATATATCCGACCTTGAATAAGTCGCATTTTTCAATACCTGCTCAATCTCATCCCGTATCCCGCTCTGCTGTACCTCTTCTAGCGTTCTCATCCTTAAAAATTGAACCATATCGGGATGGTTAATAATTCGCAGCGTATTGATCTCAAAGTCACGCACATAGTACTCAACATGCGTCTTCACTTGTTCGATAATCTGCCAGCTGTACTGCCCTGCCTCCCGCTCCAATACCTCAGACGAGCGTTCGTAGGATATCAAGCCGACCAGCAGCATCGGAAATACGACAATCAGCGCGGAGTAGAAAAACATTTTGCTGGTGAGCGGCAGATTTCGAAGTAAAATATAGCGTTGGAACCAGTCCGCCGCTCGTTTCCATGCTTGCATGAGTGTCGCCTCCGGAGGGGGCGTGATGTGAAAATAAAAAGGATAGCGACGGTTCGATCGACTGCAGGCTTCAGCCAAGTTTTTCCGATCGCTGTTGTTATTTTGTTGTTTTCATCGTATAAAATCCAAGGTGACAACAAAATAACAAAGGCGAACACTGGCGTTTCTCCAAAACTTGCTGAGCCCTCCGTCCCCACCGTCGAACCGTTTCATTTTCAAACACGCTTGAAAAATAGAAAGAAACAATTGATTCATATTATCGAATCAATGTTATGCCGAACATAATAGACCAAATGAATGCTTATACAAGTATAGTAACAGAAGTAAAATAGCGTGTCCCCTGAAAATAACAGGGGCACGCTAGGAGATGCCAAGAAATTATTTTTTGCGAGCTGCGTCGATTTGTTCCAGCACTTCTTTGTATTCAGCGCGGTACTTATCGATAACCGGTTTAACCGCATCCTGCCAAGGCTTAACATCCTTAACTTCCGTGATCTTAACGCCGGCGGCACGCACTTTGTCTTCGGCTTCCTTCTCATATTTATCCCAGGACTCACGTTGGGTTTTGACGGAATCCAATGCCGCTTGCTTAATAATTTTGCGATCGTCCTCAGACAGCTTATTCCAAGCCGCTTGGCTGATCAACAGCACTTCCGGCACACGCTGATGACCGTCAAGAATCAAATTCTTGGCTACTTCAAAGTGATTGGACGATTGGAAGCTCGGATAATTGTTCTCCGCAGCGTCAATAACGCCTGTTTGTAATGCACTAAATACTTCTCCGTAAGCCATTGGTGTAGCGTTAGCACCAAGTGCGCTCATCAAATCAATGTTGATTTTATTTTGAATGACACGGATTTTTTGTCCTTTTACATCAGCCAAGCTAGTTAATGGCTTACGTGAGTAGAAATTACGCGCTCCTGAGCTGTAGTAGGCCAAGCCTTTCATTTTGGAGCTTTCCAAGCTGTCCAGCAACTTACTAGCGGGATCGCTCTCAAGGAATTTCCACAAATGCTGATCATTATCGAATACATAGGGTAAGCTGAACACACCGTAGTTTTTATTGAATTCAGCCAAAGGTCCGCTGCTTACACGAGTGAACTCAATAGCACCTAGCTGTACCTGCTCCAGAACTGCTTTCTCTTCTCCAAGCTGAGAAGCTGGGAATACATCGATTTTGATGCGCCCCTTCGTCCGTTCGTTAACAAGATCAGCAAACTTTTTATCCCCAATGACCGTCGGGTAGTCGGCAGGATGTGTATCAGCCAATCGAAAGGTATACTTCTTTCCTTCGTCTTTCTTCTCTCCTCCGGCGGCATTCGAAGAAGCATCTTTACTCCCGCAGCCTGCAAGCAAACCTCCTGCTATGACCAAGCTGGAAATGATGCTTACGGTTCTTGTTAACGTTTTCATTGTTTAAATTACCCCTTTACTTTGTAGTTTTTTTCCTACATAGGGGGTCAAGAGTCCTCTTAACCCCAGTTTTGAACCGACTCAATCGTCAATGTTTCATCATATTAGGCAGCCACATTACCAAATCAGGTATATATGTCAGTACTAGCAACACCACGCACATCACATAGAAAAATGGCATCATTGCTTTCGTACCCTGACTAATTGATATTTTACCTATTGCACAGCCTACGAACAGCACCGTCCCTACCGGAGGAGTAAGCAACCCTATCCCCAGGTTCAACATCATAATTATTCCGAAGTGCACTGGGTCCATTCCCAGATGAGTAACAACCGGCAATAAAATCGGCGTCATGATCAGGATCAGCGGCGCCATATCCATCGGAGCTCCCAAAATTAGCAGCAATATGTTAATAATGAGCAAAATAATAATCGGACTGTCGGAGATGCCGAGCATCAAATCTGTCACCATACCGGGGATTTTCAAGTAAGCCAATAACCAGCTGAATGCATCGGATGCGGCAATCAGGAACAAAACCATCGATACCGTACGGAATGTCTTCTTCAAAATTAGCCACATTCGACTAACCGGAATATCGCGGTAAACAACGAATGTCAGGATGAATGCATACAAGCAGGCAAGCGCGCCGGACTCCGTTGCAGTAAACCAGCCGGTAAAAATACCACCCAATATGATGGCTGCCGTTAACAAAGACATCACACCGTCAAGCACAATCTTGGGGACATCCTTGCGCTGTATAGGGTCGCCCTTGGCATATCCCCGTTTGATTGCGTAGACATAGCTGGTTGCCATCAATGAAATACACAGGATAATACCAGGTACGATTCCCGCCAAGAACAGACTCGCAATGGATACTCCACCACCTGCTGCCAAAGAATATAACACAAGATTGTGACTTGGCGGAACAACAACACCTTGAATGGCTGAGGATACGGTTACACCAACTGCATAATCGGTATCATACCCTTTTTTCTTCATCATAGGAATCATAACCGAACCGATAGAGGACACGTCCGCGACGGCAGATCCGGAAATATTTCCGAAAAACATACACGCCACAGAGTTAACCATCGCCAATCCGCCGCGAACCCTGCCGACAATCAATTGGGCGAAGTTGACGAGCCGCAAAGCGAGCTTCCCCTCACTCATCATATGGCCCGCCAATATAAAGAACGGGATCGTCAGCAGCGAATAGGAGCTTATCCCCTGAACCATCCGCTGGCCGACTACTGCAAGCGGTATTTCCAAATACATTACCGTCAGAAGTGTGGATAACGCCAAAGTAAGAGAAATCGGAAACCTCAGAATCATAAACAGCACAAAGCTTACGCTTAGAATCAATACGGCAATTGTTGCTTCTTCCACTAGTGCTCACCCTCTTCTATACCGTAATGCCTTTTGGTTTCAATACCGATAAACTGCAGAAACGAATATACACACACCAACACGCCTGTGATAGGCATAATCACGTAGATAACGCTATTGGGCAGCTTGGTAGCTGCGAGAGTGCTTTCATTCATCAACTCCGTAAATTCGGCTCCGGATATGACCAGATACACACCGAAGGCAAAGGTACTCGCGTAAATAACCCTGTCCAACACCCAGTTCCACCTTGCCGGCAATTTACTGGTAAACGTGTCGATAGCCATGTGCAGCTTCTCTCTGAACCCGATAGCAATACCGAGAAAGGAAAACCACACTAGCAGCAACAGAGTCACCTCTTCTGACCAGAACAACACAAAATTAAACAGCTTGCGGGTCATTACCTGAACGGTTACGATCAAAATCATGGCCAGCAGCGCCAGCATCGAAAAGTTTTCGAAAAAACTGTCAATGGAAAGCGCAATACGTTTCAATGCTTTCAATTCCTTATCCTCCCTCTTGCTATATCTTGATGTAAGTGTTTTCATTTGACTGACACAGCTAATTGTAATGAATTTGTGAGAGGAACGTAACGCGATTGATTTTAGAATTTTTTGTAATTTTTTTAGGATTTTTATAAAACTTGCCGTTTTCCATAAAAAAAAAAGGCCTCCCCTGCTTTTCAGCAGTCATGGGAAGCTTGTACTCTTCTAGCTTATTGGCTCTAGTCACAGCACGTTAACGAATTGGCAAAAATAAAGTGAAGGTGCTGCCCTGCCCCGCCGTGCTGGTTAATTCCAAACGCCCTCCGAGCAGTCCGGTTAATGCACGACTTATCGACAGGCCAAGGCCGGTCCCCCCGTACTTGCGGCTTATAGAGCCGTCAGCCTGCTGGAACGCCTCGAATATCGGCTCCTGCATCTTATCAGGTATTCCAATACCTGTATCCATTACTGAGAAGGCTACCCAATCTCCAGACATCCCCTCAATCCCCGGCTCAGGCTTCCACACCTTGAGTGTTACGCTTCCGTATGCCGTAAACTTGAACGCATTGGAAAGCAAATTCCGTAAAATTTGCTGCAGACGAAGCGCATCCGTATGAATTAGAGCCGGAAGATCAGGATCCTCCTGGATTATAAATTCGAGCTCCTTCTGCTCAGCTATATGGCGAAAGCTATGCTGCATTACGTAGGTGATTTCGCTGATAATGACTTCTTCACTCAAAATCTCCATCCGTCCTGCCTCTACCTTCGATAGATCTAATATATCGTCGATCAGCCTAAGCAGCTCCTGCCCTGAGGAATGAATAATGGCTGCATATTCGGCGGCCTCGGATCCTTCCTCCTGCTTATCTCCATCGATAATAAATTGAGATAGTGCAATAATGCTGTTTAAAGGGGTCCTTAGCTCATGCGACATATTAGCTAGAAATTCTGATTTATATTGAGAGGAAAGCATCAGTTGATGCGCCTTCTCCTCTAATATTTTGCGCGTTTCAATCAGTTGATCGGTTTGCTTCTGCAAAGAATCATGTGCAATTTGAACATCAGCCACTCTACGCCGTTCCAAATGAAAATCGCTGAGCATAAACACATAAAAAAAACTTAAAAGTATGCTTGCCGGAAGGATGGCGGGAACAATTTGGCTAATATAAATTTCTTTTGGAATGGTTCCATATAAAACCACATTCACACAATTGGCGATATTGACAGCAAAAATGACAACTGTGATCTTAGCCCAGAAATTCCAATCTAGTTTCTTTAATAGCATATTTAAAACTACACAAAGAACACCCAGCAGCACCATATTTAAGCAGCCTGCCCAAGCTGCGCTATTCAAACCAAACGTGAGGCGGGCCGCCCCGATCCCAACACCGATAACAAGTAAGATAATGGGATTGGAATAGACTAAAGTACAAATAATCAAAGGCAGAAACCGCAAATCGAATTTAATATCCAGACCAAAATCAAAGCTATAGACCATGGTCAACCAACCAGCACCGATGGCGAGCAGCACGGAAAGGGCATATTTCAACACACCTGAAGCTTGGTGAAGCAAATATTTATGGATTAACATTGCGGTATAGGTCAATGTAGTCAGAATACTTATATTTATAATAAACACTTTGGAAAACTCCACTTACTCCTCACTCCTCTAACCAAACGATAGCTCATATCTTATCTTCATTATATCATAATGACTCTTTACCCCTGCCAGGGTCATTATACTCATACCCACTGACCCTACTTATCCCATGCAATGACACAAGATTGATGCCATACAGCTATTAAATGAGCACTTCCTTATATACAAAAAAACCATTAGCCATGTAAATAGCTAATGATTTTAATTACTTCATAATCATATAGGAGTCCGTCTAATTTATTGTGTATTCCCGCTAGGCCTTACCGGCTTTTGACTAACAATTCCACTGCTTGTCTCACCATTTTACTGGTGTCTCTGCCGGCTTCCTTTTCTTCAACAATACATTGCTCCAAATTTACCGCTACGATATAGGCAATCGCCTTATCGGCTGCACTTCTGACCGCGGACAGCTGGCTTACAACATCTTTGCAGTTTTGCTCTTCCTCCATCATTCTCAGTACGCCCCGAATTTGGCCTTCCACACGTTTTAATCTTTTTTTGACATCCTCATCGTATTTCATTTTAAAGACCCTCCCCATTAACCATACCTGTATAGGTATATTATTGCCGATATGTTTTATAAAAACAACGTAAGGGAAGAGGAGACCACCCATTAAATAAACAAATTCACTTTAGCATCTGCGGCATCACCCAAGTAAGCTGCAACCCCAGCATATTCAATGCCATCCATTAATTCCTCCTGCTGCAGACCAAGCAGATCCATAGTCATCGTACAAGCCACCAATTTTACACCTTGCTCTTGAGCCAGTTCTATTAATTGCGGCAATGACAAAGCATTATGCTTCTTCAATACATGCTTGATCATTTTGGGCCCCATTCCGCCAAAATTCATTCGTGATAATCCAAGCTTGTCTGCGCCGCGCGGCATCATTTTGGCAAACATGCTCTCTAACCACCCCTTTTTTACCATAAGCTTCTCATCCTTACGAAGAGCGTTAAGCCCCCAAAAGGTAAAAAATAGGGTTACTTCGTGATCATAAGCAGCAGCGCCGTTTGCAATAATAAATGCAGCAATAGCTTTATCTAAGTCTCCACTAAAAAGTACGATGGTTGATTTTTCTTTAATTTCTGCCATAAAAATTTAACCCTCCATCTTTTCAACATCATAAACCCACTCAGACATGCCGGGTATGACATTTCTAATGCTTTTGAACCCTTGCTCATTGAGCATCTGACATGCAGCATCACTCCGGCTCCCAGCACGGCAAACTACATAATATTCGCTGCTTCTGTCAAGCTGACTGATCTTAGCCTCCAACTCGCCAAACGGGATGGATATCGCTCCTGGAATATGCCCGAATGCATATTCGGCCGGTTCCCGAACATCGAGAATTTGGAGCTTTTCTCCAGCGGCCATTTTTGCTTGAAGATCATCATTCGTTGCTGTATGAGGGTAGCTCATCTCAGCCTTGGTTATGGCTGCATCGGATTTGCGAATAAAATGACGGTATACTCCATGGTCCTCTTTTAACCCTACATATTGATGGCCTGTACGGCTGGACCAGCTTTTAAGGTCTGCAACTGAGCCTTTATCTGTTGCTCGTACTTCCAATACTTCTCCGGCTTCCATTTCTTCTATCGCTTTTTTAGTACGAACCACCGGAAGGGGACAGGCAAGTCCCTCACATTCTAAAGTACGATTCACTTGTAATGTTGACATGAATAAAACCTCCATTTTATATAAATATTTATTGATTCCCACAGCATCGGTTCTCGCAAGCTAATTATGAATCGCACAACGATTCGGCCCAATCTCCATTTCCCGTTGTTCTTCATTCGCAGGGCTGATCTTGCCCATATTCGTCTGCCGTATTTCCTGATAAGCATTCGGTTGGGGTGGCAGATTTTCAGAAACGGTTCGTCTAAATTCGGATTCGTCTTGAATGTTTAAGCCTGGATTATCTCGATACAAATCACCCAGACGCGCAGAAACTTGTCCTTTATCGCCTAACTCTGTGTATTTACCAAAATGTGCAGGAAGCACCGTCAAATCATCTGCCAGCTGTTTATAACGCTTGTACAAGGTCGTTCTTAGGTCTGCAGCCCAATCCTCTGCTTTGCCAGCCAAATCAGGGCGTCCAATTGACTTGACGAATAAGATATCGCCTGTGAGCAAGTATTGATTGTCCACAATTAATGAAGTACTCCCTATCGTATGACCCGGCGAATAAATCGGCTGAATGCTGATTTGCGTATTTCCTACAATAAGCGTTTTGCCTTCTTCAAGCTTTTCATATTGGAATATAACCTCTGTCGCATCTTTAGGCGGGAGCCAGTAAGAACCCTCTGTTTTTTCAGCTAATTGTCTACCGCCAGAAATATGGTCAGCATGAAGATGAGTATCAATAGTATGTTTAATCGTGACATTCTTTGCCTTTGCAAAATTCTCAAACACATCGGTCATACGAACTGCATCAATCACAGCAGCCTCTCCATCGGAGATAACCATGTAAGACAGACAGCCTTTGCCAATACGGACAAATTGATAAATCTCCCCTCCGTCTTTTAAATCCCCAATTTTGACAGGCTCCAAATGTTCACTCCAAGATTTCATCCCTCCAATTAAGTAAAAAACATTTTGTTTTCCCTCCTTAATCAGCTGTTCTCCTACAAACTTGGAAGACCCTTCCTTGGCACATACAACCAGAATTAATTGATCATCCGGAATTGTATCTAAAATAGAATCAACCCCATCGAGCAATTCAAAATAGGGGGTATTCATTATATGAACATTGCTGCCTTCGATCTGCCAATCCTTAAAATCACTTTCGTTACGAACGTCCAAAATAAAAACCAATTCATTATCCAAAACTTTTTTAGCCAATGATTCCGCACTCATTCCCTGCAATTGAACTGGATCGATCATCCTGTTATTTCTCCTTCAACTATAATGTGGATGCCAATTTTACGGCTATCGCAGTAATAAGCACCGCTAACTCGGCTCAATCCGCCCCACATACCCATACGGGTATGTAACAGACCAAAAAAAGAACATAATTCGCATTATGTTTATTACATATACCCGTATGGGTATAAAGCCACTATAATATTAAATGGCCTTTTCGTCAAGTACATGTGATCTAACACCAAAAGCGCCAATTGAACCTCGCGGCTCTGAAGAAAAAACAGATGCAAGGTTCAATTGACGCTATTTGGGGGCCAAGATTATGGCTGCTTTAAACTTGTTTTTCTTGCAAAAAAAACGGCAAAATCCATATATTTGTACATACAGTCTGCGTCTGCAAAACCCGCTTCCTGCAGCCATACAATTTGCTCATTTACAGTTGCGTTGATATCCAGTTTCCGTCTCTCCTTGGCAGCCGCTATCGACTCATTGGATAATCCGCTCAGTTGAATAGCCGCCTCCCATTGCTGCTTATAATAAGTATCAACATAGGTAGTATTCCCCATCGCTTGATCAGCATTGACAAAAACCCCGCCATCCGACAATAGGTAATAAACAGTCCGAAACAGTTTTCTTTTCCCAGGATGTGTCAGGTGATGTATGGAAAGGGACGAAATGACAAGATCATAGGTTTTAGAAAAGTCATAATTGGTATAATCAGCAACGATATATTCGATATTAGATGTCGGGCCGAAACGTTCACGGGCTGTCTGTAGCATGTTTTCGCTTAGATCGATTAAGGTGAATTCCGCATCCGGGTACTTGTGCTTAACGAAGGCGCTAAACAGGCCGGTTCCTGCGCCCAGATCCAAGACTCGGATTCCCGAAATAGAAAAATTCTGTACAAACGCCAACATGGCAGCCACTCCGTAAAAATCATCGAAGCAAGGGATCAATTGCCTTCTTTGCCGATCATATTGTTTGGCTATAGCATCAAACTGTTCTTTTACCGAATGTCCCATTCCGACCCTTCCTCTCAACCGTTTTGTTGTTATAAGTATATAAGAATTCGAAAATAGTTATAAATATATAAAATAAATGATCTCTATAGATTCATCCTATAAGCAAAACTTCATTCTCAAGGTCTTTCCCCGTATAATATAAGTGAGCACATCAAAGTTGCATAGATGAGGGAGGTTGAGAATAAGATGGAGAATTTCGAAGCTCAACTGGAAAAGTACGCAGAACTGGCTTTAAAGGTCGGTCTGAACATACATGAGGGGCAGACACTTGTTGTGACGGCTCCTATTGCCGCGGTTGATTTTGTACGTAAAATCGCCCAAAAGGCTTACGAATCAGGAGTACTGCAGGTGCTGGTAGAATGGGATGACGAAGCGATCCGGCGAATCCGGTTTCTCCATGCCCGTGATGAATCCTTCGAACGGTTTCCTGAATGGAAAGCTGCCGGATATGCTGAAATGGCCCGTCAAGACGCCGCTTTTCTAACGGTACATGCGCCAAATCCCGAGCTGCTGCAGGGCATAGATCCCGTTAAAATCAGCTTAGCCAGCAAGACGCAAATGAACGCAATGAAGGAGCACCGAGCCTATCTGCAAGCCGGCAAAGTAAGCTGGTCAATTGTATCTGTACCTACACCGTCTTGGGCGGCCAAGGTTTTTCCTGATATGCCGGTAGAAAAAGCTATAGATAAACTGTGGGGATATATCTTCCAGGCAACGCGCTTGGATCGCGATGACCCCATCGGTGCCTGGGAAGAGCATATTAGGGAATTGCAGGAACGAGTCGCTTTCCTTAACAGCAAAAACTACAGCAAGCTGTACTATACAGCCCCAGGAACCGATTTATCTATACAATTGCCGCCCGAGCATCTGTGGGTTGCAGGCGGTGTCTATAATGAACGCGGAGCCTTCTTTGTACCGAATCTCCCAACGGAAGAAGTGTTTACACTGCCGGCAAAGGACGGCGTTAACGGCAAGGTCAGCAGCACCATGCCGCTTAATTATAACGGCAACTTGATTGACCGCTTTTCGATTACCTTTGAAAACGGCCGCATTGTTGATTATAGCGCTGAACAGGGCTATGAAATACTCAAGCAGCTGATTGAAACGGACGAAGGCTCCCACTATCTAGGTGAAGTCGCTTTAGTTCCTCATGGTTCACCGATCTCTGCGATGAATGTTATCTTTTTCAACACAGGATTCGACGAGAATGCTTCCTCTCATCTCGCCATCGGCAGCGCTTATCCGTTATGCGTCAAAGAAGGCACACTGATGACTAAAGAGGAATTAGCAGCCCATGGCGCTAACAGCAGTCTGACCCATGTCGATTTCATGATCGGCTCAGGTGAACTGAACATCGATGGAGAAACCGCAGACGGTGTGCGGGAACCGCTTCTGCGCAACGGCACGTGGGTGTAATCCCGAGAGAATAAAAATCCGTATTGCCGAGATTTATCTTGTCGGCAATACGGATGGTTCAGATCCATTGTTTAGTTACCCTGTTTTTTCACATATCCCATTAATCCGTGCAATGTCGTCACAAACTCATTCCCGGATAAATGTCCTAATCCTCCATAAGCACAATCCAATTCATTATACTGCTGAACCCGATCTCTACGGATACTAGGACCGTATATAAGTACCGGCACGGGCTCCCCTGTATGCTCACCTACTTCACAAGGTGTGGAATGATCGGCAGCCAAGGCCAAATACACATTCTCAGGCAGCTGCTGCAGGATAAGGCCTACCATCCGATCGAACAGCTCGATCGCTCTTGCTTTCTCGAACGGCTCGTTATCGTGGCCTTTAATATCCGGTGCTTTGAAATGAACATATACCATGTCATTGTCAGCAATTTCTTCTATTGCCAATCTCGCTTTTAATTCGATATCCGTATCTATATTGCCTGTCATTCTGATATCCGTCACAGTTTTAAACCCGGCTAATTGAGCAACGCCTAATACGGTACTTTCGCCCGCGATGCAGCTCCCCCTAAAGTTTAGCTGCTGTACAATGGGCTCAAGCTGGGTCACCTGTCCGGCTCCCCTTGTCAAAATAAAATTAGCAGGCAGCTTTCCCTGTTCAATGCGCTCTTGATTAATAGGATGAGCCGATAGTATGGCGTGGACCTTCTTAAGAAATAAATTTAAAAGAATGGCTGTTCTTCCAGCTTCATCGGAAGTGTCTAAAGGTTTTATCCTACAGTAGGGTTTACCATCGTTCGGAGCCTTAGGATCCGAATCGCTGACTTTATCGCTCAAACCGTTTCCGCGCAGGATCAGCACAGCCCGATGTTCCGTAGCCGGCTTCACGTAGGCCACTACTCCATCTTCCAGCTCCATGCCATCAATAGCCTGAGCAATCTCATTAGTATTCTCACGAATTCGTCCTGCCCGGCGATCAACAACTATTCCGTCCTCATCTACCGTAGCAAAATTACAGCGAAGCACAATATCTCCCGGCTTGACATCCATACCGATTCCTAACGCTTCAATGGGTCCGCGACCCGGATAATGATGAGGTTGATATCCGAATAAAATTAAATGTCCCATATCCGTTCCCACAGGAATGCCTGAACTGATCAAATCCATCATGCCTGTAATGCCTTTAGAAGCCAGGCGGTCCAGATTCGGAGTTTTTGCATATTCCAATGGGGTTCTATTATCTAATAATGGATGAGGGCGGTCCCCCAATCCGTCGGCAATTGCCACTATAGCTTTTCTGTACAGCATGGTTTCCTCCTATAAGTTCGTGTTCAAAAAGAAGGCTTTTTGAACAACTTCTATATTATAATCCCAATACTTTAAACCAGGTGAATAAAGCCAAACTGATAACGCTAGCTCCTACAAAACATGTAACGATCGCATACTTAACTTGATCAAGGACTGAGAAATAGCCTGTTCCGAAATAGATCGTATTGACCTTCGAATGAGGCGGGAGTGTGATCGTGTAGGTCATGGTCATAGCGGCAGCCAATCCAAGAGCAACCGGATCCATACCCAATGACTTGGCCAGAGCAATGAACGCCGGAATCAAGATCGTGACTCTAACCGTTTTACTCGTAAATATGAGATGGCTGTACATGCTGAGGAATATCACCACCACATAGACCAAGGCATGGTTCATTTGTTCTAAACCTAGGCCGCTAACCACATTTTTAATAATCCATTCAGCGCCCTTTGATTTATCCAGCGCGTTTCCTACGGAATATGCACCCGCAGCGAAAATCATAAGCTCCCATTTGATGTTCGCTTCTTTCCAGGTCAGCATTCCAATACGAGGAAGCAGACATAGGAGCGCGGCAATGACAGCGGTCTGTTCGGTGCTGATTTCAAAACCGAACCAGCCCTTCTGGTAATCCCCTGTTGCCCACAGGATTACGGTTATGATAAAGATAATCGATGCTTTCTTCTCGTCCTTAGAAAAGGAACCGAGCTTCTTCAGCTCATCTTTCAGCGTCCCCATCGCATTCTCAAAATTGGCCTCTCCTTTTGTAGAGAAAAGCTTAAACCCGATGAGGAAGGTTATCAGCATGGTGACGATAGCGGTCGGCATCGAAGCCAACAGCCAATCCATATAACCGATGTGTCCGCCCGCTTGTTCGTTGATGAAACCGACGGCAATAATGTTGCCCGCAGTAGCGGTCATAACTCCCGATGTAGCGATAGCATCCGCCTGGACTCCTTGAAGCATCATTACTTTCCCAAAGTTGCTTTCACCTGGAATGGCCTTATAGACTTCCAACAAAATCATGCAAATGGGCACCATCAACGTAGCTCTGGCCGTCGTTGAAGGGACGAAGAACGCCAAAATAAAGTTGATAATGATCAATACGAGCAGTGTCGTTTTCGGTGTTTTACCAAACTTGGTGACCATCCACAGTGCGAACCTTCTGCCCAAATTTGACTTCATCATCGCAGAGGTAAGGACAAATGCGGAAACCATCAGCCATATGACGCCAAACCCTAATGATTCGAAAGCAACATCCTGATCTTTAACCGCTCCAATCAAAGGAAGCATCAGAATCGCCGCGATTGATGTCAAATAAATGGGGATAGGGGTCGTTATCCAAAGAATCAGAGCCCCTGTAAATACAGCTATGGATCTTTGGGCTACTGGGGTCATTCCTTCAGGTGTAGGCATAAAAAATAATAGTAAAAACACAACAACTGCAATGGGAATCCCCCACTTTTTCATAACTTCCTCAACTCGGCTTTTTTTCTTGATCGGTGGTTCCTTGCCATCTGTTTTTAGGGTCGATAAGACCTCAGCCATCTTGTATAGCCCCCTCGCAATTAGTAATGTTTCCGCTTTCATTATATCCAGCTAAAAATCATAAAACAATTTGATTTAATTCTTGTTATCATAAGGAAACCTTATTGTTTTTTCTTTAGCTTATCCTTATTCGTCTACTCTCCCTTTTCCAGGTTCTCGACAAACCTCACGTTTACAGTCGCTATAAAATATAGTCACTTTTTCCGTATCTACCGTCGCGATTTCACTTCCGCAGTACTTGCACAAAATGACTCCCAACATTATTGATGAATCCTTGTAATTATCCATATTTATTAAACACTTCCTGTTTTTTATTAATAACCATACTTAAAATATCCATCACTCTGCTGACATATCCCCATTCATTGTCATACCAAGCGAGAAGTTTAATTTGATCATCTCGAACTGCTAAAGACAGACCATCGATGACCGCAGATTTCTCACATCCTATAAAATCTATCGAAACTAACGGGGCTTCGGTATATTCAACATACCTGCTAAGCTCCCCTTTTACCGCTGACTGCAGCGCATTTCGTACATCAGCCTGCGATACCCGACAATTTACACCAACCGTCAAATCGACCAGTGACACATCTGGTGTAGGAACCCTTATCGATAAACCGTGAACTACAGGAGCAAGGCGGGGCATAACATCCCTAAGGGCATTTCCTACGCCAGTACTGGTTGGAACAATGGATTGTGTGCAGGCACGCGCACGGCGCAAATCCTGGTGAGGATTATCCAGATGTCTTTGGTCATTCGTATAAGAATGAATAGTAGTAACCCAGGCGTGGTTCACGTGAAACGACCGATCCAATATACTTAATACAGGTACCAAGCAATTGGTAGTGCAGGAAGCGGCAGAGAGTAAAATATGCTTCATAGGATCATAGTCTTGTTGATTTACTCCCATAACTATAGTTAGATCCACCTGTTCCCCCGGTGCGGTCAACAGTACGGCGGATGCCCCGCCAAGAAGATGCTTTTGCGCCCCCTTACGATCATTGAACTTTCCTGTTGCATCAACCGCCAAGTCGACTCCCAAGTCTTTCCACGGAATAAGTTCCGGATTCCTCTCGGACGTGACTTCTAACCGTTGACCGTTAATGAGCAGATAGTTTTCTCCTGTCTCGATGTCGGCCTCCCATGTCCTATGCACGGAATCATATTTCAATAAATGTGCGATTATATGAGTAGGATATGACGTGTTAATTGCCTTCAAATGAATAGGATGGGTATTATCTGATAATATTTTTCTAATTAATAACCGCCCGATTCTCCCCGTCCCGCTTATACCAACCCCACATTGCAAACAGCTCATCTCCAAACTGAATATTATTTGCTAAATTTATTTAACAGCTGATCCATTCTTTCGGCGATTTCTGACAACGATCTGGCCAATACGGATATTTCCCTTACAGATGAAACCTGTTGGTTAATCCGCATATCGTTATCAAGACTGGATTGGGTATTATCATCGACAACTCTGCTCACCTCCTCTGTTGCTCGCAAGATGTTAACGCTTTCACGTTTCATATGCTCTAAACTTTCATACATGCCATTCACATTTTCCGTTACGCTCGTCGTTTTTGCCTGAATCATCTCTAAGACAACTATCACTTGTTCAGACTTTACAAGTCCCAAGTGCACCTTTTCAGCGGCCAGCTTCATGGCTTGTACCGCATGTTGAGTATGACTGCGAATATCCGTAATAACATCTGCAACGATTATCGTAGATTCCCCTGATATTTCTGCTAACCTCTTCACTTCTTCCGCCACTACTGCAAAACCTTTGCCGTGTTCTCCAGCTCTGCCAGCCTCAATGGCAGCATTGAGCGCCAACAGCTTCGTTTGGGTGGCAATCTCGTTAATAGTATGGATGATCTTACTGATTTCCTCCGATCGCTCTCCCAGTTGAAGAATGATAGACGATGTCTTATTAACCGCATCATTGGTTTCCTTCATTTGATTGACGACATTTTGTGCCGATATGCAGCCATCCTGTGAAGCCAAAAGAGCTTCTTCCGACGAACGTGCAACGGTCTGACCCTTACCTTCTATAGCAGACATACCTTCGGACATGTATTTAATAGCTTCAAAAGTATGAGTAACCATTTCATTCTGCCGCTTGCTCCCCTCTGAAACCATTCTGGAGCCTTCCCGGATTTTGTCCGCCGTGAACTCTCCTTCTTCAACAGCGGCGAGCAGCTGCTCCGACGAAGCGGCAACCATCTCTGCGGTCTCACTTGCATTATGGATCAGCTGACGAAGGTTATCTGTCATTGTATTGACGGATTGAGCCAGCAGACCAATTTCATCATTGTTCTTAACTTGGATACGTTCCACAGCCAGCCTCCCTTTGGAAACAAGGTCGGATACGCGAACAATTTGATTAATTGATCTGACCATATAACGAATCACGTACCACCCCAATAAAAAAACTGCAAGAAAGAGGATCAACGCTATAAGGAGAATGGTTTTTCGTGCTTCTCTAGTTATTTGATGCGCATTGTCCACCTCTTCTTTGGCTATTGAATCCATGAGGTAACGAATTTCTTTGAGCGTATTCCGTGCTTCCTCAAACTGAACATCGTAGGTTACGATTTCATTCAAAATCTTTTGTCGGTCCTTTATCGGTACCATGGGCACCTTTTCCACCAAACCTGTCGTCTGATTTTGCCAATGATCGAACTGCCGAAAAAAATCGTCCAAATTATCAAAAACGTTCTTCCGGGTTTTCTCAGTAAGAATGCCTTCGTATTTCGCGCGGCTTTTCTCGAATATTTCCTTTCCCTCCAGCATGCGATTGCGAATATTGATCAGATTGCTTTTGTAATGCTGCATTTGCTTGTTGTATTCTTCTTCAGGCATTTCTGTAAGAACGATGGTTCTTTGATTTAGCAGCTGTTGATATAAATCTTTATCTGCACGCAGAATAAGGGAGCTTATTTGATAACTTTCCACGTACAAAATTTGAATCAATTGCCCGGACACATTCCCCATCGTCAATAAAGCTAATCCGGTGGACAAGGTTAATGCCAGAAATGCGATGACATACAAAGCAAACAACTTGGTACCCAGCTTCCAGTTTGTGAACATCACTTTCTCCCTTTCAGCATCCCTCATTTTCATTTGCATTTTCATTATATCTTCGGTAATATTATTAAACAATTTGATTTAAATTGGATTATAATAAGAAAACATTATAGTTTAATTTTACGAGAAGGATGGCGGAAATGAATCTAACCAAGCTGCAAACCTTTATTACCTTGTCGGAATGCTTGAACTTCACCGAAGCAGCGGAGCAGCTTTATTGCTCGCAGCCCGCTGTCAGCATGCAAATCCAAAGTTTGGAGGAGGAGCTTGGGGTTCCGCTTTTTGACCGTATAGGGAAAAAACTGTACTTAACCAATCAAGGAAATCATTTCAAGCCCTACGCAGAGCAAATTATTAATCTGGTTCATTCATCTAAAGAGCATATTAAGCAGCTCGAGAGCTTGGCTTACGGAACCTTATCCTTTGGAGCGAGCAATTTTGTCGGGGTGTATCTGCTGCCTGCAATCCTCAGTGACTTTACCAAGAAACATCCCGGCATTAAAATCAACATGAATATTACATCCTCCAATCACTTGATCCATATGCTGGAGTCCAACAAAGTGGAGTTCCTGGTTGTGTCCGATAGAATAGCTATTGATCAAGCTCGTTTTCAAGCCACAACTTTTTACCAGGATGAGCTTGCTCTAATCGTAAGCCCCGAGCATCCGCTGGCCCAAAAGGAAGAGTGCACCTTAGAGGAATTGGCAAATGAAACGTTGATTTTGAAACCTAATAAATCGGCTACGCGGACCTTTTTGGAAGCAAAATTTGCCGAAAACGGGTTTACTCCACCCAACTATATGGAGATAAGCAATCTGGAGGCTATCAAGCAAGGGGTCATTCATGGACTCGGAGTATCTATTGTTTCCAACTTTGCAATCAAACAGGAAACCAAACACGGCTTGCTCGTTGAGATTCCAATAAAAGGGATAACCTTTCGAAGAGGAATCAGTTATATCTATCATCGGAGCAAACATCTTTCCCCGGCGGCAAAGGAATTCATTGCTCTGCTGGATCAACAAAACGTTTTACGTAAAAATTCGACATAGCCCACTGCCTCACCATTACATGGATCACTTAATTATGGCTCAACTTTAAAATCAGTGCTTGACCCTCCTCCGACCATCACCGGTCCTTACAAAAGCCTGCAAACATGCAGTTATTTTCTACCGAAATTGCTTTAGTGAGAACAAACCTGCAAAAGTACCTCAATTTCCATGGAAAACGATCCGGTTCAGCTATGAATGAAGAAAATAAATGCACATTTGCATGAATTTTATAAGACTTAGGATATACCGGCCCAAAGGCTGTATAGATGCAGGTTTTTGGGAGAAGGCAGTGGCAACATATTTTTATTAGCACTTTTAACCTTGCTTTTAAGTTCTCTAGGCAAAGAAAAAGAAGCTTACTCAATTTCGAGCAAGCTTCTTATCATTTACTTTTCTTCACCTGGAACATAATCAAACAACTTATCTTCACTTATTTGCAATTGATCCTCGATCAACTTCTCGTTAGCGGCATTAAATTGTGCTCGGCTCATAACAGCTTCATCCTGTTGTACACTATCAGTGCTGCCGATTTTTTCTTGATTCGTATCTTTCTGTACCACACCGCACGCTCCTTTACCTGTCGCATTAACAGTAATATGAGCAGCGGTTCCGATTTTTATGCTTAAAGCTTAGAAGCTCTCTTCAATAACCTGATGATTAAGTGGTAGACGATCCGTTGCGCGACCTTCTACTTGCGCCTTCCCGATGGGAATAACCACCACAGGGATATATCGTTCTGGAATGTTCAATTCCTTGATTAGCGCCTCTGCATTATAACCGCCCATAGGTACACTGTCATAACCTTTGGCTTTGGCAGCCAACATCAATTGCATAGCAGCAAATGAAGCATTACGGATGGCTTCATCACGCCCAATCTGTGGATTGTTCTCGTAAGCACCATTGATTTGACCAATCATCATATCACGAATTTCAGGTGTAGCTTTCTCATATACGTCTGGAGCTACAAGGTTGGCTTGAAGATCTCCAAGCACTACTACAACAACTGATGCATCGGAGGTTTGCTGCTGATTATACGTTATAGGCAGCAGTTTGTCCTTATTAGCTTGCTCCTTTACTACAAGAAACCGCCAATGCTGCAAATTCCAAGAGGATGGAGCACTAAAAGCCAGCTCTAATATTTCATTCCACTCAGCATCCGGTATCTTAACATCACGTTGGTATTTACGTACGGAATGCCTCGAAAGAATAACTTCTTCAGCAGTTAGTCCAAGTTTGGTTGTATTCATTGAGGTTCGCTCCTTTAATTATGGTTTATATTTTGCTTATAATATCACATCAACTTACTTTTAACAATACACTAAATAATAGTTTGTTATTTCTGTTTTTTGTATTTATGAGGTTCAAATAAAAGCATGATGATACTATATCGTTTCCCGCGCAGCACTTTAAAAAGCATGTGAATGGATGGCATATTTCCCTCTATTTCTCCGTTTATGGATATAGAGCAGCAAGAGCGTGCATAAAGATCGCATGTTTTTCACAACTTAATAAAGTTGGCACATAAAAGGGTTTTTGAAGCGCAATTACATAACATCCACCAGGAGGTTTTACAGTAATGTCTTCCACCTATCCATCCTATCAGCAATTCCAGCAGGACCAACAGATGATGCAATTCCAACAGGCTCAACAAGCCCAACAAGCGTTGACCGCTTCAGGTCTAAGCACGTTTACACAAAATGTGCGCCAAGCCCAACAGCAGTTAATGCAAGTGCAGCAGGATCTGCAGCAAGCGCAATCTCAAATTGATATTCAATTGGATGCTCAAAAACGCCGTCTACTTGAGACACAACAACATGTAGAGCAAGTAATTCATCAAATGAACAGCTTTGTCCAGGCTTCGCAAGTACAGCCTCAGTCACAGCCTACGACTTTTTTTCGGCAAAACTAGATTCTAATTGCACGCAATTTCTCCTCTGTCAAAAAGAGGTTCAGCACAGCAAAAAGAGGCATCTCTGAGGCATGAGCCTCGTAAGATGTCTCTTTACTTTTATCCGTTCAGCTGAATCAAAAAAAACTATTTGCCCCGCTGCTGCACCACATGAGTCAATTCATGGGCCAACAGCTCTTGTCCTTGAGGGCTAGATGGATCGTATTTCCCGTTGGAGAAAAATACATCATTCCCCTGTGTGAAGGCTTGTGCCCCAATTTCCTCATTAAGTTTACCCGATTCCGCATCATTATGAATGGAAACATCACTAAAATCAGCCCCCATTGCTTGCTCCATACCGGATCTCGTCTTCGAATCCATTTGCGAGCCGGCTCCGCTTTTGGCTTGTATACGCTGCTCAACCGAAGGTGTCACATCGAACCCGCCTCCAGCCTCTGGCTTCATTTGCAGCTCTTCGGATTCTTCCTCCGGAAGCTCCATTCGCTGAATCGTCTCTGCCGCCGGCTTCATTTGCAGCTCTTCGGATTCTTCCTCCGGAAGCTCCATTCGCTGAATCGTCTCTGCCGCCGGCTTCATTTGCAACTCTTCCGATTCTTCCTCCGACTGCTCCATTCGCTGTATCGACTCTGCCGCTGGCTTCATTTGCAGCTCTTCGGATTCTTCCTCCGACTGCTCCATTCGCTGTATCGACTCTGCCGCTGGCTTCATTTGCAGCTCTTCCGACTCTTCCTCCGGAAGCTCCATTCGCTGTATTGACTCTGCCGCTGGCTTCATTTGCAGCTCTTCCGACTCTTCCTCCGGAAGCTCCATTCGCTGAATCGACTCTGCCGCCGGCTTCATTTGCAGCTCTTCGGATTCTTCCTCCGACTGCTCCATTCGCTGAACCGAATCCGTTGCCGGCTTCGTTTGCAGCTGCTGCACGACCTGGCTAGCTACCTTATCGGCTTCCTGCTCGTACTTATCGCCTACAGGTCCAACGGCCATCTTCGTTTGAATCGGAAATCGGCTGCCAACACCATGGTCCTGCGAACCCGAGATCATTCTCTGTACACCACGGTTGCCGATGGTTCCTTGCAAATTCATCATACTAGCGGCGGTTAGTTGCTGCCCGTTATGTGGTGAATGAATCGCGTTGGAAGCAGACTTTGCTGAGTTCGATCTTCTCTGTACATTAGCCATAGCGGACGATTTGCCATTTTGTCGTGATTGATGGATGGGCATGCTGCACCTCCTGGATAAACTTATATCAAACAATACTTCGCATCTCGTAATCTAGTATTACTAATATATCATATTGTTGATAGGCAGAATATCCCAAACGGAGAAAATCATTCTCTGCTCCATATCTTCCTATCCAATCCGATTATGTTCTATTAAAAGCATCGCGATATCATCGGATTGCAATGCTCCATTCGTAAACTGGTCGACATCGTTCAAAATCCGCTCCATTAGTTCTTGTACAGAAAGACCAGATTCGCCTTCCGCTGCAAGCTTACCACCTAATACATCGTATAATCTCGCTGTACCGTACTGCCGAAGCTGTGAATCCTCAGCTTCGGTGATTCCGTCCGTATACAGGACAATGGTCTCACCTGCTTCGAGCATAACCGTATTGTCGGCATATATCCGATCATCCATTACGCCAAGCGGTACGCCCTTGATTCCTCTAAGCGGTTCGACAGCTCCGTTGCTTCGGATTATATAAGGCGTACAGTGTCCGCCGTCACTATACTCAAGCTTCCCGGTTTGCATGTCCAATACCCCGCAAAAAATCGTCGCGAACATCGCTGACTCATCCTTGTACAGTTCATTATTGACCTCAGTCAGCAGCTGCCCCGGCGTCATGTCCGGCGTCATCTTTCCTTTGATGAGCGTCATCGTTACAGCCATAAAGAGCGCCGCAGGAATCCCTTTGTCCGAAACATCGCCTAATGTGAAGAAAAGCTTCGAGCTGTCCAGTGTAAAGTAATCATAGAAATCACCGCCCACCTCGCGAGCGGGACGGATAACGGAACGGACCTTAGCCGGAATTTCTTGCTGCTCCTCTGACAATAAGGACACTTCACCAGCCGCTACCGCTTCTACATCAAGCTCTTCCGCCTGAAGCTCCCCTAATCCGCCCATCTGAATAGGAACGGATCTCCTTGAGGACACCCCGCGAGGCAAGAAACCCATCTGGATATCGCGTGCAATTCTCAGCTCGCTCTCCATTCGTTCCTTGGCCGCGACCGTATCGCTTAGGGCCCTGAGCGATTTCTCCAAAGCATCGTACAGCATGGCATTTTCCAAGGAAACCGCCGTTGGCGAAGCAATAGACTGCAGCAGTCTCAGATCCTTGTCACTGAAATGCTTGCCATTTCGTTTGTTCAACACCTGCAGCACGCCAATGATGGCTCCCTTGCTTGTTACGGGAACGCACATCAAGCTTCGCGTGGGGTAGTCCACACGATTGGCTACCTTCGAAGACCAGCGCGAGTCGCGAGATGCATCATCTATCTTCACCGATTCTCCTGTTTGCGCCACCCATCCGGCAATCCCTTCCCCCATGGTCAGACGAATTTCGCGGATTTCATCGCCTTTTTCCCCAAGTGCAACCTCGAAAAATAAATCTCCCGTTTCAGGGTCGACCAATATAACAGAGGATGCCTCAGCATCGGTTACAAGGGAAGCTGTATCCATAATCTTTTTCAGCAGGTCCTGCTTAAGAATTGTCGAGTTGATCTCTAGGCTGACTTCAAATAACTGATGCGTCCTCTGCAGCTCCGTCGTTGCCTCACGCCGCTTCCATTCCACAGCCGCCACAACGAGCAGCAAGAGCACGACTGCCAATAACCACCCTAATGGAATATCGCCCATCTTCCTTCACCTGCCTCCCGGCTCCGCTATTCCGTATTATCCTATTGCGCCCAGCGCTTCAGCCTCTGTCCCATAAATCGTAAAAATAGTGCTGAACCCCGATATATCAAACACTTCTTTCACATTATCAGTCATTTGTGCCAGAGCCAAGCTGCCCTTCAATGCTTTTAATTTTTTGGCTGCAACTAGTAGAATACGCAGACCCGCACTACTCACATACTCCAGTTGAGCCAACCCAAAAACAAATCGGGTATTCCCCTGCTCAATCATCTTAAGAAAACTGGCTTCGAGGATTCCCGATGTATTGGCATCCAGCCTCCCTTGAATATCCAGCACCACAACACCGTTAACTATTCGTTCCATTACATTCATGCTGTCCCCTCCGTCTCTAAGGGCCGCTGCCCTATTTTTCTCAAACGAATCGTATTTTTTTCCCCAATCCGCTCATATGCAACCTCATCCATCACTTCTCTTACAAAATGAATCCCCAGACCGCCAATCGCCCGTTCATCTATACCCAATGTTATATCAGCTGCTGCCAGGGACAATGGATCAAAAGCAATACCGTCATCTGTGATCAACAGCTCAATATCATCCCCATCCACAGTCAAGTGAACTTCAATTATATGCTCCTCAGGCTCTTCAACAGCCCCATACCCATATAAAATTGTATTCGTAATTAGCTCATCGCAGACAAGATTCAAATGAAATAACATTTTCGGATCGATAGACAAGGGCCCTGACCATTCGATAAACCAATCTCGCAGCCGAATAAGCTCCGCCAGATCATTTCTCAGCTCCATACTGACTTGCTTGTTCATGCGATCCCTCCCCGCTTCACATTACCGTTATCCCATCTTGGTCAGCATCGATTCGAGCAGACGCACCCGGGCACTCGAAGCATGCAATAGGCCGATGCCAATCTCCGGATACAAACGAACCAACCTCTCTAAATTATCCCCGCGTAATGAAAGCACCCGAACTTCATCGAATATCACTTGCGCCGTAATAGAGGATTTGGCCTGATCCAACGCCGTTGTATCGCCAATTGCCTGCTTGGGGCCCAGAACGCCGAGCGTGCTCTCCAAGCCGTTAGAAGAAACGCTGCTCAGCTCAACATTGCCTTCGATAATCAAATGCATACTCGAGTTGGTCTCCCCTTGCCGCAGCAAAAAGGTCTGATCGGGGTACACTTCCTCCTGTGTAATGCCTGCAATAAGTCCAAGCTCGTCGACCGATACGTCAGAAAATAAGGATACCTGCTTAAGAAAAATAACTTTATCCAGCATCGACAACAGCTTCTGATCATTCGCCATCTCGTCTTGCACCTCTCTGTCTAAAGCGTGTGCCGCAATACTTCGCAGCCAATCATCCGACCAATGGCAAGCCTGCTCCAGTACGACCCTTGGATCCTCTAGTGCATCTGCCTCGGCCTCGTTGCCGTTCCTCAGCATATCTAGAAGCGCGTAAGCAAGCTTCCGGTCACCGAGTCCTTCAGCTAGCACTTCCAAACCATTCTCGCGAATCTCTTCATTCTCATCCTGTACCGTTTCCCGCACAGTGGCTACTACACGCTCATCCGCGAGCTTCGACAGAACCGACCATGCCGCATCGCACAGTGCGATCCGAATTTCCTTATAGCGCTGACCTGCCAAATCGGCCAGCCCTTCCATACCTAACGCGCGGATGGCAGAGGATAGCGCCTTCTCCCTGCTTGAGTCCTGCATCCGCTTCACGCACGACTCCACTAGAGTCTGCCGGATCTGCGATTCTGGAAGCAAATCCGACAGAGCAGCCAAGCAAGCATCCCATATGAGCGGATGGGGGTTTTGAAGGCCCTCCATCAGAGCTGCGATTCCAATACTACCCATATCGATCAAGCCTTGAACGATTGTTTTGCGCAGCTCCTGATCCGCTCTAGGATACATTAATAATAAGGATCCAATGGATGCATCATGCTTCAGCTTACCTAAGCAATGAACCGCCGCCACCTTGACTGCAGGTCGATGGTCATCCAGAAGCGACAGGACCCAATCCGTGTACGAATATAGCTTCAAATCAGCTATAACGCCACAGCCATAAACTGCCCACTCACCGCCGGTATCCAGCAGCTTAATAATCGCCTCATCACAGGCCGGATAGCTTTCCTCGCTCTGCAGCGCATAGATTGCTCTAATCCCTTCTGCTACCACCTGAGGATGAGAATCCAGAAGCTTCATGCGGATAAAATAATGCGATTGGCTTTTTAGATGCTCCGCCTTCGCAATGAGCTTGACGCATTCCACACGTACGCCAGGTTCCTCGTCTTCGAGGAATGAAGCCACCTGAACGAGCTCCTGAAGAGTAGCTCCCTGCAGGTTCATCGCACGCAAAGCTGCAATGCGGATACGCGGATTCTTATCGCGGATTAACTCGACAAGCCGGGGGAGGAACGAGGAATCCTTCGCCTTGCTGATCATCTCCAACGCCAATTCACGGACGTGATCGTTAGGGTCGTCGAGATGTTCAAGCACCCCCTGAAGCATTTTGGTATTGCGCATCCCCCCGAGAAAGGAGGCCGCCATATCGGACAAATCGGTGTGGAACGACTGAACACTTTTGACCAACTCTTTAATGTACAAATTACGTCCGAACCAAGCTACGACTACCAACAATGCAGCAAGGGCGACCCCGATAATCGCTTGCAGCTGAATCTCCAGCACACCCTCCGAATGGAGCAAGGACAGCAGCGCCCCAAGCAAAATACCTCCTGAAGCGGCTATACCCTGAGCTACATAACGAACTCCATCTCGTTGCGAAATCGGCAGCATTTTGAAAAACAATTGATAGCAAGGCTCCGCCGTATAATACAGCAAAATATAAAAAATCGCGTAAGCTCCTGATACCGCAGCAAGCCCGAGGGGAGTGTCAAGGAATAAAGCGGAAATTCCGAATCCGCCAATAAACACTATTGCGATCCCCAGCAGCATATTGCTTGCACCCAGCCAGTTCATCAATCTTCCAACGAAGGTTTGCAGCAGGAGGGCGACCGTGAATTGAATCGTAATAATCATACCGTAATAAGCCGTTAAGTCACGTTCATTGGGATAAGCTTGCTGCGTTGTGGTGAAATACTGGTACTCCATTAAAAAGTATAAGGCAGGCATCAAGGTCATGAGTGCCACAGCACAGATCAGAAACGGATTCCGCACCATCTGCCTAATATAAGTTCCTGACGATGCACCAGGGTCCAATGCCGCAGCCGTCTCCAATGCACCCGACCTGACTTCGTTTTTAATCGTAAGCGGGGCCAAATATTGCGCGATCGCTTTGCGGAAATTCCATAATCCCAGCAGCAAAAAGCAAGGGGAAAGTAAGTATACCGCTTCCGTTCCCCAATAGTGAGTGACCTGCTGAGCAATAAAACCGGCTGTAATACCGCCTACCATCGCAGCGCCAACAAAAATAGGCATCACACGTTTGGCTTGCTGTGTCGGGCACAAGTCAAACGCTGTGCTCCATAGCAGCAAGGTCAGCTGGCGCACAACGAAGTTGGAACAAATAAATAAAATCGGATAATAATACCGATAGTCAATTTCCCCCAGCTTGAATCCCAAGAGAATGAACCCATTGATCAGCAGCAAGCCTGTCATCATAACATACAACGTTCGCATCAGCTTGGCTTTTGGCAGCTTTTCCGCCAGCTTTGCCAATAACCAGCCCTCCAAAGGCATAATTATCGCTTCCGCAATATAGACGAATGGTAAAAACTGCACTCCGAACCGTTGATTAAACAGAGCCATAAACGCTGTATAATTGAGCAGCTCAGCAATACCGCCGCAATAAAACACCGGAAGCATAACCCACAGCTTACGCAAGTCCTCCGCACGCAGCCCAAGCAATCGAATTATCGTACTCATAACAACCATCAAGTCCTGTCTATGTAAAATATCCCGCCGAGGATAAACGGCTCCGCTGTCCTGCAAGAACGAGCGCATTTGTCTGGGTTGACGCCAACTAAAGCTTTTTCAAAAAGGCCATCCGGCCCTCGCCCTCATAATAATAATCGGGGTAACTGCCTATGTGCTCAAAACCCCGTTCATGAAAAATTCGCCGTATCGTGCTGTACTCCTCCAAGTCACAGGTGTAGGTTAGTATATAACGCCCTTTCTGCGACTTCACAAATTCCAGAAGCGTTTCATAGAGCCTATTTGCAATCCCGCGCTTCCGGTAATCTTTACGTACCACAATGTAATCCCACAAATACCCGCCTGTTTTATGCTCATTTTCGGTGACGCTTATGGCACCTACGATTTCACCTTCCTCGTTTTCCACATACCAATGCTGATGTGTTTGCAGTCCCAAGCTTTCCAGAGGCTTATTGCGAAAGTGTTCGATCTCTCCGGGTGTATGACGCTGATCGTCAAATGATTGCTCCGAAAGAAAAAACTGACTGACCCGCTGTGCCTCTCTTTCCGTTTTCATAGTTACAATGTTAATTTCATTCATGGCTTACTCCCCCGTCTTACCTCGAGCTTAGGACACGGACAATGTGCCGTTCCATTCTTCTGTGGTACCGTTCTGGAAATATTCATCACATAAATAGAAATATAGCTTTGCGGCTTTGTCTTGACGGTTGATCTTGATGACCTGCACGAAAGCTTCTCTTGCGTCATAAAAGCGCCCTACCTGATACAGCACTACCGCTTGCTCAAACAATGCTTTTGTTTTTTCCTTCAAAGCTCTGGCTGTATCCGATTCTCCATGGTACACATCGAATACTTGCAGCGGCTCCTCCTTGCCCTCCACCCTAATCAATCCAAGGCTGCGGTACTGAAATATACTGCGGTCACTGAGCGATTGAATAATAAAGTCAGAAACTAGAATGGAAGCTCCCAATGGCTCAGTCAGTCTCTCCAGCTCATTGGCCAGATTGACATCATCCGAGATAACATTCCCCTCCAGCCGTTGCTCCTCCCCGATAATTCCAAGCCGAAGAGGGCCCTTATGCAGCCCGATACCAATATCGATAGGCCGGTACCCGGAATGAGCACGATGTACGTTGTACAGATCCAATTCCTTTCTCATTCCGATGCAAGAAAGCAGCGCTTGCTCCACAGCGTTAGGAAACAGCGCCATAAAGCCCGCTCCCGCATATTTATTGATCAGCCCATCATGATTGCGGACATAAGGACCAAAACGATTCAAAAACGAGTTAATAAAATTGAAATTTTCCTCAGGTGTCAACTTCTTCGACAGTAAATAGAAGGACCGTATATTAACAATTAATATGCTCATTTCCTGCTCAACTTGATCGCCAAGCCGAACTTCCAGAATGCTGTCCTTATCCAAATATTTCAGAAACTGCTGCGGCACAAAACGGTAATAGGCTTCGCTTACCCGTGTCACCTTGGCAATGTAACCGCGAATATGCTCTGCCATCATATTGAAGCTGTCTCCCAGATCAGAAACCTCGTCGCGGGTTCGAATATCAACAACCGTATCCCAATTTCCTTGGGAAATAGCGATTGCGCTGCTGCGCAGCTTGCGTATCGATGAAAGCATCAGATAGGTCATCAGCATAAAGATACATAGTAATATTAACGTAATCACAGCGATATTCTGAATGATGTTACGAAGCAGCTCACGTCTGTGCTGAAGAATACCTTCCATGTTTTTACTTGTTTCGAAGAGACCGACAATTTTGCCTGAGCTGTTATAAATGGGCCCCAATGCATAAATCCAGAAGCCGGTTTCATCCTGCCATTGGTCCGTAGCAATCTTACCCTGCTTAACTACCTCCTGGTTCTTCTCCGTCTGCGGGAACGGGTTGAACATGTTGACGTCGTCCGCATCCTCTATGATCCGATAAATAACGCCATCCTCATATTTATAGAGCGCTTTGTAAAAGCCTCTGTTTCCACTTTCATCGCTTCCTTCGAAAACAGAGTCCATTTTTTGACGAAACGATTTGTAATCGCTGCTCATATACTCCAGTGGAGAGCTCATCTTCTCCAGCTTGTCGCCATCGATCAAATTCCGGCCATTACGCGCCAGCAAAGAAAGCTCATGAATCGTTTCATCCTCAAGCTTTTGGGAAAAGTTCGTATAAATAAAATAGGAGAGCAGAACCATTGAAGCAACGATAACCGGTACGAAAACAATGATCTGCTTGAGCATGAGCGAGATTCTTCGGTTCATTATGTTGAAATAGAGCAATTTGACCGCAAAAGCAAACAGCAGCAGCCCAACTACCGCTAAAGCCCAAACGAACCACTTATGCCCCATGGCCTCCGTAGAATACGTTCCTCCGGTTATCTTTCCTATAATCGTTCCATCCGGGCTTTGGTGCAATATCATTCCCTCATGTACCTCAAGCAAGCTATCGTCCGCACCAAGAGCAATCGTCGGCATAACGTCTGAGGAAATTTCCATACCTTGCTGCTTGGCTGTTTCTTTGGTTAGCAGCGCCTCCACGATATACGGATTGGCAGGATCTATCCGACTGATTGTTTCTCCGTAGTAATCTATATAAAGCAAACGGCCTTTTCGATCCAAATTAAGCTTCTCCGGAAAATTTCTATACGAGCGGTCTATGCCAGGTAAAGGATAAATAAGCTCGTAGCGTCCGCCTTCCTGCATGCGATAAATTTCACCGCTTCGGGCGGAAACATAGATCTGACCCACGGTTGTTCCTGCAACTCCAGCCAAATACTTCCCTTCGGGAAGCTTGGCGGTAAAGACAGCTCTAGGCTCTGTACTGCCGGCAGCGGCTTGATAAAGTATAGTTTCATTAAAATCATCCACAAAAAATGACAATACATCGCCTTGAACCTTCAGTGATTTCAGGCTGCCTATACGATACCTTTTGCGCTCGGACTCACTGTAGTCTTTGCGAAAGAAAGCCTGATCTTGTTGCCCTTCCGGTGTAAGGCGGATAATCTGCTCCGATCTGACAGTTAGGCCATAAGAATCAAGCGTCGTTTTGACCGTATACAGGTTGCCCTGTTTATCTGCCGCAAGCTCGTTAAAATGGTAGATTTCACCGCCAGTATCGTTCGTGCTCACGGTATAAATAACATTTCCAGAGGAATTCAGCTTAACTATCGATTTCTTGGAGTTGTCGATCACATAGAGATTGTTCTCCTCGTCGACAAGCGCATTGGATACACTTCCGAACGGCAAATCCTTACGAAAAGGAGAGCTAGTTAGCGTACCCTTGTTTAAATACACATAATATCCTGCCCCGGCAGCCAGTATTAGCACGAGCAGCAAAACCGCTATATACTTCTTCATCGTTCTCTCATCGCCTCATTTTCGCAAGCTCGTAAAGTCCGTTTACAAACAGTCCGCTTCGCGGGTTGATTTCCCCACTGAGTTCAGGCTCCCGATGTTAGTCTGCTTACGCAAACTACTAGCTGTTAAATCTTATTGGGAAGAAACCAGGATCGTCCTCGTCCCCTCGTCCCAATGCACCCCAAGTCCTATCGTCTCAGCAATAAAACGAAGTGGAACAAACGTCCTTCCCGCAATTAAAACGGGTGCCGTGTCCAAGGATACGGCTTCACCATCCACATAACCAGTAGTACTGTCTATTGTACATACAATCATTGCACCTTCATGACTGATAGTGACAGTACGAGCAGCCTCATCATAGATTACAACGGCTCCAAATGCCTCAGAAACCGGCCTTATCGGCAAAAAGGTCTTTCCATTTATTATAGCAGGAGGGACCTCAAAGAGAATCGACAAATCCGGAGAAATTACATTTTCAACCGGAAAAATTTGCATTGAATCGCCGTAGGCTTGCTTCATCTCCGCAGCGGCTTCACTCAACAGCACCAATTGCTCTTTCGAGTATTTCTCAAGCTCAACGCTCTTAATCTGTTCTAAAATTTGCTTGCTTTCTTGAGCCAGCACGCCTTGAACCGCTTCAGGAAGCACTGCATTAACCTGCTGCTCCCCGTCCAGCAATTGAGAAGGCAACTGCATAATCGCATCCAATTGCATGAACAGCGCTTCCTTCTGTGCAGATAGCACCGCATTATCGAGTGATGCTATCGAGTTCAGAAGCTGCTCAGCCCGCTGCATGTCCTTCTGCTTCTGCGCTTCCGCCACAGCTGCTTGCAGCTTGGCCTTCGCCTCCTGCAGCGCAGCTACGCTCTCGGCACGGCCGCTCTCTAGCAGAGCTAGCTGCATGGCCGCTTCCGACAGCTGTGCGGCCAGCGAAGACGCAGCTGCGGCATCGCCCGCAGCGAGCGCTTGCTGCAGCTGCTGCTTGCGCTGCTCGACTACAGCGGCGCTCGCGCCACTGCCCGCTCCGCCTGCGCTGCCTCCGCTTGCGCCATTGCCTGCTCCACCTGCGGCGCCTCCGCTTGCGCCACTGCCTGCTCCGCCTGCGGCTCCTCCGCTCGCGCCACTGCCCGCTTCCGCCTCCAACTGCTTTAGCAGCGCTTCCGGGTTATGCACCAGCGCAATCTGCTTAAACGCTGCCTGTTGGTCACCGGCTTGCAACGCCTGCATCAGTGCCAGCTGCGCCTCTGCATCCTTTAGCTCAATAGACAAGCGGGCAATGTCCGCACCTTTATTCGCCGCCACTGCCTCTTCCTTGGCCAGCTTTAACCGCTCTGTATCTTTTTTAAGAGCCTCAACTTCTTGAACCATCTGCGCAGCAGTGAGCAGCGGCGCTATTAGGCCAGACTCACTAAGCTCAACAGTCAGCTTAAGTGCTGCTATCTTCTCAGGAGCAACCACTGCCGATCCATTGGGATCCTCCATCGCTTTCAAGTCCATAGCATTTTCGTTGGAAACCCAAGCTCCTCCCGACAATTCCGATTTTAAGAACACACCCTGTCCCGATGCTGCCATTGTAGCTTTGGCTGTATTATACAATTCAGGTGTCAGGGCTTCCACAGGAATACGATAAGTGCCAATAATCAAGGTTCCTTCCGGCGCTTCGCCCTTCTCAACCTCTACATTCGGCTTGGCTGAAGCTTGTGCAGCTTCCTTCACAGCAGGAAGTGCCGCTAATTCCCCCGGCTTATCGAAGGCTATCGTACCCGATGTCCCATTACCTGCAAGGGCACCTTCGGCGACAACCTCATTTTTCTTAAACAGCACCACCTTCAAGTTTTCCGGCTGGCTGAACATGACGCTTAAATGCCTCACCCGTTTCTTGATCGGCTTCTTTTTGCCAACTGGCTTCCCTTCAGCAGTAAAGATCGCAAAATCAGTTGCCTCCAGCCCTTTATCCGCTTGTATGGCGAAATCACTCATCAGCTCGCCAACTGACGGCTTCAATTCCCATTTGCCCGCAGGGCCTTTCTTTTCCGGTTGAGGCGGCTTGATTTTGGCCAAACCATCATCAATCTCACGATACGGCAAAATCCCTTCTTTATACGTCAGCTCCACCTCACCGCCTGAATCAAAATTCAGCTTGCCCAAGGCCAGCTTATAGCTGATCCAGCTTGAGGTAACGGCTTGCTCTGCTTGCTCTTTCGCTTCTATAAGCTTCTGCAGCTCATCTGTCTTCAGAAGTCCGAGCTTCATTTTCTTAATAGCTTCCTCAACCCCGTCAGCTGCTTTATCTCTAACGCGCAATGATTGGGCGTAGGCTTCCTCCGCGCCCTTCGCGTCCAAATACGACTGCCTGATCGCTAAAATCACGTTTTTCCGGCTTTCTTTTTCCTTCAAAACAGCTTTGTTCTGATCCATCATCGAGATCGGCAGCGACTGCCGAATATCATCGAAATACCTTAATCCGTCATATTCCCCCTGAAGCAAAATTTTAGGAAGCGGAATAATACCAAGCCATACCCACCCTTGCCAATCCGTACCTATTTTCTCCAATGTCACATCATAGTTGGCCATAAACAGGTCATAATCCATATCCTTCATTTGGTACATGCTCTCAATGACTTTCATCCGAGCTTCACCAAACTTTGCACTATACAGCATTCGGTTTGTATTGAACTTCTCCTCAGCCAGCTTGCGTTCCTCTCGGTCCTGAAGCAGCCCCAGATTCGTCTTTTCTGCGCCTGAAGTATATTTCTCCAGCATTGCTTGGTTCAAATTGGCATAGTCCTGGATGTAGGAAAGCGTCACACCCGACTCCAGATCCAGTCCTACCTTCTCTCCAAGCGCAAGTCGGGTCGATTTATAGGACAGCTGTGCTTGCTTCAGCTCCGATGCTGCTTGCTCCAAAGCCTTGTCCGCCTGCTCCCGAGCCGCTTGATCCGCTAATCCCAGCTTTTGCATCGTCTTAACGCCATCCAACGCTTTTTTGGCTGCGTCCAGCTTCTTCTGCGACACCGCTTCAGCAAGCATGCCTTGCACGGCATTCCAATACAGCTTCTCCATGTCATTCTGAACCGATCGAGTCTTACTCTTGAGCGTCTCCTCCGCAATAAGCAGCTGTTTGCGTGCCTCAGGAATTTTCAGACGAATCTGCAAATCCTTACTTAAGTTTCTTGGCTTGGCAAACAGACTTGAATCCTTGGCTTCCTCGCTCTTTATTGCGTACTGCGCTTGGGTGAGCTCCACTTTCTTCTTGGTAACTTCCGACTTCGCTTCTCGAATGTCTTGACTGTTCTTAATACCCAACTGTACGGCATCCTTAAGCGGCAGCTCCCTTACCTTATCACCAGGAGCAGCCGACACCAAACCAACCAACATATGATTCAGTATTAGGAGCAGCACCAGACAGCGTCCGACACCTTTTGCGACATCCAAAGCAAATCCCTCCGAGTCCCATTTTCATAGTTTAATAGTACAATACTTGTAGGCATATCGCATCCTCTTTTTGGAAAATTAACACGAATACGGACGAATTAGGTCTTTAAAAGGATTTTATTGCCGCATTGGGTATTTTTTAGTACTATTAAATTAATTGTTTCTACTATATGTTCGCTTTTACATACGACTCGTTCTGAAGCCGGAAGGCTGATTATAACTCAAATTTTTAGGGCTAAAGGGAGGTTCATTCGATGGGAATGCTTGTTTGTGGAGGCGCTATGATTCAATGTACCTTCGGCGCTGCGCCCGGTACCTTGAATGTGCTTCCTATGAACCTCGTCATGACCTCTATGCCGATAGCTAATATTATGGATAATAAGCCAATAATGAACATTACACCGTTTGGCATGTGCAACTCTCCTTCCAACCCAACCGTTGCCGCAGCAACAGCAGCTGCCTTCGGTGTACTCACTCCCATGCCCTGCGTACCTGTCACAGCTGCTCCATGGGCGCCCGGTTCGCCTACTGTCCTTATTGCCAATATGCCCGCGCTCAACAATAGCTCCAAGTGTATGTGCAACTGGGGCGGCGTCATCCAGGTCGCAAATCCGGGTCAAGCCACAATCCAAGTGCCATAAGCTAAATTTGCTGCGGCTTTCTGTTTTTCAGGTGTCCCATGTCCTGCGGCATGCGGGCGATTTTGTAAGCGGGAGTGAGAACGTCGATGAATGGATTCGTAAAAAATGTCGAAGCTGTTTTTAGGCCGGTTTTGTCGCCTATAATAACCAAGCTGCTTAAACCGCTGCAAGACGCGAAAAAGCTGCCCGGGATCATCATCAAAAAATTCCAGGACATATTGAAGCGCATGCTTGTGGCCAAAGAAACCTCTCTTCGCAATTATGTGCTTATTGGCCAGTACTATGTTTCCAAGAGACTGCTGCTGTTTATTGCGCTTGTCATTTTGGTGCTCGCTTATTTCATATTTATCAAGCCCCCTGCTATGATTAACAAATTCTTCAATCGGGTACCTGTCCTTCAGGAGAATACTTCCAAAAGCTTAACTTACTCAGGAACCGCTAAAGTAGTCGATGAGCAAAGCGCCTCCAAGTATGAGGGTGATTTGGTCGAAGGTTTGTTTACAGGAAAAGGCAAGCTGTATGGAAAGCAAGGGATCGTACTGTATGACGGCGAGTTGGATAAGGGTCAAAAAAATGGAGCAGGCACCTTGAACGATGAACAAGGCAGACTGCTATATAAAGGCCAGTTTCTCGGGGATGCCTATAACGGTCAAGGAACTCTCTATGCAGCGGATAAAAAGGTTAGCTACATCGGCGAGTTTCAAAACGGCCAATTCGGCGGGACTGGCAAGCTGTACTACCCTAATGGGGCGCTTCAATACGACGGGGCTTTCAACGCAGGCCGCTACAGCGGCGCAGGAAAGCTGTTCGATGCAACAGGAACGCTGCTGTACGAAGGAGAATTTGCCGCACACGAGTATAATGGGGCCGGCAAGCTGTACACCAGCAAAGGCATACTGCTCTATGACGGCCAGTTTAAAAATGGCAGATTCTCCGGGGAAGGCTCGGAATTTTACGACACAGGCTTATTGAAATATAAAGGGCTTTTTGCAGCGGGCATGTACAACGGAGAAGGCACTGCCTTCAGCGACAAAGGAACGGCCGTATACAAAGGCTCTTTCTTGAACGGTGTGTACCAAGGTGCAGGAGAAGCGATGGACGGTACAGGGAAGCTCGTCTACAAAGGCGAGTTCAAAAACGGCGTTTACGAGGGCATAGGCACTTTATTCGATGCCGATGGCGCTCCGCTGTTGAAGTCGTTCTTCGCAGGCGGCGCAGTCAGCCTGCAAAGCTTCATCGGGCTGTCCAGCAAGAAGCTCGAAGACCTGCTGGGCAAGCCTGGCGAGGTCACCATGCTGGGCCTGCCAGATCCATTGGCGCAGCTTGCCGTACCGGATGCTACCGCAGGTACAGCACCCGCAGGAGCGCCTGCCAGCGGACTGCCTACGGCAGCAGGGGCTGCGGGGGCCGCCGGGACACTTCCTGCAGCTGCTGCTGCTGCGGCTGCCACAGACATCGCCAAGCTGCAGCTCAGCTACCCCAACTACCAGATGTCGTTTAATGTAGAAACGACACCGATGAATCCGAAGGAAGCCACGGTAACGCTGGTGACTTTGTGGGGCAGCAAGCCGCTAGCTCTGATACAGCCGGTCATTGAAACCTTCGCAGACCCAACCAAGCCGAACGCGCAAGGGTACCGTATTCTTGAGCTGAAACAGCCGGCTATTACTGGGGGCTACACCAACAGCTACTATAAGGATGATTTCCTGCTCATCCTCACCCACCGCACTGTCGGTGATGCCGTGTCGCAGCTGGAAATCTTAGCGACGAAGCCTTAACGAATTAAAAGCCCTTGCTGTCCGGAGAATCCGGATTTAAGCGAGGGCTTTTTTACGTGGTTGTTAGCTTTATTTGATAAACACTCCGCCAAACGGAATGATTTCTTTTAGTATGCGCCGCATCAAGCTGTCGCTCTGCATCTGCTCGTTTAATAGTTTATCAGGCTTACACGGCTGCAGCAGCACGGTACCCGAGCCTTTTATCTCCCAATGGTAGTTCATATTCTGGCTGGCTAACGTATTGCCGTACACACATGGGGTTAAGCTGACATGCTGCGGATAAGCAACAAGACAGCTTATATCGACATACAGCGGTTGACCCGGATCAAGCTCGATTGGATATAAGGGGCCAGCAGTAAGCAGCCCCAGCTTTCCCGGACCTTGAAATCGCATTTTCACAAAATCACGTGTCATCAGCGCATTGCGTAGAGTCTGTATATGGGTCCGGAAGCTCATCCCTTCTGAATAGAACAGGACATGACGAAATTCAAACAGCAGGTCGTCATCCTCCTTGATATCAACCGTCCCCAAAGAGTAGCCCTCCGGCAGCCCGAGCATAAAGCGGGCCGGCCCGCGGATTCGCGATTGCACCATTCTTTTTTTTCGATACATCCCTGAGAGCTTCATGAATGAGTCTTCACGCAGAGAAGGCGCTCCTTGGAAAGCAACGATCTGATTCGGATGAAGCACATGCACGGATTCGCCCAAGTCCAATGTCAATGCAGCTAATCGCGTCATTTGCCCGGATTGCTCATAGGAAATATTCAAGCCTGTCCCCTCCCAATCCCGACCAGCGCCGATTTCTTACCCTTTTACTGCTTCATCTTGCTGTTTTGCCGTCTCCACACCGTTATCCTAAGCACGCGACCTAATACAAAATAACCTAAAACAAGAATAACGGCCGTTATAGCTATCGTTGTTATTTTTCGTGTAAAAGCATTTTTATCCTGTGCGGTTTGTTCCATAGATTGGATGCGTCTTTGGAGCGCTTCATTCTGCTCCTGTAGCTGCTTATTTTGAGCGATCAGTCGCTCCTCCGTTTGCATCGACTGCCGCACCGTCTCGGTTAGCTTGTCCTTTTGCTCCTGCAGCTGCTGCTTTGTCGCATCAAACTCTTTTTGAATGCTCTCCACCTGCTCCGGCAGCTGGTATATATCTTTAACCCGATCCAATAGTCCGGCCTCTACAGTGGAATACGGCTGAAGCAGTGCCGCTGCAATACCTACAACCATTAATGCCTGTCCATACCGCGTTTTTCGTGATCGCTTTGGGCAATGTACCATTGGTTTCATCCGTTCTCCACCTCCACCATTCGACATCTATCTCTATTTTACCTCGTATTTCGTCCATATGCCAATGACTCTGCAATCCCACATTATTCCTCGAAAAAACCTTACGGTTCACTTCCATAATAAGGTATTATTGTAATAGATATTTTTTTGAAGAAAGGATGTGGCACTTCGTATGGGAGAGGCAAGATTTTATTATAAAAATATAGATGCTCCGACACCGAACCAGCCTACAAGTGTTGGTGTGGTAGCGTTAATCGAAAATGACAATAAATTATTAATGGAAAAAAGAACCGATAGTGGAAAATGGGCGATAATAGGCGGTGCAATAAAGAAGGATGAATCATTAATATTGAATTCCCAGATGGAAACGTGAAACGAATTATTACAATTGCTTACAAGGTGGAAGTTGAACCGTATGAGAGGCTAGTTTGCAGTGATGAATCATTAGAACTCAAATATATAAATAGATCAGAGCTAGAATCAATAGCTGTCGCTGAAACTCATAAATCCATAATAGAGCATTATATAAAAAACAATACACTCATTTTAGGGCTCAACCTCAAAATCAGTACTTGACCCTCCACGACCACTAGTCTTCGCAAAATCCTGCAAACATGCAGTTATTTTCCTACCGGAATTGCTGTAGTGAGAACAAACCTGCAAAAGTACATCCATTTTCATGGAAAACACTCCGCTTTAGCTAAGAATGAAAAAATAAATGCACATTTGCATGAATTCTATGAGACTTCGGAAATACCGGCTAAAGGATGTATAAATGCAGTTTTTTGGGAGCAGGCAGTGGCTTCAAGTCGAATAAATTCGAATAAAGTCGTGTGCGCTGTCATTACCGTTCTTAAGTTTTTGTCCAGGGCTAGGCGGATAAGGAGACGGAATCGAATGACTTCGTCAAGCGGTGATTTCGGTTTTGAGCCCATTTTAGAGTAACTTTTTTAAGACGCTTGTAAAATGCTAAACGTCCTAAAGTAAATTTTATAGGGGGAAAGCTCATGGTAGAAATATTAGTTATACGGCATGGACAGTCGGAAGCAGATATTTTAAAGCGTTGTGAAGGAAGAGCTGACTACTCTTTAACGGAATTAGGGGGAGAACAAGTAAAGCAGCTATCTGACTGGATTTATCATAATTACAAGCCGGATTTGATCTATTCGAGTACTCTCAAGAGAGCGAAAGAAACTGCGGAAGCCATATCTAATAAAGTTCAACTACCTATAAATTTGGATGAAGATTTAATGGAGCTTAACAATGGCGTAATCGCAGGAATGTTAATCGAAGAAGCACGGATTAAATATCCCTTCCCGGTAGGAGGGCGAAAGCGTCATGAATCTATAGAGGGCGGTGAAACCGAAATACAATTTAGAGCAAGAGCTGAAAACTTCATATCCAAGCTATTGGCATTTCTAGATCAAGCTAAGGGTTTAAATACAATATGCATCGTATCTCACGGAGGTATGATCTCAATGTTGTTTAGAAGTTTTTTAAATTTGCCTTATGATGCCCCAGTAACTATTCCGACAGGTGATACAGGTGTTCATATTTGGAGATATGATAACGGTAAGAAAACCATAGTAAAGACCAACTCACAAGAGCATTTGGATGAAGGTTCGAGAATTTAGCCTGCTTCTGGAAAGTCAAAGCATAAGTGTATAATCTTTGCCTAAAAACGAAAGGTGGAACTTATTATGAGCATTGAATTCGTTAAGCTAGAGACCAAGGAAGCATTCACAGTAGTTGGCATGGAGTGCCTTCTTTCACCAATTGAGGCCCCAAAAATATGGCATCCATTCATCCAAAACATACATCTCATTGAAAATAGAGTAAATTCCACTGTCACCTTAGGGGTATGCGATGATCTAAATCAACGGTATATCGCCTCAGTTGAAGTAAATAAACTGGATGCTGTTCCAGAGGGAATGGTTAGTTTTGTGATACCCGCCAACGAATATGCAGTTTTTAAACATAAGGGTTCCATTCAAGGAATCAATGAATCGTTTCAAGAAATCGGCAAATGGTTGCATCAAAATAATTACAAAGGAACCCAGAAGCCACCCTTCTTTGAATTATATGACGAGCATTATCAGGGTGAAAATGAAGAAAGTAAGTTTACTATTTATATGTCTTTGGTAAAGATTTGATTGGAGGTTCCCTCTATGAAATATGTTTTTTTCGATCTTGATGAGACACTTTCAGACCATCGATACGCTTGCCAAAATGGAATTGAAGCCATTATGAACCTCTATCCAGACCTTCGAGTGAAGACAGTAGAACAATTAGAGACCGAGTTCTGGCAGATGTTGAACGGAAATTATAATCAAGTCCTAAGTGGCGCTTTATCTCTGAAGGATACCAGGATTGAACGTATTGCAGCACTATTTATAGGATGTAACCTTAAACCACCAGAGGATTTAGAGAAGCTGGGCGAACTATATGTAAGCTGCTATGATCAATCATTTAGAGCAATTCCTGGGATAATTGAAATTCTAGAGCTACTAAAAGAACAAGACTGTAGAGTAACCGTAATTACCAATGGTTTTAAGAAAACACAATATAAAAAGTTAGTATCTTGCAAAGTCATCAAATACATAGACCATATAATAACTTCGGAGGAAATTGGGGTCCCCAAACCGCATAAACAGATATTTATGGAAGCTCTCCGAATCTGCAACGTCAGTTCTGACGAAGTAATTATGATAGGTGATTCATGGGTAAATGATATTATGGGCGCCTCCTCACTTGGTATAAAAACCCTATGGTTTAATAGAAGAAACGAGTCTTGTCCTGATAGTTCGATTACAGATGTGATATATGAACCTCATGAAATAATTGACTACATGAATTTAAAAAGAAGGTGAAGCTTATGCATTTTGAAATAACAACAGCCATTATTCAGCTTATATCTTTCGCACTTCTTGTCGCGTTAATAGTAATTATAATTAAACTCATTAACAGCTCAAAGCGGAAGGAATAAATTGAGACTGATATTACGTCTTATAGAAAAAGGTGAGTCCAAACAAATGGATGTAATTGTGATTGTATTAGTTATTCTTGTCTTTGTAGTGGTTTTAGGAATTAGCAGTATAGACTATAAATTGAAGAAAAAGCTAGAAAATGATGAAAGAATTATTGAGAGACTTGATTTATTAATAAACGACAAAAGAAAGAGCAATAACGATTAAGGTGGTTAAATGAATGGATACATTCTCAGACAATTTGAAAGCTAATTATTTCCCAGCTACCCTGATCATAAAAAGCAAGAAATTATGAAGCTTAAGATAAAGGAGCAAATATGGTAAGAAAAACCGCAATAGAGCCATGGACAGAGGATTGGATCCAGAGGTACCAGTCTGAGTCGGAATTACTCGCAGCCATTTTGAAAGAAAATGTCGTTGAAATATATCATATCGGCAGCACGTCGGTCCCCCAAATAGGGTTTGCTAAACCGATTGTAGATATTTTAATCTCAGCTTTAAGTATAGAACAAATAGATTTTTACAACGAAACTATGACCAAGCATGGATATCAGCCTAGAGGGGAGAACGGAATAGCCGGGCGAAGATATTTTATAAAAGGAGACCCGCGAATCGTCCATCTCCATATTTATCAACAGGATGATCCCCATATAAAAGACCATTTGGATTTCAAACACTATATGATCGCCCATCCCGAAAATGCTGCCAAATATGGGGAACTTAAATTATGGCTCGCCAAGCGGTACCCGGATAATACTCATTTGTATCAGAAGAATAAGGAAGCATTCGTAAGTGAAATGGTCGATAAGGCACGAGAATGGGCTAAAACATAGAGAACCTAATGACGAAAACAGAAAGGAAGACACTCCATGAAAAGAGTAAATGTCGCCTATTCCCTGATTTATAATGAGGAAACCCAACAAATATTAATGGTTTATAACAAGGATTCAGGCTTCTGGTCCCTGCCTGGCGGAGCCGTTGAAGACGGAGAAACACTTGAGCAAGCGGTAATACGAGAAGCCTTTGAAGAAACCGGTTTAACGGTTAAGGTTGGGGATATAGCCGCGGTTAGAGAATGCTTTTTCACCCCAAAACAGCATCATGTACTATTTATTATTTTTCACGCGTCTATTGTTGGCGGCTCCATTCAAATTCAGCATCCTGACGAAATATCTGAGATCTGCTGGATGGATATAGAAGCAGCCCTGAAATTAATGCCTTATTATGAAAACGGATTGCAGGACATGCTGAAATCTTCTTGTAAATACCAATTTGAAGGCGTGAGATAAGCATCAAAATCATGTATAATAATTTATAATAATGCATTAATATTCACAATCAGGATAGGAAGGTACTTCATGAGAATATCTATCGAGCTTGTGCCAAGAGGAATCGAGCATTTACAATCTGAGCTCCAATTAATTAAAGCTAAATTTCCATCCATAAATACGGTTAATATTCCAGACCTGATGAGATTAGATATTCGCAGCTGGGAAGGCACTGCTATTTCCAAAACCTTTTACGATAACTGTATCCCACATATACGAGCGATCAACTTTGATTTGAACAAAAACATTACCATCACTGAATATTTGAATCTGCATCGCATCTCCGAAATTCTTGTAATAACCGGGGATCACCCGCAGGATATAAATAGAAAAGTTTATCCGGTGACTAGCACAGATTTTATAAAAAAGATAAAGTCCGAATGTCCGAATATCAAGGTGTATGCAGCTATTGATCCCTATCGGAACAGCATTCGAAAAGAATACGAATATGTCCAACAAAAGCTGGATGCGGGTACGGATGGCTTTTTTACGCAGCCCTTTTTTGATATAAGGCTTATGGAGGTTTATATGGAGCTGCTAGAGGGCTCTGATATTTTCTGGGGAGTATCTCCTGTAACCTCGCTCAGGTCTAGAAACTATTGGGAGGTAAAGAACAACGCCGTATTTCCCAAAAGCTTTGAACCTACTTTGCAATGGAACATCGATTTTGCCAGAAGAGCTTTGGACTTCTCCCATGGTACGAATAGTCATATTTACTTCATGCCAATAAAGACAGATTTGGAAACTTATTTGGCAGGTATTTTTAGTTAGTATAAATCATTACTATAAGGACAATAAAGAGAATAAAGACTATTAAATTGATAAAGGGTTGAGAGCCGTGAAAGTGAAATTACGAGACATAATCGATGGAATGGATATGCAGTTTGATGGATCAAATTCGTATCTCAATATTAAGACCGGACAGGTCATAACCGTATCCGTGGAGGAGCTGCGGGCTGCGGAAGAAGAAGAGTCATTCGAACATTTGCATGATTGGCAGCAGGATAATATGGAAGTAGCTATTGATGTAATTGAGAACTTTGAAAATTATAAGGAATTACCAACGAAATTTGATATTAACGATTATGCAATGATGGAAGGCTACATCTATTCTCTCGAGAATGAACAAAGCGCGAGGTCTCTACTAGAAGCCATACAAGGAAAAGGTGCATTTAGAAGATTTAAAGATACACTCGCCTATCTGGGAATTTTAGATAATTGGTACGCTTATCGTCATGAATGCTACAAGAAAATCGCTATCGAATGGTGTGAGGACAACAGCCTTGAATATTCCGAGTGACATCCCGTCACATTACTAGTCACTGAATTATTGTTTTCAAAAATGATAGAAAAACGGCTGCAAAGGACTGGTTAAATGATAAGTAAGCATAATGCTGAGCACTATACTTGGGGAGATAACTGCGATGGATGGCGACTTGTCAATAACGAGGAAAAAAGCATTATCCACGAAAAAATGCCACCCGCTACAAGCGAAGTAAGACATTACCATAATAAAGCGAGTCAGTTCTTCTTTATTTTATCAGGTGTTATGCATATTGAAATAAACGGCACGGAGTTTACAATTGGGCAGCACGAAGGAATTGAGGTTCTACCTCTACAAGCACATCAAGTGTTTAATAAAACGGAGCAGGACATTGAATTTCTAGTCATTTCACAGCCAAATACCAAAAATGATAGAGTTCCCTTATGAACTAGCTGTTAGACAACTATCAGAATGACATCATTGTAAAATCTGGTATTTGTTGTAATATTATAGGATACAAAAATGATGAGAGGTGTACTAGAAAATGCCGCTACCGATGATTCATTTAAGTGTCGCTGTAAATTATATGGGAAATGAAGACATTCCTGCCGCTTTTTTATTAGGTAATATCGCTCCAGATTCTATACATATGCGGAAGGGCACAAACAGAGAGGATAAAAGACGCACCCATTTAGATATTATAAACGCTGCCAAGAATATGGACCTTATACAAGCTGAATACCACCATATGATCCAAAGTAACGAAGATGAGGCATGGAAATGGTTTGTTCGGGGGTATTTTGCTCATCTGCTTACAGACTACTTCTGGACTTATAGTGTATATGTACAGTTTAAAGAACAGGCCACAAATGACCAAATTCCAGCCGATGAAATAAAAAGAGCTTATTATAGAGACACTGACCAGATTGACTTCCATATTTATAAAACAAAAAAATGGACACCTGAAGTATGGAGAAAACTAATCACCACTCCGATATTCCCCTTTGCCCCCTATCTTTCTGCTGATGAAATTAACTTCTGGCGGTTACGGACAATTCATTGGTTCGATTTACTGAGCGAGGAGCCCCTCATAACACCGAAATATATAACCGAAAGCATAACGGAAAATTTCATTAGCGAGACTGCTTATAAAATCAAAGATCTAATTTCAGGATGGGATCGTATCCTGCTCGGGCAGAAAATAGGCTGAATATGAAAAGCTTCATTTCGAAAATAAAAAACGGTCTCCTTGTCAGTGCAAGGGGCCGTTTTTTTGTTTAAAGAGATTGCACCAGAGGCTGGGTGGCTATTCTTCCTTACCGCTTGCTGCCTCGCGCACTGAGTTCTCAACAGCTGAGCTAGCTTCCCGCACCTCGGATGGCTTGTTGTACGCCCACCAACGAACGCGTATATTCGTCGCCTCTGTTGGCTGCTGCAATCGGACACCTACGCGGAAGGTGCCTTTGCGTGGATACACGAGTGTGCCTATCTTCACTTCCGGGCCGCTTGTCTCAAACTCGCTGCCTTTAAACACATCGGAGGCGCCATAGTAAACTCGCTCGCTGTTGCTAAGAATGTCCGATATGTAGTCATCGGACACTTCCTCAAGGCCGGTTACAATATAAGTATCCCCGGCTCCTAAGCCATGTTCGATTTCATCGGAAACATAGCTTTTTCCACCCTTCCCGAATGGGGATGCAGTAAATTTATTTAACGATGCAACCGGAATTTCTACCACACCGGTCCGCATATCTTGATTCGACTGGACACTCGGTAATCCGAGATTGAACGAAATCTCGTTATTTTCCCGATTATATGCAACCTTCAATTCTGGCTCTTGGTCAGACCCGAGACTGGTTATAGAGGACTTCGTTACGATCGGACTATCGGTCGGTGAGGATACTCCGTCATTTTGACCTAGCTTGTGAAGGGCGGAAGCGTTGTAGACATATTCCCCGAAAGGCACGGGCTCAACCTTCTCAATAATGTAGGTCGGGCCCATCTGCAATAAATTAATTTTAGCCAAATAAATACATGGCTCTGAGGAAGATTCCAAGGAATCCTCCAAGGAACGATTCACGTAATCCTCCAGCCACTGATCCTTAACGGCTCGGTTGATGATGTTCAGCTCATTCATGCTGCTGGCAGCAAGAGGTACCTGCTTGTCGCCTATCCGCAGAACAGCTGTGTCGCGCTTAACGCCAACCCGGCTTTTGCCTTTGGAGGATCGTCCTGCTCTTAGCAGCACCTTAATTTCATATTCCGTTTCCTGGCGGTCCTGCGGCTCACTGAACGTCAACGCCCCATAGCTTTCCGCCTCAACTTGATCTCCTGCAACCTCATATTGGAAAAACACCTTAGCCGCTTGCAGCGTTTTCTCCACCCGCAATGTCATTTCGAATAGCTGTCCCGGATTGACATAACGCGGTGTGCTTTGCAAAATACGAACCTGAGAATCCTGGTACAGCACACTAGTCTGGTCCATCACATTATTTAAAGGAAAAGAAGCCGGGTCCGGCGCCTCCTCACGAATAAATAAGCGGTAGCTCTCCAGCACACGGTTGTATTCGCTGATCTCATCGGAGCGAACAGCGGCATTAGCGACGGAATGAACCGGCTCCTTGCCTTTTTCATCATAAGCGATACAAAGGTATACATTTTTGGCGTATTCATTATTAGTGAAACCGTCCATCATGGACAGCTTCAAGGTAACCGGCGAAGAAATAATAATTTCCCGGCCTAACGCATCAATGGCAGCCCCCATTTCTACCGAGACCGACTTGTCATCCACTGCAATAACCTGCAATCCTGTAATAACACCCGCTCCGTGCAATAAACGGTTCATCATGCGGCGTTTGTCGTTAAAATACTTTTGCTCCGATTCAAAATCACGAACAGTCAGCAGCTTCCCATAAAAATAGCGGTTTCGTTCAAACGGATAATAGCGTGTTTTCTTCATCGAAATTCCCTCGCCTTCCCCTATATTCATACATATTCCCAAGGATTGTTATTATTCTAGCTCTGAATCTAGTCCCAGCCGAGTATGGATATCCATTCGCTTATCCCGTTCCAGATCGATCAGCACCGTATTGTAAGGCATCGATGAGCCTTGATCGAGTGTGAGCAGCGTAGGCTCCGATAGAAATGTATTGATCCCCATATAAGTATGCATATCTATGTACATCCATGGCTGCAGCAGCGTCAGCTTCCCCTCAGTAAAAGCAGGCTTCTGGTCGTTAATTATCGACTCGACAATCAATCGCTGCTTATCGGTCTGCACACATTCCTGCGGCAGCATGACACAGAACACATAAGGATTGTCGCCATACAACCGAGACAGCAGTTCTCTGAGCTCTGACCGCTCCTGCATTTGCTTCATTTGAAAATACTCGATAATATAGGGCTCCGAGCCGGTGTAAATCTGCAGCATTCGGGACAAGCCTTGCCTTGTGCCTCGCAGCTTGTACAGCTCAGGGGCTTGCTTAATCAGTTGACGAAGCTTGCCTTCTCCCCAGGACTCATCCTCGGAGACAGCAAGCCAGGTGCCAAGCCATTCCAGATAATGCCCATGCACCGCATCAGGATCAAAGTATTTGGAGATACGGTCGATCTTCTCCTCCATATCCTGAAAGAAGGTTCCGAACATAGACAGGAAACGGTCCAAAAAACGGCTATCATCCTGCATCTCCTGATAGATCGGAGGCAAGTAGGAAATCAAAGATTGCCTTGGAAAATAAACCCTCAGCTTATGCAAAAGCGGCGATTGCCGTTCGCTGCCCATTATCTCCAGCTTAAACCAAAGATAACGTCCCTGCGCATTCATTAGCAGAGCATCGCGCGGATTAACAATGGGCTCAGACCATAAATCCCTTGTTGATCTTAGCTTATCCTTAAGCGTAATATCGGAATTGGTAAGGTACCTGCTCAAATCGACAAATTCCCCATCAACCATCAGCTCTTTGCGGTCTGATGCAAAATACGAAATGCGAACCTGCGTCTCTTCGGGAATGACCGCCTCCAGCTGAAACCTGTGCCATTCCGTCTCCGAAAGGGTTGTATCCAGTTCAGAGGATAAGTAAATCCCCTCAGGGAGAGAGCTTTCCTCAAGCTCTAGCGTGCGCTGCTGCAGCTCCAGCAGTGTAATCTCGGCTAACTCTCCATTCAATACGTACATCCGGTTTCTCGAATTAATCAGCAGCTTATCGGTACGGCCGCGGAAACCGGAAACCCTCGTCTGAAATTCACCTTGTGCCCCGAACTTTAGAATGAACCGCTCATCCTCTTCATCCACCCCGACAGACCTGCTGTCTCCGATGTAAATATTATTATTCGTATCAATGGAAAGTCCCGCATAGGAACCCTCAAGAGCAAGTGGGAACTGGGCGTCGAAGCTTCCGTCCTCTTTAAAAACTGTTAGCAGGTTGCGGTATGCGTCAAACAGATGAACTTTGCCCGCCTCGGATACAGCCGCATCATATCTTCGCTTCAGCTGTTCAGCATCCGTCCGTTGGTCCAGCCTGAGCGAGTCATGCTGATACACACCAACCACTTCACCCGCAGCATCCCACTGCAAAATCCCAATTCTTCCTCCTTCCGGCACCTCTTCTTTTCCATTCATTCCAATAATCATATCCAACGGAACGACCGTATACAGTCGTTTTTGCAAGTCGGAAGCTACGGCAAGCGGATATATGGGGCTATTCTTCCAGTTTTCAACCGCCCATAGCAGCTGACTGTTCGATATGGAGTATGCTGCTACACGGCGCTCACTTACTGGATCAGCCACAAACAAGGTGTCACCTCGTGACGCAAGCAGTGCATGTCCGCTGAACAGCTGATGATTCCGTCCAAACATAAGCTCCGTATGGCGGTTTTCTGCATCGTAGGACCATATGGCAGCTTCCGCATCCAGTACGAATAGCTTGCCGCCTTGTCCTACCGTAAAATCCATCATCACATCAGGGCCATTGATATCCATGCAACGGATTACTTTATGTACCGCATATTTCTCGGTTTGGTGAATGGCTAAGTCTCCATTCACCATCCGCAGATTGTAGTAGCTTCCTTTATCCCAATCCAAGCGTTTATTAAAAGAGAAAAACTGATACGGATCCTGCACCGTCCCCACCCCCTAGTTCCTGCAGGTACTCTATATCTCTAGTTCTGCAGCCCCTACACATCGTTCTTGCTGAGCAATTCAATCTCATGCCCGCCCGATGTTACCAATCCATAAGGCGGAATGATAATATCCCCGCTGGCATCCTTTCGTGCTCCAGCTCCTTCATAATCTATCCATAGATCCTGCACATAGACGACACCTTTTACCCGACTAATTGCACCATAAATATCACCTTTGTACACAGCACGCCCGAATGGCCAGCCTCTCGCTTCACTTCCTTGATCCAATGGATGAAGCAGCCGCTGCAGCTCATGAATAATTCGTCTGGCCTCACCCTTCATATGCGGCTCCATTACTACAACAGCATGTACGGATATCTTAATGTATTCTGCTGGAATAACGTGAAGCTCCGTGGTCAGAAGCCTGTGAAGATCGAGATGTCTGCGGACCGTCTGCAGAAAGCCGCTGCCTGCTTTAGGTTCTGCCGCTTCACTGTAGGGAACGACAACAACCGTCATCTGGGCGGGAGCCTTTTCCTGCTGCTCAATTTTCATCCCCGGTTTATATAGAGGAATAGCCTTCACTCTCGCCACACGAACACCCGGTGTGGAACGGGCAATTGCCTCATAGTCCTCACCTGTTACCGCGCGGTATGGCGTATGCAGTTCCTGCCTTACGCGCAGCTTCGCTTCGGCAATGGTCTCATTTTCCGTCCCACCTGCAGCAGGAAATGGATTTGTTACCCGAATGCCCAGAAGTTCAGGTTCAGCCGTCACGATCTCCGAAATCAACCCGTCCTTCACATTGCCTCTAAGGCCTCCACCGGTTTGCAGCGATATAATCCGTACATTATTGATTTCCGCCTTGTGGGGGATTAGTCCCTCTTCGTTATTGCCAAACCGAATGATGCCATTAGCGGTATCCAATACGTAATGTCGATCCTCAGAGCCGGAGTGGTCGAAGTCTTCTACAGCCGACCAATCCTCCCATACCAGCAGCTCCTCAGCTCCTGGCTTGACGCACCCGATTTGGAGCTGAAAGCTGCCGCTTAAGCAATTTAGCAAACGATCAAACTCAAACTCCTGATTAGGCAGCCCGCTGCTTCGGCCTAGCCAACGTTCCAATTCAAACTCAGGTGTATAGGAGATGAGCCTAATACTATGATCGCCAGCTGGAGGAATAAGGGCATGGCTTCCATTTCCAAATACAAGCTTGACCGATTGAATTTGCTTATCTCTATGCAGCTCATAGCAGGGATCTTGTGGTCCGCAATCAGCTAAATTCATGACTGAACGCCAATCTCGCCAATCTCCAGCGGCATCCCGAACTTGCACCATATTCAACCCATAAAAAGGGAGATGTCCTACTATTGCAAATTCCATCTCTGCTTCGCCCGAGCTGGTAAAAGACGCTGTCTCGCTCCACGTCTCCCTCTGTGCAGCGATCCCGGCATTAGCATGGATTTGTTCAAGCTTGGGCGAGAGCTCATAGCCTTCCCGCTCCAGCGTGCAGCAAATCCAATAACGCCGCTTATCATTAGCCGGATGCACCAGCATCGGCTTCATAGGAGCAGGCAGGCGGAACACAAGCTGTCCGGTTTGGGATAAATGCACCGTCGAGTCGCGAACCAGCTCCACCGGAAGCCATCCCTCACCCTCTTCGGCCCCAAAATATTTCCAAGACACATCTGCAGAAGAGACCAATCGGACCGACCCATCGGCTTGCTTGCCAATAGAAACCGGATAATCATCAAACAGCTTGAATCCAATGGAAATATCCATATGCTCTGGCAGCGCCTGGTCGAAGCCCAGATATAGCTTGCTGCCACTCCTCGCTTCAGGGCCAAATGCGTAATAAGAAATTCCAGAGTGATGATTGGAAGAGGTGTAATCACTTGCTGCTGCCTCGGTGCGCACAATAATTTTATCCAACTCAGCTGGTATCAGCTGAAGCGTCTCAACCGTTTCAAAAGGCTGGTCCATCGCCTTCAGCTTCGTACCCTTCGGCAGAACCTTATGCTGTGTGCTGCCCGAAAAAGTGACATAAGCTGAGGCAGACTCCGCTTGGAGCAGCTTTATGCCCAACAGCTTCAGAAATTTCCGTTCATTTTTCTCCGTAATCCGATTCAGGTAATATTGTTGAACTTCAGTCATCCACGACATCAGCTCGACCAATGTAATCCCCGGATCGCTCGCATTCTCATCGGTCCATTCCGGCAGCAGCTTAGGTATGGCTTTGCGGGCTTCCTGGACAATCTGATCGAAAAAGCGGTCGTCTAAATTAGGTATCGGCAGCATTTGATTTTACACCTCCTTTTTTTTTACCCTCCCAAACTCTCTGAGCCTTGACCCTCCCAAACCCTCCCTAAGCTGATGCTTTCGAAGCCAGTTTTGCTGCGCAAAACTCTTAGGGAGGGCCCCAAGGGCTTCCGCCCTCTGGACACCCGAAAGGTTTGGGGAGGGCTCGGCGGTGGTTCTCCTTGGTTGTTATCTGCTTGGAACGCTTTCGTCCCTATGGGACACGCTTTAATTTGGGTGCTCCCATGAATGCATACTACTCTAGCATTTCTTCAAACTCAGCTGCGAATTCCATATATAAATAGGATAACTCGTCATGAAACCCCCAACCGATTCCAGCTGTTTTACGCACAATCGTTTCAAGCCTTTCATTGAATCTATGAAATAGGGCTTCGTTCCCTACTATCTTTTTTATTACATTCGAATACATGGATATCATACTATTATAAAATGGTTCATCTATATCTCCATAAGAATTTGTAACATCCACGCCCACTTCCACATAATAGATCATCAAATCAATCGTCCTAACTTCATCATTGCTCAAGTTCTTAAAATCTGTAATAGCCTTCTTGGCATGGGACAATCTGAACCTTGCCAATCCACGTTCAGGAAAAAACTCCTGCCGTATCTGATGCTTTGATTTTTCAAACAACTCTTCAATGGTTTCATCGGGATTTATGAGTATATGGATGTAATTCTTCACATCGCTGCTTAGCTTATAACAATCCATAAGCATTGAGATTAACGCTTCTTTCTCATAGCTTTTCAATGATTTTTTTATTTCTGGGATCGAGGTTTTTTTAGATTTTGTCAAAATAGTTCTTCACTCTTTCGTATAGTGATCTAAATCAATCGAATTTCATGATAAAGCCGGTTTTCAATCCTTTAATGAATCCATTTTTCTCATAAAATCGATGTATTTCTTCTCTTTTAGATCCGGTCAATAACATGAGCTTATAGCAATCACGTTCTTTTGCTAATTCAATTGCTTTATTTAATACCATTCGAGCATAACCGTTCTTTCTGTATTCTATATGGGTTACAACGTTCTCTATTAATCCATAAGGTCTCGCATTTCTAGTTAAATTTTTAATGATGGTCAATACACATGATGATATTATCGTCCCTTCCTTCTCAACAACAATGATCTTCATGTATCTATCATTCATAATTTCATCCCACAGCTTTTCAAGCTTATTATCAAAAATTAAATCAGGGTCTTGTGCATGCATATGCTTGTATAATTTAAGAAGATTACTTAATTCATTCTTATGTATTAAACGAACGGTTACGTCAGACATAGGACACCTGCTTATAAATTATTAGGTAAGCCATTAAGGGTTAGGATCTCAGATGCTAACAAGAGTGCGATGGTTTATCCATAGGCTATTTGCTTATGTGCTGCAAAACCTATATAGCGTTCACAATAACCTTATGTTTGCCGCTGACTACGATACCGTGAAGCAGGGGCTCAAGCCGATTCACATCCAGCTCGGTGCGGACACCATCCTCCAGCTTTTCGACGGTCATGTAAAGCTTCTCCACGTGGTTAATCGAACGGATCGATTTCAGCAAGGAATAGAACATCGATAAATGGATTTCCTGCCCAATCTGCCAACCAGTCCCATCATAGTTACCAACTAATGGATCTAGAAACCGCTGCAGCTTAGCTATCGCTTCCAGCTCAACAGGTACTACAGCTTCTAATCCCTGCACAGCAACAACAGCAGTAATGGATACTTCGATAAAAGCCGGTTGGATAACCTGAATCCGTTCAGGAAGAGCAACAAGATTGGAGGCGCGATTCAAAATATATTTCTCCACCTGTTTTTTCAGCTCTGGGAAAGCAGCCATGCCTCCCACCCCCTCCTGCGGGAGAATGACGAGTGTAATACAGCCGATATCCGGCTTAATTAAAGCATTGTAGTTGGCAAGACATTTCACCCTGGAAATGTTCGGATAGGCATCCCGTGCCAACCACTCGAAATCCTCAGCGGTCACAGCGCGCCCCCGATGCTTCAGCTGCTGCGGGCCGCGGCGCAAGGCCGCCTCCTGCTTTTCGGCATCGCATCCACCAGCGGCCGCCTCCGGATTAGCCACGCCTCCTACAAAGGCGATGGAATTTTGCAGATTCACGATTGTTTTGGCAGCTACATTGCCTGCTTTTCCGCCCGTAACCTTATAGTGAACCTTGATCTGCTCAAGCCCACCTTTTGGAGGAACCATACCATGAATTCCGTTACCGAACCGAATGCGTCCGAATGCCCGGTCTATCGTATAATGACGGTCCTTATCTCCAGATTCAGCCATGTGCCCGACAGGAAGCCACTGTACCCACAACCTTTGAATATGGCCATCCGAATCCCGGATGATATCCATCTCCAGCGTTTCTTGCTCCAAGTGTCGAAGAACTTCCTCCTCCGTCATCGCTCCGGTTTCATCGACCCATACCGTTTCTGTTACTACTGGCGTACGGCTCAATTGGTACTCGGAAGATATCTCGCCAGCCCTTTGATCGGGATATTCATTACTGATCGTTTCTTGTTGAACTGCAGCAACGGTGTTCAAGTACAGCCCGTTGACAACAGGCATCGCATAAATGCCTGAACGGTCGTCATACTTGCCATCACGATTCACTACCCGAATCCAATAGCCTTCCGTACCAAAAAGCAGCTCATTGGCAAAGTCAACAGGTCCCGCAAACTGTACGGTACCACTTCGGGTCAGACCATTTGTGTCATCGATAACCTTCAGAGTCGACCATTCTGATCCATTCCCATTATAGCTGGCTTGGCGATACTGCCATTCCATGAGAGGAACATCCTGCTCCGTAATCTTTTGCTGCTGAACGGATACGTACATAGAAATAGGACCCTTGACGGGCGGGATATGAAATCCCAAATATAAGGATGGATAATCTCCATCCAAGTGGTAAAAAGGAGCAAAGCCTCCTGATTGTCCCCGACTCTGAGCCGTCCTGTCGACAAAGGCTGTATTATTTAGCGTCAAGCAGCGTCGCAGCGGATAATTCCGATCCACAAATTGGTAGGTAAGCTTTACATCCTCAACCCATGGTGATAGATAAATGGGCTCTGCAGAATATAAATTTTCAAGATGCAGAATTCGCACTCGAATCCAATAGCTCAGCTGTGAATTAACGAAAGCTTCCTGCAAATCCTGTGGACAGCGGAAGGTCACTTCCTTACGCTGTATTTCATCCCCCGGATGGTAGAACAACCGCTCCGCCTCTTTGCCAACATTCAACCTCACCCATGCGCTGCCGTTCCAATATTCCCACAGCACCTCTGCAATAGAAATGATTGGGACATTGCGTTTTTCAAATTTGGACTTTTTCATAACCAGCTTCCAGTCCACAGGTTGTTCAAGCTCCGGCTGGAAACGGTTCGCAACCGCCTTAAGCCCGAACGATAGTGTAATCAGCCCATCCAGCTTACTGAGGGCTTCCCGACTTGAGATATAAAAAGTTCCGTATGGAGCAAACATGTCACCAAAAGGGTAAAATCCATTAGGGTCAGCTTGAATATCGTTATAAAACATTACATCAGGTGCAATGCCACCTCTGTTCAAGCAGTCCTCATAGTCGGTTTTCACAGAAATCCGGTCCAGCTCCAACTGTTCATCAGCCAAAGTAGGAACAACGCTCTGAGAAGAGCGTTTCTTCATTCGGCACTGAATCCAGCGGCCCGAAATGCCCGACAGCTCGCTTTCTACAAGCTCGCCCAATTGCAGTTTGTAAAGAATGATACGATTCCCACTGGCCTCGACACGGTCAAACAAGGTCCAGCCGTTTGCCGAGGCATACCGCCACTCCGTTTGCAGCGGATTAGCTAGCCGCTCACAGAGGGAGCCGTCATCGAACGCTCTAAGAGAATGCCCAACCACAAGCTCAATACGTGCAGTCTCATTCAAAAGAAATAATTCACCATGCTCCATATACAGTACATGTTCCTGTAAATTATCCGCTTCTCGCAGTTCGAACAGAGCATTCGGGGAGGCTATGCCTTCATTGGATGCAGCAGTAAAGGAATTAGAAATAGGCACAATCATATCGTGCTTCTTGCTCGACAAAAAGATGGCTGTCAGCATAGCCGGTGTCAAAAGCACCGCACGCTCCGTTTCAAACAGCACCTCGCCATCAGCTCCAGCTGCCATTACTTGCGTACCAGCCGAAATAAGTACCGGCTCAACCACGCCTACATTCAACCGAAATGTCACATATGCGCTAGCCGGTCGCGCAGGAAGCAGCGAAATATCCAATAAATTCATAAAAGAAATAAAATTTTTCATCGGAACCCGGTTAAGCCGCTTAATGTTCTCCTGAAACATCTCGGCAAACAATAAGAACAACGCTGTACCCGGATCAGGATCCTCCGGAGAGAAACGCCATTCCGGCGTATAGTAGGGCGCCATTTCCTTCATGCGGGCAATTAAATCCTGAATATTGCTTGTATCAATTTTGGGAGGCTGCATGCATCCACCCCCTCTCTGTCCGCTTTTTCATGGTCTATGCTTCATCCTCTTACCAGTAAAATGAAAGAATTATTAAAACGAAAATTAACAGTTTAGTTGGACCCTTCGTGGATATAGAAAGGATACACCTGATTAAATAAGTTATTCGTCGTACGCACCAAATAACGGATTTCAATATTAACCCTGCCATGCTCGTTCGGATCTGGCACCGCATTGACATCCACCTCATGTACACGAGGCTCCCACATCCTGATCGCCTCTTTGATGCTGCTCTCCAAAAGCCGTAAAGTGGTATCATCTGTCTGCCCAAATACAAAGTCATTCACTTCGCAGCCAAAATCTGGCCGCATTACTCGTTCCCCTTGTGAAGTGCCAAGAATGATCCGGATTGCCTCCGCTATATCCTCTTCGTATTCCGACAAACGGACGCGTCCTGTAGCCTTGTCCACTTGGATTGGAAATTTCCACCCTCGTCCGAGAAAAGCCTCCGTCATTGGTTTGATCCTCCTATGAATTTTGCTATGCAAAACCTATATCGTAATCAACTACTACAAGTTTGCATGGGGAAGGCAGAAAGCCATCTTCGTAAGCATTAGGCATGTGCATAAGCTGAGTTTGCCGGCCTTAATTAATTTTGACCATACTGCCTTTAATATTAATAATCCCATCGGATTTAAGATCAAGAGAAGCGCCAGCCTTCAACGCCATTGTAGCTGAAGCCTCGATATTAACCTGCGTGGACTTGATCTTAATTTCCTTCGTGCTTTCAATACTGACATCGCCCTTGGCATTCAGCATAATGGTGGAGGAACTGCTTTTTATCGTAATCTCATTGGCGGAGCCGCCTTTGATTTGTATGGAGTTGTTGCCGCTTTGTTCTTTGATGTCGATGATATCCTGCTTATCTGAAAAAACAATGGTCTGGCCCTTCTTCGTCTTGATCGTTACTTTGCCGTCCGAGTCGTTATCATCAAACTCCAGCTCATGCCCTGCCCGTGACTTAAACTTGCGAAGGTCGTTCTTATCATTTCCTTTGGGGGAAGGCTGCTTCGTGCTCCAAAGCGTACCGATTACAAAAGGCTGTCGAATTTCACCCAAATGGAACGCAACCAGCACCTCATCCCCAACCTCCGGAATAAACAAGCTGCCCCGGTCCTTACCTGCCATTAATGTAGCCATCCGCACCCAATCCGTCTCTGTCTCCGCCTCTCGTAAAGGCAGCTTAAGCTTGACTCTGGCAAGCCCGTCGGGATCTTTATTATCCGTTACTACCGCTACCATGACGCCATTAATTTTAGGAAAAACAGGCTCGGACGTACCACGGAACATAAACTCGGGATAATTCATCATACCGCATTTCCTCCCAGCTGGAATCGGGTCACATAGCCACTTTCATCCACAATATGTGTAGTTGCAATGATGTAATAAGGTTGATTGAGCTTGGTTCCGACCCCTCCGAGCTTCATATAGCGACCGGCGCGTATTTCAGGAATGCCAACGCATTCTCCCTGCCCGCTAACAAGCTGCATAGAACGTTTATTCAAAAGGGCCTCGGCATGCGTTTTGGCTTCACTTGCAGAATCGATGTTCGTGTACACATGCTCGATATAACTGCCCTGGGCTTTCATAATATCTTTACCGGTTTTGGAATTCGATCCCAGCTTGGTGACAGAAGTAGCCTTCGCTTCAACTACCTCAAGCTTTTTATTATCCCATCCACGCACGCATACCTCTGTAATTTGATCGGCAATATTCATGTCAATGGAGAGGTTTCGTATAAAGGTCCCCCATTCCAGAGTGACCACAGGTGTCATTTCTGTTAGCGGCTTGCGAAAATAGAGTGTTTTACCGACTACAAAAAAATCGTAATTAACCAAATCGGCCAAATATTGAATAAAATGATAATCATCAATCTGATTTTGTGAAACCGTAATATACTCCGTTGTAGTATCGTCTACCTGCGGCTTGGCCCCGTGGGCTTGCGCTATTTCCTTAACGATGTCACTATATTTTTTCTTCGCCCATGATTTGGACTTGGAGCCCTTCATCATTAAGTAGGACAGATCCATCCCCCTAACGATCAGGCTTGGCGTGTCATCCTCGGAGAAGTCAGCGACCACAGAGGTTATATACCCTTGAAAAACTAAAGTAAGCTTATCCAAATAGCCTAGCTTAATATCCACCGCCTTGCCCAGCACAAACACATTATCCAGCCATACAAAGTCACGTTTTATCAAATTAAAAGCATTCGTTACACGAAAGGAAAAAGAATCTGCAGTCCCTTGAAGACTATTCTCGACCTTGAGGCTGGCCACAGCAATTTCATCCGAAATTTTAGTGCCATCCACCGAAATTTCAAAAGCCGGAGCGAAAAAGTCACTGTACTTCTTTGCCAAGGAATCCGTCGTATACGTAGAGGAATCTAGTTTAAGGTCTGCCATAGGATCACTCCAGCCTTGGTACGGTTATTCTGCGTCCCGACTGCAATTTGAGCGGGTTATCTATGCCATTGGCATTAGCAATCTCACGCCATAGACCCGGGTTCTCGTATTCATGGGCGGCAACCATCCACAGCTGCTCTCCTTGCTTCAGCAATTTCTGCTTGGTACGATCGGCAGATTGACGTGGAATATTCTGGAGCTGTTCCTTTTTACTTTGCCATGACCGGAATGTAACCTTTAATGTCGCACGAACCGGAATCCCGGAGTCGAGAAACATCGTAAACCGCTGGTTCACTTTTTCTACAACGCCTTTAAAATCAAGAGAACCCCAAACAAATCGGCACACAGGCGGAGCGTGAAGATCCTTTTCTACATCCAGCAAACCGGAAATTTTCTTGGTATATGCCCTTACGTCCGTACCTTTTTCATAAGTATCGAAAAATATATCCATCGTCAAAGAGGTCGTACCGCCGCTGACAAATTGTCCGATCGGCATCGAAAGGCCCGGAACGCTATCCCATGAGTAGCTATTGCTCGTATCTAGTGAGTATTCATTAGGATTAAATAGCACCGAAATCGTTTCCTTGCTGTTTCCTTTATCAACAATGATCTGTGCTTTTTTAAGCGCCATCGGCGGTCCACCTCTCTATCCATTATATAATGCTGAACTGCCATTACTTCTTAAGAACGGGCTCCTACTGGATAACAATCAGTCCATTACATGCCGCGTTTTTGACGCTCGAACCGCATTCGCCGTTCCAGCTCCCGAGCCACCTTATCCGCGATCTTATTCACGTCGAGCTGCGGAATTTGTTTGATCAGTTCTTTGATCTGTTCTTTGCTCAGCTCTCCCTGATTGACCGGTTGTTCCATCATTAGCTGCTCTTCGGCTGGTTCCGCTGACTTTTGAGGTCTTAGCACATCCATGCTCGGTGACTCCGCAGCATCCTCCTGACTATCTCGGCCTTCAGGCTGCCTGTAATCGAGCGTTGGAGGTGGCCCCTGCCCTTGCAGCATATTCAAGGGCTGCTGCTGCAGATGCGACAATGACTCTGCACCTGCAACGGCTGCGGTCATCGGCTTCGTCATGATGACCGGATTGGCACTAGCCACCGGCATGCTTCTGCCGCCGGTGACAGCCGCAGGCACTAACGGCAGGCGAGCCGCCTGAGCGGCCTGCCGTTGGAGCAAGCCGCGACCGGGCATTAGCGTGGCTCGGGTAGGCTGTGCCTGCCCCGGCGCAAGTGGCCCGGGGGCTTGCTGCCGCGACGATGCGCTGCGCGTCGCGGTAAGGCGGCCAGCAGCTCGTTCGAGCGCTGCGCCGTCGGTTGCGCGACCCGCCGTGCGGGGCGCGACTGCTTGGCTTGGCGAGCCGATGAGGCTCGCCGTTATGTGCTGCTGCGGCGCCCCAAGGGCGTTCCGCGCGCGCAGCGGAGCAGCGGATGCAGCCGCTCGGCGACTCACAGCAGCCGTGGATGCTGCTGGGCCGCTGGATGCCTCAGGCTGCTGCCTGTTGACCCTACGCGTCGCATGAGCCGTCCGACTTCGTACCCTATCCGTGATTTCTTCAGCGGTCCGCTGCTCCGGTTGCCATTGAACCGGAATCCGAGAAGGAGCTTGTCCATTTCCAACAAGTGTGTCCCTCAACTCAGCAGCTTTTTCTATCATAGGCTTATGCTGCAATATCGTTGAAGAACTGCTGCTGCTTGTTGCCATTGGAACCAACGTCGAGGATGTTAAGCTTGATGCTAAAGGTTCTACATTGCGCTGCAGCAAGCTTTTGGCATGAGCTTGTTGTTCAACCCGCATAAGTGCAAAGTCATTACCTTCATTTAATGGGCTCTCTTTGCGACGATTTAAAGCTCTCTTTGCACCTATTGTCGATACTTTACCTATATCAGCTAGCTCCTGATGTGTAACCGTACGTTGGGTGTCAGACTGCTGCTTCTTTTGTACATCTGTAAGATGTGCACCGGTCCTTTGTGTCTTTGGCTGCGCAGCTACACGTTGTTTCTCAAACTGCCGTTGATTCTGCAGCACTACGGGGAGTGAAGCAACGGTCCTTGCAATCTGTTGCACAGTTGCAGGCTGTTCACTTAATGGCTGCTTCAATCCATGAATCATTCGCTTTGATAAGGATGCTGTCGATGCTCCTGGAATTTGAACAGCATTCACTTTGTTGCTCTGAATCCTGGGCTTTGCCAAATCTTCCGCCAGGCTGCGCCTCACGATACGACTGCTCGGGCTCTTGGTCGAAGAGCTTTCTGTCTGCTGCCTTGCAATCCATCCATCCACTGGTAATCCAGCAGCGATCCCACTGGGTATGCGAGCTTGAACATTTGCCGGTACGGCTTCTCCCTTAGCAGTATCTATTAAATGTACAGCTTTAGAGGAAACATCTGCCTTACCCGATGGCCCATTTTTAGAGGCAGGCTCTGCTGATCTAAAAATAGATACTATCGCTGCATTTGCACTATTAATTGCTTCAGTCCCTCGGAATGATCCTGCCCTGTTTACAATACTGGCAGTCGGCCCGCTAGCAAGTATTCCTGAGGCTATCGATCTATCGTTTGGCTGCTCGGCTCTAAGCCGGTTTCTGCTGCCTGTGTTTTTTGAATCACCGGCTTCTTGCCTGCCTGACAATAACTTTAAATAAGAGGGCTCAGAAGCCTTCAGATAAGCTTGTTTTGAATGATTCGAGCTTTGGAGCTGCCTCCTCTGAATGTCCATCATCCTCGTTGATTTGGATAGATGGTTTTCATTCAATCCTTTAATTGGTTTGTTTACCGAAACAGTAGAGGAAGCTCCTGCTTTTGCTCCCATTCCAGCCGTATGAAGTCGATCAGCCACCCCATTAGTTGGTCTTTCCTGTCTCTTTACAATGCCAACTCGTCCAAGAGGGAACCCTGCCTCCTTGTCAGCTTGTTTAATGCCAGACACAGCAGAACCCGCCCGAAAAGCACTTCTCATAAGAACGGGTGCTTGCTCCACCAAAGATCGCTGTAATACCGCTGTAGCTCGCTGCAATTGAGATGCCGCTGTTTTTTGAGCTCTACCCTCGGCTGCGCTGCTTGCTGTAAGAAAATGACCTTCTGTTTGGGGCAGAAGAGCTTCCTGTTGTGACGGCAGGTGTCCTTTCCTAAGTGTTCGCCTTTCGGTTGCGGCCGTCCCCCTAACCAACTGCTTAGCGTCGGCCATATTGAGATCAAGCAACGCTCTGTCCGGGAAGCTGGTTCCTATAAACTGCTGCTCTGTATCCCCCCGCTGAGCAAGGGAGCCCAACAGCTGCCGACTGCTCGGAGTTTTCTCCTCTGCATTGGGAAGAAGCACGAAACCCTTCGAATTATCCCGCAGCGATGTTTCCTTCGACCTCATGCCTCTCCCAGCAATTGCAAATGGAATCCGCTCACTCCGTCGCTGCACCATTGAGCTGCTCTGGGAAGTTAGAACAAAATGACCGTGGCTATGGTCAGCCCGCCTCGGTGCTGCGCTGGATAAGACCCGTTCCGTAGCAAAACGTGAGCGCTCCAACGCCCGCTGCCCCACCGGAAGTCGCCACCATTTGTACGCACCTTCCTGGGCTGCTTGCCTCTGTAGCGTTTGAACTGCTTGAGCCGGGAAAACCTCCGCATTGGAGGAAAGCAACCGCTCTGCGGACGCACGCCGCCTCACAGACACGCGTTGTTCTGCGCCCGCTCTGCCTCCCACCATGTGAGAGCTGCTCCCAAACGCTGCTTCTTCAGCGCCTGTAGTCTTTCTTACGGCTGCGTTCGGCTCCGTCAGCCCAAGCTTCCTAATGCTTGTCGGTGAATCACTGTGTTCATCTTGCCGCTTCTTCTGACTCAGCGGTGCCCTCGCTCGCTCCGCCGTGTGCTGCTGCTGCCATGTCCTAAGCAGCATTAATGCCAGAGGGGAAGCTCCCGCAATCATCCCTTGAGCCGCAAGCAGGTTAAGAGTTCCTGTCCCTTGGCGATGCTCACTGCTTCTTTGCGTAAGCTTCGTTCCTGTTGAATCAAGTGGAGCTATAGGACGCACCATTGAACTACTCTGCTTCAAAGCATAACGTCTAATTCCATTCGTCCTGTTTGGTTGTCCTATGGTATTATTTTCAACGGCCATACTGCTTTTTGGAACTGCTCTAAATAAAGAAGAATCAGCACCATGTCGATCATTTCTTAAATCCGTGCCAGGTAATATACTTCTTTGAATATAAGCTCCAGGCTGTTCCTCCCGCACTAATTCTTTACGTTCAAGCAACAGCTCCCGGTAAGTCCTAGAGGTACGAAGGTCTCTATTCTCCATTGCTTGCTTGGACTGAATGCTGTTATGAAAATGAACTCGTGAAGCAAGCCCGCCCTTCAGCTTTTTTTGCATCAGCAAGCGGCCAAGCCTGCTCTCGGGAAACTTTCCTTGCAGAACCTCCCCACTTTCCGACTTGATTTCGAACGTAAGCTTCTGTGAAGGCACATTGGTAATACTTTTATACATCTCCGATAAACGTTTAATCCATTGCAGATTATATTCAAGCCGGCTCGACGACACCGGTGTTTGCCGCACTCCAAGCAGGTCATCGTCTTCCGATGTATGTTGCTTCTGATCTGGCTGCCGGTTTATTTTCGTCGCGCCTGCATTATGCTCATGTTTCAAAGGTACTTGCTCAATAACTGGCTTATCCCAGTCTATTTGACGTCTCTCAGGTACTGCAATTGCTTGTTCATTGCTTTTCATCCCGTTGATGCCTTGCTCGCTTATTCGATTGTTCAGTTGTTCGTTGATGGCTTCAGCCCGTTTGGCCTGCAGCTGCATGACTTCGGTGTGTAACGATGCGCCCCTACTAAAAGGCAAAAGATGAGCAAACTGGCGCTGAACAATCAAACTCTGTGAAGATCGTGGAAACAAAGTGCTTCCTCTGGCTTCCTGTCGTTCTGCTATTCCGTGATTGTCAGCGAAATCTAACATTTGAAGCCTAGGTATCCTAAGATGATCCGCTTTCTTTGAACCATCATTCCATATCTGATCACTATGCCAGCTTAGTTTGGACATGCCGCTCTTCACTCTAGATGGTTCACTTTGCTTCCAGTAAACCCGACCCTGTGACATTGTATCAGCTTGTTCGGTTTGTTTCGTAACCTTAATACTTCCATTCCTGACTCGCTTCGGTAGTGATTCTTCCTCGGCCAATCCTTGAACTATTGGTCCATTACGTCGGAATGTTAGCAACATACGGTTAGTGTGATGCTTATTAGAAGCCCACCGCAGTAAACCCTTTGCTCCTGCATTGCTTAGCCCAGAGAACGGCTCTTCTTGCATCATTTCAACTTGCTCTAGCTCTTGTTCTTGCTCCTGCTCTTGCTCTTGCCCTGGCTCTTGCCCTTGCTCTTGCTCTTGCTCTTGCTTTAGCTTCTGCTCTTGCTCTTGCTCTTGCTCTTGCTCTTGCTCTTGCTCTTGCTCTTGCTTTAGCTTCTGCTCTTGCTCTTGCTTCTGCTCTTGCTCTTGCTCTTGCTCTTGCTCTTGCTTTAGCTTCTGCTCTTGCTCTTGCTCCTGCTTTTGCCCTTGCTTCCGCTCTTCTTCTTGCTTCTGCTCTTGCTTCTGCTCTTGCTCCTGCTCTTGCTCCTGCTCTTGCACTAGCTCTTGCTTCTGCACTAGCTCTTGCTCTTGCTCTTGCCTTTGCTCTTGCTTTTGCCCTTGCTTCTGCCTTTGCTCTTGCTTTGGCCCTTGCTTCTGCCTTTGCTCTTGCTTTGGCCCTTGCTTCTGCTCTTGCCTTTGCTCTTGCTTCTGCACTAGCTCCTGCTCTTGCCCTTGCTTCTGCACTAGCTCTTGCTCTTGCTTTTGCCCTTGCTCTTGCCCTTGCTTCTGCACTAGCTCCTGCTCTTGCTTCTGCTCTTGCACTAGCTCTTGCTTCTGCCCTTGCTCTTGCCTTTGCTCTTGCTTTTGCCCTCGCTTCTGCTCCTGCCTTTGCTCTTGCTTCTGCACTAGCTCTTGCTCTTGCCTTTGCCTCTGCTCTTGCTTTTGCCTCTGCTCCTGCTCTTGCTTCTGCACTAGCTTCTGCTCTTGTCCTTGCTTCTGCTCCTGCCTATGCACTAGCTCTTGCTTCTGCACTAGCTCTTGCTCTTGCCTTTGCCTCTGCTCTTGCTTCTGCACTAGCTTCTGCTCTTGTCCTTGCTTCTGCTCCTGCCTATGCACTAGCTCTTGCTTCTGCCCTCGCCCTTGCCTTTGCCCTTGCTTCCGCTCCTGTACTTGCCCCTGCAAAGGTTCCCACGTTTGTACATGGTCCTTCGCTACCCCTTGCTGCGTTCCTTGGCCAGGATTGCTTTTCCCCAAGCTCTGCTCAACCTTCAGCACCAATTGTGGGTTTATTCTGTTCGCTGATGCTGCAGCCCTTGAATCGTCTGTTCTAAGCTGAACATGAGATGAGGATTGTAAAGAGCCAAGTCCACCTGCTGTTATACCGGCAGCTTCAATCCGGGTATTGCGATCCGAGCTTTTCCGCCCTGCCACAGCTCCACCGTACTGCTGAATCCATTTCTCCAAACGGTATATGGTTTCACTATGCGTTACCGTATGCTTCGTACTTACACGACGCAGCTGATCAAGCTGAGTTTGCAGCTGGGCTACCCTTTGCCGCCATTCAGCATCCTTATTGGTCTGATCTTCTCCCGACAGTGCATCAAGCTCACGAAAGATCAATGAAATCCGGCCTAAATAATCATGGCGCCGAAAACCGTACTTACCCATAATACCATCCGCAAACTGCCTGTTGTGCAGCGCTGTATGGTTCATGTTCTGCTTAACCGTATGGGGGATATGCTTTTGTCGTAATTTCATGCTAGTCCCCCTGCCGATTATTTTTTGAAGATTGTCTTCAAGCCTTTATGTACGATTTCGATAGCTTCTATAGCAACGCCCGTGCTGGAGGCATTCATCTCTGGGCCGATCCATTTCACCGGGTACGACTCGAAAAAATTCCATCGGCAAATTTCTTTGCCCGCAGGGTTGTTTAAAATAATCGACCCGCTTTTTCGCTTGATCTTCCCGCTAATAACGCCCTCGTACCAATCCCACAGTTCACTAGCCTGGGTGATTCCCCGCTTCAGAACAATGCGCTGATACTTGGTTTGCTTCGGCAGATAATGAACATAGTCGTTCACGCCGCCTTCATTATACGGCATCACTTCTGTTTCCACTTGCAGCCCCGTTACCTCCGAGAAGCCACCGACAAGCAAGCCATCCAATTCTACTATAAAGCGGAATGCCGGACTGACTGCGTATTTTTTAGACGGTATACTCATCTGCTTGCTCACCTCTTATTAAATACGTCAAACGGATTATCTCTGGGCTTATCTTCATTCATACTGCGGTTAATCCGTGAGATTTCCTCACACCACTTCCGGCGCTCCCGATGTTCCATCAACATGATTTCATCGTGAGGCCAGTGAAAATAATAAGCGATGAACCCGGCCTCCTCGTAAATCTTATCAATGGGATAACCTGCTACGCCTCCTCCATCCCGGCGATAAAAGACACATCCACATCGAATTCATGCTCGCATTTAGGGCAAGATGTGTGAACCTTCGGCACTTCCATTTCATTGATTTCGCGATAAAAATTTTGCATGAAGGCCAGATCAGCCGTAAACATTTTTTCGATAACTCTGGTATCAATAGCACGCAGGTCTCCCAGCTTCGTAATAACGCGAGTCAATAAAATAATGGTTAAATAACCCGGGTTCTGCTGTACACGTTGGTCACGCATCGGCAAAATTTCATCAGCTGCCGTTGCCAAACGCATTACGCCTCTCTTATGCAATGTACCACTATCATCCACATATCCTCTTGGAAGCTCGAATTCGTATTCTGTTTTGAAAGCCATAAAATATCCTCCTAATTATCGCATAAGCAGGAAAACAAGAGACAAGAAGAGCGTCAACCGCCTCATTCCTTCTCTTGTTTCCCCGATGCAATTGTTACTTCGTGCGGGTCATGCCTTCATGCGCCAGTTCCAAAAACTCAATAGCCACTTCAGAGCCTGTACCATTGAAATTAGGAGCCGTATACTTGGAAGGCCACGCCTCTATAACTTGCCATGTCGCTACATCTGCGCCTTCTTCGTCTATTGCAATAATTGTGACTGTTTTACGAGCAATTTTACCTTCAATCGATTCCTGCATCCAGTTGTACATATCCATCGAATCGGTAACGCCCCATTTCAGGGTGATGTTACCATACTTCGCCAACCCCGGCAGCTTGCGAGGTGTAATTGTCTCATTGCCTTCACGATATTCAATAATAGCCAAGGATGCATCGAAGCCCGATACCTCACTGAAGCCAGCCTGTTGAATACCTTCTACCTCAACCCTAAATCTAAAATTTCTGTATGGATCGTTACGTTCGCCCGGCATAATTTACCGCGTCCCCTTTCGTTCTGATTGTTGCCCGTCTCTTACTCAACGACTAGTGAGAACCTATTCTTCTCTCGTTTTCTGAGTAATCCGGAAGATGACGAATTCCGCCGGTTTCACAGGCGCAACCCCAATAATACATATCAAACGACCGTTATCGATATCGTCTTGCGTCATCGTGCTGCGGCCGATATTAACGTAGAATGCCTCGCTTGGGCTGCCGCCCATCAGAGCGCCGTCTCTCCATACGCGGGTAAGGAACGCTTCAATGGTACGCTGTACACGAGCCCATAGCTGCTCATCATTCGGTTCGAACACAACCCAGTTGGTGCCATTCTTAATCGATTCCTCGATGAAGATGAACAACCTTCTGACATTGACGTATTTCCACAGACCGTTCGAGGAGCATGTACGTGCGCCCCAAACACGAATACCTTGACCGGCGAAATGACGGATCAGGTTAACGCCCTGCGGGTTTAAAATATCCTGCTCACCTTTATTGTATTGGCAATCAAGGCCTACGGCACCGCGAACAACTTCGTTAGCAGGAGCTTTTTGAACACCACGGGTTTGGTCGGAGCGTGAATAAATACCCGCCATTGAACCGGACGGCGGAATGTAAATATTGCGTTTGTCTAACGGATCAAACACTTGTAGCCAAGGGTTGTACATCGCCGCATAGTTGCTGTCGAAAATATTGCGGTGTGTCATGACATCGGCCACTTTAGTTTTCTCACGCGGGACATCGAGAATGGCGAAGCGGCTTCCAAGATTTTCACAATGCGCCACCAAGGACAGCTGTACATTCGGATCGGTTACACCAGGAATGGACATGATGCTCACGACATCATTGTCGATAAACGATTGAATCCCTGTTCTTTTACCAGGTCCGCGGTCTACACCCATGAAATCGGAAGCTGCTAAATTCGCTATAGAGCCGTCGCTGCCGCCAAATAGGGAGATTTGGAACTTGCCTGCTTCTTCATTCTCGCCGGACAGCGATTCGAATGGAGCAACAGCGCCCAAATCCGTACCCAAGCTAATGTCTTTAACTATAATGATATTAGAGCGAGACAAAATTTTCTCTACATGATTGGCAGCAGATACGTTTAGTGACACCTTCTCGAATGATTCCGCTTCATCCCCATAAAATACATGCATCGTAAACTCACTAGTTGTGAGAACCTTCGCTGGCAGCAAATTGGTGTCAATGACATCCTCTTCACCGTCAAGCACGGATTCCAGCTCGATGATGTTATCAAGCGATGAAACGATGCGGTTGTACTGCTTGCTGCCGCCATTCTGGAAGGCTACGATATCGCCTACATTGAAACCGGCATTGTTCTTCACACGGTATTGCACCGATTCGCCCGGCGTCCCGATAATGTCAAGAATTTGCGTCTTGGCTTTACTTGCAGGAACAACTACGATGCGCACTTGGTTACCCCATGTACCCGGGTTTTTGGAGGTGATTTGCAGCACTTTCGCCTCTTTATTAGCACTTCCCTGGTTCGTTGCAAGCTTGGCGTCCGATGGTGCCACACGCATCACATAACCGCGAGAGCCTCCATTCAAGAAAAAGTGCTCAACTGCATAAGACAAAAAGCGGTAATCTCCGAAAGCATTCTCGGATAAATAGCTGCCGAAATTACGATGAAAATCAGCTACGCTGGTAATCAGTAGAGGGACACCTTCGATCTCCCCCCTTTGTGCCAGACCAATAAAGCCCGCCGTGCTCGTACTTGCACCTTCGAGCGGCTGCGCGCCGCTATCGAATTCTTCTACATAGACTCCAGGTGATAAATACTCAGCCATTGTTCCCCAGTTTCATCCATCTGCATCGATCCGTTGCAAAATATGAAACCAGTTCTCTCCTTTCTGCTTGTGGTTTATAGAAGATGGAAGAATCCGATCTACTAACAAAGTTATGTACAGCCTGTCTAGCCAAAAGCCTACTTCTGTAATCAGTTCCCGCCTTATAGCTGCTAATCGAAGTTAGAATTGCAGTTTACCTGCAAGCGTAGTTCCGCCCTCCGCGAGGTTCACCTCCTTCGAAAGCGAGCGGCCGCTGTGTACAATATCAAGCTTGATGTCGAAACGGTTAGCTCTGCAGTTGGCAAAAGCGATTACCGCCTCGCCTCGCTCGTCAGACTGCGTCTGAACAACAGGGAGCAGCAATGCCCCCCTTGCATAGCTATGGGTCAACGGCCGGGCCAGCCTAATCCTGCGCTGATATTCCAGCACCTCTTCAACCAAGCAAAGCTCTTCCGCGACTTGAGTACTATTGCGGCTGCGAATAAGGTACCTGTCTCCGACAACAATTTTGCCGGTAACCGAGCTGACTGTCAGTTGGTCCGTACCTGCCTCTGCCTTATCCTGAGCTAGTCTCGACCTAGCACTGTCATCCGATTGCACCACTGCAACTAAAAGAGCCCTGGAATACGGCTGACCATGTTCATTGCTAACGCTCGCACGCAAGAGAGTATCCTTTTCCTTAAAAGGATATGACGGACGGGGCGACAGTGTAACATGAACCAGTGTATTCTCAAGGCCCACTTCTATATCACGGTACTCTTCGAAATAATACTGCGCGTTCACGCACAGCCGATAGGCACCTGCTTGTAAGTCATTAAATATGTATGTTCCTTTTGATGTAACGACAGGTTTGGATAGCGTTCCTTCAAGTACAATAGATGCGTTTAATCCAAGGGGAGAACTCGAGGTATAGGAATCCAGAAGACAAACTACTAACGAAACCTTCGTATTCAGCTTAGTTACTCTGACACTTTCCAAGTCGAATCCTCCTATCCTTGAATTCGAAAATCACGTTCTGTAACCCGTTTTGTAGTTTTTATCCGAGTAGAATCAATATTAATCGGACCAGCTACATAACCAACTGAGAGCCGATAGGGGACATCTCCGAAATTCCACATACGAGTCAATGTATCTCCAGTGAGTGTATCCATAACAATCCGCACTTCCTCACCCCGATCGGCCAATGATCCGACGAGTGCGGGTCCGCGTAAAATCGAGTTGTCGTACAACACTTGTATAGCTCTGCCAAGAATTCTATGTTCGTCTAAGACACGTGATTGCAGTTCAGCTGTCGAATAAGCTGTTATCAGGTAATAAAGATCCACAGTTTCAGGCGGGAATTGAATTTCTCCCGTTCCCCTTGCTATCATTCGGGTCTGTCGATTGTCGCCGCTTTCTTTGATGTTATACAAATATAAGGAAAGGTAGAGATCTCCTTTATCGGCGGGTGAAGCTATCCCTATTAGCTCAGGCTGAGGAATAGGCTCCGGCGTCATTTGCTCTTGCAATAATTTCAGCAGAGATGCGCCAACATCAGCAATAACCGTATAATCGCCTATAGGTAATCACTCCTACCTTCTTCTTGTCGATATGCTGACGAATCATGTTACCAGCACGTTATGTATGTCGTATAAATGAATCTTTTTCTATTATAGTTGTAATTTTAAGGGTTGACTATATATTTATATGAGTCTATTTTCCTATCTTTGTTGAAAACTGCCGTTTTTGTGAATTATATAACAAACTACGCGATCCATTCATTTCGAATCGACAAAAAGAGGCTGTCCCAAAAGGGTATCAGTGAATGAATCAGTCCCAAACTATGTAAAAAGACGCCTCCAAAACCACCATGTAAGCGGAAATGGAAGCGTCTTTTTTGTAGGGAAATTCCCATCAGAGTGGGGGTTCGAAAATCCAAAAATGAGTCCGGCCGCTTTTTGAATGTTACTTAAGTGATGGGACGGCTGCTTTCAATCTAGAGGAGACCAGGATTTGTCGGGGCCGCTGCGGAAGGAACGAAAATAGATGGAAATTGTAACGCTAATCCAGCGTGGATATCGCCTGAAATCAATCTAACTGGAAAAACTAACTCTAATATAGGGGATATGCTGGATATCGGCCAAAATACGTAGAATTAGCAGGAGAAATTCCAGCTATAAGGCTTGGAACGCTATTTTCGGAGTAACTAACTTGACATTTTCCTGATAATTGCACGGAGTGCGCCAGACTGCCATACAATGCCGTAACCGAACCCCGAGCCACGAACCCGATACCCGCGATGAGCACGCGTTGGAAAGCGACCCATCTTATTCATCTCTAAAATACACAAGAATGTGCAAAAGAGCCTTCAACTATTAAAGTGGAATTGAGGGCTCTTTTGCTACCATCTATTCAGGATAAAATGGTAGAGGGGTTGTCTCAAAATGACTTTTGGGACAGCCCCCTAAGTTCAAAACCTTAGCTTTAAACTTGAAACTTAATTATTAGCTTTTGCAGATCCAGAGAAACACCGGACAGCATACCGGCAGAAGCCGTTATCTCCTGTGTAGACGCCAGCTGTTCTTCTGTGGTTGCAGCTACGGTCTGAGCCAAACCGGCACTTTGCTGCGCGATTTGTCCCATACTGGTTACAGTTGCAGCCACCTCCTCGGAGCTTGCTGACATTTGCTGCGCTGCAGCCGCAGCCTCCTGAATTTTGCGAGACACCTCTTCGGTTGATTTGACTATCAATCCGAAGGTTTCCTCCGCTCGACCAACTGCATGCAAGCCGCCATTCACTTCCGACAGCCCTTCGTTCATGGTCTCCACTGCCTGTGCCGTATTAAGCTGAATACCATTGATGACCCCATTGATTTCTTGAATGGAATCAGCCGTCTGTGTCGCCAGCTTACGTATTTCATCAGCTACCACCGCGAAACCTCTACCGTTCTCACCGGCTCTCGCAGCTTCAATAGCTGCATTAAGAGACAACAGGTTAGTCTGATTGGCAATGTCCCCGATGAGCTGGGATATCCGCCCTATGTCCTGAGAGTGATCTTCCAGCTTCTTAATAATTTCTCCTGCTTTCTCTACCGTAGAGCTAACCGCTTGAATCTTCGAGGAAGCTGTTCTCATAACCGTTGTTCCTTGTTCTGCATGACGGGCAGCTTCATCCGACAGCTCTGACACTTCCGATGTTGTCTCCGCAATCCGCTGTATACCTATGGCCATTTCATCCATAGCTCTGCTGCATTCCATGGCGCTTGAGGCTTGATTCTCCGACCCGGAAGCTACTTCTTGAACGGATTCAGCAACATGCTGGGCAGCCATGGAGTTTTGTTCCGAGCTTGCGGTCAGCTGTTGGGCCGAGGCCGCTACCTGATTGGAAGCATCCTGCATTTGCAGGACAGAATCCTTCAGCGAGCTCGATACTCTGTTCACAGCACCGACCAACATACCGATTTCATCCTTGGATTTTATATGTATAGTTTCGGCCGTCAAATTACCATGAGAAATCATTTCTAGGGATTGAGCCACCTTCAGAATCGGACGGGAAATGATCCGTGTCACTGCATAGGCAATGAGCACAATAAACAAGATCGCAATAACAATCATTGCACTAATCTGTATGATGCTGTTACGATAAACCGCTTGCCCTTCCTCCTCTGCTCTTGTCGCTCCCTGGTGGTTAAAATTGATAATGACCGCGACGCCTTCCCTTACTTCCTGGAACGTTCGAGACACTTGATCGTTTGCCTTCGAATTTCCCTTAACTTGGCCTTGGCTGCCGGATTGCGCATTTGCTTCTCTGAATGCCTTCCATTTTTGAGCCAATTGGGCTGCATTGCGTTCATCCTCCGCATCGGCCAAGGAGTCCTTATATTCTTCCAGCTTTTTATCGACAGAATTGAAGGTATCTTCCAGCTGCTTATTGATATCCGCTTTTTTCGTCGTATCCGGCTCGACCATCATCTGATAATAGAGGACCATAATATGCTCCAATGAAAAATTAACCTGATTGGCAATTTCAATTCCCGTTAACCAGACTTGAGAAATTTCCTTCGTGTTTTTTTGCATTTGGTTCATACTTTTTAAATTCAACCCGCTCACTAATCCCATAATTACCAGTATGATTACATAAGACATAACCAGCTTTCTGCCTACGGTCCATTTCATTATTCATTTCCCCTTCATGGCTATTCTCATGTTCATATGATCTAAGAACCTCATTTGTCCTAATGATACTAAGAAATCATTAAAAGTTTTCCGATATATATATTTAGTTTTGTTGAGCTTCTCTAACAATTTGTAAACAATTGACCTTTCATTAGGGGGATACAATGGCAAATTCCTTGCGTATCAAATGGGTATTATTGCTAGTGGCCATTACTACGATCTGTTTGAGCATTGTCGGTACGGTGAATTATTCATTAGCGAAAGAAAAAATGATCTCATACATTCAACAGCAGAACCTGACAGCGGTACAGGATAGCTCCAAGCGACTGAACGATTGGTTGAACCTCCGCTATGCTGAAGCCAAAGTTATTAGCCGCACCAATATTATGAAAAAAGGCACTCTTGAAGAAAAGCTCGACTATCTTCGTCAGGAAGTCGTCTACTCCGATAATATTTATTTTTCAGCGGGTATTTCCGACTTACAAGGCAACCTGAATTTAACGAATGGGGATACCGTCAATATAGCCGGCGACATTAATTTTCAAATTGCCCGCAACGGGCAAGGGAAAATTTCCGATCCCTTTTTCAGAAAGACTACACATGAATACATCTTTACTATTCTTTTACCTGTGTGGGATGACTCCGGCAGTATGATTTGTTTAATGGAGATTGTTCTGGATGCTCAGAATGTGTTTAGCGAGCAGTTGAAAACGGATGATCCTAACCTGAAAGAAAGAGTTACCTTGATGCATACCGATTCAACTGTACTGTTTAGTGGAAATAAGGAGCTTGTGTTGAAAAGGAACTACCTTCGGGACTTCCCAGAGCTGGGTCCGGCATATAAAGAAATCATCGATAAGGGGTCAGGCTTCCAGACCATTAATTTCGAAGGAATACCCTTGCTGTTATTTTATTCTAAGGTGGCTAATTCTCCTTGGTATCTATTGCTCAACATCCCGCAATCCAGCTTGAATAAGCCTCTTGAATCCCTGTTCTTCTCAACGGTCGGGTTAATCGCCTTGATGGAGCTTGTTCTGGCAAGCTTAATTTATTATGTTTTCAACCATATGATCATCAGGCGAATTCACGAGCTGCTGATTGTAACCGAGGCCGTAGCCGGAGGGAATCTGTCCGTGGCCGCCATAGAAACCAAAAGCAGAGATGAACTCGGCCTGCTGTCCCTGTCTGTTAACGAAATGACTCAAAACTTACGAGATTTATTCGAACCGTTCGAATCCTTTGTAGAGACGAATCAATTGGCTATGATTGTTTTGGACAAGGAGTTTCAGGTAGTTTCCTTAAATGCTACGGCAGAGAAAATGCTCGGTTATCGAGCGCGTGAGGTGGTCCAACAGGAAACCCCTCTGCTCTGGCATGATCCGGTTCAATTAAGAGAACGAGCTGCCGCTTACTCCGTTGATTTGGGTATATCTGTGGAGCCGGGTTGTTCAGTGCTTGCCGCAAAGCCGCTGCGTAAAATAGAGATGGATCAAGACTGGACCTTCATCCGATCCAATGGGTCACGCCTTCCTGTTTCCCTGAATGTGAGCCTCATGACGCATCCCGACGGATCGCTCAAAGGCTTTGTTATGCTTGCCCGTGACATGAGCCCATTTATTCAAGCGACGGAAACGAGCAACCGGCTTTTGCATATTTTGGATGCAGCCCAGGATTTTATCGCTTCCTTTGATCTTAAAGGCAATATGTTCTACATCAATGCAGCTGGTAAACGACTTCTTGGAATCGAGATTTTGGACGAGGATTCTCGCTTGATCGGCAATTATTTACAAACGGAGATGTCGATTCAGCTTGCAGAGGGATTGGTTATTGCCCAAAAGCTCGGGCACTGGGAAGGCGAAACGGAGTTTGTGACCCAAAGCGGCGGCTGCATCATAACCTCCCAGGTTATTGTAGCCCACAAGCCTTCCGATGGCGGTGATGTATTCTTTTCGACTATCGTGCGGGATATTATGGAGCAAAAGCATATCCAATCCGAACTGCTTCAAGCCAAGGAAGCCGCAGATAGCGCCAATCAAGCCAAAAGCATGTTTCTTGCCAGTATGAGCCATGAAATCAGAACTCCGCTCAACGGTATTACGGGGCTTTCTTACTTGATGCAGCAAACGAAGCTCACTGATATACAGCGTGATTATCAAAGTAAAATTTCCAGCTCTGCCCAAACGCTGCTGCAAGTCATCAATGACATTTTGGATTTCTCCAAGATTGAAGCCAATAAGCTTACTTTGGAAAAAGCCAGCTTCCAGTTGGATGAATCCATTCGCAAGCTCAACAGCACGTTAAGCGTCCTGCTCGGCCACAAGCCGATAGATATGATCATTCGAATAGAAGGCGAGATGCCGGCTGTTCTAATTGGGGATACACTTCGTCTGGAGCAAATTTTATTAAACCTGATTAGCAATGCAATCAAGTTTACGGACAGCGGGCACGTTGCCCTGCTTATTAGAATCGTTGAGCATAAGAATGGAGAGGCAGCAATTCGTTTCTCGGTTACTGACACCGGTATCGGCATGACTCCTGAGCAAATGAAGCTGCTGCTTCAGCCTTTCATGCAGGCAGACCAATCGACAAGCCGTAAATTCGGGGGAACTGGGCTTGGATTAATCATTTCCAAAAATATGATTGAAATGATGGGAGGCACCTTGTCCATTGAAAGTGAACCGGGTATTGGAAGCAGCTTCACCTTTACAATTCGATTCATTAGTCCCAATCCGAGCCGTAAACATTTATTCCCACTTGCGAAAAGTCAGGATGATTTTCGCGTTCTCATTGTAGAAGACTCACAAGAGCTTAGGACAAGCCTTTCCATGATGGTCAGCAGTCTCTCTTTACAAGCAGAGTCCTCCGCTAGCTGGACCCATGCGCTAAACCGTCTGGAATGGGAGCCTTCGCCTGTTCACGCCTTGCTATTGGATATGGAGGCTGGGGATATGTATGGGGAGGAAACATGGCTGCAGATGAAACAGGCCGCTAATCGGCGCGAAGCACTCACGATCATCTATACGACCCTTGCAGGGCGTGATGCGCTGCAGCGTCTGCCTGACAATCAAAGACCTGACGCTATTCTTGTCAAACCGGTAAGCCGCTTGGAGTTGTATCATTCAATCGCCGCCCTTCAGGTACGTTACAAAGAAGGAAGTCCTGTACAACCTAAGCTGCCCGGGCCCTTAAGACCACTCACTGGCCATATTCTGCTCATAGAAGATCAGGCTATTAACCAAACAGTAGCCATAGCCATGCTGGAAGCACTAGGAGTTTCCGTTACGGTAGCCAGTCACGGCTTGGAAGCTCTCGAATTGCTGCCTATGCATAATTTTGATCTGATTTTGACCGATATTCATATGCCTGAGCTTGACGGGATAGCGACAACAGAACAAATACGTCTGAATGAGCGGTATGCGCATACGCCGATTATTGCTTTAACAGCCGATGTCACAAACGCTCAGCATGAGCAATGCCTCCGCGTAGGCATGAACGGCGTTCTAACCAAGCCGCTGGAGCTGGATTTGCTTGCAGCCGCTTTGTCCGAATGGCTGCCACAGCAGCCTTCTCCATCGGCTGCTCCGATAGAAACCAATTACGACAGCTTGCCGGAATTGAAAGGTATTGATATTCAGGAAGCCGTCCGAAGATTGGATGGCAGGATAGAAATCATCGTGAAGCTGCTGGCACTTTTTCGTAAGGAGCATGACCAAACTGCCTCCAAATTGTTGCACTATATTAACGAAGGGCAATTCATCGAGGCTAAACGATTGTCCCACTCCCTACGAGGAGCGGCCAGCAATCTTGGCATGAAAAAAGTATTTGCCACAGCCAGTGCACTGGAATTGTCTATAGACGAGGCTGACTCCCTGCATTTCGTTCCATTGTGCAATGAATTAGAAATTCGACTTCAGGAGGTTTTCTCAAGTATCGACAAGAAAACATCCATCGAAGCACTGCGAGGATGGGCTCTCTCCAAGCATTCTTAACAACCTGGCCATCAAATGTTTGCTAATACTTTCCAAATATTCTAACAAAATGGCTTATAGACGTACTCAAATCTGCACGATATAATACTTTTAGGTATATAGACACGGTAAATATTAGCAAAATATTAGCGTTTCAGACCATTGTATAGAATACTCAAATCCGCACTCAAGAGGTGTCTGAACATGCAGAAAGTGTTAATTATAGAAGATGATACAATTATTGGAGAAATGCTGAAGCTTTATTTGAGCGAAGAAAATTTCAACGTACAGCGGGTAGAGACGGGACAGGAGAGCTTCGATGCTTTGGAAACCTTTGTTCCTGATGTGATTTTGCTGGATCTCATTCTTCCAGATATGGATGGTGCTGACCTATGCAAGCTGCTTCGCCATCAGACTCATGTTCCCATCCTGGTTATTTCTATGAAAACCAAGGTCACAGATCGAATTCAAGCCTTATCCTCTGGAGCTGATGACTACTTATGCAAGCCATTCAGCATGCAGGAGCTAAAAGCTAGAATCATCGCTCAGCTAAGGCGTTCCTCACCGCAGACGGCATTTGCACCTGCATTCATAGCAGCAGCTTCATCAAGCCCAACGGCAACAATAAGCTCCAACGCGCAGTGGCTGCAGCTTGACTTGGAGCGTCGGGCACTAATCGTCAATGATGAGGTCGTCGAAATCACTTTCTCCGAGTTTGAGATTATGAAACTATTTTACAGCTTTCCTGGCAAAGTATTTAGCCGCGACGAATTAATCAATGCCATCCGCGGGATTGATTCCTATGTGAATGAGCGCTCGATTGATGTTCATATCACGAACCTTCGAAAGAAAATAGAGTATAACCCCAGACAGCCCCAGCATATTAAAACAGTTTGGGGAGTCGGCTACAAATTCGAGCTATTGCCTTAAGCAGCATCGATTCATTCAACAGCCTTGTCTTCTCCTATTATCAAGGGGCGGACAAGGCTGTTCTTATGTCCGGCTGCCGGTCCGTTAATTATTTGAAAGATTAATACTCCATAAATGGAAATCACTTAACTTTGCTCATACTTTCAACCCATAATCTGAAGAAGAAAATATCATGCGATCATTGTTCCTTTACGGATCAGGAGGTTTGAACCCAATGTCTTGGCTGCAAATCATTACAAGCTTGGCGCGAAATTTTATCGATATGTCTAAGTCCAACACCAGAACATCGGCTGAAAAGCTCCAGAGCTACATGAACAACTCTGAAAAAACAGCCATTTGCATCATTCATATCATTAATTTCCAGCATAGCTATCCCTTCGGTCAGGATCTGATAAAAAGTGTGTGCACACGGATCAATAGCCTCATTCCTCAATGTTTTATCACTCATTTACGAGAGAATGAAATCATATGCAGCCTTGCGACATCGGAGGATTCCGAGCACATCCTCGCAGAAGCTGCGAGGATCCGCAATAAATTATGCGAGCCTATCGTAGTTCGAAATCGCACCATGCATCTCACTGTGAATTTAGGCATAGCTATGCAGAAGGACGCGGAGACAGCCGAAGTACTTATACATCATGCGGATATAGCTCTCCGTTGTACCAAAGAACAAGGACAGCCACCCGTAATGATGTACGACGTAAATCTGCTGCAGAAGCAGATCTACCGTACAAAGCTAGAAGAAGGACTGCTGCAAGCTGTATCGAACAATGAGCTTGAGCTTCACTTTCAACCCCAATTTAATATACAAACGGGCAAAGTTCGCGGCTTCGAAGCTCTTCTTCGCTGGCATCATCCCAAGCTAGGTGCTGTTTCTCCCGGAGATTTCATACCTGTTGCCGAAGAAAATGGGACTATTCTACCGATCGGATTATGGGTACTGCGGCGCGCATGCGAGTCGTATCAAGCACTGCTAATGAGCCCTTTTCCTGACACGGTAATAAGCGTCAACATATCCGCATTGCAGCTTAGCGATAGTTACTTCCCTAAGCATGTCTCACAAATATTATCAGAAACTGGTTTGCCTCCACATCTGCTTGAGCTTGAAATTACTGAAAGCATGCTTATTACATCCATAGATGCTGCAAACATCCGGTTGATGGAGCTAACACGACTCGGTGTCCGTATCGCTTTGGATGATTTCGGAACCGGGTATTCTTCACTTCATTATTTGAACCGGCTGCCGCTCCATCTGGTGAAGCTGGATAAATCATTTATTCGTGATATTGGTAAAAATAATGAGGGCAGGATTACCAAATCGATTATACGGCTTGTTCAAGATCTCGATATTCAAACCGTTGCGGAAGGCGTAGAATCTTACGATCAATTGTATTTGCTTAAAACATGGAAATGCGATATCGTTCAGGGCTTTCTACTAAGCAAGCCGCTTCGAGAGCAAGAAATTGCTGCATTTATTACTAAACACACATCTGTAACTGAGAATGCTTTTACAGCGGCTTCTCCTTCATAGCTTGATTTCAGAGGTTTCAAATTCCAAGTTTATTTAGAAAAAATCCAGCTCATCTCTGGTCATTAGCTTTCCGGTTTTCAAAAGCTCGTGCTTTACTGCTAGAAGAAGATGCTTCATTAGAATCGGTGTTCCTGCATCAGCCGCCAAGAAAGCAGCTGAAACTGCAATATTTTTGATACCGCCACCGGCAATGGAAAATTTACTGGCTATCAGCTTGAAATCAACATCATCCCCGATAGGCGCTTCCTTGGGAAACATGGAACGCCATATTTTCTCCCGATAATCCGCATCAGGAAATGGAAACTTGATGATGTAATTAATACGTCGAATGAAGGCTTCATCAATATTGCCCAGCAAGTTGGTGGCAAGTACCGATATGCCGTCGTACTCCTCCATCTTTTGAAGCAAATAGGCCGTTTCGATGTTCGCATATTTATCGTGAGAATCCTTGACTTCAGAGCGTTTACCGAATAAGGCATCCGTCTCATCGAAGAACAAAATGGCATTGCTAAGACGGGCTTCATGAAATATTTCATGGAGATTTTTTTCCGTTTCCCCGATATACTTGCTTATAACTTGCGACAAGTCGATTTTGTAGAGCTCCAGCTGCAGCTCTTGGGCCACCACCTGTGCGGACATCGTCTTCCCTGTCCCGGGAGGTCCGGCAAACAGCATGCTCAAGCCTTTTCCATAAGCCAGCTTACGCTCAAAACCCCATTGTCCGTAAACGACACTGCGGTATTTCATTTGGTTACACGCATTGCGGAGCTGCTCCTTTTGCTCTCCCGGCAATATGACATCCTCCCAAGTGTACTTCGCTTGGATACGAGAAGCTTTTTTCTCCAAGCGGTGCTGCACTTGCATGAAGCAAGCCTTATACAGCGCCTGCTCATCAATGTCGTCGCTAAACGCCTCAGAATTCACAGCAGCTAACCTGCCTGCACGGGTCCATTCCGTAAAGCTCTGCGCAAGCGAGATAGCCCGCTGAATTTGCCCCGCGGTGAACCGGAACTTATCGCCGATCACCCGCCAATCTACAGAATCGGAGATTCTGGCTTCAGCGGCGAAGCTCTTCCATAGAGCTTCACGCTCCTCGGTCTCAGGCACCTTCAGCTCCAAATCAATCACCCAGCGGTCCTTCATATCCCCCGAAAGCTTAATCTGTTTGTAAGCGAGCAGGAAAAGAAGCCCGCCATAGCTATTCAAGCTGTGCAAAAACGAGCGCAGCTTATGCCGGGCAGCCGCATCCGCCTCCTCCGGAAACAGTGCTTCCATATGCGTGAAGCAAAGGACCGCCTGCTGCAGAATGGCTTCACGCAGCACATCATCGAGCAGCTCCGCAAACGGCCGCTCCGCAAGCAGCATCCCGGCCACATCGGCTATTAGCGCCGATTTGCCAAAGGCATGGCAGCAATGCTTCGCGTGCAGCGTCTTCCCGGAGCCCGACGGGCCCCAGATGTGGAACGCAAGCCGCTTGCGCGTTGCCCTCTCAGGCGCGTACATGCTGCGCACGAACGTCTGGAGCTGCTCCTGAAGCGCCTCATCAACGCGTAGAGGCTCTAACGGGCTGCCGCTGTTGAAACGCTGCGTTACGCGCTTAACGGAGTCTGACGGCTCAGAGGCGATGCCGTCAAGCAATAAGCGCACCATCCGCCGATTAAGTACAATCGGCTGGGAGAGGAATGATTTCGCAGGCGCAGTGTCCGCCTCATCCTTATACAGAAAATATTTCGACAATGGGCTCGACATCGCGAGAACATCCCTTACTTCAAGCATGTCTGCGGCATTGCGACAGTTTAACTGAATCAGCAAACCGGCATTGGGATGCTTGCAGGTCAAATCATCCTGCAGAAACCCGAAAACCCGTTCATACTTACGATCCAGTTCAACCGCTAACGCCATCATTAAGAAGCCCCGCTCCTGTGCACGCAGTCCAAATGTGTGTGCAACCGTTTGAAGCGGCAAATTAACACCAGCCTGAACGCTAACAGCTATTCTGTGTGCAATCGCCCTCTCCAAATCTTCCAGCTGCTCCAGCAACGCCGCTGCCTCAGGATCGTTTGCCCAATCATTTTCCATCCCTGCTATTAAGCCCAGGAATTCCTCCTCTGACACGAACATCCCCTGATACGGATCATCTCTCCAGGCATCCATGCGCTTTTTTCTGCTGTAATACAGCCTCTGAAGCCTGTAATCAAGAAGCCGCAATTCATCTGCGTAGTGCTCCCAACCATTGGCATAGCCTTGTCCATCCCACTGTTTTTCATCCTCAGCTGTGATCATTCCGCTCAATCTTTCGCTATTCATATAACTCCTCTAAAGTTAGAATGTGGGTAAAATCGGTTAAAAACAACGTATACTACCATTTCCTTCATCTTATCAGACATTCATACATCAGAGAAGATAGGCTTTTCCAATCTTATCTGCAGTCCCCTCTGCCAAAATAATCCGTAATCTCTTACATTGCATCTTCTACTTCTTATAAGGAAACGCTACAAGTACTGACAGGAGGAAATTAGCTATGGAAATTTCACAAGGCTCTGAAGCCGTTTCAAAAGGATCTGAAACAAAGCGGGGACTGTTGATCACAGGTTTAATTATTGCCATGCTGTTCGCAGCGTTAGATGGGACCATCGTAGGTACCGCCATGCCGCGGATTGTTGGAGAATTGGGTGGATTGAGCGTAATGGCTTGGCTAACGACCGCCTACATGCTAAGTTCAACCACGGTAGTTCCTATTGCCGGTAAGCTGGCCGATTTATTAGGACGAAGAGTGGTCTATATGACCGGACTTATAGTATTTATGCTGGCCTCAGCGCTTTGCGGTATGTCCCAAACCATAACACAGTTAATTTGGTACCGTACCCTTCAGGGTGTGGGGGGCGGAATAATGATGCCAATGGCCATGATTATTATAGGTGACTTATTTACCGGTAAACAGCGTGCGAAATGGCAAGGGGTTTTTGGGGCCATTTACGGTTTAGCTTCCGTCATTGGACCTCAGGTGGGAGGTTGGATTGTAGACTCACTTAATTGGCGGTGGGTGTTTTATATCAATCTTCCGGTAGGGCTTCTAGCCGTTGTTTTTATTGCCCTTGGTTTAAAAAGCGTGCGTGCAACGGGCCCGATCCGTTTCGACTTCAGCGGGATGATTACCATGATCCTGGGTGTGGTGCCCTTGCTGTTAGCTCTAACCTTCGGAGGCAAGCAGTACGCTTGGGGCTCTTGGCAAATCCTTGGTATGATAGGGGTTTCCATAATTTCTATAATTGCATTCATTCGCATTGAATCCAGAGCTAGCGAAGCGATCTTACCTATGCGTTTATTCAAAAACCGTACCTTCTCCATCATCAACGGCATTGGATTTCTAATGGCTGTCGGAATGTTCGGAGCGATCATGTTTGTTCCATTGTTTATGCAAGGGATCGTTGGTATTAGTGCATCAGCTTCCGGAACCGTCATGACGCCTATGATGATTACCATGATTATAGCCAGCGTAATAGGCGGTCAGATTGTACAAAAGATAGGCGTTCGTTTCCAAATGACGTTGGGTATGATCATAATGGCAGCGGGCTTTGTTCTTTTGGGTACATTAAGCATGAATACGACTAAACTGACTGCATCCTCTTATATGATGGTTATCGGGTTAGGTATTGGGCTTGTTATGCCAATTCTTACTTTAGCGCTTCAAGAAAGCTTTCCCAAAACCGAGCTTGGCGTCGTAACGTCTTCCAGCCAGTTTTTTCGGCAAATCGGCGGGACGTTCGGCATGACTATCCTTGGGACCGTTATGAATTACCGATCTGATCATGAGCTGAGCGACAAGCTGGTTCCGGTACTGCAGCAATTACCAGCCGAAGCGCGCGGCTTTGCCGACAAAATGACTTCGATGATTCACTCCGATCCGCAAGGCCTCTACTCGTTGCTGCTCAACCCAGCTTCATTGGCAGAATTACCGCAAGCTATTGTTCAGAAGATCGTACCTATTCTAAAAATCTCATTAGTGGATTCTCTTCACAGCGTCTTTCAGATCGCCTTGGTCTTCGTCATATTAGGCGCTCTGCTAACCCCATTTCTAGGACGAATTCAGCTAACGGATCACAAAAAAACAGAGGAAGCCGTTGAATAGAAATTGCGGCTGCCTCCCTTTGATTCCTGGGACGGCCACGCGGTCGTCCTTTTCTATTCCACTGACAATAACTAACTTGCACCTTTAATTGCCAATCGCTCGCTGATCCTTTTCAGCTTGCTGTGATAGATAAGCAGATCCTGCTTGGCTGCCTCTGACTCACTGCGGCTTGGCTGAAGCTTTTCAATCGCCCAGAATTGAATTAAATAATCGAAGACTTGGTTAAAATAAGATACAGGCCCATAATTAGCCTCTTTTGATATCATTTCCATCCGCTCTTTGAACTGTGGCATCTCTTTGCCAGGCATAGCAAAACTCGTCATCGCCTTATGTATATAATAAACGAAGTTATGATCTACCCCGAGATACCCCTTTACAGCGTCGCGATAAAAAGCAAAATGCAGCGTTTCATCCTTCGCAATTCTTCTAAGAAGCTTGGCCAGCCGTGGATCATACGGAGTAGCTGCTTTTGCTACATTATTGTAAAACACCATCGTAGCCAGCTCCTGGATCGCGGTATAAACCATCGTTTCCATTGCGGTGTCAAAATCAGGCACAAACCCTGCTTCCACAACTCCTTTACGGAGACGGTGAAGCTCATGAGGATCTGCATTTCGTGTAATAATCAAGTAAGTTTCCAGTAAAGACGAATGCTGGTCCTCTTCCGAAACCCAGGTATGAACAAAATCCTGCAAAACCTGCAAAGAGCCTTTAAAGGTGACGGCTAAATGATGGTAAAAGAAGGGAAGATTGACTTCTGTCAGAAGGGAGGTTTCTACTGCGGTATAAATGGATAAGGGGAGTTTCCGCTGCTCCGGGGCCCATGGCTCATCTATAAAACTGCGTCCCAATTCCCACGGAATAAATTCATGATAGCTCCAATCGATACTTGCTGCTCGCTCACGATGTTGTCTATATAATTCCGTTAAAAAAGGCTCTAATTTAGGATCAAATACGTTCAATTTGTAGTTTTCTGTCGGCATTAGCGGCCTCCTTTAATCGCTTAACATTACAGGTAAAATTAAGCCAAGTCAAATGTTAATTTGTTGTGATAACTTGTAAAATGTGGTATCATTACGTTATACACATTCGTATTTGAATTCACATATTAGAAAGGGTTATCAATTCGATTTTTGGGGTAATCTTTCTAATGTGTGAATTTTTTGTTCATGCATATAAAAATGAGTAAAAGCTATTGGAGGTTTTTAAGAAGATGGAAACAGGTACAGTGAAATGGTTTAATGCAGAAAAGGGTTTCGGTTTTATTGAAGTTGAAGGCGGCAAAGATGTATTCGTACACTTTAGCGCAATTACAGGGGACGGATACAAATCCCTTGAAGAAGGACAACGCGTACAATTTAACGTTGTTCAAGGCAATCGCGGACCACAAGCTGAAAACGTTGTGAAACTGTAAGGTTTCATCAGAGGGAGAGAACTGCTCGTCCGGGCAGTTCTTTTTCAGTGACAAGTAACGTATATATAAAGGGCTCCGCTTTACCTCGATAAACGAGAACGTCCCTTTGAAGGAACGTTTCATCCGCTATCTTGCTCTTGACCATCGCTAATAATCCTTACAATGGAATTCGCACCGCACAAACCGAAGGAGGGTTCATCTTGTATTTTTCTAAGAAAACCATGGAACCGGTTCAGGAAGAACAGACATCCGTTTGGATGTGCAGTAAAGAAGGATGCTCATGCTGGATGCGTGAAAACTTCTCACTTGAGAAAAGTCCGCTATGTCCTATATGTCATTCCGAGATGGTCAAGGATACAAAGATGCTTCCCTTACTTTTCAATCATCACAAAACCCATTAAAATGCCGCAGCTTTCGGGCTGCGACCATACAAGGATAAACGGCTGCGCCGTCCTCTCCAGGACGAGCGCGTTTGTCATAGTTGAGCGAATCCGCTCGACTTGGAAAAAGCACTAACCGCAGGCGGCTAGTGCTTTTTTTTCGTACAAACCGTAAGTATACTTCCGGCCGCTTCTGTCAATGCTTATTACTAGATTGATAGATTTGAAACCGGGGGATAATTACTATGAATCGGATGACCAAATACAGTCTACTCATCTTACTTGCAATAGGAACAGCTGTAAGTCTATGGACTATACACGCGGATGCAGCTAATCAAGATCTCAAACGCTTGCTTCCTTTATCCAAGCAAATTATCGCCTCCTCCGATAGAAAAGTAATCATCAAGCATACGGGCAGTTACCAATCATTCACTAATAAAGAAAGCTTTGCTCAAATTGGCCGAAAGGTTAGCACTCAACTAAATATTCCTGTCAGCAGCGAGATCATTGAGGAACGGGATCATCTACTCTATCAAGCTAAAACTACCGATTTGGAAGGAATCGAAACAACTCTTCTATTTATTGGCTTCCCCAACGGATCCACCGAACTCATAATAAGTGCAGAAACGAGCCGCCCGCAAGATACGGTTCCCATCCTAATTGTTCAAAAGCAATTAACGGAAAAACTTACAGCTATCGGGATTAAGCCTAACTGGAATATCATGATTCAAGGCTCTGCAGTCATAAGCTCGTCAATCAAGGAACAAGAAGCATCGCTAGAGCCGTCATTCGCCAAACAACTGCAAGCTCAAGAGGTTAATAGGTACGAGGATGCCGGAAGCCTCAGTATTTCTTATTACTCCCCCCAAATTAGCCATTCCACAGCAGAGGGAGACAAAGAAAAGATGAACCTCCAAGTGGCGGTTCACCGAAATTCGATTACGCAGCAGCAGCGGATTACCATTGGCTCTCCTGCGATTTCCATAGAATATTAATAGGCTATTATTTCTTCAGAATAGCCTCGATAGAAGCTAATTCCTCTGCGCTAAAGTCAAGCCCGCTAATTGCGGCGACTGCATCTTCAATCTGGCTGACTCTGCTTGCCCCAATTAATGCGGAAGTCACTCTCCCGCCACGCAGGACCCAAGCTAAAGCCATCTGCGAAAGCTTTTGACCACGTTTCTCGGCTATATCAGTTAAGCTGCGGATTTTCGCCATAACTTCGTCGGTTAAATCCTCCGGCTTCAAGAATACGCTCTGTCCTCCAGCCCTGGAATCCTTCGGAATTCCGTGTAAATAACGGTCGGTCAGCATGCCTTTCGCAAGCGGAGAGAAAGCAATACTTCCCACGCCTTCCTCGTCCAGCACATCCAACAGGCCATTCTCAACCCATCTATCGAGCATCGAATATCTTGGTTGATGGATCAAGCAAGGCGTCCCCAGCTGCTTCAAGATACGGACAGCCTCTTTAGTCTGCTCTGCACTGTAGTTAGAGAGTCCCACATAGAGCGCTTTCCCTTGACGAACTACCAAGTCTAGTGCTCCCATGGTTTCTTCCAGTGGAGTATTCGGATCAGGACGGTGATGATAGAAAATATCAACATAATCGAGCTTCATCCGCTTAAGGCTTTGATCCAAGCTAGAGATTAGATATTTCTTGGAGCCCCATTCCCCGTAGGGTCCTGGCCACATGTAATATCCCGCTTTGGAGGATATAATAATTTCATCCCGGTATGGAGCGAAATCATCCTGAATAATTTTGCCAAACATCTCCTCAGCACTTCCAGGAGGGGGTCCGTAGTTATTGGCCAAGTCGAAATGAGTTATTCCCAAATCGAAGGCCCGGCGCACCATCGCCCTGCCGTTCTCAAACACATCCACACCACCGAAGTTATGCCACAATCCCAACGATATGGCCGGAAGCTTCAATCCACTGCGGCCGCAATGACGGAACTTCATTTCCTCATATCTTTGACTGTTTGCTGTATAAGTCATGTCTTCTCGATCCTCCTTAGCCAAACTATTGTCTAAATCAAGCCCCGCCTCTAAATCTTATAAGTGCTGCTTAATTTTGTTAATAACTTCTTCATATTCTGCATCAGTAAGCTGCTTATTATCCGCAGGGCTCATCTCAAACATCTTGCCCCATGCCGCTCCATCTTTATATTTAGGAACAATGTGAAAATGCACATGCGGCATCGTATCACCGAATGCACCGTAGTTGATTTTATCCGGCGAGAATGCCTGTTCAATCGCTTTCGCAACTTGTGCAACATCCCTCATATAGGCGTCCTGTTTGTCCTGGGACAGGTGGAAAAATTCAGTTTGATGATCATTTAATGCTACGATACAGCGCCCTCTGTAGGTTTGCTCCCTAAATAAAAACAACGTAGAAACTCTTAGCCTGCCAATTTCAATCATAATCTTTTCTTGTCTCTCGTCTTGAGCGCAGTAAATACATTCTTGGGACATTGATGATCTCTCCTGTCAAATAGGTTTTGGTACTGCTATGTAGGGCCAATTCACCGCAATGGATCTCATACTCCATACTAGTCAACTACTGCTATTTTGTCCATAACATACTTTTTAGCCAAATAAATAGATTTAATTTTCTGACTATTTAATCTATAATAGAGTTAGTACTAGAGTTACTCTTCACATTTAAAACTAGGAGGGGTTCTCATGAACGGAAATTTTGAAAACGGTACCATTTTTGTATTTGTAGGCACCAGCGGTTCCGGCAGAAAAACAATTGCCCACCAGATCGGCAAAGAATTGGGCTTCCAGTTCGTGATATCCCATACTACAAGAGATCCTCGCCCCAGAGAAACACATGGGAAAGATTATTACTTTACTTCCAGAAAGGAATTTATTGAAGCTGATATTCGTGGGGAGTTCATACAGACGGTCGAGCTCGACAATCATTTCTATGGCATTAAAAAAGCAGATATCACAGCAGCGTTGAAAGCGAGCCCGGTTATTTACGTAATTGTTAATCGATCTGGTGCCAATAAACTAAAGTATGAATTCGGGGATAAAGCTATCCGACTATTCATTTATGTTAACAAACAATTGATCCAGGAAAGACTGCAAGCCAAAGCTGTATCTGATGAAATCATCAGGCACTATATGGACCATTATATTGAAGAGGTCTCGTACCGTAAAGACTGTGAGCATGTGTTCGAAAATCTCGATTTGGATGAAACCAAAGCACGTATTAAACATTCGATCCTTGCACATTTACCGGCAACGACGAGTTAATGAAGTATCGGAGCTCCCCTCCTCCAAACTTTCAGGGGCAGCTCCTTTTTTGCGTACAAAAAAACCGCTTTCCGTCTAATACTGGAACAAGCGGTTATCAGGTCAGCGGCTACAGAATCTGCACGCCTTTCTTAATCGATTTCAAATCGCGGTTTGTGTTGACAAGAAGCGGAAGCATCTTCACGCTGCTCTCCATCAAGGAATTACATTGATGACAAGTAGGCACGTATTCGAATGCAAAGTTATCCCGCATCCATCCGTTGCAACCTTCTTTCGAGCATGACCAAATGGCAGTATTCTCCTCCGGAAGATCCTCTAACGATTTTCTTCGATAGTACATGGTTAGCCTCCCTTTTGATTGCACAACCAAAAAAGAAAAAACTGCCCTCAACGCATGTTAAGGGCAGTCGGTTTCTACTGTAATATTACAGTTTTACAACGTTCTCAGCTTGAGGTCCGCGGTTGCCTTGAACCACGTTGAATTGAACGCGTTGACCTTCGTCCAAGGATTTGAAGCCTTCGCCAGTGATTGCGCTGAAATGTACGAATACGTCATTTCCGCCTTCAACTTCGATAAAACCAAATCCTTTTTCTGCGTTAAACCATTTCACTGTTCCTGTTTGCATTGTAAATACCTCCAAAATTAAATTAACATGATCCTTTTATTTTCAAAATAAAAATTCACACATTGCAAAAGGTTCCATCGTTCTAATGATAACCCTTAACAATATGTGAATTCAGGTCTCACGTTTTTTGATTAATTACATCTTACCATGCCAGGGATTAAAAAGCAAATGAATCGAACCACAATTGGGTGGAAACATTTTGAAAATAAAGGAAAAAGGGAATGTCTTTTGGACATCCCCTTTTTCCCTTTATTTGGTTAACTTAGGTTTGCAGGAAGAGCGCCTTTTACATACTTTTGCAATAAGCGTACTGCTATTTGAGCAGCTTCCGCTCTTGTCATTTTACCCTTCGGGTTAAAATTAATTAATGGTTTGTTTTTGGTAGGAATAGGAGAAATCACCGGACTGCCCACCATAACTTTAGCGGAATTCATAGCTTCAATAGCTGGAAGTGCATAAACGTCCATACTCGCAATGTCTGCAAATGCCTTCTCAACTTTGGCCTTCAATTTATCATCATTCATCGCCAAAGTGACATTCATTGCACGAGAGAGCATAACCGCTGCCTGCTCACGTGTTATCGGCCTGTCCGCTCCGAAAATTTGAGCCTCGAAGCCTTGGACAATACCAGCTCTGGCCGCCGTCTCTATCTCCTCATACGTCCAAGCCGCAGAGTTACTTCCAGGCAATATATCGCCGAATGTATTGTTGTCATCCGAGTTAATCTTCATACCTAGCGAGCGAACCATCAGACCTGCAAATTCACCGCGCGTCACGCTGTCATCGGCTCCAAATTCATTTCCAAACAAAGCTGGCATATAGCCCTTGGACAATAGAGCCTGCAAAATATCTCGTGCCCAAATGTGGTTGGAAATATCGTCATAGCCGTATTTCAGTTTAGCGACCATATAGTATCCAAACTGGTCAAACGGTACGGTTACAGTCTTAGCTTTCGCATCAACTTTACCTCCGATATTTTTCCATTCGCCTTTATCATCCAAAAGGAATACAGTTACTTCTGCTGCAGCCTGGGATACAACACTATCATCATATTTAATAGTAAGTACGCCTCGCTCACTCGGTACTACTTTTCTTCTGTCATCATAACGGGTAAAAGTACCTTCAGTGGAGTACGGCGCCAATCCGCCAGTAACAGGCTTATAGTCGGAAGCTCCTACTTTGGATGCTTCACCCATACCTGCTGAAATCCAGTAATAATCGGAAACTCTCATAAAATGTCTAGGCCCGAGACCTGGATCAAAGCTGCTTGAAAGTGAGCTGTCAATCGGGATTCTCGTCTGAGTCGGAGTGCTCGGCGTTCTAGAGTCAATGTCCGTTCCGACTTTTTGATTATAGTCGTTGACTAACTCTGTGTTACCATTCTCAGGATCTGCAATACCAAATAACAAGTCTACTTTGGGCTCAATCTTACCATCAATCTCACGCCGTAGAACATTGTTCTTAGGGAATGTAAGCTGCAAAGCTTTATTAAATACATTGTGCTTGTCACTCATTGGCTCCATAAACATGGTGCCTTTGTCAGGATTGGAAACGTACGTGACCGTGATTGTCTCTTTCACGTCCGCACTTCCACCTTTTATAACCAAATTGATTTTATTGTCCGTATCCGGTTTAAGACCGGTTAAAGTGTACATATACCGGTTAGGCATATCTTTGCGCAGCTTGGCGGAATTACCGTTAATTTGTACATCCTTTGCTCCAACTGCTTCGATATCAAACAACACGAAGTTTTTATTAACAATGATTTTATCGCCTGTATTCGGAACCGGTGAAAGTACACGGTAAGGCACATTTTGGCTTTGCACCGTTAGCGTTGAAGTAGCTGCAGCACCATTCGTATTATTGGTAAATACAATTGTGTAAGTATGAGAACCAGCCGGAATTAACACATCATCCAATCGAAGCTTGAAGGCGCTCCGGCTTCCTTCAAAGTCAGCTCTCGAATAATAAGCATTTGGCGCCGGAACCGTAGCACTAGGGTTCATTTTAAAGATTTCTGTTGCCCCTTCTCTAATCGTTATATCATCTGCTCCGGAACCTTCAACGAATAAGTCGAATTTAGAAAGGGTAGTTACATACGCACCGTTAATTAATTGAAGCTCCGGAGAAGGCGGCAAATAATTCGCTCTAATCGGATCTGTCAGAGGTACCCTTGTTGATGTTGGCGGCGTTAATGGTCTAATATCGCTAATCACCGGTAAATTTTTATCGACAATATAAAACTTGACCTCTTTTACATAATTCCGCAAAATGGTCGACACTCCATCGGTATAATCAACCGTTATCTTGATTTTATTTTCGCCGATGAATAATGGCCCCGAAGCTGAAATAACAAGAGTCATCGGATCAATATTACGAATCGTGTTATCGTTAGCATCTACTATGGATATCGGACCGGTTGTTTTATTGACATTGTTAACGAATAATTTCTCGTTCTTCACTCTGGCGTCAGGACCGAATCCAATATATTTCCCTGATAGAACTATATTATTTGTCAAGACGGATGTATCTTTCTCAATAACTTGACCTTCATATAGATTATCCAGCTCAATGTATAGCTTAGAAACATAAGTTACTCTCGCTGTGTATGAAACAGGATTGGTGCCAACTGCAAAAGCAATGGTTTGAGCACCCTCCGGCAGGTTGGAAATTTTATAAACCTGGCCAATGTTAACTGTTGCGCCAGCTGGCGAAGCAACACCAGTTTGTGTAGCTGTAATTGTTGTATTACCTAGTGGTTGCAATCCAACCGTTAAATAATTGGTTATAGTCGGATCATTTGGATCCGCTACCGCTAAAGGTGCTGTAGCGTCCACAATGATATAGAAATCCTGCGTTTTTACTTCTTGACCGTTTAAAGGGGCACTCAATGTTGCATCCGTAATTGGAGAAACGCCATCGTATCCCTGCAGCAATCTTGCACCTCTAATCAATGTTTGACCCGAGGCAAGCTTAAACTGAAACTTATCAATGATCGTCCATGGCGTACCACCAATGGATGGTATATAACTGATTGCAATGTTTACAGGTTGATTCGGGAGCAGCGTCCCGGCTGAGTCTTCTACCAATGGGTAAAAAGCAGCAGGAACTGTTACATTCACCAGTTTGAACGCAGGCGAACCATATGTATTGGTGATGACAGTTTCAGTCGCTTTCGGGTTAGTCCCCGCTGCAGTAATATTCACAGGAGTACCCGCGTTAATAGTAATGGTAGAATTTCCATTAAAAGGCGCACTATCAAAAGGAACTAAAAATTGCAAGTCTAAATCAGCGCTATGTGTTGTACCCGTAAACGAAGGAGGAGGTGAAGTTAGCAAGCTTTGCTTAACACCATCCTGTGTTACATCAACAATGGTAAATGGCTTATCTTTATCATAGTAGTAAGCTTGACGCTTAACTGTAATCGTATCGGTATTGTTAGCTATTGTAATTTCAAACTTGTTCAATCCTGGCTGCAAATTCATAGCCGGCCCATAGAACAAGCCATTATCCAATACGGAAGCTTTTTCGCCGTTAATCGTCATTTTATTAGCATTATCAACGGTACCTTGAATATAAGCAACGCCTTTCGTCAGGACAAGGCTCGCTCCCTCATTCAAATCCAAAAGCTCACTGTTTGAGTTAATTTGCATTTTCTTAATCAAAGGAGCCTGATCGTATAGTACATAGAAAACATCTTTTTTTGTAGCTGCTCCCTGCGAGCCTATGAATGTCAAGCGGTTGTAACCCTGAAAAAGATCTACATCGCTAACCTGAAAACGGTTGTTAACAGCTCCAACTGTAGTAACAGAGCTTTTATTAGCCTGTTTAACCCATTCGGCGCCAACTAGTGAAATTTGTTCCACTTCAAGCGTCAAAGTAGAACCGGTTACTTGTTGAAAAGTCCCCCCTATGGAAATTTTCCCGGAGTTGGATAGTTTGGCCGTGTTGCGCGTTAAGTTGCCGGACGTCCCAGACTTCAAAATTTCCATGTTGGCCGTTGCTTTCAACTCGCCGTCATCCGGGAAAAAGTAGTTAGGAACAAGCGGCGGGCAAGTTACTACCGAAGGGTCTGCTTGCAAACACGGCGGTGGCGGCGCCGCTGCTGCAAACTGAGCCGGTATGATCGAGAACAACAGCGCGAACAACAGCATATAGTTAACTATTTTTTTCATTGATGTCAATTGTATCTCTCCTTAATTCGATAAATTTCAAACCAATCAAACCTTGTACAAAACCATTCCTTACAATAAAATCACCGTCCTATTCATGCGTTCCCCGGAAATGATAGTGTCTACGATTTGCTATAAAGCTTATATCGGTTTTACTGACAAAAAATTTTAACTCTACTTGGAAAATAATCAAATCAGCCCGATATTTGTTGCATTTTGACAAAATACAAAGAATATTAACCCATTAAAATCCTATTATTACATTGTACTTGTCTTTTGTATATTACGAGTTTTCATCAAATTTCGTTCCAAATGTTAACAATCGATCTGTATTAGCCGATATAAAGATAGAGATTGGAGGGTATTGAAGATGAGAAAAATTCAAGGCAAAATAAGCAAATGGTGTACATTATTACTTACAGCAGCGCTGATTCTTCCCGGACCCTCAGCCACTGCTGCCGTTACTTTCAGCGATGTTAACCCTCAGCAAAACAGTTGGGCTCTAAGTTCGATCAGCTTAATGGCCGAAAACCAAATTTTGACAGGCTATCCGGACGGAACCTTCCTGCCGAATGAAACCGTTACTAAAGCGGAATGGACAGTGATGGTGTATCGTCTATTCGATACGTACAGACCTAATCTATATGCTTCCGGCACAAATAAAATCGAACAGTTCTCCGATGTCCCCCCTGAGCATTGGGCATACAAGCAAATCTCAGATATTTATGACAACTCCTTTCAATGGGGCATATACGGACTGAGCCAGTATGGCCAGCTTACTTTCCGACCCGATACACAATTAAACCGCCTCCAGTTGGCTAATATGCTGTATTCGTTTTTTGACACCCGGATGATTGACCGCCGGATAACACCGAATGATGTTTGTTCCATCGTATCCAAATTCAAAGATGTTCCCTCTAAAATATTTAAAAATCAAGATGAATACGATAAAGCCGTGCAAGCAGATGGACGCTTAGACTCCGCCAATACCCAAATTTCTACAAGTAACGGCGTGTTCCCTTCGTTGTTTATGGGTACTGGAGCTGGCGATTGCCAATTTGGTTCGGACGGGTTCTCCAATGCGCAGGCCAGTGTTCTGGCAAGCCTTCAGTCCTCCGGTATCATGACTGCGAATAATGAATGGTATTTCCGCCCATTAGACAAAGTTACACGAGCTGAAGCCGTTACAATACTGAACCGGATTTATAATTATCTTAAAAAGAGTTATTGGCTTGTCGATTACTCTACAATTGATTTAAAGCAGACGGGTACTGGAATCGGAGGGGCAGCAGGGGGAGGCACCGGCAGCGGTACCGGCTCGAACTCAGGGGTTTCCGATCCTTGGAACGATCCTAAAGGCAGCGGCCCTTCCAGCCAAACTGCTACCAATGTTCGCGACTTCTTTAAAACGCAGGGCAATAATGGCGAGTCGGGTACCATTACGAAAAACATTCGAAAAGCAGGCGAAATTGAAACCGCCGTTTTCCCATCAGGGTATAGTTACTTAACTATTGATCTGGTTAGTCAGGATAAAACGGAATTCGTAGATATGTATGTAATTTCAGACGGTAAGAGCACCTTAGTGAAGCAGGAATCGTTTCCAATGACCGTTTCCGTAAACGGTGTAAGAGAAGTAGGATTACGGACGGTGCTGCGCGATACGAATCCTTTGAAGAAGGGCGGCAACGTCATTCTTTCCGTCAGGCTGAGCAAGGAGAATCCCACAGCGAATAAATAACCTTCCCGTATTTGACAGGGTTACTCCGACACCTATTCAACAAACATAGAAGCCTCCAACACCACTGCCTAGTGGGTTGGAGGCTTCTGTTTTTTTATAATATCAGACTATAAGTTTTCAGCGGAGCTGAAGAAGTCTGATATTGCAAGAAAAGCCACCGCTAATACACGAATGTATCTTCATCGAATGGGCTTCGATCAGAAGCTTTTCTTATAGATGCATTCCCCCTTCGTTTCACTCGGGAGGATAACATAACACAACTTTCAGCTTGTCAGCGCCATCGCTGTTCCATGACAACGCATTCAAACCTGCCGGCATAAAAATTTCGTCAGACTGGTTAATAGACATCTCTCCATCAGCCCAACTTACGGAGCCTGACCCGGAAATGACAATAGCGATTCCAAATACGCCGCTGCCTTCAGTTGAAAAACAGCCAGTGACTTCGATTGTATGCATGCGGAAGCGGTCTGTGCTTTCTTTTCCGATCAGAACCAGCTCCTTGCCGTCTTCGCTCTCTCTCAGTAATGCAGGTGACTTCTTCCATTTGCTTCTGGCGTTCTCGTAGGAGTGCGATTCATAGTGGAAGCAATCGAGCATGCGTTCGATTCCAATACCTTGATGACAAGCCAAGTCTGGAACACTATTGCCCTTGGGGGTAGTTCTTTCTACACGCAGAGTAAGGTCCGTAGGCTCCTGGATCTCGATTAGAAAGCAGCCGCTTCCAATAGCATGAGGAATGCCGCCCTCAACCAGAAACACATCGCCTTCCTGAACAGGGATACGATGGAGCGCGTCGATCATACCGTCAATATCCTGTCGTTCAAAAAGCTCCCGCCAGCTTTCTTTCGTCACTCCAGGCTTAAATCCGAATAAAACATAAGGCTCCTCACCGTCGATAGCTCTTCCACCCATCACATACCATGCTTCTGTTTTGCCAAACTGAGATTCAAACTGCTCCATTGCAAATGCTCTATCCGGGTGTACCTGTATCGTCAGTCTCTCAGATGCGTCCAGCACTTTGACCAGCAATGCGGTTTGCGCGCCGTATTTAGCAACATGTGATTTACCCAGAAAGCCTTGGGGATCAGATAAAATTAAATCAAGCAGCGGCATGGTCTCCCCATTATCCAAGCTTACTAGGCTCAAACCCTCCTTAATGTGCTCCCTGCCCACATTCTTGGCTACTACAGTGGATGCCACCCACTCCTCCGGAAAGCTCGTGTCCTCTGCTTGGAGTGAACCTTGCCATTCTTCCAGAAATTTACCTCCAGAGTAGGTTCTCCACACCCTATTTTTGAGCAATTTAAAGGGTTCTCCACTTAATGGACGGCCGCTGGAACTCATACAATATTTCACCGCTCTCTTTTAAAATAATAAAATAAATGATTACGTGAATAACAGAACAAGCTTCTCCACTACTATACCTCGATTGAAAATAAAATTGCCAGTTAAAAAACATATAGTAGCAGCGTTTTACTGGTTATTGTATAGGTTCCGGCTGAGCGGATTGGTCGGCGATGGATCCGACGGTAAGTGCCTTGTACTGCCAGAGTACCTTGCACACCTCCAAATGTTTGGCAGTGGTGCATCGGATAATTACGGTTACTTCGGGAAGTTTGCTTGCCTTTAAGCGCTTTGCTTGACTCCTTGGTACAATATATAAACGATAGATGCCGAAGCCCGCTCCAAATCCACCTACTGCAGCCATAAGTCCCCAGATAAGCGGCCCCCATTCCAAAATGAATCCATAGGTCGACCCCAAAACACCACATGCTGTAGCGCAAGCCATTCCAACTTCAAATGCTTTATGAGCTTGTTCGGATGCCTCAGAGGCAAAAGCAAATGATTTGTTCGGAAAAGCATCCATAGGAACAGCCAAAATATGACTGCTATCGATACCATTCTTCTCAAGAACAGCCAGGGCCTGCTCCAATTCAACGGAATGCTCGAAGGTGCTTACGATTAACATATAATCTTCCTGCCTTAATGAAAAATTGTACTGCTATCGGTAAATCCATAACGTTCCGCAAGAAATTGTCTCTGCTCGATGCGAAACAAACGATTGTGTTCGACCGCACTTATATAAGCATGGTAGATAGAACCTCCGAGTATTGAAGGCATGAAAAGCAGCCAGTGAGGATGTAAAATAGCTGTTGATTCACGGATTCGGCCATGCATCATCATAATCACCGCCTCATGCGCATGAGACAGCCCTATATATATGCAGTATGAGAACATAGCATAAAAAGCCAGCCCAAACCGGTGATTATAGAGCTGACCAAGCCCGGGGAAAAAAAAAGAACTGAACGCTGCGGATAGCGGACTTTTCTTCTCCAAATATTGAATACCCAAAGGCCGTATGATAAATCCATCGATTCGTGCATTCTCCATTTCAGCTAATTCACAAAGCTTATTCGCTTCTACCGTTGAACGGTAGCTGTCCCAAATTGAAAATAAGTAAATTAGCATATAAGCGAATACCCATTGGGGATTAATAATAGCCTTTGCCATTTTAAAATCACCGCAAAATGAATACAGCATAGCCTCATTAATATGGGCAAACGAATTGATAAACAGTTCCCACAGTGTTAATAAGCAAGCACGTGCATATTGGTTAAGTAGAAAGTGCCCAAAACCAGGAAATGCGGCTGACCACCATGCGACCATTAAAGGATTTTTACGGTAAAGATGCGTCACACCATATTGGCTAAGATGGGATAGAGGTCTGCGTGGTACAGAAGACTCTCGTTTACGTCTGTTCAGAATCAACGGCTCCTTCCACCTATACAGCTGCCGATTAGGAAGTGAATAATTAAAGCTGTTAAAGGTCCTTATTTTGTCTTCTTTGCTGGTCTACTACTTTTGATTAGTATGGCGATAATTTACCTAATTGATGCATATATTCCCAGCGGGCCGAAGCAACTTTTGGGTACTTACATAAAGCAACATTGCCCCAAAAGAGCGATACAACCTCAGCTGCTTAATCAGATGATGTTAGGTAAACCGATGCATCAACGAATGTCTTGAGTTGCCAAAATCATAGATAACAAAAAAAGCGCCTTGCGGCGTCCTTGGTGTACCTTTACGTTTGTGCGTTTAGGAGGGATGGATGTGGGATTTCCGGCCGCTGTTGAAGTCGTGTTCCTTTGAATTTATGTTTTATAGCGGTAGGAACCCGAACTTCAACGGTAGGTTGCATACCCGAGCAGTCACCAGAGGTGACGACCAGGGTGGACGCTATCACACCTCCATCCCACACCCATGTCCTCATCCCCTTTAGCGCTGCCAATCATTCACTTAAGGAAGTGAGGTGCGCTATTTCCTTGTTTTAGCGTTATTAATCGAGTGAAACGGAACTAGGATCACTTATTTATTTAAAATATCGCATTTCCGTCTATGAAAGTCGGAATAACGAATCGTAGTTCCGCAACTTCATGAAATGGGATGGGTTTTCAATCAATAGAGCATTGACGTTCCGTTCGTCAACGGCATTCATGTCCATATGCTGGATGAAAATGACATATAAATTCTCTGCCAAAAAAAAGACTGTCGCAGAATTCCGACAGTCCTTGTAAAATGAATTAAATACCCACACCAACTATGTACGATTTCAATAGTCCCTACTAAGCTCTCACTAGGATACATTGGCATCTTCAGAAGCAGCCGGGCGCAAATAATTGCTTTTGTTATCGCTAATCATATGCAGCGGATAACGGTACACTTGTGGATCACGATCGCATATCCGCTTCCAAGCATCTACGCAGGCTGAATCAAAATGAGTATTGCTATGCTCGTTAAGAAAGTCGATGGCTTCCGTATGCGTCCAAGCCTTACGATACGAACGGGTAGAAGTGAGGGCATCGTATACGTCCGATACGGCCACGATTCTTGCCAACAAGGGGATTTGCTCCCCCTTAAGACGATCAGGATAGCCCGTGCCGTCCCATTTTTCGTGATGTGAACGAATAATCTCAAGCTCTTCTTTCATAAATCCGAGCGTCCTGCACATTTCGTAGCCCTTGCGCGGGTGCTGCTCAATAATCGCCCGTTCATCCGGCGTAAGCCGTCCCGGTTTATTAAGAATCGCGTCCGGGATATTGATTTTGCCTACATCATGTACAATGGTGCCTTGTGATAGTGCGCGAAGCTGTTCGGGTGACAGCTGCATTTCTTCCCCCAGCCTTAAGGCATACAGAGTGACTCTCAGGTTATGACCCGCGGTATAGGTGTCCTTCACCTCAGTTGCCAAGACCAAGGCTCTCACACTTGGGGACAGGCAGCTGGTAATCCGCTCCAACGGATCATTGGTGAATAGGGCTCGGACAGACATGGTTAAAGACCGGCTCACCCCATATTGCTTCCATAACCCAGCCAGCATTACGATCATAGATGCCAGTAAGAGCAGGTGGTAAAGCCACCAGCTGAGCCGCCAGGTTTCACCCAAGACAATAATGAACTGAGCAACAATAAGCCATCCGCAGCTATAAATAATAGCGGTTTGAAGTGGGAAGCGAGAGAATCGATACGATTGAAAATACCGGTACATTGTCATCGAATTGAGCACAACAATAACTCCGGTAGCTACCCATCTCAAGGGATTACGATCCAGAGGAATTAAATCGAGCATATGAGGGAACAGCAGTCCAGTGATACCAATAAGACCAAGAACAACAGTCCAAACCGGTATTAAATTGCCTTTCCAGCGCGATAACCACAAAATTAACAACGAATCGGATGATAAAGAAGACATCCATAACCAGAAGGTGGCAAGCAAAAGGCTTACCTGTGAGGCAACACCCGGCAAATGGGATGCATGTATTAGAAAGTTTGGAGTGGATAACCCGTGAACGGAGAATACTTCAGCCAACGAAATGAATGCCAGCGATAAAAAGCATACTTTGATGTTTCGCACACGGTTTCCCGATATCCCTACAGCAATAGCAATTATAGTAGACAGAATGGCAACCAAGCTGACAATGTAAAAATGCCCTCTAGGCAGCGATAGCAGAATATCAAGATTAGGATGCGCTTTCAAATATTCAAATAAAAGATAAGGTGCTACAATTGCTGCTGCTGGGCCTATTACATCTCTAATTTTCATGAATACAACGCCCTCCCTATTTATGAACGTGCCTTCTATCGTTTTGATTAAACAAAACCAGCTTCGTTGCTGTGGATTCTAAACAAGAATGGGTCATTAGCCCCAAATCCTTTTCAGTGTACCACATAATAGGGATGCAGAAAATGAAGGTATTTTTATTAATGGATAAAATAATGTCGTATATTACGAATGAGCGGACTCAGCCGCCTTAACAGGAAGCTCCCGACCTCTCGGCTTCAACGTTCCAATCACAATACCAACTGTCGTAAGCGTAAAAGCTGCCACATGAATCCAGCCGATTCGCTCATTCAGAAAAATAACTCCTCCAACCATACTTGCAAAAGGCATAGCATTAATAAACATCGCGGTGCGGTTAGCTCCTAGTCGCTTGATACCATGATTCCAGCCTAATGTACCGAGTGAGGAAGCCCCCCAGGCTGACAGAAGCATAACTAGCCATGCTGCCGTCGTAAACTGCACATCTGCATACGAAGCAGGTCCCATAACTGCAACAGTGCCCAGATTCAGCATAATTCCCCCAATGATAGTAGAATAAGCAGTGACTACAAGGGTTGGAATCGTAGAGGAGGAAATTTTCTTAATAAGCAGACCCCCTATCACGTAGGCCAGCATCGAAAGAAACATGATCATATCTCCCCAGCCGGAAACAGCAAGCGAGCTGTCTGCAGACTTGGATGTAACCACCAATATCACACCCGAAAAACCAAACAATATACCTAAACCTAATTTATAATTGAACTTTTCACCGACAAAAATAGATGCCAACAGCGCTGTAGTAAGCGGATTTAATCCAAGTATGAGGGAAGCATTAGTTGCTGTAGTCGTAGTAACTCCATATGCCAAAAAAAGCTGATGAAAGAAAATCGATGTGACGCCTATCAAAGACAGCATTAGCCATTCCTTGGCATTCGGCTTATAGAAGCCGTACTTTTTCCATACAAATGGAAGCAGTGCAAGACCCGCCAAGGGCATCCTTATAGCGGCGACCATCATAGGTGAGATGGATGCTGTAAGATACTTGACCATTACAATATTTAAACCCCAAGAGATTACGACCAGAGCTAGAATTAAATAAATTGTTTTTTCCGACTTGATCAAGCTTATGCACTCCCATATTCTTGTTGTCTATGACACAAATCCCTATCATACCACGCTGCAGGAAATTTCGGTAGGGCAGTAATTGTAATTCAATTTTTGCGAGCCTCCACTCATCCCCATTTTCTACAAGTGGAAGCACTGACTACATCTAGCAACATACATTTCGATCTCAGAAGCTGAATCCGCAAGGAAATCAGGTGTGCTGGTGAGTAGCAGAGCTGCATCTACGAAATGAAGGACAATAGCGAAAGCACTTGTTCCTCTATCACCTGAAAAGCACAAAAAGCAGAGGTATAACGGAACAGCTAGTTCCTTTATGCCCTCTGTTTTGGCGCTTAGTGCCATAGTCATGGAGTACGTTTAATGATCCTATGCTCTCATGTAAGTAAGGTAAGGTGTGCACTCTTCATTCCAATGCAGGACGTGGCTTTTTCTTATATTTTAATTGTTAATATAACGTTCAAACACAAAACCAAAGTCCTTGACATGGTATTGCTTCCGAGTATCCGTAAGCCAAGAGAACGTAGCTTGATTCAATTCCTTGAACTGCTCCGTTATATTGCCTTGATATTTAGTGATTTGGCTCAATACTCCAGAAGCGGTATCCAAGCTTTCCTTAGCATGGGCTAAGCTAATTTCATTTTCACGGGATATTTCGGCAATTTTGATGAGTGCTTTGTACAGGTCTTTGATTTCTTCGAGATGTTTTTTGTGAACATCAATGGAATACGCAATAGAGCCTAATGTAAATTTAATTTCCACATCCAAGTCGATGGTACCTGCGGTCTCAAGGCTTACATCGGAAAGATGGTAGGAGCTGTAGCTGTAACGGCGAAGCGAACGCTTTTTACTAATAGCACTCGTACCATCCAGATGAATCAGAGCTTGGTTGGTGAAGCAATATTCATCCGATTTAGACTTAATGAGGAAAAAAATCTTCTCACCATCTTCATGCATGACATAATCATCAGAATCCACCTTGTCGTAATTTTCCCGTTTAATCACACTGCCTAAATCACTCAATCCTAAAATATCCGCCGCCACTTTGCCAAACATGGTATCATCCCTCTCATGACATTTAGCATTCTCCTATATTCTACCATGTCAAAGGTATCCCACAACTAAAATTTCTGATTACTGAGGCATCCGATTAGCAGCGGCAAAATATTCCGGCTCTGACCCGTCCATAAAGCAAACAGCGCTCTCCGCCTTGGAGAAATCATTTCCGACTACAAACAATTGGTCAGGATTTACCTGCTCCAATGACAGGAAGGCGCCTGTTCCTTCTTCAGCTTTGCAGCCTTCTACAGACAGCTCTCTGACTTCTTTTAATTCGACTGCCGAGCTGCCAGGCTGTGCAGGTCCACCGCGGAAACCCTTAAGCGATAACCGATCAATGCTTTCTCCAGAAAAAGCATGAGACCAATGCTGGTTCGGCACACCAGCCCAGACAACCTCGATACCATCGAACGATACATTTTTGGCATACCGGCAAAACACAGCCGGAACATCGTGCTTGAATACTCCGCGGATCGACGGCTGAGTATCAAATAAACCTCCCGGGTATCCGCTTTTACGGCGCATGATCAGCTTGAGACCACGAATAGAAATGTCCTCGATAACACTGTCCTCGGACCCCTCCAGATAAATGCCGCCTTCACTTTCCACGCTCAAATGATCAATCCGGATGTTTCGAATGGTTCCCGGGGCCGCATGCTTCTCACTACGCCGTTCAGCGGTAATAAATATCGGCTCGCTTTTGCCCCACCATCTAAGCGGCCTTGCGATCTCAGCTTCATCGCTGAACAGCCTCGTTTCAATCACAGTGTTCGAGAATAAAATGTTCTCAACGGTCGCGCCATCCCGGACCCATATTCCGAGTCCCCGGTTGGAATCGCGAATGACGCAATTTTGCACCACTATATTGCGGATATCCGCATGAGTTTCGGTGCCTATTTTCACAGCGGAATCATGGGTGGTCAACGTACAGTTGGTTATCGTAATGTTCTCGCAGGGCCCGTAGCGTTCGGCACCATACTGGGTCGTTTTTACTACAATACAGTCGTCTCCGGTCTCGATGTGGCAATCCGAAATATGGACGTCCTTGCAGCAATCGGGATCAATACCGTCATTATTGGGGGCACGCAGCTGGCCCATAATCTTAATCCCTTGAATCGTAACTCGTTGGCATCCCGTCATATGAAGTCCCCATGAGGAAGCTCTATGCAGAGTAACATCCCGGAACAGCACATCGGTACAGCCTTCAAAATCAATCATTTTGGGGCGAAAAGCCGATATCGGCAGCAGTACATAATCGCCATCCTGTTTCTCCGGCTCCAGGAACAATTCACCTCGGCCGTTAATCATCCCCATCCCTGTGACGGAGATCCGCTCGGCATGCCGGGCGCAGAGCAGCGCGCTGCTTCCTTGGCCTTCGCTAAGCGCCTGTCCATCGGAATCGACCGGTACGAAGTCCTGCTCCTCCAGGCTGCTCACGATGATAGCCGCTGCATCCAAATGAAGATTCACATTGGATTTTAATAGCAAAGTTCCGGATAAGAATTGGCCTTGCGGTATAAGTACGGTGCCCCCGCCTTGCAATGCACAGTGATCGATTGCAGCTTGAATGCTTTTTGTATCCTTGGTGACTGCATCCCCTACAGCTCCAAAATCGCGAATATTGATAAACAACGCTGGACATCTCCTTTTACACAAGCTTGCTTCCCCTATATTTCAAGCATTCTCCTTGTAGCTGCCTATTTTTTCTTAAGCGCTTCATCTCCACAATAAATCGTGAATACTTCATCAATCGGCTTAAAATACAAATGTCCGTCCTCCCATGGCTGGAAATGCAGATCCATCCTGGAGTCATTCCAATTCACCGGAGTGCCGGAGGTGCTCAGCTTCTTGGGGAGAACCGGGTCCTCAATAACTTTGGGAAACTCCTGATAGCCGAACAACAGATTTTCATGAATCGCTATAATTTCATACTTATCCCCTAGAAATGCCCGCTCCTCCTGCAGCTGATAATGATAATAGATGTAGCTGCTGATCATCTCAGGCTTCAGATGAGCCACTCTGCCCACACGTCGTTCAACCGATTCCTTACGAAGCCAGTGATCATAACTTGCCGGTTCGTTAAAATGAAATACGTCTGTCATAAGAATCCATTTTCTCATCTGCTGTGTCCCCGGCCAGTCCTCCAAATGCTCCTGCAAGCCGCCAAACATGTCCTCAGGGGCGATGTCCCGCCCGATGCATTCATAATATAAAAACAGATTTCTCATCCACTTGTAGCAGCCGATGGTCATGATGGCCCCATCACGAACAAGCTCGCGAGCATCCTCTTGCAATTCAGCCAGCCGCAATAGACCTGCTTCTTCGTGCCCGTTTCTCAGCTGGGTCCGGAACATGAATCTTTTCATACTCGTGCTCTCCTTATTGGATCATTTCTTTATTTGTCCGAACATAATCCATTCTGCACGCGGGCGGAAGTCCTCCCACAACGACTACAGCTCAATTTCCTCAGGCAGTACAAGACGCTGCCCAGAAGGCTTCATCGGAAGCGGTACAATAGCTGGAGCTTCCTCCCCCGCCTCAGTCATACGGGAGATCAGACGCTCCCTAAGCCGTATTCTTACCGCTTCATGCGACTCCGAATCTACCAGGTTCGACAGCTCGTAAGGATCCGCCATGAGATCGTATAAAAATTCCTCCACATACTCAGAGGAGCCTGCATCTTTGATTGGATTCCGCTCAGGAGCCGTCACGCCGTACTTCCATCTGCCTGTACGGATGGCACGTGCCACCTGCGATTCGCTGATCTGCACGAACACCTCCCGCGGCCACTCTGTCTCAGCGGCGCCATTCGAGCTTCCGCCGCGAAGCAGCGGAAGCAGGGAACGCCCTTGCATCTGCTGCGGCACAGCAATGCCAGCGGCATCCAGCAGTGTGGGCGGAAGGTCGATGAGACTGACCAGCTCCCGCACGCTTCCTCCGTCGCTGAACCCAGGGCCGGTAAAGGCCATCGGCACACGAATGGAGCTTTCATGGCAGGAGCGCTTGTACTCGCTGTTGCGAGTTTTAAAGTGACAGCCATGATCCGAGGTAAAGGCGATAATCGTATTATCAGCAAGATTAAGGCTTTTCAGCGCGTCCATCAAGCGGCCGAGCGCTTCATCAAGGCGTTTGACCATCCCATAGTAGCCATCCAGATGCTGGTGCGCCGTACCCCCTAGTGCAGCAAGATCAGGCGGTACATACCGACCTGTATAGCTGCCCCGATACGCATCCGGCGAAGGATAATCATCCCGATGATTCTGATGGTGAGGCTCCAAATAGGAAATAAACAGGAAAAACGGACGCTCTTTCCCGCGCTGATCTGCGACATACCGGATTGCCGCGTCAGTCAAGGCGTCAACTCGGTAGCCGGGCAGCTCTACCCGCTCATTCTCTTCGTTATACAGCACTGTCCGGTAAGCATCCGAGGTATGCTCCAGGGAATCGGCCGCAAGCCAGCGCTGATAGCCTCCCCGCTTCTCTACCGGCACCGGCTCTGTCCGTGTATTCGCCAAATGCCATTTGCCCATATAGGCGGTCTCGTATCCTGAATCGTTAAAAGCGCGAGCAATAGTGCCCGCATCCTCGCGCATTGGAATTCCGTTGGTGAAGCAGCCCGTTTCCGTTGCATATAATCCGGTTTGCAGGCATGAACGTGCCGGACCGCAAACCGGCTGGCAGGTGAATGCATAAGGCACATGAGTTCCGTTCATGGCCATACGATCCAGGTTCGGGGTCAAATTCAGCGGATTGCCGTGAAGCCCCATCGTATCCCACCGCTGCTGGTCTGTAAAAAATACAATTACATTCGGCTGCTTCTTCGTTTTTCCATTACTCATTATGCTTCACCTTTACCTTTCCCCAAATAATCCTGAGAAGTCAATTGTCCCCTCAGACCTATCACTTCAATGTTCCTTATCCCTTAATACCTGTAGTTGCAATTCCTTCTACAAAATACCGCTGAGAGAAGAAAAACAGCAATACCGGCGGAAGTACAGCGAGAACCGACATCGCCATAATCTGATTCCACTCCACCGTGCCTCCCGTCGAGTCTATGGACATGCGCAGGGCAAGCGAAATCGGAAACTTTTTGACGCTGTTGATAAAAATTAACGAGTTAAAGAAATCATTCCATGTCCATATGAATTGAAAAATTGCGGCCGACATAAGTGCAGGAAAGCTTAACGGCAGCAAAATGCGGAACAAAATACCCGGAGGGCTGCAGCCGTCCATAACCGCCGATTCATCGAGTTCCTTAGGCAGCCCACGAAGAAACTGCACTAGCATAAAGATAAAGAAAGGAAAGCAGCCGAAGGCAGCCGGAACAATAAATGGTAAATAGCTGTCAAGCCAGTCCAGGTTGCGGAAGATCAAATACCTTGGAATAATGATAACCGAATGCGGCAGCATCAACGTTGATATCATTAGAATAAACATAAAGTTGCGCAGAGGAAATGTAAAGCGTGCAAAGCCATAAGCAACAAGCACACTGGATAAGACCGTAAAGAACGCGGTTGGCACAACAAGCAGAAACGTATTTTTAAAGAACGTCCCATATGAATACTGCCCCGTCCCCGCCCAACCTTTGGCATAGGAATCCCATACGAAATGTTGCGGCAGCAGCTGCAAGGAGCCGAACAGATCCGCATTGGTTTTGAAGGAGCTGAAGAACAACCATATCAACGGATACACCATCACCCAGCCTAACAGCAGCAGAAACAGATGAGTCATCCACTTTTTATTCATAACCATTTGTTTACGTTTCTTAGTTATCTCAGGGAAAGCTGAAGGTGTCGGCATGCTCATTAGTTTTTCCCCCCATCTTCATAGTGCACCCATGATCTGGCCGAACGGAATATCAGCAGAGTCAGCAATAGGATGATTGCGAATAAAAACCAGGATAATGCGGAAGCGTATCCCATCTTCATGTTGAGGAAAGCCTCGTCGTATATTTTTAATCCGAGCAGGTAGGTCGCTTTCAACGGACCTCCGTTCGTTACAACGAAGGCAGCAGTAAACTCCTGCAGCGCATTAATTGTTTGCATCACTAAATTAAAAAGAATGATCGGAGTTAAGAGCGGAAGCGTGATCTGCCTGAACATTCGCAGCTTGCCTGCCCCATCAACCATGGCCGCCTCATAAAGCTCCCCTGGGATTTGCTTTAAGCCGGCCAAGAAAAGGACCATGGAGGATCCGAACTGCCAAACCACCAGCAAGCTGATGGTGCCTAGAGCTACAGTCGGGCTTCCCAACCAGTTGATCGGCGGAATATGTAAATAACCAAGTACGTTATTAACTACTCCTTCTTTCATAAAAAGGAAGCGCCATAGAATAGAGATGGCCACACTGCCGCCCAGAATTGAAGGCAAATAATAAATAGTACGGTAGAAATTGACCGCTTTGCTTTTCATATTTAAAATAACAGCAATTAGTAAGGCAAAAGCCAGCTTCGCTGGAACTGCAATAATGGAGTATATGAGCGTAACATTCAATGAAGGCAGAAAGTCCTTATCTGTCGTCAGCATTTTGCTGTAGTTGGCCAAGCCAATAAACTTACCCGGCTTCACAACCGTGGCATCGGTAAAAGAGTAATAGAAAGAAAGCAAAAGCGGATAGAGCTGAAACCAAATAAAGCCAATAATCCACGGAGACACAAATAGCAAACCCCACCATGCATGCGCACTCGTTATCTTTTTCAAGTCGGTTTATCCTTTCCTTTACATCTTTTAAAAAGAGTGACGCCCGAATCAGGCGGCACTCTCTGTAACTTTATAACCATGTACAATTATGATTTCAGTTCCTTCAGCTTCGCGTTGAACCCTTTGAGAATTTCGTCCGCTGCCTGCTCAGGCGTTGCTTTGTTATAGATCAGCTTCTGAATCGAGTCCTTCACAATCTGTGCCAGCTCTGCATTGGTGCTTATCACATTAGGCGCTACCGCCTTCTTCTTCGCTGCCAAATCCAAGCCCTTGGAAATGTCCGGATTCAGCTTGCCGGAATCCTCCAACGCTTTGCGGGCGGTTGACGAAGCCGGTATTCCACGTTGTGTAGTTAAGAGCATCGAAGCGTCTTTATCATTGACAAGCCAGTTTAAAAATTTCGCGGCTTCTTCCTTGTTCTTGCTATCTTTGGCAATGGCGAAGCCTGTTCCCGCCACCATCGGGTTGCCGGACTGCGCGGCTCCCGGATTTTCCGGGAAAGCTCCTACGCCGATCTTGGCGTTAGGTACCGCCTGCTTATATTTATCCAACGACTGCACATAATCGAGCAGCATGCCGATCTCACCTTTGACCCACTTCGGATTCTGCTCCATCTTGCCGACGAAAGCCGTACTGTCGCCGAAAGGCTCCATCGCGCCGCTGCTGTACAAATTCGACAGATAAGTCAGACCCTCTGTCAGCTGAGCTTTGTCAAAGCCTGCTGTAAAGTCATCGTTGACCCAGCCCTTGCCGGATTTTTGCATGATATACGGTTGCAGAATAACTTTATTAATAACATCAATATCCGCTGTCAGCAGGTATGCATTCTTATCCTTTTCATGAATCTTTTTGCCTTCCTCGATGATCTTATCCCAGGTCCAGACCGTATCGGCTGGGATGCCAAACTTTTGAAGAAAGTCTTGATTCGTTATGGTTGTAGAAGCAAACATCCCTGCCGGAGCCATAATCTGCCGATCCTTATAGGAGCCGAATGCTTTCAGCGTATCAGCTGGCAGCGTGGACATATCCACAATATTTTTCACTGTATTCAAATCAAGCAAAAAGTCGCTCAAATCCAAGGTCCACTCATAGGTGTACTGGAACAAGTCAGGAGCTGTTTTACCCGCGAACTGGGTTGACAGCTTTTTGTTATATCCATCAAAGCCCATATATTCGGCTTCAATCTTCACATGTGGATTCAATTTCATATAGGCATCGATGGCAGCCAAAGTAGCCTTGTGCCTCGGATCATTCCCCCACCAGGCAAAACGGAGCGTCGTTTGTTTGGCTTCCGCCTTTGTATCCGTTTTCGTTTCTCCTGCTGTTGAGCTGTTTGTATTCCCCGCTGTACCCGAGCCTCCCGAGCAAGCAGTCAACCAAGCCATCGACAGCAGAAGCATTCCTGCTACTAAACGCGGTTTTTTTATCATCTTACATCCCCCAATACGTTTATTTTTACTGGCGCCTCTAACAAAGTAACACGATTCATCTATAGAAAAAAGGGTCGTTCCTTATGTAAAGCGCTTCCAGATTCCTGTTTATTTGGGAAAAGGTATCATTTCTTTAGAAAATACCTTTGTTTTCTCTTTTAAAAAGTCCGTTTACTTTTGTTTTTTGAATTTTGTATAATGATAGAGGGTGATAACTATGTATAAGCTATTGGTTGTTGATGATGAAGCGGAAACCAGGAGTACCTTATGCAGCTGTTTTCCTTGGGAGCAGCTAGGTTTCAGGGTCGAGGCAGAACGCAGCAATGGAATGGAAGCACTTAAATATATCCTTCAGCAGCCTGTTGATGTATTGCTTTGTGATATTAAAATGCCTGTGATGAATGGGATCGAGCTGGCCAAAGAAATTGCGAACCGCAAGCTTCCCATCCGAATCGTTCTGCTCAGTGGTCTGCGCGATTTTGAATATGCACGTCAAGCTATCAACTGCGGCGTTAGCCACTATTTAGTGAAGCCTGCCAAATTCAATGATATTTTCACAGTCTTAACCGAGTTGAAAATAGAGCTGGATCAGGAAGCCAAGCATTCAAACTCGGATATGCCGCTGGAGCATAATGAGTTAATTCTGGAAGGGCAGGATGATCCTGTTATCCAAAAAATAATCAGCTTCATCGAAATGGAATATCGGACCGTAACCTTGGAGGAGTCCGCCAAGCATGTGCATATGAATCCTACTTATGTCAGCGCCTACTTTAAGAAGATGACAGGCTGCAAATTTTCTGAATATGTCCAATCTGTCAAAATGAAAAAAGCAGCCGTTCTGTTAAAGGACCGCCGCTTTAAAGCCTTTGAGGTTAGTGAAATGGTGGGGTATGCGAATGCGAAAAATTTTATCCGGTCTTTCAAGCAGTTTTATGGCAAAACGCCGGGGCAATATCGGCATGAAGGGCACTTTCCAGCTTCCCCTCATTGATTCGGCTTTGCGGCGCAAGTTTTTCGTCAGTCATTTAATGAGGATTTTAATTCCTTGCTTTATCCCTTTGTTTATATTAGGGACCTTAACTATTGTTATTACTAATCAATATATCCGCTACAATGTAGAGCAGAGCAATGCTAACCAATTAAACCAATTAAACGAGCTTGCGCAGGTGATATCCTCGGAGCTGGATTCCTTAAGCCTTTCTTTTGATAAAGATCCTAAAATTACATTGAAGCTGAAAAGTCTTCTGTCGGCACCCTCCTTTTCTTACGAAGATATGGAAGCGCTATTCTACTTAAAAAACGTACTGGATGTGCCTGCTAACTCGAAGCCGTTTATTCACTCCATATCTGTGTATTATGAAAATCCGTATAACCGGGTGTTAAGCTCGCGCGATGGACTTACCCAAATTAATCGTTCCGATGATACCTCATGGTTTGAGCGTTACAGCGACCTCCGTTCTCGCAAGGAAGAGATGATTACTGAGGTCAGGAAAATCGATGCTTATGGGTTTGACCATCAATCCAATCATCTCGTGACTATTTACAAGCCGTTCTCCTACGGATATCCCGGTTATCATAAAGGGCTGATCATCATGAATGTTCTCCCTTCCTACTTTGAAGCATTGTTCGATTATTTCAACGAATTGCCTGGGCGGTATTTCTATATTGCGGACAAAGACGGAGAGCCCATTATGAAATCCAGCGGCTTCACCCAGTATATTCCCCTTCCGTTAAGAGAGGGCAGCCAAGATGGGAATGCGTCACTTAGCCGATTTGAATATGCGGATAACCTGATTAACGTGAAGCAGGTTCCCCGTCTGCAGTGGAATCTGATTTCTGTCGTGCCCAAGGATTCCTTGTACAGCTTGCCGCGCACGATCGTGTATATGACAGTCATCTTATCCTTGTTCTCACTGCTGCTAAGCTCCGTGTATGCTCTGTGGATCACTCGGAGAAATTATCGGCAAATTGTACAAATCGCGAGTATACTGGAATCTGCAGACCGTCCCGCACAGCCTATGCCGGATATTCCATCCAAAATCAATGATGTATACGAGTGGATCATCAAATCGATTTTGGAAACATTTCTAGAGCACAAGTATGTAAAAATCCAGCTCTCCGAACGGAAAGCAAAGATGGAACTGCTGGAGCTTAAAGCTTTACAGTCGCAAATGAATCCGCATTTTCTTTATAACACTCTGCATTCTATATATTGGAAAACACTTCAACTGACAGGCGGCCCTAACGATGCTTGCCGAATGATCGAACAGCTAAGCGATCTTATGGAGTATGCCGTGCGTTCCAAAGATGACCTGGTTCCATTAAATATGGAAATAGCTCATGTCCAAAGCTTCATCGACATTCAACACTCCCGGTTCCCAGGCAGGTTCGATGTACTATGGGATATTCAAGAGGGAGCCGAGGCTTGCCACGTAATTAAAATCAGTCTCCAGCCGCTTATTGAGAACAGTATCCACTATGGCTTGGAGAGCCGCGAATTCCTGCGGATTAAGGTGAAATGCCGCTTGAAAGGAACCACCCTGCAAGTGACCATTCTTGACAACGGAACGGGTATACCGAAGGAGCGGCTTGAGCAAATCCGCGCATCCTTCCTGTCAGAGTCGATGCAGTCCGATCATGTCGGACTTTCTAACACGAGCAAGCGGCTATCCCTGCAGTACGGACCAGCTTCGCTGCTGCGCATCCTTAGCAAGCCCGGGTGCGCCACGAGCATCACTCTTACGTACCCGCAGCAGGCCATCGCGGCTAACAATGCAGTAAATTAAATAAACCTGACCCTATTAGCGGCCAGGTTTATTTAATTAGGAACGAGGAGCTGTCGATGGGAAGGTGAACTAAGAAGCCCACTGGAATTAAGCCTATTTGTTCGCACTACAGCTCTCCTATCAGCTGCTCGAACTCCAGCCTGAGCGATCGCTTCTCATTGGCTTCCAGGAAGGAAGCTTCCACTCCATTCATTACGAGTGTAATAAGATCAGGCACGGTGAAGCCGAACTTTTCAGTAATAATCCTGTATTCCTCCGTAATATTCGTGCCGGATACAGTCGGATTGTCTGTATTAATAGTCAATACCAAGCCTTGGTCGAAGTACTGTCTAATTGGATAGGCATCCCAATCGCTCACTGCCTTCGTCTGTATATTACTGACCGGGCATAATTCGAGAGGGATTCTTCTCTCTTTAATAATATCCATAATAGCCGGATTCTCCTGCACCCTTACCCCATGTCCAATTCTCACGGCCCCCAGATGGGTGATCGCTTCGTATATATTGCCTGGGCCCGCCGCCTCTCCGGCATGGATCGTTATTGGAATATCCAACCTCCTTGCCAGCGCAAAGGTTCCGCGGAAATTTTCCGCAGGATAAGAAGCTTCATCTCCTGCCAAATCGACAGCTACGAGACCGTTGCCGATGTAATTCACCGCGGCCTCAATAACTTCCTTGTTAGCCTGCTCCGAATGGTTCCTCATACATATGGCAATCACACGAGCTTTGACACCAAACCTTCGCTCCCCCTGCTTCAAGCCTTCAATGACCCAATAGATCGCCTCATCTACAGTCAGTCCTTTGTTTCTATGAAGCTGGGGTGCGAATCTCACCTCGATATACTTGCAATAGTGTCCGGCCGATTGCTCAACAGCCTCATAAGCGACCCTCCGCAAAGCATCAGCCGTTTGTAGAAAAGGAACTGTAAAATCAAATTTACTTAAATACTGTGTAAGACTGCTGCAATTCTCAGCCACTTGCAAATAAGGAAGGAGCCGCTCCTTGTCGCTAACCGGAAGCGAAATACCTTGCTCCTCTGCGAGGATCATAATCGTTTCGGGCTTCACACAGCCGTCCAGGTGTAAATGAAGATCAACCTTGGGGATTTTTTGCATAACATCTGTAATTCTGTCATATAACATTGACTTCCCCTCCCTTAGTTCATATCCAATTTGCGTTTGATCCTCATGCCTAAAATTATATTTTATCCACTGTACATTTATGTTATGTAAATGTCAATATAAATGACACACAATTCACAAGTTGACCTTGAACAACCATTGGAAACATTTTAAAGAAGGAATTCACGCGCCTTTTGTTGAAATTTAGTGTATGTTTAAAGACAGGGGTCAATAAATAAGTGAGGAGATTAGATCAATGAACCGAGCCAGACGTTTAAGCCATTATTTGTTGCTGTTTCCATTAACGCTCCTGATTTGGTGCGCCAGCCTTGCACTTCCGGCACAACAAGCAGATGCGTTCTCTTATAGCTATGAGGGAGTTCCCAAACAAACCGTTGGCGTCACAAAGCCGACTCTTTCCTTTTATTTCAAAAGCGATACGAATACCCAGCCTTCATCGTACTCCATGTATTTGAACGGTCAAAGCGTGGCGGTATCCTATGATGCTGTAAATTCTATATTTACTCATACTCCATCCAAAGATCTGGCACCTGGTCCTTATACCGTTCGGATCGCTATCAAGTTTGCAGGTTATGAGACTTTAGAGAAATCATGGACCTTCAATGTCGCCAAGGATGCGATCAAGCAATTTGCTGCCGCCACACCGGATCAACTGAGCACACTTACTATAATTAATGATTACCGGGTCCTTCACGGACTCCCAGCTTTTAATTTCAACGAACAGCTGAGCGCAAGTGCCACTGCTCATTCCAATTATTTGGACATTAACAAGGTTAAGCAGAGCCAAGCAAGCCAAGAAAGTCTTCATACCCAAGACTCTGACAAAACCGCCTTTATTGGCATAACACCACTGGAACGTGCTGCTTATTTTGGGTTTACTAAGGCAGTGGGTGAAGATGCAGCTTATATAACCGGTACTAATGATGAAGCTATCGATGCCTTATTCGATGCTCCTTACCATAGAAATCCTTTTTTGAACCCTTATATAAAAGAAGTGGGAATTGGTAAAACGGGCAATTATACCATCATAGAATTCGGGCTCGAACCCGATGCAGGCCCACAGCTTGTCGTCTCTCCTGCGGAAGGAGACCGCTATGTACCAACAACCTTTGAGGGCAATGAATCTCCTGACCCGTTGAGCATTCATCCGAACGAAGCTTTCCCTGTCGGATACCCGATCATGGCCCAGTATTACGGCTCTTCAGTAAAAAATGTCAAGCTGATCAGCTCGGAGCTGCTGGATAGCAAGAAGCAGCCTGTGGAAACTCTTGTAAATACGCCAGATAACGATAAAAATTTAGACAATGCCGTTATAATAATGCCGCGCAAGCCGCTCCTGGCCGATTCGAGGTATTATGTAAAGCTGAAGCTGCAGGTAACCAAGAAGGACGGAAGTACGGTAACTGAAGATAAAGAGTGGGATTTCTCAACAGAGCCCGCTTACCAGGTCGGCAAAAAGAAGCTGCATCAAAATGCGGCGAATTACAAAAAGTATTTCGTTTCAGTAGCCCCTATGATGCGCACAGCCAGCTTCGGGCTCGATAGCAGCAGCTATCAGGTGGATGGCATTAGCTTCCCAATGAAAAGAACTCCTGTTATCACTGAAGGTTTCTCTTATCTGTATATCCGCGATCTTGCAGCGGCCCTGGGAGCCAGCGTGGATTGGGATGAAGCCCAACGCGCGGCTGTCTATACGAAAGGAAGCTTGAAGGTTACGCTGTATACAACGAAAGATTCTTATATGGTAAATGGGGAGGTTCGTTCAACAACAACGCCTGCCAGGCTGATTGGGGAAAATACTATGGTGCCGGTTCGACTGCTAGCCGAAGTGCTGGGGGCAAAAGTGGATTATATCGAACCGACGCGTACGGTAAATATTACGTACTAATTAATAACAGCTACTATTCCTTAAGTTCTCTTTCAAGTCCCCAATGGGGACTTTTTTTACAGAGGCTTAACCTTCCCCGCTCCTTTTGTAAACCAGACATAAAACCAATAGGACCCTTGTAGGGTAAGCAGTACACTTACCCATGTATACAACCAATTCCAATGTATATATTCAACAAGATCCGTATAGGCTTCGATAATAATTTCCATACCCGTTAACACGCTGGCATACAAGAGAACATAGCCTAATCGTAATCCGGCTCCCCTGTCAGATGGATAATGCAAATTATAAATAATACTGATGACCGGCAACGCAAAAAATTCATATGTAAAACTAGTGTTCGTCCCATCTGCCATAAACCGGCTCGGGTACTCGATTAGCCCAAGCTGCACGACAAATAAACCTAGTAACCATGTAGGCAGCTGCATAATAAAGAAGCTAATCCATGCTTCTCGGTATTTCTTCTTTGGAACAAAAAACAGGAGAAGTAACGCAGAAACCACCCAAACCGCGGCTTCTAATAAACGATTAATATCCCGCATCGTCTAAACCCCTGTCTGGAAAATGCTGTTTGAACATCCAGGCCACAAACCATCTGCATGCAAGTAATCCAATGAATAATATCAAGAACTGCTTAACTGGATTCCAATTCAAATGATTCTCTATATTTGTATACGCGGACATTATATAATCCCAGAAAGCCGCAGTCCCAGCGTATGCGAATGTATAAAAAAACTGCTTCACCCTGCCAATACGAGGAAAATATTGATTAAACAGAACGCTAAGAGATGGATAAATAAAATATCCTGTCACAAAGTTTTGGTGTGTCGCGCCGGGAAACAAGCGTACAGGATACTCCACCAGATGGGAATTCACCAGTGTAATGCCCACACTCCACGTGATCGTTTGCATAGCCAAAAAACCAACCCAAACCTTGCGAATATCCCGCCAATCTACGAATTTGTAGAGCAGCGATATCATTATTGCACACCATATGACGTTCCAGGCCCACACTGCCGCCATCCTGTTCACCCCGATTCTACTTTAGAATTACCAAGTGACGGATGGCGTATTCCTTGCAACAAAAACTCGGGCAACCGGATGAGTCTAATTAGGCACCCTATAGTGATAGTGAAAATACGCGGCAATTTTTAGAAAAACCGTCAGGAATGAACTTCACGGTCCTTTTATGTGCCAACTCTTACGTGTGTGCGTGAGAAATCCGGTGTGGGGTTCCAACCGAAGGATGTGAGGTGCGCTATTTCATTGTTTTAGCGCTAGTATTCAATTGAAACGGAACTAGGATCTCTTATTTGCTTAAAATATGGCATTTCTGTCTATTAAAGTCGGAATAACGCATCGTAGTTCCGTGACTTCATAAAATAGGATCGGTTTTCAAACAATAGAGCATTTACGTTCCGTTAGTCTATACTCTACCTTACTGAAAATTGGAAAAAGGGGTAAGCTTCGCTCACCCCAAAACATATACATTCATATTTATTGGCTGTACATAAAATTAAGACAGCTTCCGAATCGGTGAACCGGATAAAAAAGCCTCTATATCCTCCACAGCTTCCCGATAATAAGTTTGATAGTTCGCTCGTGATACATATCCAAGATGCGGAGTGGTCAGAACATTAGGAAGTTGACGAAATGCGCTATCCGCGGGCAATGGCTCTATCTCAAACACATCTAGACCCGCACCTGCTATCCACTGGTTTTGGAGAGCTTCTACAAGGGCGGTTTGATCCACAATTGGAGCGCGGGATGTATTAATCAAATAAGCGGATGGACGCATCATGCGGAGCTCCTCAGCACCGAGCAAGCCTCTCGTCCGTTCGCTGAGCACAAGATGAATGGAAACAATGTCGCTGCTTTCCAGCACCTCTTCTTTGGATGAAGCCAGCTGAACGCCAACTTCTTCCGCTCGCTCTTTGGTTAAATTTTGGCTCCAGGCTATTACTTCCATCCCGAAGGCCTGTCCAATACGCGCCACATTCCCGCCAAGCTTACCAAGCCCCAGCAATCCGAGCCGTTTGCCACGTAGGTCGGACCCGATTGAACTCTGCCACGGGCCGTTCGACCGAATCGCATTGTGCTCCTGCACAATATTGCGGCAAAGCCCCAGGATCAGAGCCCAGGTAAGCTCTGTGGTAGGATCGCCGCCGCCCGAAGTGCCGCATACGTCCACTCCATGCGAAGCAGCCGCTGCCAGATCAATCGATGCATTTCGCATGCCCGTTGTGATAAGCAGCTTCAAACGAGGCAGACGGGCCAGAAGCTGCGCCCGAAAAGGAGTTCGTTCACGCATGATTATAATGATGTCAAAATCATGGATCACACCAACAAGCTCATCCTCATTATCCAGATGCTGATGAAAGGTCTCAATCTCTACCCTGTCAGAGATAGATGTCCAATCCGCCATGGTCTGAGCGGCATGCTGGTAGTCATCAAGAATTGCACAGCGAAGTTTCATACGCAATAACCTCCTTCAGATATTAGTAACCCTACAGCTTTATCAGGGAACCTTTAGTCCAGATTACCATAATTAAGGTTAAGTTTTGCATATAAAATTTCGTGAAATTGGAATTGCACTCCAAATGATAAATCCCGCTCAAATCTTCAATCTGGTTAACTGTGTCGGAAACGAAGACAACAGTTTCACTTCTCCATCCGGCTCTATAAAAAAGGGGGAACCTGTACCCGCTTCCACTCGGGTACAGGTTAATCCCATTTAATCCGGCGATTGACCGGATGCAATCCGAAGCTGATTAGCCAGCCAGTGCAGATAATCCTTCTGCTCCTGATCTTGTGCTTCAAACCACGCCGGGGAAATCCACGTGTTGATAATCGTTTGGGCTACACCTGGATCAAGCATCGTATCTTCACCCCCTCCGTTATCCGAGCCAAGACTCCACCAGCCTTCGCTGCCGTAAGACTCATCCAAGTCAACAGCGATTCCATTTACAATTATGTCATTTTGGTATTGATAGATGTTGTTCGCGGCGGATTGTTTGCCTCCGCTCCACGCATACGTCTGCCAGAAGCGCGAGCAGGCGCGGGCGGAGCTTACAGCCTCAACAACCGCATAAGAGCCGTATACCCCTGTATTGTAAGCGGGAGTTGCCTCGCTGGCTGCCCGTACATATTCAATGACCGTTGGCATCTGGACAGAGGTGGCATCAAAATCAACGGCAAAATAAATGGTACTGCCCTCAGGCTGCCCTATTTGTGCCGCTACCTCCAGAGCAGTTGCTCCATCGGCCAGACCGGCCGCTCGACCGCCAAGTGCTCGAGCCGCCGTTGTTTCAAACACGGAGACGATTTGGAGACCCTCTTGGCTGATTACTGTAACTTCATTGGATGTTAACCGCTTCGCCCCGCTAGGTACCAGGTAACGACAAACGAACTCATACCCGTCAGCACGAAAAGCCGCTGCAGTTTGTGCTGTCAATGGAGTAGCACAATCAAAACCTTTTGCCACAGCAAACCACTCCTTTTTGTCTGAAGTTATCGATTATGAGTACTCTTTATAGAAGTATTTCTTCTCCAGCCTATTCACAAACCTTACATTTGGAATGGTTTCTCGTCCAATTTCCCCAAAAATCCGCAGCAGCACACACCTATTTTTTTAAGTGGAGTTCATCTTATTTTCATATTAATAGGTTACAATCCGGTTATAGGTTTTACTACCACATAACGAGAGCGCGGTCTATTACATATGGAGAACTACTCCTCTTTTCCAACACTTACTACAAATCGGTTGTTATTAAGACAAATGACGGCAGATGATGCCGCTGATCTTTATGGGATCTATTCCGACCCTCAGCTCACTAAATATCTCGACTGGTACGGTCCTTCCTCTCCCAACCATGCGCAGGACTTGATTGCATCATGGAATCAGCAATTTGAAAACAAGCAGCTTCTCCCATGGGGGATTACTCTGCATACAAACAACCATTTGATCGGCACTATCATGTACATGCCTATCCGAGGCACCTTCGCCAACAAACCGCTTCTCCCGGTCAATATCGGATTTGAGCTATCCAGCAGATATTGGAACAGAGGCATCATGACAGAAGCTTTGGGAGTCGTTACCCGGTTCGGCATTGAACAAATAGGAGCTCACAGAATTCAAGCTGAGGTAGCACCAGGCAATACGGCGTCTCTAAAAATTTTGGAAAAGCTGGGCTTTAAACAAGAGGGCTTATTGAAGCAGTACTTCATGCATGAGGTGACTAAAACATTTTTCGATGTCATTGTACTTTCCCTTCTGCCCCTATGACTTGCTCCCTTTTTCCTTGCAAAATCTTTAAGCTACCCTTCAGAGACAAGTCTGTTTGTGTTAGCGCCTGCTGTATACGAGAGGAAGCAAAAATATCCCCTTTTGATAAACAAAAAGGAACTTTAGCCCCATCAGGACCAAGCTCCTCCGTTGTTGATGTTCCTTGCTGCTATTCCTCTATAAATTCAATCTTTCCTGCGGATAAAGACGCAATTCGAGCAAGGGAATCGACCCGGTACCCGGACTCTTTAAGTTTATTCGCCCCATTCTGGAACGATTTCTCGATCACTATGCCAATTCCCGCTACCTCCGCGCCTGCCGCTTCAACAATACGTGCCATTCCAATAGCTGCTTCACCGTACGCCAGAAAGTCGTCAATGATTAGAACCTTCTCACCTGCAGATAAAAATTTCTTTGAAATGGTGATCTCATTCTGCTGCTGTTTGGTAAACGAATATACGGTTTCAACATAGAGATTATCTTTCAATGTTAATGATTTTTGTTTTCTGGCAAAGATGAGCGGTACTTTCAATGTCAATGCGGTCATGATGGCTGGGGCAATTCCGGACGATTCGAGTGTGAGCACCTTGGTGACTCCGCTATCGGCGTATCTTGCAGCGAATGCTTGTCCAATCCCCAGCATTAGCTCCGGATCAACCTGATGGTTGAGGAATGAGTCCACCTTCAACACTTGGTCGCTTAAAACAATTCCCTCTGTAATTATTTTATTCTGTAAAGCTTTCATTGCGGCCTCCATTCTTAACGGCTCTTCCGTTGGTCCAATACTTTCCTTCATCTTAACACGAATAATTTGGGCAGAGAAGTCGATGGGCTTGTTTGTTCAGCTTGAGCTGAGGGAAAGACACTCTTTCTCCTGATCACGGAGAGCTACAGCTGCGTTAAAGTTATACGCTCTCGTGTAAGTATGGGTAGGTACTTATGGAGGCGTTCCCTTAACACAGCCGGATGTTCAATCTTGTCGCTTCAGTATCAGCACGTAACCTCGCGTACCGTCGAGCCGAATATAGTCGCCATCCTTAATCCGCTGCGTGGCGCCATCGATCCCGACGACTGCGGGCAGTCCATACTCCCGGGCGACTACGGCACCGTGGGTCATGAGCCCGCCGACCTCCATCACTAAGCCAATGGCCGAGTGAAATAATGGCGTCCAACCCGGGTCGGTGAACGGTGCGATCAATATTTCACCCTTGTTCAGTCTAGCTTCCTCTGGGCGAAGCACCACGCGTGCGAAACCTTCCACGACACCGACAGATACAGGCGTGCCGAGCAGAGCCCCTTCCGGCGCATCCTTCTGCTTGCGGTGACCGGTGATAATTTCCCCTTCGTTTGTCATAAGGCGCGGCGGCGTAAGATTCCGAAAGCGTGCATATTCCCGCTTTCGCTCAGCTATCTTCTCATCCAAGCTCAAGCGAATAAGAGGCTCCCCTTGTGTTAGCTGCAGCAGCTCATCAAGGGTCAGGTAATACACATCTTCCTCATGCTTTAGTACTCCCGCTTCAACCAGCAGCCTTGCTTCATCCATCAGTGCCTGGCGAATAAGGCCAAACGTCTGCATCATCAAATATTTCGGATGCTCCCTAATAGCCATCAAATTGCGGAACACCTTGATCAAGCGAGACATCAGCTTTGCCTTGAACCATCCGAATGGCAGCGCACGCACTCGTCCGATCAATTCACGAGCGGCTTCGTCTGCCTGGGTCGCTCCTTGCGCGAACCTCTCCCTGTGCTCGCCTGCCTCCATCGTTCGCATATGACTTTGAACCGCTGGAAGCAGCAAGCTCTCATCCTCACTCCATCGCGATTGCGTGATATCGATCTCGCCAGGACAGCGCATGCCGTAATGCTGCATAAATCGATCCCACTGGCGAATAAACTCGTCTCCGCCATCGGCCTGCTGCAAGCTGCTGCGAAAGTTCGCGTTATCGGCTTGGCCAATGATCTCGGCAATCTGCGGATAACGCCTTGCCGTGTCCGCCAAATCGCCGATCATGAGGCCCATCTCACTGGTAACATTGCCAGTCAGCGATTTATTCAGCACATGTACCGTCTTCGTGTCATCTAGCCATTTCTTTGTCAGCGACTTAATCAGCCCTAACGATATGATGCCAGCCAATGGATAGGCTATCACGTTGCGAAGAAGCGAACGTAGCATCATCCCGTCCTGCTCCTGCACACGCATGATCCGCTCAGCTCCGACTACACCTGTCAATTGTGTCCGGACCTCCGTCAGCCTTGCAGCCATCCATTCGTTCACGATTTGAACGGCTCTCGAGGTATCAGCGAACAGCAGGTTATGAATCGCCTTGCCGGCAATTGGCATAATCAGACGCAGCGCTCCCCGCTTAAGGCCTTTTTGCCGCGGAAGGCTGCGAATGAACGGCTCGCGTTGCACGAATTCCTCGACTCCGATGCCTATAAGCTCATCAATACCGCTCAAGAGCTTGGGGAAGAAACGTCGAGCAGGCTTCAGCGTGAACAGCTGCGTTATATCGAGGAACATTCTGCCTCCCGCGCACTGCGTGAAGCTGCTCTCCACTCGAACCGCAGCCTTGCCGAAAGGAATCATCGTACGCAGGACCGATAGCGCGAGTGGCCGCATGGCATCGGTCATCATCTGCTGGTGACCGAACGATAAGAGAATATGAGGGGATTCCCCCTCAGGAACGTTCATCTGCGGGACAGGATACAAGGATGTAATCGGACGGCTCTGAACCACATATGTACGTCCCTCAGCATAACACCATTCAATATCCTGTTCCGATCCATAATGCTTCTCAATCCTCTCTCCCAAGGCAGCCAGCTCAAGGATCTGCGGGTCACTCAACGCTTGCTGACCCTGCCTATCCTCCGGTAATTGTCGAGTAACAGTGCCGCCTTCAGGCAGAGGAAAGATCGCAAGCTTTTTCTTTGCAATCTTCTTGGCAAAGATCTCACCTGCACGTATTTGGTACAAGTCAGCGGAAACCAAGCCCGACACTAGGGCCTCTCCGAGCCCAAAGCCGGCATCAATGGAGACCGTGCCGCGATGTCCGCTGATAGGGTCAGCGGTAAACATAATACCCGACACCTCGGGGAATACCATCTGCTGTACAACCACAGATAACAGCACCGCTCGATGGTCGAAGCCATTCTTCGCCCGGTATGAAATCGCACGGTCGGTAAAAAGGGATGCCCAACATTTGCGAATAGCTTCAAGCAATTGTTCCTCGCCCAGTACATTCAAGTACGTGTCCTGTTGTCCGGCAAACGATGCCGTAGGCAGATCCTCAGCGGTTGCGCTGGATCGGACAGCATAAGCTTGGGCCTCTCCGGATCGGCGCCAGCTGGCCATTATTGCTGCAAGCACTTCAGCCGGGACTGCAACCGTCACCAGATGCTCGCGAATACCACGGCCCAGCGCTGCAATTTCATCCAGCTGATCAGCCTTTACAGCCGCCAAGCTAAGGAAAAACGCCTCCATTTCGTCGCTTTGTTCAAGAAAAGCACGAAACGCTCCTGTGGTTACACAAAAGCCGGCGGGAACGGGAAAACCCGCTCGTGTCATTTCCCCCAGGTTGGCTCCTTTCCCCCCTACAAGAGGTAAGCTGGCTTTATCGATCTGTTGGAAGTCAAGCACATAGCTATCCATCATGCACACGCTCCTTATTCGTTATTCTCCTTCCGAAGCCCCTTGGTAAACAAAGAAAACAGAGTGTCCGCAACTTCTACCATGGCAACCCCATGCTTTGCTGCAAAATCAGGCCGTACGAAGGTTTGGATGCTTTGCAGCATAATAGCTGAGACTAATTTGGGGTTCAGGTCACGAATTAACCCCAACTGCTGCGCTTGGTTGAGTAGACCTTCAATGAATAGGAGCTGCCCGGCTCTAAAGTCTTCAAGCCGTTTCCACATCCCAGGAATATATTTCTGAATATCCTCCAGGAAGACAGGATTCAGCTTTATTATTTCTTGTTTGATCGCCGCAAAAGTATCCTCTAAAATTTGTATCGGATTGCCCTTCCGCTCCGCACCTTCGGCAACTTTGCAGGCTATAGCCTGCATCGTCTGCTCCAGCACTGCCTCGGCTATTTCTTCCTTGCCGCTAAAGTACAAGTACAGCGTTTTCTTACTCATGCCAAGCCGCGCAGCCAGTTCACTTAGTGTGACATTACGGTATCCTTTAGCATTAAAAAGTTCCGCTGCTGCTTGCACTATACGCAAGTGATTCACTTCATCCACAAATATAACCTCCAGCAACAGAAACTCAGGAAACCACATAGGTACCTTTTAGTTTCCACTTTACTTTTTCCTGCTTGACCCTGTCAATCCCCCAATAAACCCGATATGATCCAGTACAGCAAAAAATAACTAATTCTATCAAAAACAGCTTACAAATTAGTCTTATTTATTGAAGAAATTAACAGAATAATAGCGAAACTTGTTATATAATTAAATTTAATGGTACTAAAATACTATGGAAAAAGGAGGATATGCATGCTTATCCAAAAAATGACTGACAGACTTAGGTCCAATCTGCCTGGTCAAAGTTTAACCAAACGATTAGTGCAATTATCTCTTTGCATCTGCTTTCTATTATCAGCACTTATGAGCCTGCCAGAGATAAGCCTTGCCTATGGGACCAGCGAAAGCAACTCCGGCTTTAAAGCCGTATCCGCTGGGTATTCTCACACGACAGCCGTGAAATCTGACGGCACGGTCTGGACCTGGGGAGCGAACGATCATGGCCAGCTTGGATATGATACATCCGGTGCAGATCAAACCAGTCCGAGGCAGGTTACAGGACTTCCCTCGAATATTGTTTCCATCGCAGCAGGCGGCAATCCGGAGACTGGAGCTGCTTCCTCCGCCTTTACTCTTGCTATTGATGCCAACGGCTATATTTACAGTTGGGGGAGCAATGAAAAGGGACAGCTGGGGGATGGCACTACCTTTAGCAGATTGACTTTCGCTAGAGTTAAAACCTCTGGCGGTACCGATCTGGTTGTACCTAACGGCAAGCTGTCTGCCGGATTTGATTATGCCGGTGTGTTGGATCCGATCAGCGGCAAAGCCTGGATTTGGGGCGACAATCAATTCGGCCAGCTTAGCAATCAGGACACAGGAAACAAAAGCTTATTCCCAGTCCCTGTAAAAACCAATCAATCTACAGAGCTTAGCGGGATTACAGAGCTATCACTCGGCGGAAGGCATGGCTTGGCTTTAAAGGACGGTATTGTCTATTCTTGGGGCTCCAATGACCGTGGACAGTTAGGTACTGATGCTCCGTTGGATAGCACCAGTCCATATGCTTCAGCTATTCAATCCACTTTTACAAACAGGACCGTCGGTAAAATCGCAGCAGGCTCCTACCACAGCGTTGCCATTGTTATTTCAGGTACCGGTGAAGGAAGTGAGCTATATACGAAATTGTGGTCCTGGGGCGATAACACAGTGAGGCAGCTCGGTATAGACCGAGATAGACTTGTTTCAGTCAATAATATCTTTACAGATACATATTCCGCATACCCACGCCCTGCTGATTTTTATTACTATTCTTACGCCCTTTTAAATAATCCTGCTGCCTTGGCAGCTGGCGGCAAGCAGATGATTATCTTGGATATTTTAAACGGGGGCACGGAACTGGAATATTTCGAGGGAGACAATGGATCGTTTCCCGGCAGAAATGAAAGTCTAACAGCCCATATTGGAGAAGTCATCGCCGTAGCGGCAGGCCATCAGCAAACCTTCGCTCTCACAGCAAGCGGAAAGCTCTGGGGCAAAGGGATCAATGATCACGGTCAGCTCGGCTTGGGGGACTCAGCTTTCACCTCTATCAATGAATTTACCCAACCCTTATTCCCACTCCCTTCTGAGCTGAAATCACTGACTGCTGCGGAAGGAACGTTAACTCCGGCTTTCAAGCATTATGGTTATAGTTATTCTTTAAACGTCGGTACGGATACAAGCGAAGTTCACTTATCAGCCGAAGCTTCTTATCCGGATGCGAAGGAATTTAAGCTGGGTCAAACAGTCTTTCCCGCTTCCCAGCTCTCTGACTTTGCAGTTCCAGTCAGTTATGGTTTGAATGCCATTATGGTTCAAGTAACCGGGGTGGATGATTCAACCACCACTTATACCTTGCAGATCAATAGAGCTTTTCCCGATAAAGAGCAGCTGACTCAAACTATCGTTGATACCCTCAACGCTCATGACAAGTCATCTGAAGGAATTTTACCTGGGCAGTATAGAACCGGCGCAAAAGCTGAACTAATGGTGGCTATTCAAGCAGCGCAAGCCGTTAACGCTAACCCTTCTTCCTCCCAAGCAGCAATTAATGATGCAATAGCGGCACTGATGGCTGCAAGAGAAGTATTTAATAATAATTTGTCGCCGGATCGTCATCCAATGTTTACTCTATTAAGCTTAGTTCAAGAAGTCTATAACATAACAACTGAAGGTACAGCGCAGGGGCAATATCAAGCTGGAGCGAGGAATGAGTTGCTTAACGCAATCCATACAGCCACCGCAGCTAGAGATAATGCCGCCTTATCACAGGCAGATCTGACTGCAGCTGTTGCAGCCCTCCAAACTGCTTGGAATGATTTTGAATTGAAGGAAGTTCCTTTGGCACCTGTTGCTTTCCTGATCTTCGAAGAAAACAATGGAGGGTTTATAAGCAATGACCTGTGGTCGCACGCCACTCTTACGGCCGGTGATCTTCACGCACACTCCGGGTCAAAGGTATGGGCTCTCAATCTCGCAGGTAGTGTATCAGGATACCATAAGGATACTCTTATTAGCCCGGATATGGACCTGACATCGAATAATGTCCAAGGCTTCAGGATAAGCTGGTGGCAGTTCAATTCTCCTATACTAGAGTACACAAACTTAGTTTTTGTTAGTAAAGATGGCGGAGCTAATTGGGATTTCGTCCCTATTAACTTTGTACCGGGAGGGAACTGGGCCAAACGTTCCTTTGAACTGGACGCCTCTTATGCCGTGAAAAATTTTAAATTCAAAATAGAGACGGCTACCAGCAATCTCGTTCCCGCAGCTATGATGATTGATGACGTGAAAATCGAGCGGTTCTCCACTAACTTCAACCAATCCATTACAGACGCGCAGAAATTACATCAATCCTCCGTAGAGGGAAACGGAGCCGGTCTATATGCGAGTGGTTCCAAGGCACAGCTGCAGCAAGCAATTTCCAATGCCATTGCAGTTCGCGACAGCAATCCGGGATTTGAAGCAGTAGATGCAGCTGTTGTTGCTTTAAAACAAGCTGTACAGAACTTCCAAGCCTCCAAATACTTGCCGGGTACTCTATATAGCAATAATTTTGAAAATACTCCGTGCGGATTTGTGCGAAGCGGTACTTCCGAAATCTGGCAATGTGGTACGCCAACAATTGGCCCCAAATCAGGCCATTCCGGTAATAAGGCATGGGGGACGAATTTGAGCGGGGTCTACGCCGCTAGCCAAGAGAGCGATTTGACATCCCCAGTCATTGACTTGAGTAGCGCCAGCACTGACGCGCCATTAACCTTGACGTGGTGGCAATGGGCTCAGACGGAGCAAGGCTATGACGGTTTAAGGGTATCTATATCTAAAAACGGAGGCAATGAGTGGACTCAACTATTGGATGAAAGCGGCGGAGAAGAACGCTGGGTTCAAAAAAAATTCACCCTTGACCCCTCTTACGCCGTTGCCGATTTCAGAATGAAATTCCATTTCTATAGTGACTCCTCCGTCCAACAGGCCGGTGTCTTCGTGGATGACATCATTATCGGTCAACTGAACACCAGCTCCTTGTTAAATGAAATTTGGCAAGCCCAGCATCTGCTTGAGCATAGCCAGGAAGGCAATTCGGTAGGTTATTATGAAACCGGAGCAAAAGCACCACTGAACGCTGCCTTACTTAACGCACAAACGGTAGCATTTAAGGATGTGCTTACTCAAAATGAATTGGACAATGCACTTGCACCTATACAGCAGGCCATTGCACAGTTCAAAACGAAAGTAAAACAGCCCAACTTCTTATACAACAGTGACTTCGAAGCAAATAACGGGGGATTTACATCAGGAGGCACTATCTCCAGCTGGCAGTATGGAGTACCACAATCAGGACCGATGCAAGCGGCATCCGGTACGAAACTATGGGCCACCAATCTGACGGGAAATTTTTATTCTAACGAGGACAGCTACATCATATCACCGCCAATTCAACCATCACCTACGGAAGCGTGGAAATTATCTGTTAATTGGATGCAGTGGGTGCAGCTAAGATCCTGCTGCGGTTCCATCAAAGTGGAAGCCAGTAAGGATGCAGGAGCGAGCTGGCAGACCCTTTTTATACAAAGGCAACGTGGAGAGATAGAAGGGCCTTCTTCAGAATCCGTCATGAGCTCCTCGTGGCAGCCAATGCAAGTAGAGTTGGATCCTTCCTACAATGTTGAAGGGTTGAAAATCCGGTTTGCATTGCAATGGAATGCAAATACTTCGCCCGGCTGGTACATCGATGACGTACGGGTTACTGCGTATCCCAAGGATCTTGGCTACACCGTATCCGAAGCCGAAGGGCTAATCTCTCACACATTGGAAGGGACAGGAGTAGGGAATTATTCTGCCGGTTCCAAAGCTGAGCTGCAATTGCACATCAATTCGGCTAAAGCCGTGCTGCAAAACCCTGGTTCCACAACAGCTCAAATGCTGACAGCCCAATCCAGCCTGAACGAAGCCATTCAACAGTATCGCAGCAAATACGTTAGCGGCTTGCTAAACCAATTAAATAAAGGTTCTTACGTTGAACTCGGCGGTAAAAAATGGCTCCTGTGGAACCCTGGCCAAAATGGACTTTTGTTAGGTATGGATGATGTGTATAAAATCGGGAGTAAGTCCTGGTCCAACGAAAGCGAGAGTAGCATTGACAGTATAAAATACGCCCCTACAAAAACGGGATCGCTAGCCTACTACTTAAATGCAGATTTTTACAACAGCTTGTCTTCCCAGAAGGACTGGATTGACAACCATTCCTGGGATGTTAGGGATAATTCCGGCGCTGTAGTTTACGGTACCGATGGTACTGTAGAAGCAAAGGTCGGATTGCTTAACACCGAACAATATAAAGCTTTATCTGATAAAGAAGAATATGGCGGAGACGGCACCTTACGGCATGAAGAATGGCAAGAGTATGATTGGTGGTTGCTTACACCTAGGGTAGTTGAACAAAATAATTCCGAAGAAGATGAGTATGGGCAATTTGTCCACATTGTTGATAGTTGGGGAAATATTTATTTCAGTCAACCCCACTCTGAATATGCAGTTAGGCCCGCTGTTCACTTAAACCCTTCCATTGGTGTAATTAGCGGAACAGGAGCTTTTAGTGATCCGTATCGACTGACCATGCTGTCTAATGCAAAAGAATTGACAAAAGTAACAAGCAGCCATGGAACTACCACATCTGTTGCAGGCGATTACCAGGTTGAAGTCCCTTATTCAGTAAGCTCTGTTAAATTAACCTGGGAGCTTTCCCCACAGGCCCGTATTGGAAATGTAACTGGCGCTGTATACGACTCGAATGGTTGGGTTGTATCGTTGCCAGATCCCGGAACAGCCTATGAGGTTAAAGTACCTGTAATTGCCCAGGACAACACAGTAGCTGAACATAAGATAACCGTTACCAGAAACCTCGGTTCTAGCGATGCTTCCCTATCTGTCGCTTCAAACACAGGTACCGTGGAAAATGTGGGGGCAGACTCTTTTAAAATCAAAGTCTCTCATGAAGTAACGTCTGTTTCCCTAACACCAACGGTTCATAATACATCTGCAATCAGTATTATTGGGGGAACTGTGACCGGTGCTGTTTACAACGGCGGAGTTATCACTATCCCTGAGTTGCTTGTTGGAAATAATACAATACAATTAAAGGTTACGGCAGAAGATGGTACTACGAATAATTACTCTATTTCCATCATTCGTTTATCAAACGATGCCAACCTAAGCAGCTTGATCATCGGCGGCACTCCACAGTCATTGATAGCTAACCAAGCTTCACAAAGCATTACCGTAAACGTACCGTACACGATGGAAGGCTTGAGCATTGTAGCTACCGTAGCCGATGCTACAGCGAAACTGCGTATTGATGGCCAAGATTCCACTAGCGGTAAGCCCGTTTATAGATCGCTAGATGTCGGTGACAATACATTAGATATTACTGTTACGGCAGCAGACGGAACTGAATATGCCTATCACATTGTCATTAATCGTGCAGTCCCTTCCAATGCTGCTGTACTGACACTTACGGTCGACCCAGCGTATTCCGTGACACCTGCCGGTGATAATACCTTTACCGTTAGTGTGCCTTATGCGGTTGAGGCTTTGACGCTTGGAGCTTCCGTATCGCCGAACGCTTCCATCGGCACAGTCAGCGGAGCCACCTATGCGAACGGCTTGATCAACACCGCTCCTTTAAACGTTGGGCTGAACACGGTCACTGTACAATTAATCGCACAAGACCTTAATGAGCGTACTTACACAATCCAGATTAACCGTGCTGCTTCTTTGTCCGGCAACGCTAACTTGAGCAGCCTGACCATTGGCGGTAGCAGTCAGACGCTTACTGCCAACCAATCATCGCAAAGCTTTATGGTCAACGTTCCTTATTCGATCAGCAGCTTGGATATCGTTGCTTCATTGGCCGATGGGAAGTCAACTCTGCGTATTGATGGCCAAGTTTCCACCAGCGGTAAGCCTTTACCGATATCGCTAAATGTCGGAGACAATACATTAGCTATCACTGTTACGGCAGAAGACGGAACTGAGTATGCGTATCACATTGTCGTTAACCGTGCTGCTCCTTTGTCCGGCAACGCTAACTTGAGCAGCCTGACCATTGGCGGTAGCAGCCAGACGCTTACTGCCAACCAAACGTCGCAAAGCTTTGCGGTCAACGTTCCTTATTCGATCAGCAGCTTGGACGTTGTTGCTTCATTGGCCGATGGTAACTCAACTCTGCGTATTGATGGCCAAGTTTCCACCAGCGGTAAGCCTTTGCCGATATCGCTAAATGTCGGTGACAATACATTAGCTATCACTGTTACGGCAGCAGATGAAACGAAGACTTACGCATATCAAGTTGTCATCAACCGTGCAGCTGATACAAGCAACGATGCTACCGTAACGAGCGTTTCGTATGGAAACACACTGGGATTGAGGTCAGGCAATACTTTTAGTTTCACCATGAGCTCTGTGACACAATCTGTATATTTCTATATTCAACCGACCGTTTCTTCCGCACAACTAGTGAATGTGTCGGGCAATGTAACTGGAGTCACTTATGGCCGTAAGGGAACTGGCTACGAGCTTTATGTACCGATGCTTCGCAATGATACGGAGCTTACGTTTAAAATCAGGTCTACTAACGGCTCCACCGAAGAGTCCTACTTCATTAAAATCATTAGCGGAGCACCGTTGGGACAGCCCCAACCCGTGAGCTCCGTCAGTCCAACCATTACTTTCACTAATGGAGTTACTGTTGATTTGTCGAGTGCTGCGCTTGGTCCCGATGCCAGACTTACAGTTACACAATCGTCGGAATCTTATAGTAACTTCCCTCTTACTCTTGCGGGAGACATCCTGGATTTCACCTTGACAGGTGCGACTATCGATCAGAACCATCCCGTTAGGCTGGAGTTCCCTATAACTCCAGGTTCGGATAAAAGCCGTGTTGGAATTTTTTATTACAACAAGACCAAAGGGACTTGGGAGTATCAGCCAACCGTTATTACAGCAGATGGAAGAGCCGTTGCGTTCGTAACTCATTTCTCAACATACGGTGTGTTTGGAGCAAATCAAGTAGCAGCGGTTCAGCCAACAGAAACCCGACTGCCAAACGGGGAAACCGAGATTACCTTGAATACTGCAACCGCAGGATCCGATGTAATCATTTACTACACTCTTAACAACACGCGACCAACCTCGGGCAGTCTGGTCTACGATCCAGCTAACAAACCTAAACTAGCTGCCAATCAGATATTGCAAGCTTTTGCAGCTAAACCAAGCATGCTCAATAGTGTTGTAACAGTTTACACAGTGATTGACATTAGCTATGTGCTGCAAAACATCCTTCTGAAGAAGGATGTTGACGGCAAACCCGGCTTTACTAGGGATGATGTGCTTCAACTATTACAGTTGATTCAACCTCGAGTTGTTACACCTACAGTACAAGTTCCACATTAATTACCAAGCAGGATTTCCTCGTGAAATCCTGCTTTTTTTTGTAATTGCATAAAAATGAGGCGCGCATAGAAATTCCCTTTCCTCCACAAAGCAGCCGTGACTGTGTTAAAATAACACAAGTTAAAGCTTCTTATGGCAATGAACAATGAAACAGGTGATCTTATTGAGCGAACCCCAATTTCACAAAGTCCCTCTGGGAGCAGGCAGTAAGACTATTCCATATGCTCCGATGGCAGAGCTTACAACCAGTACAGAAATCGTTACTGACGATGACAGCGATGCTTTCTTTTTCCGTGATTTAGAGATGCAAGGTATCCGGTTAAACGCACCTCAGATTCAAGCCGTCCGTCACTTCAATGGTCCTTTGCTGACATTAGCGGGAGCAGGTTCAGGGAAAACAACCGTCTTGGTATGCAGGGCAGCTTATTTGGTAGCCGTTCATCGCGTTGATCCCCGAAGCCTGCTGCTCGTTACTTTTTCCAAAAAAGCTGCCGAAGAAATGAAGGAGCGTATTTCGTCAATGCCTGGCTTGAACAACCAGCTTGCCGCTACTATTCAGGCACGAACCTTTCATTCCTTCTGCTTGCAAATCATTCGCACTCACGGCTTCGATCAGGAGATTATAACCAACACACGCTATCAGCAAATTTCCGTTAAGCGTATCCTTCTCGAAATGGGGCTGCAGGAAACGTATCAGCCGGAAGTGCTGCTTTCCCTGCTGTCTTCGTACAAAATGCAAATGATTGAGCTTAGCGAGTTACCCGATAGTACAGCCGAAGAGAAAGAATTAAAGCAAATTTTTCTCCGCTACGAGGAATGGAAAAAGGCCAGCCACCAAATCGATTTCGACGATATCCTGTTAAACTGCTACCATTTACTGAAGCAAAAGCCTGCTGCGCTGCGTTCACTTCAACAAAGATTTACCTACATTAGCGTGGACGAGTTTCAAGATACAAACCTGGTTCAGTATGAGCTGATAAAAATGGTCGGTTCAACGCATGAAAATCTGATGATTGTCGGCGACGATGACCAGACGATCTATTCTTTTAACGGAGCGCGCCATGAATTTATACTACAGTTCGATCAGCGCTTCCCAACGGCAAAAACAGTTACACTGGACATCAACTACCGCTCCACTCCCAGCATTGTGGGTCTCGGTAATGCCGTCATCCGACATAATAAGGAACGCAAGAAAAAGACGCTGCGCGCCACCAAACATAGTGAAGCTGCACCGCCGCAATATATAAGACCTTCAAACAGCGATGAAGAAGCCGAATGGATTCTTAGTCATCTGCTGCGTCAAGTAAACGAAAGCATACGAGGCTATGGGGATGCTGCTATATTGTACCGCTCAGCTAGCAACAGCCGGGCCATCATTGAGCAGTTTATTCTGCATAATATCCCTTTCATCGATTACGGTGATAAGGAGTCCTTCTACGAGCAGTGGATGGTCAAGCCAGTTATCGATCATCTTTCTCTTGCCTTGAACCGCCGCAGCTTTGAAGCCATTGAAGGCATACTTGGAACTCTCTATATTAATCGCGATCAGGGTATCCGAATCATTCAAGATCAAGAAGCCATTCAAGCCAAAAAGTGGCCGCTCATTCATCTGCTGGGGCTCCCCCAGCTTAAGGATTTTCAGAAGGAAAAGATCAAAGAACGCATCAAGCTGATTAAGTCCTTAGCTTCACTCAAGCCATTGAATGCCATTCAGCTGATCCGCCGCGACTTTTACGATTCCTTTCTGGAAACTAACAAGCAGAATAAGGTGACACATCAAAAGGAATTGTTAAAAGAAACATTGGACGAGCTGGAGTCCTCAGCCAAAAGATTCGATACGTTGGAATCCTTCCTGTCTTTTGTCCAAGAGGTAGTGGAGAAACGGCGAGACATGAAGCAGCAGAAGTCAGACAATCCGACCCATAAGGTGTCATTGATGACGATCCATAAATCGAAGGGGCTGGAATTTCCGGTAGTCTATTTGATCGGGGCTTGTGAAGGTAATATGCCGCATAGCTCGGCCTTGGATGTTAAGCAGATGAAAGATGTATTTCCTCGGGAAAATAGTCGTAATAAAGAAGCGGCTGCCCTGGAGGAAGAACGCCGACTTGCTTATGTAGCCATAACTCGGGCCAAGGATGATTTGATCATCAGTTCTCCAGCCTACTACCGCGGTAAAAAAGCAGATCCATCGCGCTTCCTTTTATCCGCTTTTCCTAAACCTAAGATGGATGCCAACAGTCCAAGTTCTACGAGCCGAACAACAACCACCACTCGGAAATCAACATTAGGAGGCCCCATTGTTCCTGCAAGGGATACCCCCACTGGAATTATTGAGGCTTGGATATGCACAAGCAGCCGTTGCAAAACCTGGCAGAGAATCACCTCGTCTACTGATGCAAAGCTTTCAACTAAGTCTTGTCCACTGTGCAAATCCTCAATGACTAAGGGCAGCAAGGATCTATCTGTACGAAATGAATAATAATGTACAAGAGGAGCTCTCTTAAAAGGGTATACCCAATAAGTAAAACCTCTGCCATGCACAAAAGAACCTTCAACCCGCTAAAAGGGATCGAAGGTTCTTTTGCAACCAACCATATAAGGACAAATCCGAGGCTCATTCTCCTAAACCGGCTTTGGAATAGCCCCACTTTTCTGCCGCAGCTTACTTCGCGAATATTTTTTCCGCATCATCCATCGCCATTTTGGCGCCCATTGCCGAATAATCGAGCCATGGCTGTTCTGGAACTACGTAGATGTGGTTCGCTTTTACCGCCTTTAACCCTTGCCAAATCGGGCTTGCTTGCAGCTGCTGGTACAACTTCTGTGCTCCATCCTCTTTATTGAGAACAATGAAGATGGCATCCGCATCATAATCAGGAAGCACTTCCTGAGAAATCACTTCAAATGCTTTATCTTTACTTATTTTATCGACACCTTTGGCCGGCTTTAAGCCCATGTCTTCGTATAGGAGCGGTCCTATTGGACGTCTTGTACTAAAGACGCGCAATTCTTTGGCAGTAACACGTACGGCCATTACGGTTCCGTTACCGATTTTATTGTTCACGAGCGCTTTTACACGTTCTGTCTGAGCTTGATAAGCTTTGACGAAATCATCGGCCTGTTGTTCGCGATTAACAAGCTTCCCGATTTTTTTCACCTGATCCCGCCAAGTCCCATCATCCAGATTAAATACTTCTGTTTTCGCGATTTTTTCATATTTGGCAATATCTTTTCCCGCGTACTGCTGGTCAAGGTAGATCACCTCAGGCTTAAGTGAAAGCAACGTCTCCATATCGGGATCTGTTACTACACCGAGTGGTTTTGTATTTTTCAATCTATCAGCCACATGAGGCAGGAACGCCTTCAAATCTCCGCCGATAACGGAGCCGACAGGAGTAATACCAAGAGCAAGCAGGTCATTGGTCAAATGTATAGATACCGAAGCGATTCTAGGCTCCTTGCCGGCTGCTGCTTTATCCCCGCTTGGTGCCGCAGGCTGAACAGCTGTGCTTGGCTGGGAGGCTGTGCCCTGCTGAGGTGATGCCGCTGGTTGCGGCGCCTTTTCACCGCATGCCGATACAATAAGAATAGACATAATGGTCAGTAAAATGAATAAAGTCTTTTTCATAAATGATCCCCTTAAATTAGTTTTATTTGGTTTTGCGAAGTAAATACAGAAAATAAGGTGCGCCCACTGCTGCTACAACTATACCGGCCGGTATTGCATTGGGTTGGAAGATAGATCGTCCTATCGTATCCGCAACCACCAATATAACCAAACCGATGAGACCCGAGATCGGCAGAACGTGCTGATGCATCGGCCCTACAAGACGGCGTGCCAGGTGAGGGGCAACCAAGCCTATGAAGCCGATTCCTCCCGCCATGGATACACTTGCGCAGGATAATGCTACAGCAGCGGCTAACAACTGCAGCCTCCGCCTGCGTACAGAAGTTCCTATACCCGTTGCCAATTCATCTCCCAGTGTGAACGCATTTAATGCTTTGGATTGAAAAAACGCATACGGGACAAAAATCGCAATCCACGGAAGCAAAGCATACACATGGATCCAGTCCCTCCCCCAAACATTTCCGACCAGCCATCTTGAAGTGAAGGCATACGTTTTTTCATCAAGCCTCAATGATAAAAAGAGCGTAATGGCGCTAAAACCCGCCGCTACAGCAATTCCAATTAAAATTAACCGCACAGGCAGCAAGCCCTTATGACGGTCGTTGGCTAACCAAACAATCAAACAAGCTGTCACTACACCGCCCGCAAAAGTAAACATTGGAATCAACAGGGCAGCATTACCCGTCATGGATTGAAAATAGGTCACAAATACAATAAGACCAAACGAAGCCCCTGCATGGATACCCAGAATACCCGGATCTGCCAGAGCATTGCGGGATAATCCTTGCAGTATGGCTCCGGATACACCCAAGCCAATTCCAGCTAACATCGTAATTACAATACGGGGAAGTCGATAGTCGAATAGCACTAGCGTATTATCAGCGCTGCCATATCCGAATAAGGTTTGGAGCACATCTGTAGGGGGAATCCGAATCGTACCTGTATTTAGGCTGATAACAATGACACTGAAGCAGATAAGCAGCAGAATGCAGCCCACTTTAACCGCTTTCTTCCCTCTGACATGCGTGAGATGGTTCATCTACAAGCTCCTCCTTTCTTTATGAGCCAAATAAAGAAAGAAAGGAACACCAACAAGCGCAACCATTACTCCGATGGCAAGCTCCCGCGGCGGATTAACCATACGTGCTCCCAAATCGGCCAAAACCAGCAGAACAGCGCCTAATAGAGCAGACACCGGAATGATGAACCGATAATCGACGCCAACCAGCTTGCGCGAGATATGTGGAATGACCAGACCCACAAATCCAATCGAACCAACAGCTGATACCGATACACCAGCCAAAATCAACGCCGCCGTCATGCCGAGAGCTCTTATTCGTCTTGTTTTGACACCCAGATTGGCAGCTACCTCGTCACCCAATGAAAGCAACGAAATGGACCGTCCCAGCACCAAGGTCCCTAGGAAGGTAACCGCCAGGATAGGTACCAGCAGCTCCAAATGAGACCACTTTACACCGGAAACACCTCCTGCGTACCAAAAGGCCAAGTCCTGGCTCAAATCATAATAAATCGCCACACCGGAGCTGAGTGAATGCAATAACGCTGCGACTACGGCACCCGCTATCGTTAATTTTAAAGGCGTTAAACCGCCAGCTGAGCTTGATCCAAGCAAAAAGATGAATAAAGCGCTGAGCGCAGCCCCAGCAAACGAAAGCACCATCAGTGCGGAGTACGGCAAATTCGGCAAAAACGCAAAACTAAGCGCCACGACAAACATAGCGCCCGCATTAATTCCCAAAATCCCTGCATCAGCCAATGGATTGCGCGTCACTCCCTGCATTAATGCACCCGAAACCGCAAATGCTGCTCCAATCACGGCCGCTCCTATTACTCTCGGAAGCCGCAATTCATGAATAATCTGATGTGTTGTCAATGCCGGATTATAATGGAGGATTGCTGTCCATACCGTCTCAAGCGTCATCTCTTTGGCACCGAAAGATATGGCTATAAACATGGAAATCAACAATCCAATTACAGCCACGATAAGAACTAGGCTTAGAATCGAAATGTTAGTAGGGGATATAGAACTTTTCTTCTTAAGGTCCATCACTTTAAGCCTTTGCAGAGATTAGCTGCTGCTCAGACCGAGGCTCTTCCGCAACGATTTTATGGGGATTGGTGACCGGAATGGAGCCAGCCAGCTCGTAGGGTAAGCAAAGAGGAACGCCCGTGCGAGGATCGGGGTAAATATCCGCCTCAATGCCGAATACCATACGAAGCACTTCCTGTGTCATAACCTGCTCAGGCGATCCTTCGCTTACTACTTGACCACGCTGTATAGCTACCATATGCTGGGCATAACGGCTTGCATGATTCAAATCATGAACCACCATAATGATAGTACGCCCTTCTTGGGCGTTCAATTTCTGCAGCAATTTCAAAACTTCGAGCTGATGCGCCATATCCAGAAAAGTAGTAGGCTCATCGAGAAACAGGATATCCGTCTTCTGTGCCAGAGCCATGGCAATCCAGGCACGCTGGCGCTGTCCTCCGGAAAGCTGGTCAACCGGGCGATCATGGAAGTCAGTCATCCCCGTTACTTCAACTGCCCATTGGATAACCTCTCTATCCTCTTTGCTAAGGGAACCGAATCCCTTCTGATGCGGAAACCGTCCATAGGACACGAGCTCGCTCACCGTCAAACCGTCCGGTGCCGTAGGATTTTGCGGCAATATAGCCAGCTGCTTAGCAACTTCTTTGGTCGTTTGTTGATGAATGGATTTGCCGTCCAGGAATACTTGCCCGCCTCTGGGCTTAATAATCCTTGCCATGGATTTTAGAATCGTTGATTTGCCGGAGCCATTGGAGCCTACAAGAGCGGTTATTTTGCCGATGGGAATAGATAAATTCAAATCTTTAACTATTAAAGCGTCGTCATAGGCGACATCCAACTTTTTGGTAAATAAGCCGGTCATCAACAAATCCCCCTAGTCTAAGCATGCTTATGTATTAACTCATTATTTTTAAACAAACTTCATCCGAGTATAGTGAAAATGATAATTATTATCACAACTTAGATTTTATATCCCTTATCCATCGATTGTCAATGAAAAACATTCTCACTTATTAAACAGGACCATCCTAAATTAACAGGATATCCCACTTGCAAAGAGAATGTTTAAATCACAACACCTCAACAAACCAAGGAGACCGATATGGACAACACTCGCATCCAGCAGATCATCCACCTATTCCCCTGCTTTTCATCACTTTCTGAGCATGATTGGCAAGCTTCCGATATCGTTACTGTCGATTCATCTACAAAGCATTCTATAATAGAGGGCCACCTGCTCCAGCATGCCCTTTTTATTCTGCAAGGCAGCGTCCGAATTTATAAAATGAATCCAATGGGCAGAGAGGTATCACTCTATCGCATTCAAGGTGGAGAGTGCTGCTCCTTAATGATGTGCAGTATATTGGGAGAAACGGAATACGAAGCTTCGGCCGATGTGGAAGCCACTACAGATATTCTCATCATACCGATCTCCCTATTCAAGCATTGGCTGGATCAACCTCAACATAAACCGCTTAAACAATTTATTTTCAAACAAATTGCCCGGAAGGTAATTGATGTCACCCAGCTTCTTGATGATATTGCATTCAAAAGCATCCATCACCGGCTTGCCGATTTCCTGATACATAGAACATCTGACGGCTCGAAGCATTTGACCATCACGCATGAGCAATTGTCTTCTGAATTGGGAACCGCTCGCGAGGTTGTAAGCCGTACCTTGAAGGATTTCGAGAGAAAGGGCGCATTGCGATTGGGAAGAGGCCGAATTGAACTTATTAATCCACCATTGCTGGAACAAATTTTAATTAATGTAACTAAGTCACGGTAACCCTCTGCCGCTCCCTCTATAATCAAAAGTGAAAGCAGATTTCATTTTTCCAAGGAGGGAAACCCAATGAGTTCATATTACGACAAAACAGATCTTCAGCGAATTCCTGAGCTAGTAAAGCTAGCTCCCCATGCTTCGGCAGCTTTTTTTGCCTTCGAGCAGGAAGTGTACCACTCATCCTCCATATTGCCCGTGAAAATAAAAGAGCTGATTGCTATCGTAACCGCCCATATTACCGGCTGCCCTTATTGCATTGATGTACATGTCCGCAAATTTAAAGAGCTCGGAGGAACCATGGAGGAAATTGTCGAAGCCTTGCTTACTGCTGCCTCCACAAGAGCGGGTGCCATTCTAAGCCATGGGGTTCACGCTATCAAAGCTTTCGAGGCGTACCCAGGTAAAGAACCGGCATCAAGCGTTCAGCAGCAGCCCGATTCTTCACCTTCATGCTATTGTTAAATGCTAGGGATCGAACAAAAAAAAGGAGCTCCCCACCTGCTTGGATGGAGGAGCCCCTTCTCCCTATATCAATGTATTCACTATTAGTAATTCAATGTAACAATGCACCATGACCGCTGAAGAGTAGGCGACACCAGCTCGATACTGAAGCTTTGCAAATTTTTCTTCGAATAGTCGAAGGAGCCGTCGGCTTTTTTAGCATGAGGCTCATAATGAATCCGGAGCTGGTCATCTATCCAAATCTTATCTTTCGCCGCCTCGTCTTTCACACTCCACTTCGGTGGATTCTTGTCTTCCGTATCTACGATCACCTTCATTTTCAGCAAATCCAAATTATTTGTGAAATCCTTCATCTTGTTATCACTCGTGTTCTGATATTTGTATCCAAACTGATCTGTCGACTGAATAAAATATCTGAAAAACTGACTTTCATCCTTCGTATCCTGGCCATTATTATCTCCGAATTTTAGAAACTCCCACACATTAGGTTTGCTTTCCAAATAATCGGAGCCTTTGATTTTTTCAATCGTCCCATCGAGCTTGCGGATTTCATACACGGTATTTAGATTAAAGCTAAGCGCAATGTTTTTTAAGGCTACCGCTTTCGTTGCCGGCTCCGCATACTCGATACTTAATTGTCGTTTCGTCAATTTCTTGACTCCATTAGGAGTTTGGAAGGTTACATCGATATCGAATAAATCCATGGGTTGAATGCCATACACTTTATAGACGGGAATGTCAGCTACATTAATGCCTGGGGCGCCAATGAGCGTATCCTTTTTATTCGCAGTAATACTTTGAACGATGGATATCGGCTTGTTGGAGTCATCTTTTAGCACCTTGGTAATATCAATTCTTCGGTTTTTATCATCTGTAGCTATGATATTGACTTCTTTGCCATAATACGAATATTTGGCGTTCAGTGTGGCGATATCATCCTCGCTGCTTAGCAGCTTGCGTTCAAACAAATATTTACCGGCTGCAAAATGCGAACCATTCACATCTACCTCATAAGTCATTTTGGGGTCCAGGACTTTCCAGTTATAAACCTTCAAGCTACTCGCTGCTGAGGCGATCTCTTGAGCTGTATTTTTATTAATGACAGTTGCAGTAATTGTATATTCGGAGCCCGCAGGGCCTACCGGCTTATGATTAGGCTTGAACATAAACTTATTCATATCCCCGCCTTGCTCTATGGGAAGCTTCCAGCTTTGCACATGTTCTGCAGCATCCAGCTTCTGCTCATCCCATGGAGTGGTAAATATCCCTCCTGCACTTTGCAGGCCAGGCTCACCGGAAATCCTTTCAAGCTTATAATTAATCATATAAGAGCTGCTGTCCAAAGAAGAAGCTGCATTAAATATCTTCCCATACTGATCCTTCACATTAAATATGAAGCTTTGGGGCTGGTCATTCTCAGCGAGTACAACCATTTCCTTGGAATTGACCTCTATGCTTGTCGGAATACGCATGGCTTTTACTTGAGTCGTATGGGTTACAGCCGCATCATTGATATGAGTTAGCTTGGCACTAACTGAAGCGTCTCCTTCAGCCGTTACTTCTTTTATTACAACTTTGCCGAGTCCAACCGAGCTTTGTCCGATGGCAGGATTATCTAACACAATGCCCCCGGAAGCAGATACTTCAATATAACCATTGCTGTACAAGGTTTCGATCTGGCTGGCGCTAAACTCATAGTTATTAGGCCCACCCACTTTTAATCCTATGACTGGCGGCTGCCACACTGTAGATATTCTGCCGTCAGCGTCGTAATATTTATCCCCTACGCTCAGGGTAGAGGTTTTGTCCATATCCAGCTGGATACTTGTAGGCAATACGGTAATACCCGCAGGCAGCGCCGTACTCGCGGCTGCTGTTGTGCCACCAGCCACTGGAGTCACCGCCGTCTGAACGGCTCGTCTCGCTTCGAAGCTGGCGAGTGCCAATGTTTTGCGAGTCGATGCGACTTTGCCGCCGAAGCTCCCTACAGCCACTTGAGTCATAAGCTTGTTCTCAAGCGCCAGCGTAATGTATCCCTTCGCCCAGTCATCCACAGTACTGTCAGAAGTCGGAGTAACCCCTGCATCCTTCCATTTGAGCCCGCGAATCAAGAATGCCGCCAACTCCTGCCGGGTAACAATACCCGATGGGTTATACAGCTTTCCTTCCTCATCGACACCATTGGTGAGTCCAGCCGCTTTTAACGCCTCGATAAAGGGCAGCGCATAGCCATTAGCCGGATCATCGGATCGGACATCCGTAAACGAGCTTTTCATGAGAGCTTTATTAATGGGCAATGCAAAAATAATGGCAGCAACCTTGGCAAATTGGGCACGATTCATTTTATCATCCACACCAAATACAGTATCGGAAACTCCATCAAAAACATGGTCCTGAAGCAATACATCAAGCTTGTCCTTCACCTCTTGCGGGAGGCCTTTTAAATCTTTGAAATCCTCCGATTTCTTAACCAACGAAGCCTGCTTGGCAGGTACTTCTGTATTTTCAGCAAGAGCAACCGGACTTAAAGACACGGCAACTAGAACCACCGATAATAGCGATGATAACCACTTCATTATCCATTCACACTCCTATTCAGAAATTTAAAAGATTCACAGTAACCATTATACGTTCAAAAACAGTAGGCATTATAAGCGCTTTCATGCAAATTATTAGGTTGATACTATCTTTATTACGATATCTATTGAAAATATAAAGAGCGCCATGGACGGCGCCCTGCTGCTACTCCTTATGAAGAGGCTTGAATTCCCTCTTTTCTGCTAATAAACGATACTTTTGACCAATTTGCTCAATCGTTGCTATTCATAACTTCTCACCCAATGGAACAGAGGCGTTTGTCGGGTTCCCAGTCAGGCATCCATTAAGCCGTTCCCATGGTAACGCCTAATTCGGCAAGCCATTTTCTGTAAGCTATCGATAGCTGATCGGATTTCAAGCTTAATTCAGCCTGCAGATCCAGCGGGAGCTCCTCCGGCTTTTGATTTTCCAGGATGATAATATCCTGATTCATAATTTCATCATTCGTTCGAATGTAGGCTTCAATATCTCCGGGATTGAAATTAATAGCATGAACCGTATAGGTTACAGAGGTCTGAGCATCGACAGGATAAGTAATCATCAAAATGCACATAACGTTACCTGCACCGAAGCTTTTCTTTAAATAGGCAGTAAGAGGGCGGTAAGCCTCTTTTACATAGATAATCGGGATCAGGCTGCGATCGGTTGAATCGAAAGCATATTCAAGCATCGTCACTTCATCGGTAACCAGCCGATCTTCAATCCGATTCACTTTATAGCTTGGAATTTCCGAGTATTCCGGACTGCTAAGAATTCCCTGATGAACCCACATTAAATGCGAATAATCAAGGAAGTTTTCAATCACCCGCGGCCCGCTGCAATTGACACGATAGGGGCCGAAGGTATACGTAGAGAAGCCGGGATCTGAATAAGGTTGAATATTAGGGATAGGCTTGACAGGTGAGCCTATGCACACCCATATCAAGCCGTATTTTTCTTCGCATGCATATACTTGAGCTTTCGCTTTTAAGGGGATAGTCGCTTCTTTGGATTGAGCAGGTATACAAACACAATTTCCATGAGCATCATACTGCCAGCCATGATATGGACATACGATCGTATCATTCTGAATGGTACCAATAGACAAAGCGGAGCCGCGATGAATGCATAGATCTTTAAATGCGTGTACGCCTTTACTTGTTCGGAAGACAACAACGCGCGCTCCCATAATGATGACTTGAACAGGTTTATCTTTCACTTCTTCACTCTTTAATACAGCAAACCACTCATTCACGAGAACCTCATCCATCATTATCGACTGCTTCATCTTACCTGCCTCCTTCAAAATAATTATGTTAGTTTAAAGAAAGTCACATATATATCAAAATAACTAACACGTCAATAAACAAAAAAAACTATAGAATCGGCATCCATAAGATTACCGGTTCCATAGTTAGGAAATACAATTTCCCCGCATAAAACCTTTGTACTACAAGAGTTTCATACGAACGGTCGAATATTGAATTATTCAAAGCATAATGGAATAAACCGCTTTTTGTCAATAACTCCTTGCTGCTGTTTCTTGCAACAAAACAAAATTTCAGACTTTTTCACAAAATCTATGTTATGTTTTATTACACGTGCACAAATCAGTTTCTTGTTTGAATAGTTGAGTCTCTTTATTGGCCCAACTTGCTGTTTCCATTATCGATGAGCTCCAGCAGCCCCTTAGGCAGCGCAAACTGCTGATTATTAATGATGATTCGATTCAATGCTTCATCGGACATCTCCGCTTGCTCCTCTTTGATTTCCTCTATTTCTTTATGAAGACGCTCCATTTGCTTGTCCAGAGCAGATGCAGCATTTGCAGCCTCTTTTAATTCTTCTAGAAGCCGCGCCGGTACCGTCTGTTTGCTCAGGTTGTACTTGTAATAGATTTTATGTTCCAAGCTTGCCCAAAAATCCATCGCAATCGTTCGAATCTGAACCTCCATGCATACCCGTTCTTGTCGATCAGACATAAAAACAGGTACCTCGATCAGCAAATGAAGGCTTTGATAACCGTTCGGCTTTGGATTCTTGATGTAGTCCTTTTCTTCCAGGACATTAAGGTCGCTTTGATTTTTTAGCAGCTCACTGATCACGTAAATATCCGATATAAACGAACAAGTGATCCGCAATCCGGCAATATCCTTAATATGGTTTCTAATGCTGGGGAACGAAATGTCGCCCCCCTTTCTATAAAGCTTGTTGAGGATGCTTTCCGGAGACTTTAAACGAGATTTGGTATGCTCTATAGGATTGTATTCGTGTAAAAACTGGAATTCTTCCACTAGAATTTCAATTCTCGTTTCCATTTCATCCAGAGCAAATTTATACATCATCATGAATCGGGTTATTTCATTTTTAAACTGTTTTATTTGATTTATTGGAAGTTGGATCATCACGTTGGTTCCTTCCTTACTTCATATCATATTTTCTTCAACTAACTGCATTTTAACACTCGTCTTTAGTTTAAAGTACTTGAACGGTTTGATGCAAATTCTGCGGTTCAACATTTGGGTCGACGGTCCCAAAATGCTGCTTTCACTAGTCATTAAAAAGACCATCCACACGCCTTATGGCTGAGAATGGTCGTTTACTGTGCACTGTGCCGTCAATCCCTTACGAATAGTTAACAGTCTGCTATTGGAAATCTGATGTGGATATCTCGTTCTGTGGATATGTTGGCAAATGTCTTGAAACTTATACACAACAAGGTTTTTATTGCTGTGTATACTGTGCATAAATCTGTGGATATATTTTGTAGCAAAGCTTCGTTATTCCTTCACCTTGTAAGCTGTTCCACCATATGAACCTCATCTGCTGCAACCGCGGCAGCATGGATCGAGTTAGATTGAATGATAGGACTGTACATAGGATTGCTTGGGGATTAACAAGCTTGCGATGAAATATACAATCACGGTTGTTCCAAAGCTGCATAGACCTGCAATAATCATCAACAACCTCACTAGAGTAGGGCTAATTCCGAGAAATTCCGCTATTCCTCCGCATATGTGATGCCAGGAAAACAGACCGGCGGCGGTTCTGAAGCCCAGACTCCAGACGGGGGAGCACACAATCTCAGGTCGGGTTAAGGCCATTTCCAGCTTCCCCCTCTTATTCCAGATCATATGATTAGGAGTCTTCTGGTTTGTAAAAACCAGCTAATCCAGTAGTTGGTAAAAAGCAGTATAAAGAGTGCATTGCCCAATAATAAGGACAATATCCCTATACAAAACAGTAAATTTTCACTAGTGAATTTTGTCGAATATGATATATTAGTATTATATTTATTCCTAGAGGCGGGTGAATTCGTGTGAATATCACTATAAATATCTTTTTTTCATTTATAGAATTTCTTGCAGGTATTACTTTTGTGAACGCTTTATTCCGTATTCCAAGATACCTCGATCCGAGACGAATAAAAGCATTAAGTATCTCACTTATTAGCGCCTGCATTTCGGGTTATATAAATACGTTCTGGCAAAATCCGCTGGCAAGTATTTTTGTAATTATTCTTCTTTGGATCATATCCTTTGCTGTTATTTATCACATTACGATATGGTTAAGCACACTTATTGGGATACTATCAGCAATGGTTGGTGTAGGACTTGAGTTTGCTGCCTATTTAATTGGAGATTTGCTTCAAGGCCTAACTAATCACGTACTTTCAGATACTGAAAGAAATATTTATTTATTGGGCGTATCGGCCATAATATTTCTAGTTGCTTATTTCTTAGAAAGCAGGAAATTAGGTTTAGTCATACCCAAGATGTTTTCGAAACCTACATATAATAAGCAATTTCTGCTTCTTTCCTTCTTATTACTGACCGGATTACTTATATTAATCATTACGAGCACCATGTATTCTACCAAAGTTGGAATTCTCCATATTATTATTGCATTATCACTTGTATTTACTTCCTATATTGTTGTATATTTGGCCTATAGGTATAATAGAAAAGTCCTAAATGATAAATACAAACGTTTAGGAGATAACCGTGAACATTATTGATAAATTATCGCTCCGTATCGCTGAGTACTCCGTCAAGCACAATCCGAATTCATATTCTTTGGAAGTTACCTCTTTTTCTTTTAAAATTTTTTTCAATATGGTACTTACTATACTATTCACGCTGCTAGTCTGTTTTTTTACGGGAGAACTAAAAACAGCCGTTATAGTAATAATCTCTGTTATGCTCCTAAGAGTAGTAAGCGGTGGAGTCCATTTGGCGTCAGGTCTTGGCTGTAGTATTTTGACCGCTGTCATTTTCCTGATCCTGTCGCATGTACATATAGCAGCTTTGCCTGGTATCTTTATTCTTCTTCAAGGACTTTCCGTTATATTCCTATATCTCTATGCACCCAAAAATATTAAGCGCTTTTTTCGTTTACAACCACACAACTTTAGACATCTAAAGTGGGTTGCTATAGCAATGGTAGTACTAAGTTCATTTTTATACTCCTACACCATTGCGTTAACATTCTTTTTTCAAGCTCTTTCCATTACCCCTTTATTTGAGAAACTATTCTTAATTTTTGAAAGGAGGGAAAACTCATGAAAAAGCTTATGTTGTCTTCAATCCACTTTGTTACTTTGGCAGTTGTATCTCTTGTTGGCGTAGGAATTAACAGCTGGAGCTATTATTCTCCTGAATTGCCTAAAGAACTCGAAGAGAAATTCAGCAATTAAAAGCCTTTCATATGGCATAAAAATAACGCATCCATCCTGCAAAGGATGGATGCGTTATTTATTTTATATTTTCTAGTTAATCAATTCTTCGCTTTGCGGTTTACAATCAGCAACAATACCATAGAGATGAAGATAATGGCTCCTGCCCAGTACCAAGCGAGCGTCTGGTTTCCGGATTCAACTGCAATATAGATGGCTGTAGGCAAAGTTTGTGTTTTATGAGGGATATTTCCTGCTATCATGAGCGTCGCGCCAAATTCCCCTAACCCTCTTGCAAAACCAAGTATGTACGCCGCGGTAACCGAACGCCACGCCAAGGGCAAGGTTATATATCGTGCAACCTGCCACTCGTTGGCTCCCATCGACCTTCCTGCATCTTCCAGATAACTATCGACGGAAGCGAGTCCCGTCTTCATCGTTTGATACACCAAAGGAAAAGCTACTACAATCGAGGCGATCACAGCAGCCCCCCATGTGAAAATGATAGACTGAGCAAAAAAAGTTTCCATTAGCTGCCCGATCCAGCTCTTTTTCCCAAAAATAACTAGAAGGATAAATCCGACAACCGTCGGGGGCAGCACCAAGGGCAATAGAAAAATAGTTTCTACTAACGTTTTTCCTCTAAAGCTTCTGCGAGACATCGCCCACGCCAATAATCCACCAAACAAAAGAACAAATACGCTGGAAACGACAGCAACCTTTAAGGAAAGCAGAATAGGGGAAAAAAACTCATTCCAGTTGATCGGCTCCATACTTATTTAGGGACAGTAAAGCCATATTTTACAAATACATCCTGCGATTCTTTACTTTGTAAATAGGTGTAGAAATCAGCGGCTTCCTTACTATGCTTGGTTGATTTTACAATACCTGCAGGGTATTCAATGGGTGTGTACAGCTTGGAATCCACACTAAAAGCTACTTTAACCTTTTTGGAGGTCAGCGCATCTGTTTTATACACAAAACCGGCCTCTGCATTCCCAGACTCTACATAGGTAAGCACTTGGCGCACATCTTTGCCTTGTACGATTCTAGGTTGAAGCGAATCCCACAGCTTGCTGCTGGTCAACGCCTCTTTAGCATAGCTGCCGGCAGGAACGGTCTGAGGTTCACCCACCGCTAAATGTTTGATAGCTTCGTTGGTTAAATCTTCTATCTTTTGAATGGCTATTTTGCCATCATCCGGTGTAACGACAACCAATTCATTGATTAAAAGATTTTTTTGCTGTGAAGCGTCAATCAGCTGCTTGTCAACGAGGGTTTTCATATTTTTCGTAGCTGCAGATAAGAATAAGTCCGCTGGAGCTCCTTGCTCGATTTGCTGTTGCAAGGCACCTGAAGCTCCAAAGTTAAAATTCAGCTTAATTTGTTTGTTTTTGCCCTCGTAATTGGTTTGAATCTCTTTTAACGCATCGGTTAAGCTGGCTGCCGCCGATATGGTGAGCTCCACCTTTTCAACCGGTGCTGATGGCGTTGGTTGAGATACAGGTGCCGGTGCCGGTGGCGGGCTTGCTGGGGTTTGTTCCTTGGGGCTGGCACAGCCTGAAAATAAAATAGATGCCACAGAGAACACCAACAAAACATGGTTAAACTTACTCAAATTCAACATTCATTCTCCTCCGAATCTAAAATAGATATATTTATATATAATTAGAACTAATTAGTATTTCCATTATTATATAAAACCATCTTCTTTTAGTAAACAATAAGGATTGAAATACATAATCCATCGGCTTATGATAGATTATATTGGATCAAGCCCCTCTGGAGGACGACAATGACAGCTGACATTTCCTATACAACCGAAGAAATTTCCAAGCTTTTAAAAATTTCCAAGCTTACCGTATATGATCTCATAAAAAAAGGCGATCTTCCCGCCTATCGTGTCGGCAAACAAATGCGTGTAGACGCCTCGGATCTGGATGCATATAAAACACGCGCCAAAAGCGGCCAAATCTACGTGCCCAAAGCCGATACGGCTGTACAGCAGCAAATGCAGACAAGGCCAAATACAAAAAATTCTCTTGTTATTACCGGCCAAGACGTTAGCCTTGATATTCTAGCTAAACACCTGGAGAGAAAAGTACCCTACTATAGACCGCTCCGTTCTTATGTAGGGAGCCTTGACAGCTTAATTTCAATGTATAAGGGTGAATCCGATATTGTCAGCACTCACCTTCTCGACGGGGACACAGGTGAATATAACCTTCCCTATATCCGAAAGCTGTTAATAGGCTCCACTTATCTGGTTGTAAATCTTGTGGCAAGAAGGGCCGGACTGTATGTGGAGCAAGGAAATCCTAAACAGCTGTACGGCTGGGCCGATCTTAGAAAGCCCGGACTGCGGCTGTCAAATCGTGAGAAAGGCTCCGGCGCACGTGTTCTGCTCGATGAGCAGCTTCGTCTCCATGGAATTTCACATCAATTGCTAGATGGTTATGAGCAAGAAGAATCGAATCACATGGGCGTGGCAGGGAAAGTCGCCTCCGGTGAAGCCGATTTCGGAGTAGGTATTGAAAAAGCTGCCTATATGGTAGGGGCTGTTGATTTTATACCGCTTATCCAAGAACGGTACGACCTTGTGATGTTAAAAAAACCGGAAAACCTTGAATGGATTGAGAAGGTGAAGGAAGTATTGCAATCGGCGGCCTTCCATAATGAGCTGCGCCCTATTCAAGGCTACGACTTATCACAGACAGGACAGGTCTTGTTCGAAACCTGATTTTCAAACGAACATTAAAGAAGCTAACCCGCTGCTAAAGCCGGTTAGCTTCTTCATCTTTATTTCTCCAAACCAACTCATTGCCTACCCTGCATTTTAGTTGAAGGAGTTTCGAAACTGCTCAGGTGTGGATCCGACCGCTTTCACAAAAGCTCTGTAAAATTGACTGACGCTTGAAAAGCCCAGGCTAAGGCTGATGTCCGTAATAGACATGCCTGATCTTTGCAGCTTCAGCTTGGCCTCGTCCATCCGCAGCCGGAGCACGTATTGATACGGAGTCACGCCGAATGCCGCTTTAAAGGATCGGATAAAATGATAACGGCTTTGCAGCGCTATAGAAGCAAGCGTATCAATCTCGACCTCATTCGTGTATTGTGCATGGATATATTCCAATACATTTCCCATAAACGGATCGGTGCTGACCAAGGAGGCTCGTTCGATAAGATCCGTATTGCTTTTATGATTTCCGGAGAGTGCACCGTATAAATAATAAAGCACCTGTGACTCCATCTCTTCTTGCGCCAAACGATCTGTAGGATCGTAAGCCAGCAGCGCACTCATCCATTTGCGGAACTTTTCACTCAGGAAGGAAGGGTCGAACTGCTGCCGCAGGGCAAATTCAATCTCCTCGCTTCTGGCAAGCTCCTTCAGGCTGTTTTGGTTGATTTTAAAAACAAGTACGCTCGACTGCGTCCCTATCTCGAAATAATGATGATCCTGAGGATGCTGTACAAGCCCGCTCCCATCAACCAGCCTGTAATTTTTGTTTTCCTGCGTCAACAAGCATGATCCATAAATCGGGATGGTAATCTGATACTCGTTATCATGGAAATGCGGGAGGTTGACGAACTCCCCTTCAATACGCCATAACTCTAACTGTGGCGTGGTTATTTGAACGATCATTTGCTCTCACCCTTTTTCATTATATCAAAAATTGCGTTTTTTCGGAGCAATAATTGCGAAGACAACCCACCCTTGGCTTCTATAAGATGGGAAGAAAAAGAAAAAGGTGATCATGATGTCTCAACCCGCAACAGCCGGAACAGCCAAACAAGCTGCCAATGTGATGCTGATCGGGGTCAGTTTAGCGCATTTGCTGAATGATGCAATGCAGTCCGTTGTTCCTGCCGTATTCCCGATTTTTCAGAAATCGATGCAGCTCAGCTTCGCCCAGATCGGTTGGATTGCGTTTACCCTCAACTTGACCGCATCGGTGCTTCAACCGCTAATCGGGTATTATACGGATCGTAAGCCAATGCCGATCTTGCTGCCATTGGGCATGGTATTTACTCTGCTTGGCATGATAGGTCTTGCTTTCTCCCCTGGTTTAGCGATGCTGATTATTTCTGCCGCTTTCATCGGTGTTGGCTCCTCGGTGCTGCATCCCGAATCCTCACGCGTAGCTCACCTTGCAGCAGGCAAAGGCAGGGGGCTCGCGCAATCCATCTTTCAGGTCGGAGGCAATACCGGTCAGGCACTCGCACCTCTGATGGTTGCATTTATCCTGACTTCGCAGGGGCAGCTTGGATTTCTATGGTTCACCCTGCTTGCCGTTGCAGGCATTATCATTCAATGGAATGTGAGCCGATGGTACGGTGAGCAGACCCGTTTGTTGCATAGAGCGGAACGGCGTACCTCTACTAATAACGACCAAACGCTATCCAAAGGCTTTGTATTTTTCGTGCTGAGCACCTTGATCGTCCTGCTGTTTTCCAAGTTCGTTTATTTGGCAAGTATGACCGGGTACTACTCATTTTATTTCATGGAGCAATATCAGCTGCCGCTGGAAAAGGCCCAGATCTCCCTGTTTGCTCTGCAATTCGCTGGAATGGTCGGCACTTTACTGGGAGGTCCGCTAGCTGACCGTTTCGGCAGAAAAAAAATCATCTGGTTTTCGATTCTCGGAACGGCGCCATTCTCCATATGGCTGCCTTACGCTAGCCCAACTGGATCGTTCTTATTATGCTTAGCAATCGGCGCCATCCTGATGTCAGGCTTCTCCGTCATTATCGTGTACGCACAAGAAATGCTCCCAGGCAAGGTGGGAACGATAGCCGGTCTGTTTTTCGGGTTGTCCTTCGGCATGGCCGGACTTGGCTCAGTCGTACTCGGCTGGCTGATAGATCAGACTGGAGTTGCCTTTATGATTCAAATATGTGCCTTCCTTCCGCTGCTTGGCTTATTCGCGCTTCTGCTGCCTAAAGATTCCAAGCTGATGCGTCAATAAATCAACACATGTTCATTTCTTCGATACGATTCAGCTTAACGGGTCTATCTGCGAAAAAAGGTATTAGGGCGCAGCGTTCAGTGGAAACATTCGTTAATTATTACAATATGGGCTCACGATGGATTGTCTGCGCTAAGATATTTCCATGATATAATTATAAAAACGTGTATTTACATGTATAGAAGGAGATTCAGCCGGGGGCGTGATGAAATTAATGCGATATGATCTTAACAGTGCAAGAGAGTTGGCTATACGTGTGTGTGTTGCCGCTGGTGCAAGCAAAGCGATGGCAATCTCTCTGGCTGAAGCAACTGTCGCTGCGGAATGTTCGGGTCGGAGTTCGGTTGGATTTGCTCATCTTCCCGACTATCTGGACGGTTTTTTGTATGGTCGCATTAATCGCATAGAAGAGCCTGTGATCTTCTTTCCAGCCCCTGCTCTTATTCAAGTCGATTCCAAGGGGGGTATCGCCCAACTTGGTTTTGATCGTGCATTCGAAGAATTGCTAATACGGGCAAGCACTTATGGTGTAACCGTATTTTCGTTACAAAACAGCTATACGGCTGGAGAGTTGGGCTATTACGTAAGGCGGCTTGCCCGTAAAGGATTGGTAGCACTGGCTGCGACCAATGGATCTGCTTTAATGGCTGCGGGACAGAGCAGCGAGGCTGTTTATGGCACTAACCCGCTCGCATTCGCTGCGCCTGTCGACAACAGGGCACCCTTGGTTATCGACCAAGCATCTAGCGCCACGGCGTTTGTCAATATTCGGCGGGCGGCAGAGCGGGGGGAGATGATCCCCAAAGGCTGGGCCATCGATGGGAAGGGACAAAACACAATGGATTCGCGTGAAGCGATCAAGGGGGCTTTGCTTGCTTTCGGGGGTGCTCGTGGTGCTAATATCGCACTTATGGTTGAAGTACTCGCCGCAGGTACGACAGGTGCGAACTGGTCACTTGATGCTCCATCCTTTGAGGATGGGAGTCGCTCGCCTGGTGTAGGCCTGTTCATTGTGGCCCTGAATCCCGAACTACTCGTTCCCGGTTTCTCCGCTCGAATGGCGTCACAGATCGAACGCTTGTCCTCCAAAGGTATTCATGTCCCCGGAGGCAGCTGTACTGAGGATGAAATTGAAATCGACCTTCCGTCTTCACTTGTTGCTACCCTTGAGAAATATTGTTTGCATTAACGAAGCATTTTTCTGAACCCGCTTCCTCCAAAACGGCTGAGGGGCTGTTGCTTTTTCACTATCGTTGTGTAGAAAACCAGTTTCCTCTGAACGAAAAAACTTGCCGTCATTTATAGTACGATTCAGCATATCATATTGGAGGCAAAACTTTTAGGGCACCCATTAATGGGTGCCCTAAATCATGGAAAGGGTTCATTACTCTGAACCGTGGTTAGTCAAAACACTTTACCGAAAATCTTTTTACTCCTCAGTTCCGGAGGTTGAAGCATCTTCGAAATAAGTGAACTCCCAATCCTTCTCAACAGCATCATATGTTGTTGCGTCTACGAAGTATGGAATATCGGAGAATGTAATTTCAACCTCTTTACTTTCGCCTGGGGCCAAGTGAACGGAAACCCCAGTGGCAGTCAGTTCGTATGCTGCTGTATCCCCTGCATCGTTGCCTAATGTCAGATCGATAACTACTTTATCGACAGTTTCAATACTTTTATCGCCAGTATTTGTAGCTTCAACTTTAAGAGTAAACACATTGTTTTCATCATAGGATACGCCTGTTGCTTTAAAGTCCATGGATGCATCGGCGAAAGCAACTGCGGATGTGCCAAAAATGGACAAGCTCAAGAGTCCGGCTAATGCTATTTTTTTAAAAGTGTTTTTCATGTAATTTCTCTCTCCCTGTGATATATTAGTAACTCCTTTGAACTTACTAGCTTGCTATCCGTTGTTATAAACTTGCTGCTTTAAAGACGACATTCTCTATACACTTCACTCCTTATCCAAACCATAGCGGGTGCAAGATTTTTGTGCACAATTGGAGAATATCATAGCAAGTTTAAAAACAGTTTAAAAAAATGCACCCCGAACCCGTTGCAGCCGAGCGGCGGATACAATGGCCCTTCCCGAACGTTAGTATAAACGAGCAAGAATGCATGGAGAGGCATAATGAAGCGGACTTAGGGCCGGCTTGTGGTTTGAACTCGCTTAATAAATAGAGCAGCAATCAAACCGGCAATGGAGACCGACATCACGAAAATAAAAACATTTTGGACTCCGGAAGTCAGTGCTTCTGAAATCGAAGAAGGATCCTTTGGATTCAGCATATTTTTCATAAAGCTTTCCTGACCAGCCGTCATGACACTTACAGCAACCGCAGTCCCAATAGCTCCAGCAATTTGCTGCATCGTATTCATAACTGCTGTTCCATCCGGGTATAGCTCACGTGGAAGCTGATTCAAACCATTTGTTTGCGCAGGCATCATAACCATCGATATACCGAACATCAGAATGCAATGAAGCAGAACAACCAAAGTAATGGTAGAAGCTGTAGTTAAAGTTGAGAAAAACCAGAGCGCCACCGTTATAACAATAAGCCCTGGAATAACCAGCCACTTAGGTCCATATTGATCAAATAACTTTCCGGTAATGGGTGACATAATTCCATTGATAACACCACCTGGAAGCAAGATCAAACCCGTTGCTAACGTAGATACGGCAATTCCAGCCTGCAAATACATCGGTAAAACCAGCATGGAAGCTAGTATGATCATCATAGATACAAAAACAACTATTAAACCAATCGTATACATAGGGTACTTAAAAACCCGCAGGTTTAACATCGGTTGCTTCATAAGCAATTGTCGAATTGAAAACACTATAAGAGCCAAGACTCCCACGATTATGGATAGGATAACCTCTGAATGCCCCCAGCCCCCCGAACCTTCACCTGCTCTGCTGAATCCAAAAACAACGCAACCGAAGCCGATAGTAGAGAGCATAATGGATAACCAATCAACCTTAGGCTTGGTCGTTATAGACATGTTCTGCATATAAACGATTCCAGTAAATAGAGCAATAGCCAAGAATAATACCGAAATCCAGAAAATCCAGTGCCAGCTTAGTGCCTGTATTAGAAAACCCGCGGCAGTTGGTCCGACTGCGGGCGCAAACATAATTACAAGACCAATCATTCCCATAGCGGCCCCCCGCTTTTCAGGAGGAAAAATAACTAATATGGTGTTGAACATTAACGGTAACATGATCCCTGTCCCAATTGCTTGAATCACTCGCGCTGTCAATAACACTTCAAAATTCGGAGCCATCGCAGCAACCAAACTGCCGATTATGGAGAAGCCGAGCGAAGTTAGAAACAGCTGTCTTGTCGTAAATCTCTGGATAAGAAATGCTGAGATGGGAACCAGAATCCCCAAGGTCAGTAAGTAACCTGTCGTAAGCCATTGTATAGATGCAGAAGTAACATTAAACATTTTCATCAAGTCCGATAACGCAATATTTAAGGCTGTTTCACTAAATAATCCAATAAATCCACTAATAAGAAAAGCAATTAATATAGGGATAACACGAATCTTCTTCTGCGTTTCTTGCTTTTGGGAATTCATAAACACTGCTCCACTCCAATATACCTTTTATTTATCTATATACTTAAAAATAAGTAGATCGTTCTATATAATTTAAACAAAGAAGCCTTACACAAGTTATCTCCTTAAAAGTGTAAGCACATGCTCAGCGACTTGCAGCAGCGGTTGATTGTCTTGTCGGGTAATTGTTAATATGGTAGCTCCCTCCATCATACTGATAATAACCATACCTAAGCTATGAGCCTTCTCTTCTGAAAATCCCTCCTCCATCAATTTCTCAGCAATCATGGCATTCCAGTCTGCAAACACGAGCTGGCATTCATTTCTTAACGCACTGCTCACCGTAGAGGTCTCAGCGGCAACCCAAAAACCTAATGGGAGGAAATTTTCATACCCATCTCTATGAACATCTATTGCCAAATTTCTAATAAAATTTTGAATTCCTATAATAGAACTCTCATGTTTTGAAAAGTTTTCCTTAAATTTATTCATCAGAAGATTACGGATATGCTTGATACACTCAAGAGCCAATTCTTCTTTTCCCTCAGGAAAATAGTAATAAAGAGAACCCTTGGGAGCTCCACTTTCTTTGATGATCTGATTCAGGCCAGTACCATGATAGCCCTGAGTTACAAAAAGTCGAGACGCGGTAGCTAAAATATTATCTCTAGAGCTTTGCTTTTGACTTACCATTGTTCCACATCCTTTTTGATTATACCAATCGGTCTATATAATAATAGCTCGATTTTTTATTTAATGTCAACAAGAAGCAGCAAAATGAGATGAAACAATACCGTTCGTTCACAACAGCCTAACTGGAAAAAACCCGCTCACCGAACGGGTTTAATAGCATGGAGGTGAGCCTTTGCGTAGCCAATCCACAATTATTGTCGCGCCTTGAGAAAACGGTGAGGCAGTCCTCGTTTTATTGAGCCGTGTAGCCGCCATCTACGAGAAGGCTGGTGCCTGTAATGAAAGACGCGTCATCACTCGCAAGAAAAAGCACAGCCCTTGCAACCTCCACCGGCTTTCCAAGCCGACCGATTGGATGCAGACTGATGAGGTGCTGGTTAACAGCCTCATTCCTTCCTGCAATCAGAGGGGTATCTATATAGCCAGGGCAAATGGCATTAACGCGGATACCTTCTTTAGCATACGTGATTCCCAAGCTTTGCGTTAGCAGCTTGACTCCACCTTTGGCGGAAGCATATGCGGTTACTCCGCTTTTGCCCACATGGCTATGTATCGAACCGCAATTCACGACCGCCCCGCCCGTGCCTTGCGCCAGCATTTGTTCAATTGCATATTTGTCACAAAGAAAAACTCCCGATAGATTGATATCGATTGTTTTTTGCCACTGTTCATAGGACAGCTGATGAGCTGGCGCATCATTTGCGATGCCTGCGTTGGCAAACAGAATGTTTAGCTTGCCATACTTTTGGACGGTTTCGTGAACCATGGCTTGAACATCCGCTTCTTTAGTAACATCTGTTTTTACAAATAAGGTATCATGGCCCTGATCGTTAAGCTCTCGCGAAACTTGTACGCCACGATCAGAGAAATCAGCAATGACTACTTTAGCTCCCTCTGCCGCGAATAAGCGCACCGTCTCTTCCCCGATTCCGCTCGCTCCACCAGTAACAATAACTACTTTATTTTGAAATCGCATCCGAATACCTGCCTTTTCTCATTTGCCTTCTAGCGCATTATTTAGCACCTTCCTCTATAATTAGTAATTATTTGAATAATCATTCATGAAAAATCGGCGGCCCTCCCCATAAGCCTCACAGGCATTTCTCGTGGCAGATTAGAAGAAAGAGGCGCACTGCATTAGCAGCATGCCTCTTTCTTTTGAACGATTGCTCATTAATTATTGTAAAATAGATAAGGCCAGCATTATGACGGATACTAACAAGACGAGATAATCCCGAAGCTCGAATCGGTATATCCGAATGGGCGTCCGCCCTTTATCACCCAGGTAACAACGAGATTCCATTGCAGTTGCTAAGTCTTTGGCGCGCAGAATCGCAAGTACAAACAAAGGTACCAGCATCGGGAGAACTCCACGAAAACGAGTCAATACGCCTCTACGGTGAAAGCCTCCTCCACGTGCAGTTTGCGCCTTTTGGATTTTATCGAATTCCTCCAGCAGCAGCGGGAGAAATCTCAAGGCAATAGAAAACATCATAACAGCCTCATGAACGGGAACTTTCCACCTTTTGAAACCGTTCAAAAGCAGCTCCATGCCTTCCGCCAATATAATAGGCGATGTTGTTCTCACAACAAGGGACAAGAGGATGACGATTCCCAATATTTGTTCGCACATCGTGATACCCTTTATCGCACCTTCATAAGAAAAATCCACATAGCCCCAATGGATCATTACTTCCCCTGGTTTCGTGAGCAGCATAGATTGATAGATCATTGTTGAAGCAAAAAACAACAATAAGGAAAGACACGTGAAAGCCAGCACACGCCAAGACAGCTTAGCAACCGCCCATAAGGCGATAAGCAGGACAAGCTGCAAGCTTTTCATCTCCAGATTGTGAGATAATAAAAGACCTAATCCAAACAACAAGGAGGCGATTATTTTCATTCTCGGGTCCCAGCGCTCCAGCAAGGAATCCTTCTTCTGATAAATGAGATAGCTGGCTATGGATGACATAAGCTTTCCTCTCCCGTTGATTGCTGCTTTTTCTTGAATAGACTGATCAGTAACGGAGCGACTTCACTGATCTTATACGGGCGATTCACTTCAATACCGCACACTTCCAATAATAATTCGCGCAGCTCCAAGGCGGGAAGCTTCTCCCAGCCCAGAGACGCCAGCAGCATTTGGTTGGAGAGCAGGTCTTGCGGCGAGCCGTCAGCTACAATAGTACCATCCTTGATAATTAATAACCTCGATGCATGCTCCAGCATTTCTTCGAGCTGGTGGCTAACCCATAAAATCGTCGTCCCTTGCTCCTTATTTAGACGGTGCAGCATGTCGAACAAAGAAGTTCTGGAGGGATAGTCCAGACCAGCCGTAGGCTCATCCAGAATGATCATCTCCGGTTCAAGGACCACGACGCCCGCAATGGCAACCCGTCGCTTCTCTCCGCCGCTTAACTCAAAGGGACTTCGCTCTGCGAATGCATCATAATCCAGACCGACTGCTTCCATCGCATACTTTACTTTCGCTTCCTTCTCCTCGGGGGTATATCCGCTGTGACGCAACCCGAAAGCAACATCCTCCGCTACCGTTACCGAAAAGAGCTGATGTTCCGGGTACTGAAAAATAAATCCGACCCGGTCAAAGAGCTCGGGACGCTTTGCAGTAAAGGGATTCGTTTCGTCCAAAAGCAGGTTTCCGAAGGTGGGTTTCAAAAATCCTTTGATCAATTGCATGAAGGTAGATTTGCCTGATCCCGACTTCCCGGCGACTGCTAACATTTCACCGCTTCGAATAGCAATATTCACCTGCTCTAATATGCAGGGAGTATCCGTAGCTTTCGCTTTCCTGCTGCGTCTCTCGTAACTAAAGGAAACTTCCGCCAGTTCTATGTTCATAGCCATTTCCTCAATTCCTCAATACTTGGAGAAACAGATATGGGGATCCCCGCTTTGCGGAGCGATAGAGCAAGACTTCGGTCAAAGGGGAGCTCCAATCCACAAGATGTCAACAGATCTTCATCAGTCAAAATATCATCAGGTTTACCGATTTGATGGATACGCCCTTCCTTAAACAAGACAAGGCGATCCGCATGCAGAACCTCCACAAGATGATGAGTAATATAAATAATAGCAAAAGGATGCTCTTTACGCGCTGCATGCAGCGTATCAACAAACTGACTCCTCGCAATAGGATCGAGCATAGAAGTGGACTCATCCAAAATTAAATATCGCGGGGAAAGTGCAAGGACTGAAGCAAGCGCCAGTTTTTGTTTCTCCCCGCCCGATAGTTGGCTTACCAGTCGATCCTCATCTACATTTAATTGAACCAAATCCAACACCCAGCGGATTCGATTGCGAATATCGTGATGCGGCCATCCAATATTGGATAAACCGAAGGAGATATCCTCTCCTACCGTTACTCCCACCTGTTGGTTTTCAGGGTTTTGGAAAACGATTTGGACCAATCTGCGAACGGAGGGAATATCTGCCGGATCAGTCGTAGACAATTCATCCACTGTGATTGATCCTTCCGTTGGCCATTCGATACCGTTAAGCAGCTTGGATAAAGACGACTTTCCGGAACCATTGGGACCCAGAAAAGCAATGAATTCGTCCTGCTTAATGTCAAGGTCAATATCTCGCAAAGCCCAACGATCCGCTTCGCCCCCGAAGTAGGAGAAGGAAACATCGCGAATACAAATCATGATTTCCCCACCGCCTTTTCTAGTTGTTCAGATCAGTTGCTTGCCGTGAAGAATTCGATGTTTCCCGACGGGATGCTACAGGACCAAAAATGCTTTTGTCATCTGTGGGATCAAAGGTCCCTTCTACCGTGTTAGGAATTTGCCAGAAGAAATCAATATGGACATCTGCTTCCCTGGCCATATCTAGCAAATCCTGTATAAATACACCTTTCCCGGGATCGCAAGAGGGGCTACCTGCTATGCCCAGCCCCCCTACGATAGTGTACCCGTGATCTTGATAAACCTTTAATTGCTCAATGACAGGTGCCAGTATTTTACGGTTATGCGCATGAAAATCGGGTGTATCATATTGTTCAACGGTCATTGGCGGACGCTCAGGTCCGAGAAATGTAAACTCGGGGCAGGGAAGCTGAATAATTCCATAGCCCTGCTCATGAGACCATTCAACAACAGCGGTCATTACCCCATTGCTCCGTGCCTTCTCAGCGACCACCGCGTTTTGGTTCAGCACGCAGTGAGAGGTTACGATAATTTTCTTATTTCGCTTCATGAGTAGCCCCTTTGGTGGCTTGTTTAAAATTAGGCCGTTTCAGCAGCGACTGAGGAATACTTTTGATTACGTAATAAATCAAGACCGCAGATAAAATTTTATCAATTAAGTTATCGAACAATCTCGGCAAAAATGCAGAGGCGAATACGCTGGATCCTGCTTGCTTAAGCCATAATACGGCAATATCCTGCGCGCCTCCCGTCAATCCGCCAAACACTCCTATAGCGATCACTGTCCCTACAGCTGGGCACAAGATGCCAAGAATAATACCGGCGACAATGGAATTACCCAGATTATATCCGCGCTTGATCGAGATAAATCCGACTACAAGCCCAACAATCGCATTGACGAGAGCAAAGGGAATGGATGTATATGACTTCGTAACGCCCAACACCAGATTGGTAAGAACACCGACAAGTGCTCCCCAATAAGGACCAAAGATGACAGAAATAAAGATAGTACCAATCGTATCCAGAAAAAGGAACGGAATTTTCAAACTTCCTATAACAGTACCGGCGATCACATTGATTGCGACTGCCAACGCACCCAAAGTTATGATTAATGTTTTCTGATTCATGCCAAAACTACCTCCAAGGATTCAAATAAAAACAGAACTTTCTATAAGTAGAACGTCACGCTTTAATAGTGAATCCAAATTCCCCCTTTGTACATAAACGAGACAACATTTTGGCGCCTTACGAATGTTACCTACCGACGAATAAAACCAAGTTAGCTTATAGTATTACTATACTTATTTATTGTATGTATTATTTTATATAAGTCAATATGCTTTTCAAAAAATAAATACTAAACGGAGCTCGGCATATAAAACGATTCAATTCATCGTCTGTAAATAAAAGTGAGCCGTTCAATTAGCAGCGATGACTCCGTATAACACAAAGAGGAGCCTGCCGAATGTAGGCAAAGCTCCTTTTCATTTTTGTAAATTTTTGGTTCGTTTCCAGCTTTTCAGAAAATAACTCGCAAGCTCTTATCTGCATCTTCTCCACTTGCTTCCAAGACGTTAGACAATCCAGGTATTTCGTTTAAAAAAGAGCGATTTGATCCGTTTATATGTCGAACCAATAAGCTCTCGCTTGAGGTATCTTCACGATACAAGGACCTGCTTGGAGAAACGCATCATCGTCAACAAATATTTGTTGGCCTTCTATTTCTACCATATAGCGGTAATACGATCCCATAAATAAGTGATGGCGAATCACGCCTTCCAGAACAAACTGTCCATCCTCTTCCCGAACCTGCTGCTTGCCTTCTCCAGCCTGGTTTATATGCCCAGCCGCATGAGCATGCAGCACAGCCTCGACGACCGGCTCTATCTTGGAGTCACCCGAGCGAATGACAAGTCTTTGCAGCATACCATTGCGATAAAGAGAAAGCGTATGACTTTCTCCGAGAAAATGAGCTGTGAAGTAGGTGGAGGGCTGCCGATAAATCTCTTCCGGTGTTCCTGCTTGCTCTACTCGGCCTTCATTCATGACAATAACATAATCCGCCATCGATAATGCTTCTTCCTGATCATGGGTGACATAGACGGCGGTAATTCCAAAAGATTGCTGGATGCTCCGAATACCAACCCGAAGCCTCTGACGCACCTTCGCATCGAGGTTCGATAACGGCTCATCGAGCAAAAGCACCTCAGGCTGCACGACCAATGCCCGTGCTAAGGCAATGCGCTGCTGCTGTCCACCGGAGTATTGCTGCGGATAACGGGTGGTCACATCCGACGTATCGATCTCCACCCTCTCCAACACTTCACGGACTCGGGTTTCACGATCCTGCTTGGCAACCTTTTGCAGCTTAAGACCATAAGCCACATTATCGAACACACTCATATGCGGCCAGAGCGCATAATGCTGGAAAACCATAGCCGCCTTCCGCTGCTGGGGCGTAGTATGAGTCACATCGCGGTTCCCGAACAGGATACTGCCCTCGTCGGCCGTCAAAAATCCGGCGAGTGTCCTTAAAAGCGTCGTTTTCCCGCATCCGCTTGGCCCAACGATAGCCGTTAACCCGCCTACAGGCAGCTGCAGGTTAATGTCCGTAATCCCTCTCTTTTTACCGTAACGCTTATTCAAGCCTTGAATGGTGATGCCCATCTTATACCCTCCCGAATGCAGCCAAATATTCTGAACGCATAAACCGCTGCAGGAAAAACAGCAATACGATCCCGGGTATCATCAACAACACAGAAGTTACCGATGCGACCTGCATCTCATAGCCATTTGCAGCATTGTACATAAAGACCGGCATCGTAATATGAAAAGGAGCTCCAATTAATAAGCTTCCAGTAAATTCATCCAACGAATATAGAAAAACCAATAACGAACCGGCGATAATCCCCGGAGTAGCCATCGGCAGCACCACATGAAAAAAAGTGTACACTTTGCCGCCACCCAACATATACGAGGCCTCTTCCATCGATTCTGCAACAGATTGGAAAACGGATACCAGTGTCCATACGGAAAATACGATGGCACCTACCAAATGGATCAGGGTCAGACCCGTCAGCGTACCTACGAGATCAAAACGATAGAGAAAAACCATAGCATTCGTAAAAACCGGAAGCTGTGGAAATGCCTGAGGCAATAAAAACAGCAGCAAAATAATATGCTTTAAAGGAAGCCGGTTACGGGCTATTAAATAGGATAAAGGAACGGTTAGAACCAAACAGAGCAGGGTGACCACAATCGCAATAACGAAGCTTAGTCCGAGAGAGGCGAGCATTTTACCTTCGAATACTTGATTCCAATATTTGAATCCCCAAGCGTTCGGGAACGGGTTAGGCCAGAACCATTTCTCCGCTAGCGACCATAAAACGAGGCTCGAGAGAGGGCCAAAAATGAAAAATATTGCTGCCGCATAAATCAGCAGGCGACGCGTCATGCGGACGACAGGCGCTTTTCTATCCAGCCTGCCCAGCGAACCATTAGAAGCAGTTGCCGAAATAACTTTGTTCATTTCTTCGCCAACCCCTTTAAGTAATAAATGGCAGCTCCCATAGAAGCAATGTAGGTAATAACGCCAATGGCATTCGCTAATCCGTAATTATGCTGATAGACGCTTTGATGGTATAAATCCATCATTAGCATTTGCTTACCGCCTGCGTTGCCGAGCATTGCCGGTATGGAGAAGCAGCCCAACATGGATGTGAAGGTTAGCACCGCCATAACACCAATACTGCTTTTGTTCATAGGAACGAGAAAATGCCAGATCAACCTCAGCTTGCCCGCTCCCATTCCACGCGCTGCTTCCAGCATGCCTTCATTCACCGATCGGAAGCCGCCCAGCACCAAAAGCAATGCCAAACCGAGATTTTTCCATACCAAAGCGGCTATGAGGCCAAACGTAGTGAATGCAAAGGATGGCAGCATATCCGGATTAAACCAGCCTGTTATGGCAATCGCCGAATTGAGAGTACCATGTGGAGCCAGAAATACCCGCATGGCATGCCCTACAACGACGAACGGAACAAACAAGGGGATTTTAAATATAAATTCCAGCACAGGGTAGGCGCCTAACCGAAGAAAGCCACCGATCATCGCGGAGAATACGATGAGCAAAGCGAGACTGACTAAACAAACCCAAAGTGTAAACACTAAGTCGCCGCCATATAAAGAAATTGCTTCAGCATAATTGGCAAACGTCCAGACATCATCTTGTGAACGAAGGCTTGAAATAAAGGAGAGAACAAATGGATACACAAAAAGCAGCGCGACAACGGCAAGAGCGGGAGTGGCGAGTCCCACTCCTGCTGCTTTGTGCCAAAGAACGGTGGCGGATGAATTAGTTTTTCTCATAGGCCGTTTTCAGATGGTCAAAATAAGTATTAATCGGGAACGACTGACCCCGTTTGTTCAGGTCGTCTGCTGTAATATCCTTGAACAGCTTTTTCTTACCCGCTTCACTAACATTCGGCAGCACAACTGTCGCGTCTATACCCGGATACCAGCTGTTTTTCTCGACGATGACTTTAGCTTGAATTTCTGGAGAAGTCAGCAAATCGGCATATAGTATGGCAGCTTCCTTATTTTTGGCATTTTTCGGAATAACCACGTACATCGGCTGACCAGGCATACCCGGATCGAGGATTTTCAGACCATAGTTAGGATTCATACGGCCCTCATCCACCCATAAGTTAAACATATCGACCCATACAGGCCCCATGTCGATCTCACCGCGGTTCAGCATATCCAGCGTTCCATTATTACCATTCGTGTAAGTAACCGGCAGTGCTTTGAGCTCTTTAAGAATAGCTGGCCATTTCTGCTCCAATGCTGCATCGAAAGGGCCTTGGCTCATTGTTTTGTAATCGCCTGATTTCCAATATGTATAGGCAGTGGCAAAAGCAACTCCACTTGCACCGTTTTGAATGCCGTTATATCCAAATCGTTTGGGATTAGCTTTGATCCAAGCTGTTAATTCTTCGAAAGTAGCAGGGAATTGCTTTACTTTATCGGGGTTAAAAGCAAAGGCGACCTGACTGTGGAACAGAGGAATGACATAGCCTTCCACATTGGTGCCCAAGCTGTTTTTGCTATCGGGGGAAACTACGTACTGCTTGTTGGCTGATTGCGGCACCCATTTGTCCAGAAGATTGTTATCAATGAGCTGCTGCATACCGCTTTGATGCACAATTGCGAGATCGATATCCCACTCTGTCTTGCCTGCATCTTTTTGCGCCTTTAACTTCTCGAATATTTTTTGTGTTCCGCCATCCCCTGCTCCTGAGTTGACGACGCGAACTTGAGACCCGGCATATTTCTTTTGGAACTCTCCGACCACATTTTTCTCCTGTAGATCGGTCATGTTCGTATCTCCGGCTGTTGCCAGATTGATTTCATACTTCTTGGGTGCCACCGCAGCAGGAGCTGCTGCATTCGTTCCGCCAGTAACGGCAGAAGTGCTAGGCGCAGCATTATTCGTTGCACAGCCAGCCGATACTACGGTCGTAACCGTCAGAGCACACAGCACGTTCATGATTTTCTTCATATTCCCCACCCTTTTCGAATAATAGAAGTGCTGTCTAGACATCTTCTTTTCTTAGTATAGAAGGGGTTTGTTAACAGTATGTCATTTATATACGAAGAAATTATTAAGTTAGCGTTTCTCCAATCGGATTAACGCCGACGGTTCACCCAGAACTGAAACACATCATTACGATAGTAGTCATACGAAAACAACACGGGCATATGCTGCTGATCAAAATGAATTTGCTTCATCATCAGCACAGTCGTGTCTCGCTTCACTTGAAGCTTGCGGCATATGGGATCTGTATGATGGGGAACGACCAGCTCCGTATTCGCACCCGTCAGCCGGATGCCGCATTCGACTTCAAGAAATCGGAGCAAGGAGCCGGTAAAGGTCTTTGTTTGAAAAGCCTGCTCGACCAAGGCTAGAGGCATAATATTAATATTATGGGCAACCGGCTCCTCATTAGCGGTTCGGGTCCGCTCATTAACAATCACAGGACTGCCCAGCGGAATTTTCAAAAATTGCGCCCATTCCTCTTGGCAAGGCTCAGTCCGGATATACTGCTCCAGTTGGCCCTCCACCAATCCCGCTGAACGGATAATCTCCTCGGTCGAAGTGAACCGGTCAATGCTGCTTGGAATGGAGCTTAACGGCCTTTTCACAAAGCGCCCAACCCCCTTTCTCACGTCCAGCTTGCCTTCCAGCTCCAGCTGCTTCATCGCAGCGCGAACCGTTTCCCGGCTCACTTGAAATTGGTGGGCCAGCTCTATTTCCGCAGGCAAACGATCACCTAGCTTAAGCTCGCCACTCTTCATCTTCGCATCGAGACTTTCTTTAATTTTTATATAATGACTAACCTTCGTCTGATTTGCCATGTCTGCTTCATCCTATCTTTGCTATGGAATAGACCTATTCTTGCTTCTATCCTATCAGACTCCTTAATAAGTGTAAAAGAACATATGGGCCAGCTTCAAAAAAATTTTGCAATTACAGTCAGCCTATCCTATGCAAATTGAAATAAGGGGTAAGCTTCGCTCACCCCAAAACATATATATTCTGATAAGAAAACCGTCTAAACTGAATTCCAGCAAAAATCTCGTTTATACGTACTCTTCACCTGTTTGGTTTATTAAGATGTCATCTCCGGCTCTGTAATGATCCCATCAAAGGCCGACTGGTAAATGGTTCGTATATCTTCCTTATGAAGAGTAAGAGGACTTCGGGCCAGAAGCCTCTTCTGCTTGATTCCGTCTTCCGCCAAGCTCTCCAATGCGCTTTCAGGAATATTAAATCCACGCAATGTGTTCGGAATGCCTACATCTCTAACTAATCGCTCCAGCTCATCTACGCATTTGCGCGAGGCTTCTTCTTCTGACAAGTAGCTGGCATAGCCTCCCATGGCTTGTAAAATATCTGCCATCCGTTTCGTGCAGCTGCTGCGGATATAACCCATCACATAGGGCAGCAGCACCGCATTGGATTCCCCATGCGAGACATGAAACTGGCCGCCAAGCGGATAAGCCAGCGCATGAACGCCGGCTACCCCGGCGTTGAAGAAAGCGATTCCGGCTATATTGCTGCCGTAGCTCATATCGATTCGCGCCTGCTGATCTTGCCCGTTTTTCACAGCCTTCCTAATCGAGCTGCTAATTAGTCGGATCGCCTGCAGTGCCAGACCGTCCGTGATAGGGTTGGCATTCACAGAAATATAAGCTTCAATAGCATGCGTCAGTGCATCCACGCCGGTTGCAGCAGTAACACCCGGCGGAACCGATACAGTAAGCTGCGGGTCGACGATAGCCACATCAGCCATCAAATAGTCATGCGTCACTACATCCTTGGTCGTTTCCAGCGAAAGAACCGCAATGTTGGTCACCTCGGAGCCTGTACCGGACGTTGTTGGAATCAGAATCTTGGGCAGCCCTTTATTACAAAGCTTTTTCGTTCCCGTCAAATTTAAATATTCGGCAACCTTACCTTCGTGCGTGGCCAGCACCGCGGCCAGCTTTGCCAAATCCAAAGCACTGCCCCCACCGACGCCAATGACCAGCTCATAATTGCCTTCCCTCGTATAAGCGACCAGCTTCTCGCCCACCTCAAGCGGAGGCTCCGGGACTACATCCGTAAACACGACTACGTCATAGCCCTGTTGCCTCAGCCTTGAAGTGATGGGCTCTATCATACCTAGTTTCTCAAGGATTGAATCCGTTATCAGTAAAATTCGCGATGGTGAGTATTTCTCCACCTCCGGCCACAGCTGCTCCAATGACCCCCAGCCTATATAATTAAGCGGCGTATAAACCAGCTTGGACAAGCTCATAGATGACGCCCCCTTATTCGTAATAGCCTTCAGTTGATTTACGGAATTGTTTGAATTGTTCCGGATCATGTCCGAACCAGACTTGCGAATTAGTTTTTTTCGCAATGGTTCGAATCTTCTCGACGGTGTTCGAGTAGCCAAGCGAGTCGTATATGATCCCCGGAGGCTTAATCGGAGGGCCATAGCTCTCCGCCGTGTAAACGGCATCAGAAGCAAGAATGATTCCGCCTGTTTCCGGCATTTCGATATGCAGCCCGAGCATGCCCCATGCATGGCCGCCACCGAAATTAAGAATTTTCACGCCTTCGGCCAGCTCCAGATTATCCTCTCCCCTCTTAATTGTTTTCCACTGCAAATGGCTTTTGATCCAGGCATCAATATCAGCCCAAATATAAGCGCCTTCTTTTTGATTGCGCGCATAGGATTGAAGGGTTCCATTCAACTCGTCTTCATGGACAATAATCGTTGCATTAGTGAACATCTCCAAGCATCCGGCATGATCCAGATGCAGATGAGAAGCAATGACAAACTTGATTTCCTCCGGTCTTACCTTCAACTGCTCCAGCCGATTATGCAGGTAACATTCCTCGCTCGCTACCCATGGAAACATTTGCTGAGTAGATTCAGCCCAACGACCCTCCACGCCCATCGAGTTTGGATTGCAGGAGGTGTCGAATAAGATTTTGCCTTCAGGATGATCGATAAGAACCGTATAAATGGGAAATTCTACGAATTGTGTAGGAGCGTTCGGATTAGCGAGAGTAGCCGGGTTGTGCATCGCGATCATCCAGTTTTTATCCATGCTCATCCGGCCGTTATCCATGACATAAAGCTTAGGGTGTGCTTTAATAATATTCGACATATGAGACTCCTCCTAAAATTGGGTTTTAATCGAAACAAATTTTAAATCCGTCATCTCTTGTACCGCATATTTAACGCCTTCACGTCCATAGCCGCTTTCTTTAACACCGCCGTAAGGCATATGATCTACCCGAAATGTAGGTATATCATTTATGATCACGCCCCCTGCTCGAATTTCACGGGCTGCACGGAAAGCCTTATCAATGTCTTGCGTATAAATGCCTACATTTAGACCATAAACCGAATCATTGACCATTTCGATAGCTTCATTTAGGCTGCTATAAGGAACTATCGACACGACCGGTGCAAAAACCTCCTTGCAAGAAACAGACATATCCCGCTTGACATCCAGCAGCACAGTCGGCATGTAGATTGAATTCTCTCGGCGGCCTCCGCAGCCGATTCTTGCCCCATTCACAACTGCCTCCCGCACCCAGGAGTCTATTCGTTCCATTTCCCGCTCATGAATCATGGCACTAAGATCCGTCAGCTCATCAGAAGGATCACCGACTCGAAGCTTTCCGGTCTCATTGATAAAGTTCTCAGCAAATTCGTTATAGATCGATTCATGAACATAGATACGCTGCAAGGATATGCACACTTGCCCGGCGAACGCGAATGCGCCTTCTACACATCTGGGAATAATTGTGTGGATTGGAACATCCGGTTCAACTATTAGCCCTGAATTGGAGCCGAGCTCCAGCGTGATTCTGCGAAGTCCGGCCTTCGCTTTAATCTGCTTGCCCACCTCCGAGCTCCCGGTGAATGTAATTTTTTTGACACGCTCATCTTCCACCAACGCATCGCCGAGCTCCCGGCCGCTTCCTGTGATAACTTGCAGAGCTCCATCCGGCAATCCGGCCTTCTGGAACAGCTCGGCAATAAACAGCGCGCTTAGCGGCGTCTGCTCCGCTGGTTTGAGCACAACTGAATTGCCCGCGGCTATAGCAGGGCCGACCTTGTGAGACACAAGATTGAATGGGAAATTAAATGGGCAAATCGCTACAACCGTGCCCAGAGGCTCCCTCCATGTAAAGCCCAGCCGTCCTTCCCCTCCGGGAGCCGCGTCCATAGGAACGGTTTCACCATAAATGCGTTTCGCTTCCTCAGCGGAGAACTGGTAGGTTGTAATAGTACGTCCAATCTCGGCTCTTGCGGTACGTATCGGCTTGCCAGCTTCCAATGACAGCAATTGCGCCGCTTCTTCCCTTCTTTCCTTCAGCTGCTCCACTACCTTGGACAAAATTTCAGAACGCTGATGGGCAGGCATCTTGCGCATCGTTTCAAACGCTCGGTGCGCCCCTTCTATCGCCTCATGAACATCCCCAACATCGGCTTTGCTGATGTGTGCCAGCACCTTGCCGTCATAAGGAGCACATAAAAGATAACTGCGTTCTGTCACCTTCCATTTGCCATCAACAAAAATCCCTTTTGTTTCCGCTTCCAATAGAGCACCTCCTTCACTTTGATCACTTCATTTTATATACAAGCAAAAATCATGCCAATTCAAAAAAGGCTGCCTTTACGCTAAAAAAATGCCTTCCCGAAATCCTGCTGGTGAAAAATATCACCAGTCGTTCCAACCCGATGTATTCCCAAACAAGAAATCATAGCTGCCCCTTCTTGCAAACGACGTGATCCGTAGGTGCAATCCGCATCCCCAATAGTAATGTTTCCCTTCCCCTCATTTGCAAAAAAGGTGGTGAATTATATCACCGCTCTGCGGAAATAATTCACCACCCTCATCTATCTGATTTATTATCCTTTTCCCACCGCTGCAATTTTTTCACAAGGGTAGAATGATCAATGCCAAGCTGCTCCGCCGCTTTTCTCAAAGAGCTATTTTTCTCAACGACTTCGTTGATTATTCTCCGCTCAAATTGCTGGACTCTGACCTTTAAAGTGAAGAAAGAATCGGATTGACTTTGATCCTGAATGTGCAGCGGCAGATGCACTGGCTCAATCATTTTGGCCGGAACCGAGACGATCATATTCTCGATCAAATTCCGCAGCTCCCGGACATTGCCTGGCCAATGATACTTCTTTAGCATTTCCTTGGCTTCATGGGTCATCTGTTTGTCTATCCGGTATTGCCGGCAAAAATAAGCGAAATAATGATCCATTAATGGCGCAATATCCTCTTGCCGCTCTGCCAAGGACGGAATGGCAATTTCCACTACGGCCAACCGGTAAAACAAATCCTCTCTGAATTTCCCGCTTTTAATCATATGCCTAAGATCTTGATTGGTCGCCGCAACGATTCGTATATCCAGCTGACGCGACTTCGTCCCTCCTATGCGCCGCATTTGCCTTTCCTGAAGCACTCTCAGGAGCTTGACTTGTAGAGCTAAGGGGAGCTCCGCGATTTCATCGAGCATGACTGTTCCTTTATCGGCCAGCTCCAATAGACCAATCTTCCCATTCCGGCTAGCCCCTGAGAAAGCGCCTGCTTCATAACCGAACAACTCGGACTCCAGCAGCTGCTCCGGGATGGCACCGCAGTTGATTTTGATAAAAGGTTGCTCTCTTCGTTCACTTAAATCGTGTATCAGATTTGCCATCACTTCTTTACCTGTACCGGACGGGCCATACAGAAGTATGCTGGTCGGATAAGGAGCCACCTGCTTAATGTGCTCGTACACTTTAATAATTTGCGGACTGCGAAAAATAAGGGTCTGCTCGGTTTCCTCACTCTTGATCGTATACCGGTTGTTCTGAATCTGGGAGAACGTATGGGCTTTCTCCAGCTCCTTCTTCAAATCATTAAGATGTGTAATATCGCGAACACTGGTTACGACCATCTCCAGCCCCCCTTGTTCATCAAACACAGGGTTGCCTGTCACGATCACATCCTTCTTGCCACCAATTCGTTGAATGATGGAGATTCGCTGCTTCCTCTCCAGCACGAGCAAGGAGACCGATTGATCGAAATATCCCTCCGACATTAAATCCACCATTCGACGGCCTATCAATTCTTCTCTCCGAAAACCGGTTATTTCTTCATAAGCCGTATTGACCTGCATCGTAACCCCTTCCTGATCCACTACATAAATACCGTCGGTCGAAAATTCGATAATCGATTCCATTTGCTTCAGCAGGTTCTGGTAATGATCCATCTCCGATATGTCCTGAATGACTGCAATGGCTCCGACCCGTTCCCCATTTTCGTATAGCGGTGTCCGGTTGACCATACAAGCTCGACCCGAAATCACCATCTTTTCGCCTATGGAGCCTTCTCCCCCCTCCAGCACTTCATGCATTCTGGAATGAGGGATCAGTGATTTAATACTTTTCCCCTTCCACTCATCATCTTGAACAGACAGAAGCCTTTGGGCCGATTCATTCATCAGAGTAATCTGGTTATCCGAATTTACAACAATAACGCCATTATGCATGGAGGCTATTATATTCCCCCACAAATTAGCGGTAACAGATGGATACGTCATGATGAACAAGCCTCCTTCGTACACCTATATCAAAAGTGAAAAAGCATCACTGACATACACCTGTGCACCCCCAGGCGAGAGCCTGAGTATAACCTCATGTTACAACACAATGCTTGCTGTGAAAAGGTCGCCTGCCCTTACCTGCACATCTAAAACAAAAAGCGGTTAACACAGAGAATACTCTGTACTAACCGCTGTTCTTCAGACTTAACCTTACTTCTTCCTGCTCGAATTTAGCTCAAATTTATTCCGATGAAACTCTTTAATCATATCTTTGAAAAAAATACTTTCTTGTTCACTCAACCCATACTGATTATCTTTATGAATCATATTCCCTATGTGGCGTTTCAAAATTTCACTCCGGCGTCCTAATAATTGCGTATAAGTCAAATCAGTCATCTCCCTGGTTGTTTTCATACGTTAGCTGTCTTATTAAGTATAACAAACAGCCTTTTTTATGAAAAACTAGCTAAGGGAACACTAGGCCAGATAACCCTCGCTAACCATGCATAAGACACGCTGGAAGGCATATAAACGGAAACATCCTCCTCTATCCTCCCAATACGGCTTATTAACGACGATATCGCTTATTTTATTTCGAAATATTTGTACAGATCATCTAACATTGCGTTGGCTGCAAGGGAGCCCCCGGCTAAATTCCAAGTAACAACATCTACTTTAAAATATTTGCCGTTTTTAACACCCTTCAGGTTTTTCCAAAGCGGGTGAGAAGTCCAATCCGTTTGTGACTTTTCCACACTAGGTTCACTCGCATTAAGACGGGTAATATCAAAAATATAATCCCCATCTAGCTGCGACATTTGTTCTTTTGTAGTTATTTGGACAACAGCCTTACCTTCCACCATCTGAGCCTTTGGCCTCGGCAAGCCAAGCTCCTTAAATATCGTTCCGGCAAATCCTGTTGCGTAAGAACGCGCACTGCCGTCTCTCTCAAACCGGATAATCGATACTTCCGATTTGGCCAGCTTATCCCCGGCCTTCTGTTTAAACTCTGCAACACGTTTATCCCACTCGCCCATAATCTTCGCTGCTTCATCCTGCCTATATAACGCATCTGCACCGATCTTTAGATTTTCTTTCCAGTCAAAAATTTCTTCTGTGATCACGGTAGGAGCAATACTTGACAGTTGGGGATAGATTTTTTCATGTCGAGGTTTCGTTCCAATGATCAAATCAGGCTTTAACGCTACAATAGCCTCTATATTAGGTTGATTTTCGTCTCCAAGACTTTTTACCCCATCCATATTGGAACGCAAATAGTTATACCAAGGCTTTTCTTCCCATGATTCAACAGAACCGACAGGCTTGACTCCCAAATGGACCGCTATATCAGTCATACCATTGAATAGGACTACGACCCGTTCCGGCTTTTTCTTCAAAGTAACTGTGCCCATAGCATGCTTGATCATTTTTTCTCCGGTTGTGGCAGCAGACTGACTCTGATCCTTCGGTTTAGCAGATTCTGGCGAAGCTGCCGTACTGCCCGCATTTCCGCCTGGTGCCGCTGGGCTGCAAGCAGTAACCGCAAACGAGAGTAAGAGTACCATAAGCATAGGAAAACCCTTCATTCTATTTCTTCCTCCTTATTTAGCAAAGCAAACACAGGATAAACACGGTTTATTTGAAATGTGGTTACTGAGCTCTTTTCTATTTGTCATTGATAATTGTTATCAATTATAAAATTCATTTCTTGCAAAGTACATATCTGATTCTATCAACTTCAGATACTAAATTTGTCGTATCACCATCAGTGAAGACCGCTACCGATTATACGGTCAGTGCCAAGCGGGTCCAGGTCTGTTAGCTAAACACCTCAAAATGCAAAAAAAAGCACCGATAACGGTGCTTTCATTGATTGTACTTATGAAGACCTCCCAAGGAGTCGAAAAGTTGTCCGAAGATACCCGCCTATAAGATTCTATGGGTGCAGCTACGGTGTTGATGTCACGATAACCATGAAATGCAAAAAAGACAACGGATTCAACGTACCACTTACATACGATTCCTTTGTCTCTTGGGTAATCTCATAGTCTCCGTACCCAGAGGAATGAAGTTGTTGATGGCAACTAAGGCGTTCACCTAAAAAACTGCAGCAGGTTTTGCTGCTTTTGCCAGAAAAACATTTTCAAAAAAACAACAGCTAGTTGAGCACGTCTTTGTAATAAATGCTTGCCTGTTTGCCGGAATTCGTTGAGGAAATGTAAGAGGCAAAGCCCATAGCCAATCGAGCAGCCCCAGGGTTGTTCATGTTCGGTATTTGGATTGCCAAGCCCTCCGGTTCCCTGTACAGCAACGAATATGCCGCCTTTGTAAGCTTTCGATCCACAATCGCACCGGTATTCAAATTTACGGAGGTAATGTACGTATTTCCGTCAGGGGCAACCGAGCCCGGAGATCCGTAATAATTACCGTCAAGCAAATAAGCATAGTTGCCAAATAATGCATAGCCTTGGAAAGTAGGGTTTCCAGTTATGGTCGGTTGTGCAATATCTACAAGTGAAACATAGTTGCCTAACTTCACTTGCTCCAAATTATAAACAGCGAGTCTAAAAACATCGTTTAATTTGTAGCGCATCAGCAAATTGCCATGTGTCATGTCAATACTCACCGTTGTATTTACCGCACCAGGTATGATCGTGTGTTTCGTTATCCAAGGTGTATTAGGAGTTACTACCGCACCATCAGTGAAAGGAAACCGGGCAATTTTCGTTCCTCTGCCTGAACCGTTATCGTTAAAAGAGTCGATCTCTGTCCACAAATAGGCTACCGGCTCCCCATTCTGTCCGACGCCCGGCTCTACCCCGAAGGATACCCCGTGCCCCGCCCCTTTCACATACATATAGCTAATAATATTTCCTGATAAATCAAGCTTCGTAATACATAGATCACCGTTGATGTCTCTTGTTTCAGCGGTAGGTGCTGACGACTCGCCAGGCAACTGGAGGCCGCCTCCAATTAATTGTGCGGTATAAATATGTTTGTTGACATTGTCGAATGCAAAAGACTGTAGTACGGTACTTCTTTGCAAGGGTTTCTCCCGGATCAACATATCGGATGAATCCGTTAAGTCGAATACAGAAGATACCGGAAGAGTCCCTAGTGCTGAAGCTTTATTATTTGGTGGCAATGAAGGAATCAACATCGCAGTGATCAGAAAAACGGCACAAACCTGTGCAAACAAACGGCTATTGACGATTGGGCTCTTTCGTTTACTCTTTTGGGGAATTAAGCTCATCAATTAAACAAACACCTCCATATTAGTTTCTGCATACTCATGTTCATTCACCGGCAACCCGGGAAAACAGCATGTCAAAACGGCTTTACCCTATTTTACTTCGCATTACCTCACTTTCCTGATAACCTGCCCTCTCTATAGTCTGAAAATCCCTTCACATCATGTGATGAAAGAGATTCTTGGCGGCATAACAATCGAGTTCCATTGGAAGCGGATACAATTTGAGAAAGAAATTTATAATTATTCCCTGCACACATAGCTGCCTTGATGACCAAAACAAACAAATATTACACATTATCAAGCAATAACAAGTAAATTATAACAATTATAGTTCATATTATGCACATTTAAGTTCATTATTGCAATATATTTTTTGGAATATATTTACTTCCTTTCTTTAAGCGCCATCTGGCCCCACCATAGCATCTAAGGCCCGCCTCAAAAACCATTAGCCGAAATATGATTAAAACGGTTGACAAATGTTATTAAAGCGGAGTAAGATATAGAATTGTCTGGACTGGTGATAATGATTATCATTATTGCAATTAATGAGTGATTACTCGGGAGGTCAAGTTAAAGATGAAACAACCTATTTTAAAATTTCGACTGAAGCCAGCGGCTCTTATGGCTATTGTTATGATGCTGTCAGTTTGGCTAGTCGCTTGTGGCGCAAAACAGGCAGAACCACAGGGTGCAGCTCCCGCCAAGGGTGGAGAAGTCGCTAAGGCAGAAGGCCCGCGCAAAATCAAACATGCAATGGGTGAAACAGAAGTGCCCGCTAATCCGCAGCGTGTCATCATTTTGACAAATGAAGGTACGGAAACGGTGCTTGCTCTCGGCGTGAAGCCTGTAGGTGCTGTTGATTCGCCTTACGGCAGTCCGTGGTTTGATCATATTAAAAAGGAATTGGATGGTGTTAAGCCGCTTGGCGGAGAGTCGCAGCCGAACCTGGAAGTAATTGCGGCTTTGAAGCCCGACCTTATTCTAGGAAACAAGATGCGCCAGGAGAAGGTTTACGCTCAGTTATCCGCCATCGCGCCGACTGTATTCGCAGAAACGTTGCGTGGTGAATGGAAATCGAATTTTGCCCTGTTTGCCGATGCATTGAACAAGAAGGCAGAAGGAGACAAAGTCGTTGCCGCTTACGACAAACGAATTGAAGACTTTAAGAAGAAAGCCGGAGATCAGCTGAAAGATAAAGTAGCGGTCGTACGGTTTATGGGCGGCAAAACGAGATTTTATTATGGAGACATGTTTACCGGAGCTATATTCAAGCAGATCGGTATGCCACGTTCAGATCCGAAGAGTGATGAGAAAGCATTCGAGGATATTACGAAGGAGCGTCTTCCAGAGCTTGAAGCAGCGGATCGGGTGTTCTATTTCACCTATGAAAACGGAGACGGCAAAGCAACGAAGCAGGAGCAAGAATGGCTGAACGATCCGCTTTGGAAGAACTTGAAAGTAGTCAAGAACAATAAAACCTTCCAGGTTAGCGATGCCACTTGGAACACAGGCGGCGGTGTAAAGTCAGCCAACCTGATGCTTGATGACATGTACAAAATCTACGGTGTAACTCCGTAAATTAATTTCGAAAGAGGCTGTCTCGGAAGCAGAAACATTCTGTTCCGTAGACAGCTTCTTTTTTTTGTAAGGTGACAGGTTTCATTTGCAAAGAGGAGCCGTTCATTTGTCCATCGGTTACTCTTTGCTTAGATACCAGAAGCATCAGCGTCGAGCAAAGAAGGCATGGTTAGGTTTTACGATTGCCGCTTGATACCACGCCTCCCAGTCTGCTTGATTGGTGGACTGAACATACCGTGATAATTGCGCAGTGTATTGGTTAAAGCCCGTTCCGCCAAGCGCGAAAATTAAGTCAGGGAACTTGCGTAAAGTTGCTTCGACCCAGCTTTCCATCATTTCGACATACTTAGGGTCACTTATTGAAACAGCAATGACTGAAATGTTCTTCTCCTCGATTAAAGAAGCCAACTCGCCCAAAGGTGTATTCGGCCCTAAGTAAATGACCTCCAGCCCTTTTGTCCGCAGAAATAAGCTGAATAACATGAGCCCAATGTGATGGTGTTCCCCCTCTGGACATAGAGCTATCGCTTTAGGAAGCTGCGGATGAATGGGAAGAATTCTGAAAAACTGTAGGATACGCTGCATAATCAACTGAGTTGAGAAATGCTCCTGGGCAGTAGAAATTTCCCTATTCTCCCAATTCATACCTAATTGGACTAAGACAGGAGTAAATATATTATGAAATACGTCTTCATAGTGATAGATCGAAAAAGCCAGATCAATCGTTTGGTGAGAGCTTGTGGTATTAAAATCTATCAAATCCTTGTATAGATTTTCGATGAGATCGCGACAGGTTTTGCTTATATGAGATGCTTGAGATTCCATTGATGGGGTTTCAAGCTCTTTTTGTTTCAGCAAGTAGACTGCTTCGCCAATCTTCATGTTGTGATCAGTTAATTGACTTTTTAACCATGTAAGGGTGTCAATATCGGATTCGCTATATAAGCGATGCCCCCCCTTACTTCGAACAGGGGTGATGATCTGATATCTGTTCTCCCAAGCCCGTATAGTTACTGTGGGAATGCCAAGTATTTCAGAAACCTTCTTAATACTATACATAACTTGTACACCTCTGTTTTATTATACACAAACCATATTAATTATTTGTTGTTTAATTTGTATAACTCATGTATAGTTTTGTTATAAATTTATACAAAAATTATATCACAATAACAAGGCGGTAGCTTAATGAACGATGCAAAGAAGAGCAGGAATGTCAGTACTCAAGTGTTGGATGAGAATGCTGTACTTGCAGCAATAGAGCAGTCATTGGCTATGATTGAGTTCGATGCTCACGGGAAGGTGTTATGGGCTAATGACAATTTTGCAAAGGTTATGGAATATGACTCTGCAGAAATGTCAGGGCTGTCACACCAGCAGTTTTGCACTTCGGAGTATGTGAATAGTTCTGAATATGTGAAGCTTTGGAATGATTTAAAGAGCGGGCGTCCTTTCCAGGAAAAAATATTACGTGTAACTAAAAATCAGCATCTGCGATGGTTTGAGGCAACATATACACCTATTGTGAACACGGAAGGTGAAGTTGTAGCTGTTCTTAAAATAGCAACAGACATTACGAAGCGAGAACATGATACCGTTACAGTCACAAACGAATTGCAACAAATGGCGGAGAATCTCATGGAACGTGCAGAAGCAGGGGTCTTAAGCAGCCATCAGATTGCAACGGCGATCGAAAAGGTTGTAAATGAATCGGATAACAATATGAACGCTCTCCAATTGTTGGAGCTTAAAGCTGACGCTGTTCAAAAAACAACGAAAGCGATCCGAGAAATTGCTTCTCAAACCAATTTACTCGCTCTAAATGCGGCAATTGAGGCTGCACACGCTGGAGAGTACGGTCGGGGCTTTAACGTGGTGGCTGTCGAGGTTCGCAAGTTAGCTGCCCAAACAGAGGAAGCAACTAAAGAAGTAAACTCTACTTTACAGGATATCGCCGCTCAGGTAGCAGATATCTCTAAAGGCATAAAACGCGCACAAACGGTCATATTAGATAGCCAGCTGCGAACACAACATGCTGTTGATGAATTTACCGGCATTGGCCAAGCTGCACGCCAACTGGATAACCAAGCCAAGGTACTAGGGGATTTACTATAAAGAATACACATCGAATGAACAGGATAAAGAAAATATTCATTAACTTTATTCCAGCGTCCTGCTACTGTCCAGAGTTCTGCTTGAAATCTACTGTTCAATTAATCAATTAGATATGAACCCCTCTCTACTCTCTACTCATGTTTGAAGTCGTAGAAACTGAGAAAGCGGAAGCTCTCTCGCACTTGGCAAACAATTTCAGCCTCTTACAAGGGACAGGGGTTTGCGTACGCGTATTCGCTCCAGCTCCTCATATTCGTTCACTCCTTCCTCTTTCTAGAGACCTGTTCTCCATTCGTCTTTTAGCAATTGCATAGGCTATCACCTCAGTACATCCTCCTTATAAGCAACTGCCTCAATTCAACGTCCATCTGCTAACAACTTATACGCCTGCCCCCCTTCAAATTAAGAAATATCACTTCCCCAATTACAATAAAACCCATTATATGGGTAATTTCTCACACTTTTCGCCCTCACCTTGCACCATTCCGTCGTTTTTTCCGCTATCATAGCGCCACATAAATGTAAGGAAACATATCATTAAATAGTCTAAAAACATACAAACTGGATAAAAACACCGTTTTTTTAACCCATATATTATTAAAATTACCATTTTAAGTTTATTTTATATCTCGTCGTTTAAGCGATATATAGTAAGCTACGATTAAATATGAAGCGATGATAGCGTTTTATCGAAACAAACATGATTTGATAAATAACATAACATCAAATATTATACAACCAGAGATATTATTGGTTTTTTGGCAAAAAACAAGCTAGGAGTGATGATACATAACAAGTAAGTAACATTGATTTGTTTCTTGCTTCAAAAGTTTAAACCGTTCGAAGTATTGACCAATGTTAAAAAACACAATGGGGGCGAAACCATGAAAAACTTACTATCCAGACCTTTATTTTCCCTTTTTATTTCCGGAGCACTTATTGCAGGGATTTTACCCGTAAGCTCGGCTAGTGCCGCTAGTAATGCCAACGTCAGTGAGGCAGCGCCAGTTAAGGCGTTATCTGTAACAGACAGCGTCTACCACTCCACTCCAAACATCGTTGTACTGGAAGCAGGTTCAGCTTCTGTGGTCGTCACTGGGCCCTCCACGACGATAGACGGCGCTTCATTCCAGGTTGACGTCGCGTTAAGCGGCATCACGGATAAAGTCACCGCTGAAAAGTTCATTGTAGAGTACAATACCACACGTCTTGATTTTGTTGATGCCCAAGCCGTAGATACTTCTACCAGCATAGTCGGGCAATATTCTGAGCTGGGGAAAGCAACCATTGTGACAACAAACCTCAGCGGAAAAATTATTAACAAGCAAACGTTAATCAGATTAACGTTCCATACAAAAGCAAACGGAAGCGTTCAGGATATTAAGATAAGCGCGGAGTTGGGACTGGCAGACACCGGTGCCATTCAAGCATCAAACCAAGGTCTGCTCAGCCTGAAGACGAATCTGGTCAGTGGAGATTTGAACGGTAATGGGACTCTGGACATCGGTGATCTGGCAATTCTCTCCCCTTATTATGGAATCACATCCAAGCAAGAAGGCTGGGCACTTGTAGCCAATGCCGATTTTAATCAGAATGGCATCATAGATCTAACGGATCTAGGTACACTTGGCAAGAAGGTTCTCTATTCGGATACAGCTTTTCAATTTATGGATGCTACAGTTATGGATATTCAAAATGCCATGAATGCGGGCAAACTTACGACAGTTGAGCTCGTGACTAAATATTTGGCACGGATCAAAAGCTACGATCAGCAAGGTCCAGCTATCAAATCTATCCTTACAATTAATCCAAACGCACTTGCTGAGGCGGCTACCCTGGACGAAGAGCGTAAGACAAAGGGACCCAGAGGCCCGCTGCACGGAATTCCAGTTATCGTCAAAGATAACTATAATACCATTGGCATGCCGACAACAGCAGGATGTATTTGCTTAAAGAACAACAATACATCTACAGATGCATTCATGGTCAAGAAGCTTAAGGAAGCTGGTGCTATCATTTTGGCAAAAGCGAATTTACATGAATTTGCTTTTGGCACAACGACAGAGAGCTCTCTCGGAGGACAAACGAAAAACCCTTACGAGCTCACAACTAACCCTGGTGGTTCAAGTGGTGGTACGGGAGCTGCGCTGGCAGCTAACTTCGGAGTTATCGGTCTAGGCACAGACACAGGTGGTTCAATTCGAATTCCATCATCACGCAACTCTCTTGTCGGTATTCGTCCATCAATTGGTTTAACAAGTCGCGAAGGAATTATTCCTCTATCTCTGTCTCAGGACGTGGGCGGACCGATGGCTCGTACAGTTGCGGATGCAGCCATTGCTCTGGATGCTCTGATCGGTTACGACTCCAATGACTTAACCACGGCTCTGTCTTCAGGAAGAACACCAAAGAGCTATACCGATTATTTAGATAAGGACGGATTGAAAGGCGCAAGAATCGGTGTCGTTCGCACCTTGTCGACAGGCAACGATGCTGCCTTGGCTGCATCCATTGAAAAGATGAAGGCTCAAGGCGCGACGGTAATTGATGTAGTTGTGCCGAATCAAGCGGATATTTTAAGGTACGCCAGCTTAAGCGGTACTGAATTTAAATTCAACCTGAATGATTATTTAAAAACACTTGGTCCAAATGCACCTTACAAAACATTAACTGAAATAATTGCTTCCAATGATATTTTACAAAACCAAAAAAGCTCCATGATTCAACGCGATAACGTCGCAACGTTAGAAACTCTCACCTATTATAAAGATTTATTAGAGCGTACCCGTCTGACACAGCAATCGCTTCTTAAGGTAATGGGTGAGAATAAGCTTGATGCCTTGCTGTACGCAACAACATCTGGAAGTGCAAATCGCCTTAGTCCATATTCCGGCTTCCCGGCACTGAGCTTCCCTGCAGGTTATACAGGAAACGTTCCATTCGGCTTGGAGTTATTGGGTAGACCCTTTGATGAAGGGACTTTAATCAAGCTGGCTTATGCCTTCGAGCAGGCCACACATTATCGTAAACTACCCGCTTCGGTTCCTGCATTGACAGCCGAGCAAGAACAAGCACTTAAGCCAGTCGTCACCCCATAAGCTGATCTTCGATTCGTAAAACGCGCAGCCTGGAATCCTAGGGGTAGGATACCCCTGGGGATTCTGGTTGAGAAGACAATCAGCAATCACATCGGAAAGCAACTTTAAGGGAAGGGACGAAACCTATAAATGACACATAAATGGCTCCGATATACAATGTCCGCGTGCCTCGGGATGGTACTCTTGCTTCCTCAGACCACATTGGCGGCCGAAGAACCTACATTTTCACTTTCATCTGCCTCTTCAGGCACAGTGCTAGAACAAGATTCCTTCCAAATCCAAATTAATGCGGATCAATTGAACGATGTATTCGCATATGAGCTTAACGTATATTACGATACCTCCCTACTAGAGCTGGATACGACAAAAAAATTTACTGATCTCACTGGATATACGTTACCTATTAAAATCGTAGAAGACGGCGGCAGCCACGTTCAGTTGGTCTATACAAAAACCGGATCATTAACCGGACTCAACGGCTCCGCTACGCTCGGGAACTTAACCTTCAAAGCCAAGAGAGCCGGTATAGCAGAGCTTGCGCTCAAAGAAGTCAAAACAAGCACAAGCTCGTTAAAGGAAGAGACACTCCTCAAGCCCAATACTAAGCTAAACGTAACTGTTGCCAAACACAATAACAGCGGAGGCAAACCGAGTACGAGCACAGGTGGGAGTAGTGGTGGGGGTACTGGCGGAGATGCAGCCCAAGGAAACACGGACAGCAACAACGTCGTTACCATTAAACCAGAACAACTGGTCAGCAACGGAAGCGGTCCCGTCGTTCTTTCTATCCCTTCTGCTGCCAAGCAGCTAAGTCTCCCATTTAATACGGCTGATTTACTGGCTGGCAATAAGCTTGAAGTTCAATCAGACAAAATAAAACTGCAAATACCTGCAGAGATATTCCAACAACTGACCCGTATGGTCGATGAGCAAGGCAGAAGCACCAGCACAATCGTGTTAAATGTTGAGCCCAGTGATACCGGAAGCGAAGCTAATATACTTAATCAGGGCAAGCAGCAGTTGGGTGCTGATGTAAAGCTTGGCGGAGCCATTTACGATATTAAGCTTTCCATTACAACCAATGATGGCCGTACATTCGCTCTAAGTCAGTTCGATAAATCCGTTTCACTGCACATGAAAGTCGACCCATCTATTAACGCAAAATTAAGCAGCATTTATTATATTTCCGATAACGGGCAATTAGAAAGAGTCGGCGGAGAGTACCGTGATGGAGAAATTGTGGCCGACATCGAGCATTTCAGCAAATATGTTGTATTGGAAGTATCCAAGACATTCAACGATGTCCCAGCAACTCACTGGGCAGCCGAGGTAATTCGCGAGTTGGCATCGAAGCAAATCATTAGCGGTACGGGCGAAAATGTGTTTGCCCCTGAACGAAATGTAAGCCGTGCCGAATTTACAGCACTCATCGCGAGAGCACTGAATCTGAAAGCTGCAACCTCCAGTACATTCGAAGACGTTCAATCATCGGATTGGTTCGCTTCAGAGGTGTCCAAAGCAGTTAAAGCCGGTCTAGTAAACGGCAGAGACGAAGGACACTTCGATCCGACTGCTCCTGTAACTCGTGAAGAGATGACTTCAATCGTTATGCGTGCTTATGCTCTACATGCAGGAAAACCTGCATCAACAGAAGCACCAACCTTTGCCGATGAAGCCTCAATAGCAGATTGGGCTGCGGGGGATGTCAAGAAAGCGGCAGCTCTCGGATTGATTCAAGGCCGTTCGAAGGACAGCTTTGCACCTCAAGGATTAACTACACGAGCGGAAGCCGCACAAGTACTGTACCGTTTACTATCGAAATAGTCAGCATTGAATCCCATTTGAGCGTTTCAGCGAATTAACTATACGGGGCGCTGTTTCAAAGGGAATCAGCGAGTGAGCCAGGCCTAAACCATGTACAAAGACGCCTCCAAAACCACTATGCAAGTGGGGATGGAAGCGTCTTTGTGTATGGATGTTCAGTATTGTCACCCTCCCCTTATTAGCGAGCATTTGTGGCAGGCTGCATAACCCAAATTAATTTTGTGCAGGAACACCAACGACACCAATGGCCTCTTTAATTCGTACCATGCAGTCCAGATGATGTTGCTCTTCAGTAATGTGAAATTTAAACATACCTCTAAGGTACTTCACTCGTAAAAATGGCTTAGAAATCAAATCATCCATTTTCCCCTCAGAAGCCTTAATAATCTCATCAACTTGCAACCTCATCCTGTCCATGATCTCCTGAAAAGATGGCGGCTTCTCCTCCCAATCGTCGGGTCTGCTGCCCTTTGGAAACATCCTGTGGTACTGCATTGGAATTCTTCTGCTCTCATTGATCTTAGGAAAAATTCCATGATCCCATGCAACAAGAATATGACCAAGATTCCACCGAATGCTGTTTTTGAACCCTTCTGGAACAATATCAACGATGTCGGGGTGAACTGATTCTGCAAATGAAATGGTTTGTGAACGCAGTTCACGGAATTGCACGAACAGCTTGTTTTCTCGCATATAAAACCCCTCCACAAGTAAATATGGATAATTCATCCATTTATTTACTTCGCTGATTTTAACAGGATTCCTTCTGGTGATGCAAAATAGTTCAGACTAAACCCCCTAACAAAGAGTTCTCTCTAGAACCCTCCATAAGCAAAAAGCACCCACTTCAAAGGTCGATGCTTTTTGTTTATGGAGACGAGCCGCGGCTTGTTAAATCCACAATTCGCTCCCGCGTGATGTCGATGATGTTTCGGAAGGTGGCGTAGTAGTCTTAGATCACAAAATCTGAATCCTTTAACACGTACACTCTTGATTCTTCCGTTTCATAAAATTCAAGTTCTACAACAACAAATTCGTTCATTCTTTTTATAAATGTTTTTGCTTGATCCCAATACTTCTGAACATCTTCCACTCTTGTGACCTGATTACCATCGATCAAAATAACAGGTTTCCCTCCGTCATATGGTACATGTACCAGAGCTGGATTGGTTAGGCTGGTTAATGTAAATTGTATTGTAAAACCTCGACATCTTCGTCTAAGCTCATCTACTTTCTATAAAACGTTCCAATTAAAATAAGTGATTTCTTCTCTACCTTCAGCTATTGTGTAGTGATCCCCACAATCACTACAACTTAACTCGATAGCATGATATTCTTTAACATCAGCATTTGTAACAGGATTTTTGCAATGTCTAAACTTGTAAGTCTTTGAGCAGCTCCTAATCTCCTGACAAGCTTTTTCAATTACAGAGATCAATTGTTCGATAGCTCTGTATTTACTGTTCCATCTTTGCAATCTGATTTTAGACGAATGTAATGCATTTGAAACTGAAATAGAGTTAGGAATCTACCACCTTCGATAGTTTCTTTAACAAATTCATAATAATCAAAGGTTAAATCTTTCTCAACTGAAGCAATTACCATAATTCATCTCCTATTATATCAATTTAACTCTACAAGATTTCTCTCTATGATAGATTTGTATGCTTGCTAGAGAAACAAAAGAACCTTAACCTTTGTGCTGGTTAAAGTTCTAAATTTAGATGGATGGTGTCACCAAAATGCTCGCTTGGTGCCGGGGTCCAGGAAGCATCTATTGAAGGCAACTGACTGTACCGACGTTTAGTAGACAAACTCAAAAATCACCTTCATCGAGCCCCCGTTCAAATATAACTCCACATAGGCTTCTACGGGTGTAGTTACAGTTTGATATCATCTTAGAGGCCCTGCAAAACTCACTTAGTAAGTTACTTTTTCGAATTAAAGTACTCTTTATCTACGCGAAGCTGATGCTTCAGAATCCTGTTAAATAATCCCTTGCTGATTTCGCCAGTTCCTTTCGAAACTGCAGTCCGTAACACGTCCCCATTAGGCAGAGTCTTTTCAAAAATCTTATCCCTGCCATTTTGCCTTATCAGTACCCATCCGTCTCGCCTTAAGAAACTCTCCAAGTCGCCCCAACTAGGCATGAAGCATAAGTGCTACAGAATCAAGGTCGTCTTCTAATAGAACACGTAATACATAGGGAGCATGTTTATGCCTATTAGGGGTATTGTAATAGCGAGCATAATTGTTTTCGTAATCAATCGCGTATTCGATCAGTTGTCTCGCAAGCTCATATTTAAGCTCTTCAAGCGTCTCTGCATCGGCAACAATATCATCTATCTGCTCAATAGATCCTGCATACACGCCATCTTCGTCTTGCTCATATTCAAACGTCAGTTCATATACAGAGAGCAATTCTTTCATCTGCTGCTTAGAAAACGCCATGATGATATCTCTATTACGTTTAATTGCCTGGGGCTTCTCACGTACGATTGTATCGATGAACCCACCAAAATTCGCCCGAACATCTGTAGCATTGAGTATTGTTTGCATAAACACCCCTCCTCACCTCCATTATACAGATATTGCTACATCATGTACACAATGTACATAGAGTACTGTTATTATATTATTCATCTCCAAATGGTTCGATACTTATTCATCCACAAAATCAAAAGAGCATATCATGTGTTTCTCCCTTTAATCAGGCAGAAATAGAAAATAAAAGAAAAAGACACCTTTTCAAGTGCCTTTTCGCATGATACTTATGGAGACGGACTATGGCTCTGTAAAACCACAATGCTCCGATTCATTTTGATGGTGAATAGAAGCTAATCACCTGCGTTTATGTGTATCAACCCACAATTAGCTGCCTCTTAGGTTATTTGGCAATGAATGGCTTAATCCTTTGCAGCTCATCCATAAACGCGCTCCTATTGGGGTAAATAAGGCGAAGATGGTTTATTACTTCTACCGCATGAGTTCCACCGCCAGCCTTGATTAGATGCGTAATAATTTGGCATACCCGCTGATATGTTTTCGATTCGTAGAATCCTTTGCTTCCTCTACAATGAATAGTCTGAATAACTCAAAAACGTCTTCAGCATACTCATCCATCAAATGCGGATAGTAGTCCACTATAGACCTTTTATAATTACGAACATAATCCAGCAGTCTCCGCGTCTCTTTTTCTTCTATAAGTACACGGGTGTATAAGGATTCTGTATTCCAATTTCGACTCCGATTCTGGTCCAGTTTATTTAAAATCCTCTCATACGCAGCAGGCCATTCTTCCTTGCTAAGTAATTCTTTTAAACCCGAGTAATACGTATATTCACCAGAAACTACGAATTCCTCTGCAAGCTTAACTTGTTGCTCTACTTGCTGAGTAAGCCGATAAATTTCGTAGCGAAACTTTTTCCACTGATTAACAAGACCCGGATAGCCCTTTAATGCGTCTTTATGTTCCCCTTGCTCGGCTAATTGCAATGCTTTTTCAAATTGGTGATGCGTCATTGCATCTTCAATTGCCATTTTGCGAAAAGGCGTAAGGTCAAGATGATCTTCCAGGAACTTTCTTGCTTGCTCAGCACCATCATTACGTTGTATGACCTGATACCGAAGTTGGGCTGCGATTTCAAAAAAGTATGAACCTACGTGCGATTGGCTCTTCTCTTTATTTTCTAAATATTCTAATTGCCGTTCCCATTCTCCCCTTTCCCCAGGACTACTAATCAAGTCTGCAGCACTTTCCAAGAGAGATAACTGGTTGTCATTCCACCCCTCTAGACTAGGATGTACGGCCTCTTTTAAAATCAGCTGAAACATTCGCACTCTATCCTTTTCGGGAATGTTTTCGCGTTGATTAACTGCAGTTTGTACTAAGTTTAAGCACTCCTGAATTATACCGCCAACAAAACCACCAGAATCATCGCACGCCTGAAGCAAGTCTCCCATCTCACGCAATACGCAAAGGCTCACTTCAATTGAACGGAGACAGTGCCCCTTTTCCAGTATTTCGCAAGCCTTCTCCATCACCATTTCAGCACCAGAAACAGCATCCGGAACATTGCGATATGGCACGAATCCGTAGCGGTCAGAGTTTTTCTTAATAAAAGACCGAATCATTTTTTTATATTGAGTTAAATCGACTTTCCTGTCAGACTCAGAAAATTTTAGAGTAAGCTTTAGTTCTACTTCCTTAATTTCCTTTGAAAAATGTACAAGTAGTTCGATCAGTTCCTCCTTACTAAGCTTAGACAGTTGAGCTGGTAAGTTTTCTTGTGGGGCAGTCTTGGATTTAAAGATAACCCGTGCTAACGACAGCTCTTCTCTAATCTCCAACAGTACAGCCGCTACATGCTTGCATACGGGCCCCATGTCATATGGGCAGTTGCATTCTGTATAAATGACTTCTCCACGGGAGTCCATCCGAACCTCTACACCGTATAGCTCGCTCCCTTCAACTTTAGCCCGATAAAGAAGTGGTCCCACTTCTTCAATGGATAAGATAGAACCGTTATCTCGGTAGGCCTCTCCTCGCTCAAGAATGATGGGATCAATGGTATTCTCAATTTGTTCTAGTTTCATTAAGGTACCCTGCTTTCTTTATTTCTCCAAGGTATATAAGGCAAAGAAAATCGTGTTACTCTGCCCGCAGATAATGCCACACAAAATTCTACAGATGTAGTCACAGTTTCAATGTCACCCAAGTATCTTTCTCCACCTTATTATCCGCACCTAAAATTCTTAACGTCCACACAACTTGCGAATGTTTACATACCATATCTATAAAATATATTTGAAAAATACACAAGCAAGCAATAAGTTGATCTCCCCCTATTGTCCAATAGGATATTGCGTTGCAGGTATGATTAAAAGTTGGAGTTGGTGATATTCTTATGATCTATACAGCTCTTGGAGACTCCATTACATTTGGAGAAAATGCATCCTCTTTGGCGAAAGCTTATCCTCATTTAACTGTGTCTACATTAAATTCAAGCTCATGTAAGGCTCGTGGATTGGTTTTGGCCCGGCCCGGTTGGAGCAGCTATGATCTATTGGATGCAGTCATATGGCAGGGATCCTCCACAATCAGTCGTTCTACTGCTGTTTCAGTATGGATCGGAGGAGTGGATTTAGCTAACGCGGCACTATTTTCATTTAAAACCAAGCGACCACTAGATGCAAAACACATTGTAGCCAGCTATAGACGTAATTTAAGTGCTATTTTTACCCGAATAAAAAAAGGAAGCCGTGCCCGGATCATTTGCTGCACGCAATATAATCCATTTCCTAACAGCTCTCTTGCGGTTGAGTGGGTGGACGGATTAAATCGTACGACCAATGATCTCGCCCATAGTTACGATGTAACTGTAGCTCCCGTTCATATGTGGTTTGAAGGAAACCAGGCAGACCTTTTGTATGGATATCGAAAAGGAAAGATAGAAGACGCGTTAAGCGGATCTTTACCTATCCATCCGAATGATCGAGGGCATCGAGTTATTGCAACGAAATTAGCCCCATATCTACTCCCCTAGAAATAGTCACCCACACAGGGGGAATGCTGCTCTGCATAATTAGCCCAGCTTTTGACCACAATTTGGACAGAAGTTTGCTCCTTCGTTTTTCGTACCACAGTTAGGACAGAAGTTGGGCTTGCTACCCCCTTGAGAAGAAGAAGGCGCATGAGTCTGATTCTGATTCATATTTTTCATCATTTCATTCGCCATGTTCATTCCCATCATCATGCCTGCCATATCCGAAGCAGTTCCACCGCCATGTAATTTACCTGAAGCCATCGCATCGGTCATGCTTACCTGTTGATATTTTTGCAAGTTGCCGATCATTTCATGAGAAGCCGTCTTCGTAATCATATCCTGGATTTCTTGAGGATAATTAAAGCTCATCACTTGAAATCCCGTAATTGTCATTCCATTATCCAATACTTCCATATCCAGAGCCTCACGAATACCTCTGGCAATTTCGGATGCATTCGCTTGGAGATTGAACATGTCCTTCCCTTCTCTGCTGATCCATTTCATTAACAACTGATCTAACACAGAAGTGATACGAATTTTAATATCCTCAACCAGATAGCTGTCTTTCATCCCGGCAATTTTATCGATCAGCCTAACATAATCATTCACTTTAAAATTAAACGTTCCGTTCGCGCGTATCGGCATGCCGCCTGGAAGCTGCGGAGTCGGGATTAGAACAGGATTCTGCGTTCCCCATTTGACAGTAAACTCCTTCGTGTTCACAAATAAAATTTCTACTCTCATGCCGCTGTTGAAGCCGAATTTAAATCCTTTTAAAGTGGATAAGAACGGTATGATATCCGAATCGATCTGATATTCCCCGTCATCCTGAAATATCCCCTCAATCTTACCGCTATTCACGAAAATGGCATCTTGACCCGGGCGGATAATCAGTTTACTGCCCTTCTTAATCTCCCGATTGCTCCACTTCCAGAAGATCATATCATCTCTAAACTCTTCCCATTCTACAACGTTCGAAAATTGGTTTTTGAAAAATCCCATATGAATACCCCTCCCGTTTGTTTAAACTCAACACTTGATTAAAACTTGCCTCTACTGCCGCTATGCGAATGGCCACCTCCGGTGATACCCCCGCCGCCTCCAGATTTACTGCCAGAGCTTTTTTCAATTTTTTGCCTCGTTACTGTTGTTCGAATGTACTGATCCTGCCGATCTAGAATTCCAGAATTGCTTGCATCCTCATAGGTTTGCCGATTTACGGTGATACGTCCGCCGGAGCGGTAAGCCATCATTCCAACTGCAATACCTCCAATAGCCAAAGCTCCTCCCAATTGAAACCAGAGATTGAACAAAATGTTATCTGGATTCACTCCAGGCTTGAAGCCCATATATGTATAGGAAGTTTTGATATATTTTTCGAATGCCTGCTTATAATCGCCGCTTGATAGCTCAGATGTAATCTTGCCCCTTATTTTATCGAGCCTGCCATCGCCCAGATACTGCTCAGCCTTATAAAATCCAGCCAAATATACATCACGGTTTCTCATATCCAGTGTCAAAATGACTGTGTTACCATGAGGCTTGTCGTATCCAGGTCCATGCTCATCATAAAAATTCTCCGTCATCTTTTTGACATCTACATTTTTGGCGTTATTAGAAGTAATGATGATAATATCGGTTTCTCTTTTGGCACCATATTGATTAGCCATCTTATTTAGTTCCTGATATTCTTCAGGAGTAAGCAGCTTCGCATCATCATAGATCATTATTTTCTCTTCCATTGCCGCTGCCATGATTTGGGCAGGAACAGCCAGGTACACGACGAGGAAGAAAAGTACTGCCAGAAAAGCCCTTTGCCTTCTCACAGAAACCCTCCCCCCATCATCCATGAGATTAATTTTAATGATAAGAAGGAGACGCTAGAGATACCAGCAAACCATGCTGCCACCTTCACCTTGCTTATCGGAGGCTTGCCGACTACCTTGCCCGTCTGACCGTTCATGGCAAATGTATACTCCAGTCTATTATAATCATAGTGAACCACCCATACCGGAAGCAAACAATAGTCTACATTCTTTACTCTTGTATCAATTTCCTTATTGGTAAAATTAACACTAGAATATTCCGACACCGCTGATGAAATGGAAGATTCAATATACTCTCTGATTTTATTTTTCGCCCGCGGTAACATCTCCGTATTTGTATAACTATATTTCTCCGCAACGTAACCTGCCAGATAAGGGGTTTTAAAACTCCTCAGTTGATCATAGGGAAAAGGCTCCAGCTTATCCATCAGCATATCATTCATCTTCTCCGATGAATCAATAGGCACCCTCAAATAATTCAACTGAAGCTTACGGTAGATGTCAAAATGCTGCGTTTCCGTATATCGGTAATCCCCTTCTGTGGATCGTCTACACTAAGTTAGACAGAAAAAATAAGGGCTAGTAGAATGAAGGGAACAGATAGAGGAGCGAATCTACTATGCCAAAACCAAGACGTACATTTACAGCCGAGTTTAAGAAGCAGATGG
>NZ_JANQBD010000015.1 GCF_024722015.1 Paenibacillus radicis (ex Xue et al. 2023) | reverse complement strand
AAGTTCGAGATATGACGGTTAAGTCCACTGCTCTTCGTCAGTTGCTAACTAATTTTTAAAAATTTTTATGGTTAGGTGTGTTTGAGTTACTCAAAAGTCAGTTTAAAGCTTATTGACATAGTACGCTCTTTTAACTCACGTATAAAACAACCTGGACATGCTCAGAACACAAAACGAAAGATTTAGTACATATCGTTCCTCTATCAATTTCATTGCCAAAATAATTAATCCAAACTATATTTATACAGTAATTTATTGGAATTTTTAATACACTCGGTTATAATTTTATTAATTATTATTTTGGGGGAGATAGAGTGTCCGTTTCAATTGAAAACAATAAAGAATTATTATTGAACAATATTGATAAAACGCTACAATACGTTAACAAAATTTCAGAATACGACGTAAAATTAACTTGGATTTTTAAAAAACCTCTTCGATTGGGATTTATGGTACATTTATTGGTTTTATCAATATTGTTATTTGTTTCCTTCTATCTTCACTTTCGCATAGCAAAAGATCAAAGCATGGTATTTGTTCTATACTCAATATGCTTCTTAATGGCTTCTTATATGTTTCTTACGTTTGTAATTAATAAAGTACTAGTCCTATCTAAAAAGTCTGACAATGCTAAATTTTTAAAAGAATACCCTAAATTACGATCAGATGCTTATAATTCTCTACAAAATGAAAGTGTTATTCCTCCGACATATTGGGCTGCTGACTACCTCCTATTAATAAAACAGTATCTTTCTGACAAAAGAGCAGACAATTTAAAAGAAGCATTAAATATATTAGAATCAGAATTACGTCATAATCAGCAAATGATGCAGCTATCAGTTATTAAAGATCAAATAAAGGAGCTTATGTATGTTGAAATGTGGAATGCTTCTAGAATTTTGCGCAAGCTCGATTAGTGCATCGACAAAGTAACTGCCTCTTGATAGATGTAGTAAGCCATCAGCTGAAATAGGAAGTTTATTCTCTTAAAAGAAAAAACAACAAATAATACGCAAAAAACGGAACCTAAGAGTAGGTGGTTCCGTTTCTTTGTTATTCAACCAATGTGCAGAAGAATTGCACAGTCCGTCACTAATTTGGGTTAGAACAGTCAACGTTTTATCCTCCCATGCTCCTTACTTTTATAAATGACGAGTTTGATCCCCTCGTAAGAATTGGGTAAATATAGACCAGTAGTATCCGGTCGGTCCGCTGCCAAAGTTGACGTCTGTCTTGGCGTAATTGCGTTGAAGTTATTTCATCCACGATACTAGCATCGATGACTTGATGTGATCTTTGCGTAAAACCAAGTTCAATGCTTCGAAAGTCGATCTCAAGTGCCAACATGTGTCTTTTAAGCTATGTTGGCACCGACAACCGGCTGCCGTACTTATAACAATACCTTGGCAACCCAAGGTTCTTCGTCTTGTATGTCGGGCAACTGTACTTGTCCACCATACATTTCCATTTTAAGTATTTTCCTGATTTATCCATATAGTTCATTAATAATATATACAACAAACAGAAAAAAGCCCTCAATCCCGAAAGATAAAGGGCTGGTTTTGTTAGATACATGAACGTAATACGATAACAAGCAGAATGTACAATACAAGAATTACTCCCGTACTAGTCCAAAGGCCTACGCCTGCACAACTTGCCCCCATAGATAACAGCCTCCTTCCATTTAGCCTACAACATATTATGTATATTGCAGATTTATTGATTGGACACTTTAAAATAATAGGCCCATTGCAAGCAAGACATTTCGTTCCCTATTGAGATATGGAGCAATGTTTCAATTTCCAACATAGATATCCACTGAATAGGCACCCTTACTATTTTTCAATTAAGCACAGGAATAATTCCCTGTCTTACAATGCATGATTTAAATCTTGAAGTGAAATGAGTTTATCATCTCCTTAAGAACACTAATATTTAATTGTATTAATTTTTGGAATGTCATTCGAAAGTACTTATATCTATTATCCAATTAGTTGAGTTAATGAAGTCTTTTAAAATGGACGTCCAACAATTCTATCAGAACATGAATAAAATCGATCTATTACCTCATCCATAATATTACATATATTTTGTCGAAATGGTATAATAGGCCTACATTCTTTGTTATAGCAGCTAGCTTGACCCAAATACTAAGGGTAGATGGCTCAGTAAGGGAAGCCAAGTACTGCCAGAAAAAGTCCTATCCAAAATGAGGTATTAATCATGACATCGACAATAATAGAAAGTCTAATGGGAAGTCTCTTTTTAATAATGGGAGTTGTTTCACTTGTCCCAGCTATCATCTTGTTAATATTGAGAGTGAACCTATTTAAATATTTTTTCCTAGCATCAGGAGTTGGTTTTTATTATTTTTTAATTATCTTGTTAGTAGTCCCCTATATCCCACCATTTGGATCTATGTCCACAGAAGAATCGAGGGAAACCTCCAAAGCTTTAGTAGAAGTGAATCTCAATGCCCTATCAACGGATAAAGCTAAAAAGGAAACCGATTTGAAAATCAAAGCCGAAGAAGCTGCCAAAAAGAAAGCAATGGATGAAGAAGCTGCTAAAAAGGCTGCGGCCGAGAAAGCGAAAACTGAATTTGAGATGAACGAGACCATAGCTGCTGCAGACAGGAATTTTAAGATAGAAGGGATTAGAAGAGAGCCTGCAAACTTTAGAGATGCCTCTAAGGGATTAGAATATATCTATGTTACCGTTTCAACTGAAAATAATGGCGACAAGAAAATCATCTATAACCCTAGTCATTTTAGGATGGTACAAGAACCCAACTTTCTTATTAGCAGCAAGCTACGCACGTATAAAGAACTGAGTCCTGGCGAAAAAATCACTGATGAAATCCAATTTTCTCAGAAAATTAATGAAACAAATATACAGTTAAAATGCGACTTCGAACCATTCACTTCATTTAATAAAATTTATTTAATTCATTTACAGTGAGTACCATAATGAATCCGGGTCTGCTCCTGATAGGGTATTGGTCTAGGATACATGGAACATGGTGGCGTATCTACTCCAGTTACTGCTCAGATCCCTACTAGTTCATCGGTCTCCACCGTGGAAGCTCTTGTTCCCGACTTTGAATAACGCGCAAAGCCCCAGGCTGCACTTCAATATATCCGGTTTCAACTAGTTTCTTAATACAAGAACGTACTTGGTGTCGGGGGCGAACAGAAAGTCGGCAAATGTGCTCTAAATCAGGACGAGACCAATTATTCTGGTACAAATTCCAAAGGATGCGTAATATTTTCCTTTCAGTATCCTGCATCATGCAAATCCACCCTGATTACATCTGAAAATTGAAACACTTCCCATGAAGGTCCAGACTCGACTTTTATAAGAGCATATCGCGGATCTATACTTGTTACAATTCCAAATATAGTCCGGTTTCCACTATCTCTAAACAACGTAATTGAAGCCTCCAGATTTTGCGATTTCGAGACTTTTAATCTCCTGAATAATTCTTGCTGATCCTCGTCTGTTAACGCTGGTTTAGTCAATTTCATTTTTTTCTTCTGACCATAAACTCTATTGATCCGATTCTTATGTTCCGGTAACATCATTCCACTACACTCCCATATACTGTTTTCTTCTAGTTTTGTTCTCATTGTTCACTCGCTATCTGTTAATGAAATATCCCAATACTGGCTACCCTTTTGAACAATGGCTGCTCTGACCTTCTTCCATTGAATCAAAAGATTGTGATCATAGCCACGGCATATGAATTGAGCCTGTACGCCATCTTTGGCGCGAATTTCTTCTAAAATCTTGATGTCTCGTTTTCTCAACTCTACCCTAAGCTCCATCAATTCCGAGTGGACACTTTCATGCGCATTGCTGAGACTCAGGGCATAAAGGACATTCAGCTTCAAGTTAGCTTGTTTAATTTTCTGGATATCACTTTGAAGCACATCAAGCATGATCGATAATATAAGCTCCATTTTAACTAATAGAAGCTCACCGGGAGTAACTAACTGCGCTGGATTCGTTTGAATGTATTTGTTCATCTTATCTGCCACGAACATCGCCTCCGCTCAAAAGAGAACATATGTTTGTATATTATCCAGAATAACGAACATTTAATCTAATTTCAATAGTAATTTCTAAGTATGAGCAAAAAAAATCCCCACCAGCCTGAGCTAGTAAGGGATACATCTACTCGTTTAACTTTCATTCCGCAATTTTTGCTTGGATGCTGTAACCTTCTCTGTTTTTTTATCCGCTATTTCAGATACTGCAAGTAAGCCCATTGATAATCCAAACATGATGCAGACCATTAGTATACCTAGAAGTATGTGGTTATTGATCTCTAAATAAATCATGAGAGGAATGGAGATCATTAGGCAGCAATACAAAGCTACTCCAATATGGTTTGCTGTCTTCCTTGTCATTATAAGCCCTCCACTAAATCGAGTTCTTATATTTTATTCAGAAATGCAACTATTAGACGTGTCAGGTCATATCTAAATGAAACTTCATTACTCGGACTCTTTCGCTGGATACTCTGCTTTTAATGCGTCTAGGCTATCGAATCTCGGTGTCTCGAACATGAATTTAGCCGGTGCTTTCTCCGTTCGGTCTTTGAGAATATGTCCGTAATATTTTCCGTTCTTCTCAAATACACACATAGTGCGTCCTGCTTCGTTTAATAATGGATACCGTTCGATCATGCCGTTGCACCCCCATTAAGTTCTAATTAAATTCTATCATATGGGATCTATTTGCAAAAGAAAAAAGCCTACGGAATACTTCGGAGTAGAATTGAAAAATTACCGGTAGTTACATGTGTTCGTTTATGGGCGTTTCAATTATCATTTCTCTGTCACGGTTATTGACTCAATGAATACTTTTTCAGACGGATGGCTTAATTCTCCGGTATTATTAGCCTTTTCAACCTTTGTATCAGCAATTTTTAATACCGTATCCATGCCAGCTGTAACTTTGCCAAAAATCGTATAGTTCGGGTATTGATCCAGACTCTTGCTGTCTTCCCCCGTACAAATAAAAAACTGACTACCATTAGTGTTAGGACCTGCATTAGCCATTGCAACAATACCCGGTTTGTATTTATACGTTGAGCTCAATTCATCTTCGAATTTATATCCGGGACCCCCAGTACCATTACCATTAGGATCACCTGTTTGAACCATAAAGGACTTTATAATTCTATGAAATAAAATATCGTTATAAAATCCTTCCTTTGACAGAAAGACAAAATTATTGACCGTTTTTGGTGCTGAGTTTGCAAATAACTCAATTGTGAAGTCACCTTGATTGGTCTTGACAAGAGCTTGATAAGACTTATTCGAATCAATAATCATTGCTGGAGGACTTGCGTATTTCTTCTCGATAACTACTTCTTTTGCACTTTCACTTTTGGTTATCTCCATCTTCTGCTCCACTACATTACTATTGCGCGTTACTGAGCTATTATCGCCTGTATTAATAAAGTGCAAGGAAGTGGCAAGAATCAATAAAATCCCTATAATACTTGTCCCCATTGTTGTCTCTCCTTATGATTTAACTACTTACAAATTTGAGTGCATTGGCTGCTACACTATTAAAAAAATTTCCCGGGCAACCGCAAAAAGTGACGAAATCTCTTAAATATTGTTATATTGTAACATAATTGAATTTCGATTGTATCCCAGGTGTGCTGTGCTTCCGAAATATTTTGATCCTCTCTTATTTCCTCTCTAACATATAATTCCATTAAAAGACCCCTTGAGTTTATTTGATTTATATCCACAGATAAAATCTGTTATTTCATTGTATATACTACCATAATTTTACTTTCTATTGTTGAAAAATATCGGTGAGCACTTGTCCTCTTCGGACCATCATTCCGCATAAATTTCTGCAAACCTGCAGTTACTTTTTATAAGTGGTAGCATTCGAGAAAAATAAAGGTTAAAGTGCAGTAATTTTCATCCAATACGGTCAGTTTCAGCTAAGTATGAAAAAAAAGATGCACTTTTGCATGAATTTAAGATTCCTACGATAAAGCGGCCAAAAGGATGTATGAATGCAGTTTTTTTGGGGAGAATCCAATCATATCTTGTGCGCTGCCAGTCCGATTTTCTTTAAAAAGGGGAAATAAATAGGGCTCTGTCTTCCCTTTTCTTCCCTCAATACTTTGACTACTATAGGATTGAAGGAACAACATTAGATAGAAGGATGTGGGAGCGCAGTGGAAATTTTATTAGCAACATGGAATCGCCAAAAGCTTGCTTGGATGGCAAACGGTCTGCAACAGGTTGGCCTTCCGATTCATATACTGCGAGACGGCGAGATTCCCGAGGCGGAGGAGTCCGGTAAAACTTGCGAGGAAAATGCGTTGTTAAAGGTTAGGGAGGTCCGGGCAGCTAAAGAAGCGAGAATGTCCGCTGCTCATAGAGCCTCTTCTTCCCTGCCAACATTATCGGAAAATAAGGCTACATTTGACACCATTATCGTTGGGGAGGACTCCGGCTTATTCATTGATGCATTAAATGGATTTCCAGGCGTACGAACCGCCCGGTTTGCTGCGGGAACCGATAATGATCGAAGCCAAATTATACTTGAGCGTATGCTCAGTCTGAAAGAGGGCCAACGAAAGGCCTGTTTCGTGAGTGTAGTCGCAGTCCAATTCCCGGATGGCCAGGAGGATGTTTATCGGGGTGAGTTCCATGGGGAAATTTCTTTTGCTCCGATGGGAACATTGAGTGAAGGTTATGCTCGTATATTTCAATTGTTGAATGGACAAACACTGGCCAGTCTTAACCCTGCACAGTGGGAAGGCCGAGATCATCGCCGCCAAGCTTTGTCATTAGCATCAGCGGGAATACTTAAATGGTTGGAACCCCGCTAATAAAAAACTAGCGGGGTACGTAGAAATTCCCTGACTAAACAAAAAACCTCAATCCCGAAGGAAAGAGGGCTGATGTTCATTAGATAAAGGCACGAGAAACGATAACAAGCAAGATGAAAAGTACGAGAATCACACCCGTAGAAGTAAACACACCTGCACAGCTACAGCTGCCTGCTCCAACTCCCAATCCCATAGTTTCTTCCTCCTTCCGCTCTAGCTGCTGTAGTTTATGAACCAATGAAGCCATGCGATTGGACTGTTTTAATAAATAGGCATTTACCAAGGGTAATAAGTCGTTCCAAATTTGATAGATTATCATACGATGTGGTATGGATCGGCCGCCAACTGGTCCATTATTTCCCCATAGATCCTTCTGGATAGACGGTTGCAGATATTGCGCCGTCTATTGTGCGTGGGAATGAATCAGCAATTTCTACTGACTTAAACTTCTATCTTCCGGTCTATACGGCCATCCAACACAGTATTTAAAAAGGCCAACTCCGAAGCTGTCAGCGTCCTGTCTACTATTTTTTGCATCCAGTTCCAGTCCAGTTGATCGGCATTATACGCTTTCCCCATCACTTGGTACAGCATATCCCACTGCCATTGCTCTAGTTTCATTGGCATATTCGTTTCATCCTCCTCAACTATAGCCTTTGCTAAAAGGTCATATGGTGCCAAACTGTTATTTTCAATGATACTGATTAACTTCGATGCATAGTTCGCATCAGTCGCGTAGCCTGCCGTCTGCAAAGCTTTGGCTGCCCCTACATAGTCTAACTCTGAGCATCGATCAAAAAATCCAGCCTTAGTATAACGGCTGTTTTGCACAAGAAAATTGCTATGATCGGTTACACTGCCTTCCCAACTGGAGTAAACACGAAAACCATCCTTAATCGTAACGAATGCTCCATTGATATATTCTTGCGTAGTAAGCTCTTGCCCCGTACCTTTAATGCCAAACAGGTTATTGCCAGGAGCAATTATCCCCCATGCTGATTCTAATGCTGCTTGAGCTATCGTAATAGATGTCAGGATACCTGTGCGCTTTTGATCCTCCACTGCCAGAGGAGTCAGTATTTCAATAAAAGATTTTTTATCCACAGCATTCCCTCCGTTCTCTTATATCTTATTCAGAATGGGACTTGCCCGAATCATGTAATTGTCCCTGTAGCTTAAGCGATTTATTATGGATCTGACCGGCTGCTGTATTATCCATATACTTATACATTTTACACATAAGTAGTTATAAACAATATGCAATTCTGTTATATGCGTTTGTATGTTATATTTGTGTTGTCACAAAACATTCAAATAATTCATTTCTACTCGGAAGGTGATTTAATGGATACCGATCTTGTTGTATTGGGTTTTATCATTTTACTTTCAACCATCCTCTATCTTCCAGGCAAATTGATATTAAAAAAGAAAAAGAACTCTAAGATCATAAACATTGAAGACTATAAAAAGAGCAAGATAAACAAGGAGCTCCCTTAACATTTACATAATAAAAAATGCCCTCATAGTCGATGCAACCAAACTCCACTTGCTGCGCGGAAATTGATCGAAATAGTGCAAATATGTATCGAATTTCTAATATTTCTATGGTAATCTGAATTTGACATATAGGGAGTTGAAATGAGGGAATAAGAGGATGGTTTTATTGTTTCTTTTTCTTGCTTCTTTATCTGTATACGTTTGCTATCGCTACTATGAGACCGTTGAAGTGGTTTTATTTTTGCTTGGATTTTACTCCTGTATCTTTTGGTTGGTCGTTGCGGCCAAGTGGATAACCGGTTAGTTAAATATAGATTGCTTTACGAAGTCCTCTGCGAATAGAGGGCTTATTTTATTTCATTGGCAAACGAAAAATCGACTGTTACTTCAGAAAACGAGAACAGATGTTACGAAAAATTTATTATTTCATGTCTGTTTGCCGATATATGTAGAGACAGATAATTGAGCAACAAATTGAAAGGCGGCTGAGAACGTACATGGACATTGAAAAACCTATTGTAACTAATGAGCGTTATGTCACGACTATTGAAATACTGGAAAAGTACGGTGCCAGAACCACACATTTAGAAATACTGATAGAACTAGGAAAAGTGCCCTCTGTAAAAGATTATATAGATTTATTCAGGGAACAGCTGGGCGTTGAAACAGAGATTAAGGATATTAATACTATGCCTCACTTTGATAAGCAGAGGTATTATTTGATGGATTTCAGAGTTCTGGAAGGGGCAACTCAAGAACTGCGAGGAATTAGAGTATTACGTACAAGCAAGGACTTTACCTATACACCGGTAACTAAAATATAGATTTTTCAAAATCTATTAAATCAGCCCTCGATTCCATTCTAAAAGGAAAGAGGGCTTGTATCTTGTATCCGGGTATTCTCAGAGCTAATCTCTTGGACTATCAACTTTCATAATATCCATAAACGGCACCTTCGTCAGTTCTTCGTTACGTTGAATATGTACCTTGCCGGTGCGCGAGTCTAAATTGGTAATCCACCCTCGCACTGGCTCCTCCCATCCCCAAACCGTCAGCTGAACCTCTGAATTCTCATTTTTGGCCTCAGTCAGCTGATTACCAATCTCCTCTAGCACAAACTCGTCTCGCGTCGGGCGCTTTGCTACTTTTGCCTTTGCCATATCGATCTCTCCCCTTATCCCTTTATTCTGTAAACTTGCCATTCGTTCCTAAATAATCCGCTGATATAATGTTAATGCATAGTAAATTAAATAATTTCCAACAAGACAGAACGAGGCAACAAAAAACCTCGGAATCATCCCCCGAGGCTTCCTACTCTATCATACCAAAACCTATCACAAAAGGGCTAATTATTTACCTTCTCCTTTATCTTTCAGTTGCTCCAAAAATTGTGTGATAATTCTAGGCAATGGTACACCAAGCACGCCGAGATTCTCAACAACCGACAACCCTTCTCTGCCAGCATAAAAATAAAGCACAAGGGTTCGAAATACGGGCGCCTGACCGCCAACAAACTCATCTAGCAATACGGATAATGCAATGACTCCCAGGACAATCGCCTTACGAATGCCACCCCAGAACATAATCTCACTATTTACCGTCTTTGTTTTGATTGCTCCTAGCAAGCCGCTTATGTAATCAGCCACCATGAGGTAGACCATTACTTTAAGGGCGATATCCCATCCCCCCAGAAATTGTGTTGCAATGATACCAATAAGCGAAACCGCAGACCCTATCAATGTCTCCGTTCTTTTATCGCCTATTGCCGCTGAAACTAGTAATGGCACAAGTTTGCTAGCTTCCATATAGTAGCATCAACCTCCCTTTGTACAAACTATGTAAAAGGGTTCCAAATGGTTTGGTCATGCTCCTAATTTGAATAAATGGACAGCAGCTTTTTGTAGAAATGTGCAAATTTGACTCCATACTTTAGTAAAGAAAAAGACCCCTAATTGGAGTCTTTATTCAAAGCTAAACCGGATTTACAAGACACACTATGTACACAGCATCAGCCTATTGTGATTTTGCCTTCCGGATATCGGTACAAATCTTTTTTATGTTTGGGTAAGAGAGAAAATGCTAAAGTCAACAGTCCTATCCGCCCGGTAAACATGAGTAAAATAATAATGATTTTACCTGTGAAGGTTAAATGCTGCGTTAATCCCATACTCAGTCCTACTGTACCAAATGCAGAAGCGGTTTCGAACAAAATCATTAGAAAATCCTGCCCCTGTAGAACGGATAATATCATAGTAAAAGTAACGACAATAAAAACAGCAATTACAGTTAAGGTTACAGCCTTATAAATATCCTTTTGAGGGAGCCTGTGACGAAACATAACCACATCTTCTTTGCCCCGAATCATTGATAACAAAGCCCCTACCAAAACCGCAAAGGTAGTTAGCTTAATCCCTCCTCCAGTTGATCCCGGTGCCGCACCTATAAACATCATTATAATCATAAGGAATTGTGTTGCCTCGTGTAAATTCGCTATATCAATAGTATTTACACCCGCTGATCTTAAGGTGATGGATTGAAATAATGATGCAACTATTTTCGTAGTCCAACTATGGTTTCCGAGTGTATTCGTGTTGGCATATTCAAATATAAATATACAGACTGCGCTGATCGCGGTCAGTATGGCCGTCGTAACTAAAACTACTTTAGAATGTATGGACAGCTTTCTTGTTTTGGGAAAATCCATAATATCTGAAATGACAATGAAGCCTATTCCACCTAACAAGACGAGCGCCATGGACACTATATTAATAAAATAATCATCGATATAAGGGGTTAAGTTCGTAAAGCCACCCATCAGCTCAAAACCTGCATTATTAAAGATAGACACCGAGTGAAAGATAGAGAAATAAACGGCTTTTCCCAGTGGCATTTCCTGCGACCAACGGATTAGAAATAAGACAGCGGCAATACTTTCTATCGTTAAGGAATAAATAAGAACCTTACGTATAAGGCGAACGATACCCTCCATCGTATTTTGATTTAAAGTCTCAGTCAGAATTAACCGGTCGCTTAGTGAAACCTGTTTTTTCAAAGCTATGGCAAACCAGGTTGCAACGGTCATAAACCCAACCCCGCCGGCTTGAATCAATAACAATAAAATAATTTGTCCGAATACGGAAAAATGAGTGCCTGTATCTACAACAATTAGGCCAGTTACACAGAGTGCAGAGGTGGCTGTAAATAAAGCGTCGATAAATGATATTGTATTCCCGCTTTTGAGAGAGATCGGCAAATACAAGAGAAAAGTACCCAAGCAGATAATCAATGCAAACCCGCCCGATAACACACGAGAAGGAGTCAGCTTAATAAATTTTGATAAACGCAACTTCAAGCACCCCAATTATTTTATTTCGATTGCGCCCATTGTTCACATATTAATTTGATACATTAAGATGATGCTCAAATAAACCAAATTCTATTATACAATATAAACGGAATGTTATACAGCGAGTATACACGAATCAACACTCCTTGAGGGCGAACACCTTATTAACGTTCGGCCAAGCCCGATATAGATGCATTTTTTATTCAACAAAAAAACTGCCTGGATATTCCCGGCAGCTTGTTAAGCCTATTTCAACTTTTGCTTATTTCTCAATAGCACCTTCAAAAACAACCTCACTCAGTGGAAGTCGGCCATTAGGCAGCTCACGAGCTTGAAGCGCTTCAGACAGTTGGCTCTTGTCACCATGATAACCGACCGCTATAACGGCATGCAGTTCAAACTCATCCGGCACATTTAGCAGCTGGCGTGCTTTTACACGGTCAAACCCACCCATTGCATGAGTCACAAGCCCAAGAATGGTTGCTTGCAAAGCCAGGGAGCCCCATGCTGTTCCACTGTCGAATGCATGTGCTACGTTAGCGTCCCCGTTACCTCTTAACTTGTTGGATGCTACTACTATTAGTACGGGTGCTTTAGATGCCCACGCCAGATTAAATTCGTTAATGAATTGATGGAAGAGATCGAGATGCTCTTGCGTTTTGGCAACAATAAATCTCCAAGGCTGGTCGTTCGAAGCTGATGGAGCCCAGTGAGCAGCCTCTAGAATGGTATTAAGGTCTTCATCACTCACTTTGCGATCGGAATAAGCGCGAGGTGACCAACGATTCAAAAACAAAGGGCTAACTGGAAAATCGGACTTACGATTATTTTCTACCTCTGGAGCCAATACAGTGAGATTGGAAGTTTCGTTACTCATCAATAAATACCACCTTTCGCATCGGAATTAACTTACTTAAAGATAGCACACAAATGATTGTTTAGCAACCATAATTTGTTACTTCCCTCTTTACAAGAATTAGGATTTGCATCACAATTGGACTATGGGAACCATCCATAATATACCAAATCAGGAGTGATCCAATTGTCCAAAAAAATTCTTCTCATTACCGGTGATGCAGTAGAAGCTCTGGAAGTATATTACCCATATTTTCGAGTTTTAGAAGAAGGCTACGAAGCTGTAATTGCATCCCCTAAGAAAAAGGTATTGAAAACTGTCGTTCACGACTTTGAAGGATGGGATACTTATACAGAAAAACCGGGATATCAATTGGAATCCCACTTATCCTTTGAAGAAGTCGATCCAGCGGAATATGACGGTCTTATTATACCCGGAGGCCGTGCCCCTGAGTACATTCGGTTGGATCCAAGCATACCTCGAATCTTGACCCACTTTTTCGAAACTAATAAGCCTGTTGGTGCTATATGCCATGCGGTCCTTGTACTTAGTGCATTGAAAAATAATACTTATTTCGAAGGACGCACGCTAACCGCCTATACAGCTTGTCGCCCTGATGTAGAGCAGTTGGGCGCGACCTATGCGGCAGATACACTGCATGTAGACGGAAATATTGTATCTGGACACGCTTGGCCGGATTTGCCAGGATTCATGAGGGAATTTCTTGCGCTAGTCAAGAAATAATAGCATTAAGCAGCCGGCCAAGGTTTGCCGGCTTTTTTCATTTAACAGCATAAAAAACTTCCCTAGGTTCCTATAAAACAGAAGCCGGGAAGTTTATCATTATTTATTATACGAAATTCATAAAAACAGGTGCTCTCAGCATTCCATGACGGGTAAGCCCGCGATACATAACCCTACCTTTTATACCAGGCTGCAGATACACAAAACGGTCATTTTCGGACGTCACCCATTTTTTACTGATGGCATAAAAGGCAATTTCCTGCATTGGATTTACACCCTGCTTAATAATGCCTGCTGGCCGCTTATTTCCATTCTCCTCCGTTTGTATAAGCCATCCTAGCTCATCCTTACAGTAGCCTATAATATCAACCTCCGCATAGCGGGTGTTAATTATTTTCAACCAATCATGCGAGCTTCGCGAAACATAAAGACTGTCTTTACGTTTGGCTACTATCCCCTCCATCGATTTCTCCACTACCGTATGAAATAGATCATTTCCTTTATCTTCAGTCTGCGGCACAAGATGAAAATATTCGTTTGGGATCAATTTAGACTCCAAAATAGAGCGTCGTTTCATTAGCGGCAAAGTACGCAAATCTCTGCCTCTATAGAAAAGCACGTCCCACACCACAAAATGTACAGGCCTTTGACTAGCATAGGACTGAATTCTATGTTTACTTTTTAGTTGTAATCGTTCCATTACCAATTCATAGTCAGATTCACCCGTATCCGGATCTATACAGCACACTTCACCATCAAGCACTATATCCCCATCTGCAGGCACATTTAAAAGCTCGGGATACTGTCTTGTACATTCTTTTTGGCCGCGCGTGAACAAACGCGTTTCATGCGCGTTAGCAGACAGTATAACCCGATGCCCATCGAGTTTAGGTTCATAAACGAAAGCCGAATCCGAGAATGGCTCATCTATTGATTCCAGCAGCATCGGTGCGATAAACATTGGCATCACCCAATTTCATTGTAACATGGACTTCGCTATGAATAATTAGGGAAAACATGGAGATGATATGTTTACTTTCAAATATAACCAGGAGGTGCTTTTCATGGCAACAGGTCAATCCAGAAACAGTAATCAAATTGTGGTTCAACAAGCTGCATCTGCTTTAGAAAAATTGAAATATGAGGTGGCTCAAGAGCTGGGCATTCAAATTCCTCAAGACGGTTATTATGGTTATATGGCATCCCGGGATACAGGAGCCATAGGTGGACATATGGTTCGCCGTTTGGTACAAATAGCTGAGCAGCAGTTAAGTAATGGAAACCGGTTCTAGGTAAAATGGGTTACTTTCAAAAGCAAAAAAACAGGCTTGGTCTCTAATCTGACCTTCGCCTGTTTTTTGTTATCTGTTTATTACCAGCCTCTATTTATAGGTGAATCCTGCAGTTCCGAGCGAACTTGTAAAAACTTGTAGAACGTAGTGGCAGCTTGTGCACGAGTAATTTGCTCTCTAGGCTTAAACTTACCAGCCTCAAGCGGCATAATAGTCAATCCGTTAAGTATGGAAATGGCCCCTTTGTTCTTTACCCCTTCCAAATCAGTTGCGCTTGCCGCAAAAAGTCCTTCCACTTGAGCCAATTTACGGTAACCAAGAGCTCTAACAATAAGGTCAGCCATCTCCGATTTAGTTAACGTTGCATCCGGCTTGAAAGTATCCGAGTTACGGTCTATCAAATTGAGATCGATCGCGTTTTCAATATAAGCGAAATATTTATTATCTTTGGCAACGTCACTGAAGCTCGCAGTTCGTTCAGCATAGGCTCCTGCTGCCATTGGGTAATACCCTCCATTAACAGACGCCAGCAGCATTTTAACCATTTCCCCACGAGTGATCAACCCATCAGGCTGAACTTTCCCGTCCACCACATCAAGCGCTTGATAATCAATCATTAGTCTTAATGCTTCTTCAGCTGGGTGGCCTGTAATATCGGTTGGTGCAGAAACCGGCTTAATTACTTGAATCGTTTCTCTATTCTTCCACTCACCTGTTGTCGCATCCAGGAATGAAGGCTCTCTGAATTGAACCTTTGACTTCAAATTATAGACAAGCTTCGTTTCAGGCTTTTGTGGCGCCTCTTCGGACGGCTTGATTTCACCCGCAGCAACCATCAGGTTATATTTATCCATGGCCATAGTTGAGCCATAATAAGGGACACCCATACCACCCTTCATGAACGTTATATATTGCAATTCAACCTCATATTGGGAGAGCAGTATCTTCTTGGCGTCGTCATCTGAAATTACCTTAGGCTTTTCAGACGGATACGGTATCGAAGTTATATTGCTATAGAAATCCTGTATATCGCCTGTTTTGCGATCCAGATTGATATTAACGGATTCATACTCCGTGTACACTCCGTTAACGATACGGCGGAAACTATAATTAAAATTAGGCATGTATTGCATCTTTTCAACAGGTATATCATAGATTTGTGGCTCCAGATACAACTCGTGTGCATAAGCCGGAAGCAGCTTTTGAATATAAGTGGCTGCCTTCTCCTTCAATTGATCATAGCTTAGGCCGCTTGTATCCTGAGCAGCAGTTGCATCTGCTGAGGCTATCCGGTAATTATATTTGGAATAACGCAACACGGCGCCTGTATTACTGTCTACCGTTGCATGGATAGACGGATTATCCTTCTCTTTTCCCGTAGACCAGCTGAGATCCCACTGAATGGAAGTGCTGCCAGTGCGCGGATCGTTATTTTCTTGATACGATGCATTTTCCAGCTTGGCATCTGCAGGGAGCGGGAGAAGCTTGGATACTCGTTCTATAGCCTGTTCCTTAGTTAGCTTCAGCGGTTGCTTCGGAAATTCCTCCAATTGTTTATCACTTGCAGCAATGGACGCCGGACGAGCACTCCTCGGTGCTCCTGTGTACAGAAGCGCTTCACCGCTTTGTGCATCAATCATGAACGGTTCCATTTGATAAGAAATCAGAGGGGTTGCTTTTCCGATCGGCGTGTTTGGAAATATGTATTGCAGGCGCGATTCGGCAAGCTTCTTAAATTGTTCGTTAGCTTGTTCAGTAGTGAGCTTATTTTCCGTTGTTTTAAAAGTGAGCTGAGAATCCCATTGCATATTATAAGAAATGATTTGACCTTCTCCATCTACAGTCACAGAGATTGAATTTTGCGGAAACACAACCCCATTTACAACTCTAACATACTGGAATGGATACTGAGCTGAGCCGGTTAGAGGCTTGCGATAGCCTTGTTCGAATTGGTCATAATATTTAAGTTGGTCCTTTTCAGTTGGATTTGTCTTCGCAATGTAGTCTAAGGCAATTTGTTTGGCATGCTCCAGATCAACCTTGGGAGGAAATACAGGCTTTTTATCCGGATCATAGTTATTGATATAATAAGAAATTAGTTGCCCAGTATCCGAATCAATTGAAACGTTAATGTTTCCATAATACCGCTTCTGATCCTGCTTATTGAAATTCATATTCCATGTTCCTCGACCGCTGCCGCTACCGTAAGCATTATTATAACCGACTCCTTGCAGTGTAAAGCCGTCCGGAATCTTCACGTACTGTTTGGCAAGCTCGATAGCGCGTTCCCGATTAATTTTTGTGTCAACCGGAGCTTCCTCATTACCGATTGTTTTACCCATGCTTATGTCAGGCTGTACGGCCATTACATTAGCAGCTTCAGGCATCATAGCAGAAACCGGCGCTACAGAACCAAGCAGCATAATGCTAGTGATACTGGCAATTCCTAATTTTTTCATATTAATTACCGACCTCTTCCTGTGAAGGTTATTTGATGTTACCAGAAAAGCGGCTAATCCAATACGAACAAAGCTCATCCGGTCAATTAGATGCTTTTCTTAATACATGTACTATAACGAACCTCATTTGGAAAAAGTTGCACTCGACAGCCCTTAAAAAAAGAAAAATTCTCAAACGCCGGGGCGAGTGAGAATTTGGGGTTGAAAAATTATTTGGCAGCAGGCTTGTAAGCTCCAGGCACCATTCCTGTCGAGATGGCTATACGGTTCCAGCAATTGATTGTGTTGATAGCCATAAGCAGTGTAACAAATTGCGTCTCGTCAAAATGCTCGCGGACTTTATCGTATATTTGCTGAGGCAAGCCGGCATGAGATATTTGAGTCACTGCTTCTGTTAGCTCTAATACCGCTCTCTCCGCCTCCGTATAGAATGGAGCTTCACGCCAAGCATTCAGCATGTAAATTCGCTGTTCCGTCTCTCCCATTGCACGCCAATCCTTCGTATGCATATCAAGGCAATAGGCGCAGCCGTTAATTTGTGAAGCACGGATTTTGATAAGCTCATATAAGGATGCATCGATACCGCTGCTTTGCATAAATCCCTCTAATTTCAACAAAGCTTGTAAAGCTCCTGGGTTGGCTTTTTGATAATTCATTCTTTCTTTCATAGTTAAATCTCCTCCACTGGATCATTATTTGTTTGTTACATATTCTTAGACCAGTGTCTGCACTTATTTGTGACATGTTCAAAAATATTTGTTTAACAAAATAAGCTTATGCTTATATAGCCCGCTTCAACTTATCCGGATTAACGACAAAATAAATAGTTTGGATCGCAGAATGGTGGGGAGCAGCTCTAAAGCATATAGCTAATTGCGGATCACCATCTCGAACTAGCAGCAGACCGGGCTCGCCATTGATAGCAATCGGACGCAGCTCGCCACCAAATGAATTTTTTCCTTGAATCCCTTCCAAAAACGCTTGAATACGTTCCCTGCCTGTAATTGGAAATATCGCTGCCCTTCGCTTCCCGCCTCCATCGCTAATAAGAACGGCCTCATCCGCAAGCAGATGCACAAAAGATGCAAAATCGCCTGTCCTTGATGCATGAAGAAAGCTGTTAACCAAATCCTTTTTATGGCTAATACTGTTTGAAGAAGATAGTGGATCTTCCATCTCTTGCTGTATTTTCGGTTTGACACGACTGTATATTTTACGGCAATTAGCTTCCGTTTTATCCAAAATATCCGCAATCTCGCTATATTCGTACAACAGCACCTCTCTGAGCAGAAACACAGCTCGCTCCACCGGATTTAGCTGCTGCAGCACAACAAGTAAAGCGTAAGATACCGTCTCCTCTTGGACCACCTGCTCCTCCGGGCTTGCAATTGTTTCTCCGATATCCGGCTCAGGCAGCCAAGACCCTGGATACACTTCCCTTTGTTTACGCGAAGAGCTCAAAAGATTCAGACATCGGTTTGTCGTCATTTTGACCAGGAAAGCTTTCTGATGCTGGATCTCATCCAGTTGAACCCGCTCCAGCGAAATAAACACATCCTGAACTATATCCTCGGCATCAGTAAGGGAGCCCAGCATGCGGTATGCTATCGAGATAAGCAGCGGCTTGTAATCCATGTACAGCTTTGCCAATTTCATTGTTCGAACCTCTCCTTTAATAGCAAAGAAGCAGCCTCTCATTGGAGACCGCCCTCTTTCCTGCCTGCTTCGTAAGTATGTATCAATAACTGATTAATGATGCCATAAGCACACCGGTAACAATACTAAGAATGAATGAGAACTGGCCTACCGCAAGGTTACCTTTTGGAATTTCTACCAGCACCTTAAACGGAGTCAGCAGCTCAAATAAATAAAATACAATGATTTGAAAGGCTATGCCAAGCAGCCCCCACACGATCAAATCCAGCAGCCCGACAGAATGGTATACCGCTGAAGCAATTACTAGCACTTGCCCCAATATTTTGCCTCCCAGATCGTAGGCAGCTGCGCGGGCCGCTCCAACTTTGACAGGATCGGTTACATCGCTGCCCTCTTTGATCAATTTAAATTCGCTGTATGGCGTGGTGAACAGGAAAAAAAAGATGCCAATAGCTAGCAGCGGCACGGCAACCCCTAAATAAATTAAAAAATTAACAATGGAATCCAATTGCGTCACTGCATTTCCCCCTTGTTTATTGGTGCATAACTGCTACTTAAAACCTACAGGCAAATAATAGGATAAATTATTGGTGATGGGACCACCTACACGTGGAATAATAGCCGAGGCTCTGCCTCCAATGACAAAGCAGCCCCAGAGCATGCTTCCTCGCGTGCTGCCATTTAATGTCTCTATGTCAATTGTCGGCAGCTTCGTATATTGCTGATAGACCATTGGCTGTTGACTATACTCATCGGCATTGTTTAGATCAAGGGTTGATCCATCGGCGTTATAAATGGACACTCCGCTGCCTTCCCGCCCAAATATAGGCTTGACCACATAAGGAGAAGCTCCCATTTCCGCTCCCTCAAAACGATTTTCCAAATAAGTGGGAAGCATATGCGACTCGATAATTCGATGCTCCTCTGAGGAAAAAAAATGCCCTTCCTCATGCAAGCTCCATATTAAAGCTTGCAATGCTTTTGTTTGCGCCAGAAAGCCTGAAGGAGGGTTGATAACGGCAAGCTTTCTATCTGCAATCAGCTGCAGAACATGTTCACCTGTCGGGTAACCGTCTTCGTCATGTTCCTCTGCAAGCTTCTCAAGCGCATGCAATCGATACAGCACCTGGACAGGCTGCAGTTGCTCCATATCGTCCATGACCCACAGCCTGTCGTCTAACACCCGCAGCTGTGACAAGGGAGCGAATCGTGCAGGGAGTCCGGAGCGCTCCAACAAATAACGAGTCGTACCCGCATCCTCGTCATGCCAATCCAATGCGCTGAAGCAAATCTGCTCTGTTGAATAACCTGCTTCTCGATATACGTTTATAGCTTTATCGAATGCCGTCCTTAACATGCTGTCACAGCCGGCATTCGGATCCTCCGCTCCGTAAGCAGCGCATACATGGCCGTTCACATGAAACGCTTCTACAATACCAGTAGGAGTATCACTGTTGAACTCGAGCATCTTAATCTCCTGCCCGTTAACGGCAAAATCGAAACGGCCGACTAAAGTTGGCAGCATCTGCTCCAAGCTAAGTCTGACCGCGCCAAACGAAGCGCGCGGAAGCCCAAGCTGCTCTAATAGAGCATCATCTGACTGCTGTACGATCTGTACCGTACGTGCGTAAATCTGAGTCAGCCCTTCCGCTGCTTGAAGTATTCGACCGTGGAGTTCCCTATCGATTCGATAAAGATCCGCCAGAGCGTACTCATCTCCATACATGCAGTCCCAGTTAAAGATCCCTTCCTGCCGCAGCGGAGTATAGATGGCCTCTCGCCGATCCGCATAAGACATAGCTGCTGCGGACGCTTTACGGTGATGCTCCATGATATTCGCGTCCTCCTTTCAAGCTTTCCTTCTATTGCGGTACTCGACTAGCCAATATTCTTTTAGCTGGAGCTGGAGCCCCCGCTGCTCCCAATGCCGCCATGTCCTGAAGCGCCTTTCGAAATACCCGATGAACCATCCGACGGTGAAGAGGTTGCAGAAGAGGTGCTTCCACCCGAATTTCCTGTTGAACCATAGTATCGCGAAGTCGAGCTGCCACTCCCATTATCACAATATCCGTCATTATTTTGATCGACACAGTTCGAATTAGCCGGTGTGTTTGAACACCCAGGTGCTGCCACAAGCGCAGCGGCCACAAACAAAGTGACGATATGATGTGTTTTTCCAATCTTTTTTTGCTCCAAAGCGTTCTCCTCCTAAGAGTTTTGCTTTAGCAAAACTAAACTTCGAAAGCATAGCTCAAGTTTTGAAATTAGCAAAACCTACTTCAAAAGATCCAGCTCAGATTTCACCGCATAAATGACAAAAGTCTCACGATCTTCATCAATTTCCGTTGATGTCCGGTACCATTCCTGCCCCTCTAGATATAAATAGTTGGCTTCCAGATGAAGCAGCACAGCAAGGGTATCTTGGAAACTATAACAATGGACCAATCGATAATCAGCGCCAAATTCTCGGTACTCACGGAGCTCCAGCTTTAGTCCCGGTGTTTGACCAGAATCACGCTTCTCCCAAGACATTACCCGTTCGTCATCCGCCCGCTTCACATAGATGACATAGCAGCCATCCTCAATAGCATTGGATGTTTTCTCGTAAACTGCGCTTTCTTTTACCAAGTAATCACAAGCAAACCGCAGCGCAGTCTCTTCCCGTCCTATCCGATCATAGTAATACAGCAGCGGGAAGTCGCTGTCTTCATCATATAAACGATACTCCAATCGCGGCATAAGCATGCTCCTTTCTCGTCTACGGCTATTCCTCTGCCATTAGCAAGCAGTAAGTTATACGCGCAAAAGGACCAAAAGATTCGTGGGCCACCCTTCCTAAACTCATAAATCAGGAATAGTTCATGAAGCCTCAACGCTTATGGTTACGATAACTTTTGTCATTTTCGCGGGAATTGATGCGGCTTCTCCAGAGCATACATATCTTCCTCCACCGCTGCAACCCGTTCTCGAACATACTGACGACAATCGTCAACCGCCTGATTATAGAAAATAGGGCCTGCCTGTTTCACAAAAAAATCCAGCAGCTGCTCAGCCGCCAAATGCCCCAGTTCTTCATTGCGTTCCTCTTGAAAATAATGCTGAAGCATACTGATGATCTGTTCTTTTTGCTCCTTGGGAAATTTTAAATTCGTAATTTCAATCAGCTCCTCTGCTCATAGCTAAAGCCGCCCCAGATTTTATAGGACGGCCAACCATTCCGAACCCTTCATACTAAAATCCTACAGTCGCTGTATCCGTTCCTGAATCGGATAATCCGGCTATATTGTCAAACCCCGCATTACCGAAAACCGTATTGCTCTGACAGCGTGCAGAACCAACTCTTACAGCTGCTTTGGAGCTTTGAAATATACTGTTGCCGGTAACAATATTTTGTTTGGCGGAAGAGGCCGATCCGACTCCAACTGTATCTAGCAAAATCCCTGTTTCTGTCCAACGCACCTCATTGCTTTTTACGGTATTCGCATCTCCATTGAATACGGAAATACCAAGTGGTGTAGTATTGATTGTATTGCTTGTGACAGTGTTACCAAATGGACGGTCATCACCGCCATTATCTGCTGCATCCAACTGAATTCCGCCTGAGGCTGAGCGGGATATAATATTATTTACAACTGTATTATAAGTGCAATAATCTTTCAGTCGTATCCCAAAGGTGCAGCTAAACTCCTGATCGCCCAAATTCGCCCCAGAGATCAAATTCCCTTGTATTAAATGATAGGAGCACGCCTTCAGCTTCGAAGTAACCAATATGGCTGCATCTTTACAACCTTCGATTACATTATCGGCAATTATTGAATAGCTGCTTCCTGCAGTTACATAAATGGCATTTTTGTTCACATTTTTGAATTTATTTGTTTGTAATATATTATTGCTTCCACCTTCAACAACAATACCATATCCCTCATTAGGGTTTTCCGTTCCCACGATGAGCGTAAATATACAATTGGTGACATTAACATGCTGGGAGCGCTCCACATGTATGCCTTTCGTAACTCTGTTGAACAAGCAGCGGTTAATCCGAACATGCTCCGAATCAAAAATATAAATGCCGCATTCGAAAATGGATGATAATGAGGTACTAACAATCCCGCTTCCTTCAAATGTAAGGCTGTCTATAGAAAAATGCTTGCTGTCCGAACCGCTCTTGATCATATGCAGATTGGTATCTATCGACCTGATAATAGTCACTCCTGCTCCTGCACCAAGAAGATGCACTTTCGAGCGCATAAACAAGCTGGATTTTATAACATAATCTCCCGGTGGGAGGTACACCGTCCCGCCTTTATCAGCTGAGGCAGCATTAATGGCAGCTTGTATATAAGGTGCATCATCTTGTCCATAACGGCCATTTCCTTGAGCTCCATAATCTTTAACATTATAATAAAAGCTCGTATCTATGACAGGAATAGTCGTAGCTGCACGAGCCTCCCCAGGAAATCCTGCTCCTGCTGCAAGCAGTACGCCGGCCGCTCCTAATGAAGCTAACATTTGTCTGCGAGTCATTGGTTTACCCGTTTCTTGTTCTTTATCGTTCGGTTCTATTGGAAGCAATGTCAATCCTCCTTAATTTCTATAAATCTTTCAAATTGTCCCTATTTATTTCTTAATAGATAGATTCAGTATAAATGGAAATGAGGCCAGCATCAATATTGAAAAAAAAGCCCTCAATTGAGGACTTCATTTTCAATACTTCAATATTCGTTGATTTGATTATTTTAACACCTTCAGCAAACGTCTTGCGGGTCCCGATGGCGTATCAATCATTTCGTACAATTTAAGGGTAAGCGGGTATTCCAGCTGCTCGGATAATGCAGTGTTTAGATAATAGATCTGGCTGCCATTAATAATCCGGTTCTCCCCTGCCAAATCTACGATTTTGGAAGCGACCTTTTTTCCATCCGTATTTTCCAGCTCAAAAGCAAGCTTCGAAAATGCTGTATTTGTAACAAGATTATCAGTCGGATGCACATCCAAATCCAGCTTTAGCTTGTAGGTATAGTTTAGTGTAAAGGTGGCTGCATTACTTAACACATAATTGCTGACAGACCAGTTTTTCAAATCAATATCATAAGGGTACAACGATAATTGATTGGCAGGAACTTCAAGCTCCCTTTCTACCTGAAGATCAGCACGCGCTATCACCGTCTTGTAAGGAGCCGCTGTTTGTTCGTCATAAACACGCAATGAAAATTGTCTATTTTGTTCAGATAATGGCAATAAGAAGGTATAGGCTACCACCAGGCTCGCATTAGGCGCAACCTCAATCTTGGAAGTCGGCTTCTTGCCGCTATAAGCGCTTCCGGCAGTTGAAACAAGCTCTGTGCCAAAGTCCGGTACGGTCAACGGCTTGCTGCTGCTGTTAGTCATTTTTAGTTTGACAACTGCAGTTTTGTAGCCTTGACCTTCATTTTCAAATATCTGGACATGCATTACAGAAACGGCAAGCGCAGGATCGACTATGACATTCAGAGGATCAAAAGCTAGCGGCTGCTGCAAGGAGTAATTTGGCGCTATCAGCTCTGTAGCTTCCGCCACCGGCTGCGATCCTGTTACAGCAGAGAGCCCTATATGCAGCCTGCCCACGGAATAGCTGACTGCTGGCGGCAGCTCAGCATCTGCGGTGCGTGCTGCGGGCTGGTAGCTTTCCGGTGTCATTATATTCAGGCCGGTCAGAACCGTATCCTGGTCGGTAGGAATCGAAAAGTACATATATTTCTGGGAGCCTGCATCCAGAGATTTTACACTTTTATCAGCACGATTGCCTGCATAAATCTGCTTGTCAGATCTGCCATTGATCGTAAAGTCAGGTATCAGCTCTGTCCGATCACTTGGATTTTGGACACGCAGTGTTAGCAGCTGTACCCGCTTCGTCCCATCACGCTCTTCTGTCAAGCGAATAGGTGTATAAACAAGCGGCGAGGCTAAGGAAGGAATTGAAAAGGATTCCTCCCATTTTTTCGTAAATTCCGGTTCAGATAAAGAATCGTCAATTCCTTTCCAGCTTAACCCCTTAACAGGTACGGACAGAAGCGTCGTTTCCACCTTCGGATATACATCCTTATTAATATCAACCCAAGCCAGCTCATTCAAAGTGATATCCTGCTTGCGGTCCAGCAGTACCATATAACTCAGCTCAACCGTTGCGCCACTTTCCACAGCCTTGACATTATTCGCGCTAGGACGAAGGACGAAAGCTTTGTCATCATTCATAACCGCTCTGAGCTCGCCGTCCGGAACGCGGGCCAAAGAACTCGAATGATTCGTTAATTTTACAACCGCAGCAATACGTGTTCCGCTATATGTATGCTCGTTAAGCAAGCTTTTTACCTCTAATTGAAGCTCATTCGTCAAAGCAGCCGGCAAGGTTAATTGAGCACCCACTTCCAAAGCAGCAGCAGAGGCAGCCGAACCTGTATATGGTATTGAAAAGCATAGTGCTGTAGTAAGAAGCATGACTAGCATTTGATTTTTTTTCTTATTCATAGCTGATCCTCTCCCTGATCCCGCTTTATTCATTTGATGATTTCCACCTTTTCTTTGTCCAGCAAGCCCTGCCCGACCGAAATGACAATTTGCTCCCCTTCCTTCAAACCGCTTACGACCTCACGATAGCCGTTTACCGCGCGGCCGAGCGTGACTTTTCGTTTCTCGACCTGCTCGCCTGCCAGCACATAAGCGTACATCTCATTACCTTCCTGAGCAACGGCGGAGGTCGGTAAAGCCAACGCATCCTGTTTGCCCCCGTCACCCAACAGCAGCTTCACGCGTGTGCCCGGCTTCAGCTTGAAGCCATCATTTTTAGCGGTCAGCTCCATTACAAATGTTTTGCTCTGAGGGCTCATAACATCCGCTAAATAAGTAACCGCTCCTTGAAATTTATCATTGCTGCCAGGGAGCGTAAAGCTTACTTCTGACTTACCTCTTGCAAGTTTCACTTGGGCTTCCGTAAGATCAGAGTGGATTTTCACAGGATCGAGCTGTTGAATAACACCGGCAACATAGCCCGACTGAATGGACATACCCTGCTCAGGAAACAGATCCGTCAAGATACCGCTGATCGGCGCCTTCACTTCGAGATCGGAGATCGTTTTATTGATATCCTCAACCCCTACCTCCGTGGTTTCCAATTGAATTTTCAATGTCGCAAGCGGATCCGTTGCCTCCAAATTAGCCAGCTGCTTCTGAGCCGTATCGAGATCCAATATTGCAGTTTTCCACTGTGTTTCAGCTTTCTCCAATTGGCTTTTTGCAGCAATCCCTTGATCATAATCATTTCTTAAATTATTGTAAGCTTTTTCGAGATCCGCGATTTGCATTCCCAATTTGCCAATAGTATTTTTTAATACCGCTTTATTCGTAGCCACATCTTCACGTGTTTTAACAAGCTGTGATTGCAACCCCTCGCGCGTAAGCTCCGTTTTTCGCTTTGAACGCTCCATGTCCGCTGTATCCAGCTTCAGGATGACCTCTCCTTGGCGAACAGGCTCACCGCGCTTTTTGAGCAGCTGCTGGACATCGCCGCCTACTTTGACAGTAACATTCACCTGGGAGGAGGATACGACATCCGCATCCTGTTCAACGAGCCCCTCCATAGCTTGCTTGGCAACCGGCGCCACTTTGACCTGCCGAAGCTGCGACTCCTTCGCAGATGTAACGGAACAACCCGCGGCTACAACAGCGCATAAAAGAATCATCGATGCAGGTGCTACTGTACTTTTCCATGCCGAAAATCTGTGTTTCATAGTTTATGTACCCCTTTGCCCAAAAATAGTAAACCTTTCCGAGGACATTCTTAACAGACCGTTTCTTTCTATTCACCCACTACATGCTCTTTGGAGGACCCTGGCCTTTTTACTGTCTTCAAGAACATCGACAGCACAACAGCAGCAAGCGCCAAGCCTGCGGTCATATAAAACACATCGTCCATAGCCTGGACCGTTGCTTGTAATTGAATTTGTCCATACACATAACCGATTGCGCTGCTTTGGGCTTGACCGAACGATTGTCCCACCGCCATATACTGGGATTGAATTTGGCTAATATTGTTCTGGACTGAGGCCGAGAACATGTTCATCTGATCGGACATCGCCGCCGAATGAAATATTCGCTGGTTGCTGAACATTAGCGCGAGCCAAGCGATACCAAACGATGCACTAACCTGCCTGATGGCATTCGAGAGTGCTGTCCCCTGCCCCATCTTGTGCATAGGGACGGTATTCATCCCGGCCGTTTGTACCGGCATCATAACAAGACCAACACCAACAGCACGAATCATTAGCCATCCAACAATTGTTGAGAATGGAGTTGTCACATCCAGCTGCCTTGTCAAATACAAGCCATAAGCCGTAATAATCATTCCGATAACAGCAAGCGGCTTGGCGCCTATTTTATCAAACAACGCACCAGCGATAGGCATCATCAGACCAGATACTATCGCTTGCGGAAGCAGAAGCAGACCTGTCTGGATCGGAGATAGTCCTGCAACATTTTCCAGAAAGACCGGCAGCAGGAATAAGCTTCCCATCAATATAACCATTGCCGTACTGGAAATCATCAGCGTAAGCGTAAAAGTGAAGTTTTTGAGCAGTGATAAATCCAGCATCGGCCGCTCAACAATAAGCTCAATAATGATGAAAGCAATCAAGCAAACAGTGGCAATTGAAAGAAAAATTATAACTTCCGTATTGTTCCAGCCCTTATCTGCTACAATCCCTACACCATATAAAAGTGTGGCAAGACCTGTGCTCGAGGTCACAAACCCCCATAGATCAAACTTGCCTGGGTTTTCAATCTTGTATTCCTTTAAAGCAGTTGCAGCCAGAAAAATATCTATAATACCTATGGGAACATTAATGGAGAAAATTAATCGCCAATCCAAATATTCCACTATGTAGCCACTCAGGGTAGGGCCCACTGCAGGCGCAAACATTACGGAAATACCGAATAGACCCATCGCCATTCCCCGCTTCTCAGGCGGAAACATACGAAACAGCATAACCATACTTACCGGCATTACCGCCCCTCCGCCTATGGCCTGGATAATTCGAAAAACGATCATCGAGTTATTGCTCCAAGCCGCACTGCATAATGCGGATCCAATAGTAAATACAGCTACAGAATATAGAAACACTCTTTTATAACCGAATCGATCACCCAAATAGCCGGTAATCGGTATCAGTGCACCTACAACAAGCGAATAAGCAGTCAACACCCATTGTATTTCCGTCTGACTGACACTGAACACTGCCATCATCTTAGGCACCGCTACATTAACGATGCTGGTATCGAGAATAGCCATAAAAACCGCCAAAATCATGGCGAGCATGGCCAGCCCTCTTCCACGTGCAGGAGGCTCTGTGCCCACAGGCGCATTAGTGTTTCCTTGAGCCGCTACCGGCTTCGCTTCGCCTAATTGATCCGTCATCTCTATCGTAACTCCTCTCCGAGGTTGAGCTAGGTAACGGCGAAGCTACCTCTCGATTTTTGTGACGGCATTCAACCCGGGAATAAGCCGCTTTCCTTGATAATCATCCAAAGCAATTTTCACAGGTACACGCTGTACAACCTTAGTAAAGCTGCCGCTCGAATTGGAAGAAGGTATTAAGGAAAAGGAGGAATTCGTGCCGAGACCAATTTTTTCAACACGCCCTTTAAACGCAGTGCCCGGGAAAGCATCAATGGTTAGCGTTACTTTATTGCCGGCCTTTACGTCATGAAGCTCTGTTTCTTCAATATTCGCTGTTACATACAGCTTCCCTAAATCAGCGCTCATTAATAATGCAGCCCCCGCTGCCACCGTCTGATCCTTAACCGCATTTGTTTGAATGATGGTACCGTCATCAGGAGCGATAATGTCCTGAGTTGTGGCGGCAACATTACCCCGTGCGGGAGCCGTCTCTACGATACCCAGAACATCACCCTTTTTGAAAGTATCTCCTTCCTTATAATTCCATTCAATCAGCTTGCCCGGCGCCATCGAGCCTATGGCTCGCAGCTCGCCTTGTACCTTGGAGTCTTCCGTGCTTATGTATTTACTGATCTGTTGATAATAATAAAACCCTCCGATAGCCCCTCCAATAACAACAACAGCAAGAACACTCAATCCGATTATTTTCTTTTTCATCTACCCAAGCGCACCATCCTTCAAAATCATTGTTTAATAATTAAATCCGTTGTCATTTTTCGGAGTAAACCAATAAATTGTTCCTGCTCTTCTGCCGTAAGCTTTTGCAGCATGCCAATTAAAATCTGATCCCTTGTTTCCTTCAATCGCATGATGGTTTCGGTCGCAGGTTCCGTAAGCTCTACCCATACAACACGACGGTCTGTTTCATCTCGAGTTCTATCGATGTGACCGGATATCACCAGACGATTAATAGCGATTGTGGTAGCACTTGTGGACAGGCCCAGCTCCTCTGCAAGCTCACCCACCGTAGTTCTCTTCTTACAAAGCAGCGTAATCAGCAGCAGCATTTGCTGGCGTGAGAAGCTGTGCTGCTCCGTGAATTGATCCTTGAACTTGGCTACTCTTCGGAATAATTCGTCGATTTGAGCCAAACTATCCTCAATGGCCATCGATATTTATCACATCCTTTAATCACCAAATAGTTTTATGGTAAAATTACTTTGGGATAAATTTACCACTCGCTTTCTCAAACCGTCAAATGCCATATTCAGCCAAAAACACGCAAAAAAAAGCAGACCCGCTGGTCTGCCTAAGTCTTTAACCGTTTTTCTCTCGCTATCGAAACATCCCCCACAACTTGATAAGATGAAATGTGTTGTTAGGATCGATTTTTTGCGAAATCACAAAATTCACCATATGCTCTATCTGTTTGTCGCTCAATTTCTCACCAAGCACCTTACCCAGCATACCGACAAATCGACGCACCTTGGCCCTGTCCTGCAGATCGTACTTGGTCACGCCCTGCAGAATCATTTTGATACGTTCTTTTGTATCCGGATTTTTCATTTTCGCTTTAACGCGTTCCACAAATGCAGGCTCAAATCCGAACTTTTGATAGCTCATGCCACAAATACCTCCGATCAAGGAAATGAGAAATTCACTCCTAATAAGTCTATGACGGGAGGCTCGGACATGTGTCTTATTAAACGGGACAAAACTTTACAATACTTTTAATCCAACAATTCACTGTCAAAAATATGTTCTCGCTGTAAATATTCACGCTGCTTCCAATAGGCCGCGGCTGTCCAAAAATCAGGATGCCGGACGAGTGCTGCCGCCTCATCGCGCGCTTGCTCCATAACCTCAAAATCTGTGACCATATCAGCAAGCCGAAAATCCGGCAGTCCACTCTGCTTGGTACCGAAGAAATCACCCGGGCCCCTAAGCTCCAAATCGCGCCGCGCGATCTCAAAGCCATCGTTGGTGTCGGTCATCGCCTTCATGCGCTGCTTGCCGACCTCATTCTTCGGATCAGCGATGAGCACACAGTAGGATTGATGTTCTCCACGGCCAACCCGGCCGCGAAGCTGATGAAGCTGCGACAAACCAAAACGATGCGCATCATATACAACCATCAAAGTTGCATTCGGTACGTCCACGCCAACCTCGATTACAGTAGTCGATACAAGCACTTGAGTTTGATTTGCGCTGAAGCCACGCATGACCTCGTCCTTTTCCGATGCAGGCATCCTCCCATGCAGGAGTGCTACCTTGTATTCTGGAAAAGCGAACTGCAATTGAGCGTGCACATCGATAGCATTCTGGACATCCAGCTTCTCCGATTCTTCAATTAACGGGCAAATAATATAGGCTTGCCGTCCTTCGGCAGCCTCGCGACGAATAAAGCCCAGCACCCTTTCAAGCATATCATGAGTTACTGCATAGGTTTTGATTGGCTTGCGCCCCTTCGGCAGCTCGCTCAATGTAGATACGTCCATATCTCCAAAGGCTGTTATCGCCAGGGTTCTCGGAATGGGTGTTGCTGTCATCGTCAGCACATCCGGATTCATTCCTTTGCGCCGCAAAATACTCCGCTGATTAACGCCGAAACGATGCTGCTCGTCGGTTACAACGAGCCCCAGCTTGCGAAAGAATACATCCTCCTGGATTAAGGCATGCGTCCCGACGATCACATCGATCAACCCCATCTGCAGAGAGGCCAATACATCCCGTCTCTGCCGGTCTGTCAGGCTGCCGGTAAGCAGTGCAACACTAATGCCATACGGCTCGAACAAACGCTCCAGAGACCGTTTATGCTGCTCAGCAAGTATTTCGGTCGGCACCATCAGCGCTCCTTGACAGCCTGCTTTAACAACAGCGAACAATGATGCTGCCGCTACTACAGTCTTCCCAGCGCCAACATCCCCTTGAAGCAGACGGTTCATGCAGAAGGACTGCTGCAAGTCGTGTAAAATTTCGGCCAGCACCTTCTTTTGCGAATCGGTAAGCTTGAAGGGGAGCGCCCGTACGAATGCCCTCACTTCAGGCAAATCAAGCTGATGGGCAACCCCATCAGCCCGGTCATGATTCAATGCTCGGTAAGCCTGCATTTTCAGCTGAAACAAGAACAGCTCCTCGAATACCATCCGTTTGCGTGCACTCAAACCCTCTGCCATGGAGCCTGGTAAATGCAGCAGAGCCACTGCTTGCTTACGGGGCATCAGCTCATATTTGTCCATCAGCTCCTGCGGAAGCACCTCAGGAATGAGACCGCCATATTGTGTAATCGCCTGTTTGGTTGTTTGACGCATCCATTTTTGGGATATAGCTCCGGTAACCGAATAAACAGGCTGCAGCGTTCCGATCTGCGTAGTCCCTTTTCCCGGAAATTGTGACTCTGATACGGTAAGGTGCAGCCTTTTCTGATCCCACTTTCCGGTTAATATAATTTCAGTGCCAGCCTGCAGTTGATCTTTGATATAGTGTCTGTTAAACCAGACAGCCGTAATAAAGAGCGAGTTTACTACAAGCTTGCAGGTCAATCTTGATTTGATTCGACCATACATCTGAACCTGCGGCATTCCCGCAATGGTTCCTTGGACTGTGATCTTATCCCCATCCTTCACCTCTGTCAGATCACGCAGCGTGTAATCTTCATACCGAAAAGGATAGTAATCAAGCAGCTCACCGACCGAAGCAATGCCTAGTGTCAGAAGCTCCTCCGGCTTCTTCCCCTTGACCCCATGCACCTCTTTAACCGGAATTTGGTATAAATCAATGGTCATATTAAACCGGATTAACGAACACAGCTACGGCTCCGGGACCGGTATGCGTTCCTACAACAGGACCAATTTGTGTATAACGCGTGCTCTTGACAACGAAATTTTGCAGCATCATTTCATTGAATAGTTCAGCATTGTCCAGAGCTGCTGCATGCGCAATTGTGATGTTCAACGGCTTATCTCCCAAATCCTGTTTTAAAAGTTCGATAATCCGAGCCATCGCTTTTTTCTGGCCTCTCACTTTATCAACTGAATAGACAGTTCCTTCATCAGACACTGACAAAATAGGCTTAATATTTAACAGCGAACCTACCAGAGCGGCGGCTTTTCCGATACGGCCTCCTTTTTGCAAATACTCAAGCGTATCCACCAAAAAATAAAGCTTCAATTGTTGACGCATCGAATGAATCAGGTTGATTATCTCATCCTTGCTTCGCCCCGCACGAGCAGCCTCCGCCGCTGCAACAACTATGGAGCCAAACCCATAGGATGCTGATTTGGAATCAATAACCGTTAGATCTGCACTATCATCCATCATCGATTTAGCCAATATTGCAGATTGATAGGTTCCGCTTAACCCTGAAGACAAGTGAACCGATATAATTGAGGTATCCGCAGCTTTAAGCATCCTTTTATACGTTTCCACAAATTGTACGGGCGAAGGCTGCGATGTTGTAGGAAGAACAGCAGAACTCGTCAAATTTTCAAAAAAAACTTCTGAACTCATATCTATTTGGTCACGATAAGTATCCATACCGAAATGCACCTTTAATGGAATAACCTCAATGCCTAATGCTTCTTGTAAATCAGCTGGAATATCAGCTGTACTGTCAGTAACGATCCGAATTTGACTCAAAAACGACTCCACCTCCACTTCCCCATCTTCCCGGTAATAAATACGATAACTTTACTCGGCGGATATAATATAATAATAAAGCGGTTGACCGCCTGCATGAACCTCTACTTCCACTTCTTTATACGTGTCCTCGATATAGCTCACAAGCCGCTCAGTCTGATCGTGCTCCGCTTCTTCACCCGTATACAAGGTAACAATTTCTGCTCCATCATTCAGCAAGCTATCTACCAGTCGCTTACAGGAAAGTAATAAATCAGGCTCGGCTGATACAATTTTGCTGTTGTGGATTCCAATGTAATCCCCTTGTGCAATGTCCATATCATCTATACGCGTATCACGAACCGCATAGGTAACCTGACCGGATTGAACCTGACCAATAGCTTTATGCATACTATCGGTATTCTCCTCAAGTACAGCGTTCTCCTGAAAAGCAAGTACTGCAGCAATACCTTGCGGTATCGCTTTGGTAGGAATAACTACCATTTGTTTGTGCTCTACTAGATCAACCGCTTGTCTGGCCGCCATAATAATATTTGAATTGTTGGGTAATACAAACACGGTATGAGCTGGGACAAGCCTTACAGCATTCACGATATCCTCCGTACTCGGATTCATGGTTTGGCCTCCATGCAGCACCTGGTCCACGCCTAGGCTGTTGAAGATATTGGAGATTCCTTGTCCGGCAGATACCACGACAAAGCCGTATTGCTTTAATTCTCTTACATCCTGCACCGTACCCATCGACCCATGATCAACTACAGAAACTGCTTGCTGAGAATCGTTGGTTATCGCGGCTCCGCTTCTGCTCCCATTAAGCTCTTCGGCCTCTTCAAGCAGGATATGCGTATGCTGGTCACGCATATTCTCGATTTTGATCCGGCTTAAATCACCATATTGCATGGCATGGTTCATCACTGTTCCCGGATATTCCGCATGGATATGCACTTTGACCAAATCATCGTCAGCCACAACAAGCAGTGAATCTCCGAAGTTGGACAGCTCCTGCCGGAATACCTGTTCATCGAAGATTAAGCCTGTCAGCTTCTGCTTCTGCGCCTGCAGAGTAACCATAAATTCCGTGCAATATCCGAATTCGATATCCTCTGTTGACAGCTTAGCTTGGGCCCGCTTAGGTTCCCCGATTGTAGTTCCTGCGCCCCCGATTACAGCGGCATCAATAGCAGATGAGCGATGAACCGGGTTTGTTCCCGTTTGTACAGCCCCATCAGGTGCAGTAGCAATAAGATAACCCGGACGAGCTTCCGCCTCGTTGTCTTTACTGCCAGCTCCCTCTTCACCTTGCTCCAACGCTTGAAGAAAGCCTTCGTAAATCAACAGCAAGCCTTGGCCGCCCGCATCTACTACTCCAACCTGCTTAAGGATCGGGAGCAGATTCGGCGTATTAGACAGTGCCTCCCTGCCTTTATTGCACACTTCTCTCATCAGCTCAACCACATTCGATATGCGTTCTGCTTGCTTAACCGCATGCTTGGCCGCTTCCTTGGCAACGGTTAGAATCGTACCCTCTACCGGCTTGACAACCGCCTTATATGCCATGGTGACGCCGTTCTGGAGAGCTGCCGCCAGCTGTTTGGCATCGATGGAATCCGCTTCCATTACTTCTTTTGAAAATCCGCGAAATAATTGAGACAGGATTACTCCCGAATTGCCGCGCGCTCCCATCAACAGCCCCTTGGCCAGAGCATCCGCCGATTTACCAATCTGTTGAGATGAACGCCGCTTCAGCTCTTCAACACCGGATGTTAAGGTCAGGTTCATATTAGTCCCTGTATCCCCATCGGGTACAGGAAACACATTGAGCGCATTGACCTTTTCCACATTTTCTCTCAGCTGCTGCGCTCCCTTTTCCACCATGCGGATAAAGTCATTCCCATTAATACGAACTAGATGCTTGCTCAACAAACATTCCCCTTCCTACTTCAGAGTGAATCCATTCCTTATGCTAAGCTGGACACTTTCTCTCTGAAATTATTCAGATACCCGAACCCCTTGAACATAAATGTTCACTGATTCCACCTGAAGCCCTGCAACCTCATTTAATACATATTTAACTTTCGTTTGAACATTATGAGCTACTACTGATATTTTAGTTCCATAGCTGACAATAATATATAAATCAATTGCCGTCATACCTTGCGCATCACGACGTATCTCTACACCACGGCTCAAATTATCTTGACGAAGCAACTCTGCAATCCCATCCTTGAGCTGATTGCGCGATGCCATTCCAACAAGTCCATAACAATCCAATGCAGCTGAGCCTGCCAATACAGCAATAACCCCATCCGCTACCCATACTTTGCCATACTCTGTAGCCAGTTCAATAGCCATCATCAAAAGCTCCTTTGATATAGATTAGAATGGACTAACTTTTATTTTACTATATCAGCGGACAGAAATAAATAAAATATACGTCCACCGCTGTAGGGGCAATCAAGAAACTTGCAGAAAAACATCTCTGGAACATTGACGTTATTTATTACCTTGTGATATGATATTTAAGTGTGTTTTTTAACAGGATTTGCATACGGAGAGATCGCTTTCGAGGATCTTTGATCATCGTAGCTTTTAAGGAGGTGTCATACAATGTCCCGCAAATGTTTTATTACCGGTAAAGGACCCGGAACAGGCAACCATGTATCTCATGCTAATAACAAGTCGAAGCGTACTTGGGGTGTTAACGTTCAAAAGGTTCGTATTCTTGTGGACGGAAAACCAAAGCGCGTTTATGTAAGCACGAAGGCTTTGAAATCCGGAAAAGTTACTCGTGTGTAATCTTTAACCACCGACGACAAAAAGCACCTGGGGCCCAGGTGCTTTTTTTAGTTACGTAAGTATAAGCTTTTATTCTGGGCTTCGCTTAAAATTCTTTCAACCTGTATGGACACATAGCGAAGCCTTTGGATATTTAGGGATTAGTTCTTGCTGAACGTATTAAGTACGGCTTTGACTAGTCCGCCTAACAACCTCGGTAGCTTGATTGTATAAAATCTCATTTCTGCCCCTCCTTCTAGGTTGCGTTTAACCAGCTGTAATTCCTCAAGCATCCTGTACTTAAGCTGGCTGCACGCTGCTATTCCCAAGCATCATGTTTCATCATACTCCATTATATTCCTCTATTTTCAAAACGTGCCTATCCATTCTAATCAAGCCCCAAAAAACAAAAAGGCTACAAAAGCCGGAACTTTTGTAACCATATTATGCAGCTGAAAGCTGATTTATGAACGTGCATGGACATGAATGTTTGTTAAACTGAAGGTGGCAATGTGCCCGCTTGAATTGTGAGATATATCGCATAAATAACGGCAAAGAGGAAATATAACACAATGGTACTCACAACAAAAGCAATCCGCATACCACGACTATCATACCTTTTAAAAAACTGGACTCCTGTATATAGCGCTCCTAAAGAAAATAGATATTTTAATAAGTCCTGAATTTGTGAAAAAAGCGTCAACATACCAGCACAAAGCAGACTAAAGCCTAGCACGGTCAGAAATCTCATAGCCGTCTCACACCTCGCCGCGAATATGCCGTATTGCTTCTGCTCGATCCGGTTGATTAAATACGGCATTCCCCGCTACCAGTACATTAGCCCCGGCCGCAGCCACTTGTCTTGCTGTTTGGGCATTAATCCCGCCATCAACCTCTATGTGTACATGCTGCAAGCCGCGCTCATCCAACATTTCTCGAAGCTTGGCAATCTTTGGCAGCATTCCAGAAATAAACTGCTGGCCGCCAAATCCAGGATTGACTGTCATAATGAGAACAAGGTCCAAGGATTCATTCATTACGTACTCAATCGTTGATAAAGGGGTAGCAGGATTTAATACGACACCCGCTTGAATACCCTGCTCTTTTATTAAATGAAGCGTGCGATGCAGATGACGGCAAGCCTCAACATGTACAGAGATCAGGTCGGCCCCAGCTTTAGCGAAAGCAGGTATGTAGATATCCGGATTCTCAATCATCAGATGAACATCCAATGTGAGGGCCGTATGGGGACGGATGGCCTCCACAACCAACGGGCCGATCGTTATGTTTGGAACAAATTGTCCATCCATAACATCCACATGAATCCAATCGGCACCTCCACGTTCCACATCGGCTATTTCAGCACCTAGCTTTGAAAAATCTGCCGACAAAATAGACGGTGCTATATTAAGCATAATCAGTACCTCCTTTTTCTCTCTTTAATTTCTGTAAGAAAGTGCAAATAATGATCGTAGCGGGATTCAGCAATTTCTCCCTGCTCCTTGGCTTCAATAACTTTACACCCAGGCTCGTGCTGATGCTGGCAGCCGCGGAACTTACATTCAGCTGCGTAGATCCGAAATTCCTTGAAGCATGAGCTTAGATCTTCGGCTTCCTCAACTTGTGCAAAATCAAGCTGGCTAAAGCCTGGAGTATCCGCAACAAGCCCGCCATTTTGCAAACGAATTAACTCCACATGACGAGTCGTGTGCTTTCCTCTTCCAAGCTTCATGCTGATTTGGTTTGTTTCTAGCTGCAATCCGGGCACCATAGCATTCAGCAATGAAGATTTGCCGACACCAGACTGACCCGCGAATACGCTGATTCGACCGGAAAGCCTCTCAAGAATCGGTTGGATCCCAATGCCCATTTTGGCACTAGTTACGACAACCTGGTACCCAACCTTCTCATATAATTGAACTATAAGGCTCATGCTGCTAGTCTCGGTAGCCACGACTGATCCGGACTTGGAATTAGATCCGCTCCACACTTGGGATTGCTGTTGTGTATCTGGATGAACGGCTTCATCGACTGAAATTAAATCCTGTTTGGTCAAACAAATAATGGTCTCCAAACCGGCGCTTTCCGTGTGCACCAGAAATTTATCCAGCAGCTGCAAATTCAATGCAGGCTCCTGCACGGCAAATACCAGGACAGCCAGCTCCACATTAGCAACCTGTGGGCGGACCAGCTCAGAAGTGCGCGGTAAAATTTCATCTACGGTGCCTTCACCATTTTCAGTCAATCCATAAAGCACCCGATCCCCTACCAGCGGGGACTCTCCGCGTTTCTTAAAAATTCCACGAGCCCGGCATTGGACCGACATCATATTTTCTCCATCTTCAGGCAGCACATAATAATAACCGCTTAGAGCCTTTACAATAAGACCATGTGGCATTAGCTTCTGCCTCCTGTGCCGGTGCCAGAACCCGGTGTGGCGTTTGCTGGATTTGGTGGTTGCGTTCCTTGTGTTCCTTGTGTTCCCTGAGTTCCTTGCGTTCCTTGATTACCCGTACCGGTACCAGGGTTCCCTCCTGAATTGGCTGGCGGTTTCGTCCCCGGTGTTGTGCCTGCTCCAGGTGTAGTAGTTTGGCCCGGCACAGTCGTTCCCGGCGTTGTGGTGCCAGGAGGTTGAGTACCAGGTGTCGGAGTGCCAGGTGTCGTTGTTCCTGATGAACCGGCGGGAATAGGATTAAACGGCTTGCCGTTCTTCTGAGCGATAAAATCATCATAGGTAACGGTTATCATATCAGCCAGTACATTGTCCTGCTTGACCTGAATGACAGCTCGCTTATCAGGTGCTACAACCAGACTTACATCGACTGTACTTGCTTTGGTCACTTTGGTAATTGTTTTATATTCAAAGTTTTCATATTGAGCATCAGACAATACAAGCTTAACGGTCGTTTCCTTACCTTCCTTCGACGGCTTGATTGGCACGGCAATCTTCATAGGCCCTGCTTCTTCTGGCAGTCCGGAGCTTATAATCAGCTTGATTTCGGCTCCTGGTGAAACCTCATCATTGTATTTGTAAGGGAATTGCGTAATTACCTTACCTTTAGGCTGTTTATAGCTGGCTTCTACATTGATGCCGTCCTGAGCAAGCTTCAAATTGCTGACGGTAATCCGGGATTTGGCCTCTGATTCACTCAATCCTTCTAAATCGGGCATTTTGAACGTTTCTCTCCCCTTGCTCACCGTTAACATGACAACAGCAGTGGCTGGATCCAATTCATCATTCAATGCCGGCGTTTGTAAAATAACGGTCTCAGGTTCTTCATTCACAAATTCCGGCTTCAGCTTAATTCTGTCTTCCGTTATGCCAAGTGCCATAATCGCCATTTTGGCATCCCCCAGCTTCTTGCCAGTGACACCCGGCATTTTCAGCTTTTCAACACCTTTGCTGACATACAAGGTTTCTTTAGAATGAATCTTGAGCTTCATGTTCAAATGATCCTGCCGAATGACCACATCTTTGGGCACATCCTTGGAATTTTCAAAAATGACCTCAGACTCCAGATTGGCTGCTTTCAGTATAGCCTGGGCTTCGGATATCGGCTTTGTAACAACCGACGGCACCTCAACCTCTTGAATAACGAACTTGGCTTTCACTACTCCTACCATGTACCACATTCCGCCGAGTACCAGCAATAGAACAATAATCCATATTAACGGCTTTACCCAGCGGTTTTTCTTTTTTTCTTGAGGCTCCTCAGCATCTCTTGTGGGGCTGACATCCCTATCTCCGGCTGAGAGCGAATACTGGTCTGGACGGATTGCAGGAATAACACGCGTTTTCTCTTCATCCAGTTCATCATCGTCCATGAAATTGATTTTAGCTTCATTGCGTCTATGCGGGAGCAGACAGCTATCCAAATCATCCAGCATTTGTTTGGCCGTACGGTAACGCTCCGCCGGATTTTTACGCATGGCTTTCAAAATAATATTTTCCACGCTTTGCGGAATAAGAGGATTGACCTTGCGCGGCTCCTCCACTTCCTCCTGTAAATGCTTCAATGCTACACTTATCGGACTTTCCCCCAAAAAAGGCAGCCGACCCGTAAGCATCTGATACATTACAATGCCGAGTGAATAAAGATCTGATTGCTCACCAGTAAAGGTTCCTTTGGCATGCTCAGGTGAAAAATAGTGGACAGAACCGACAACAGAGCCGGTTTGGGTTATTGTAGATGATGTGATGGCACGCGCAATACCAAAATCCGTAACCTTCACTCTGCCATTTTTGCCGATTAAGATGTTATGAGGTTTAATATCACGATGAATGATTTGATTATGATGGGCGTGATCAAGCGCATCACAAATTTGGCTGGCGAAATGGACGGCTTCCTCCACCTGCAGCGGCGCTTTTTCCTTGATAAGTTCATTTAAAGTAGTGCCTTCTATATATTCCATAACAATATAATGGATATCTTCTTCCTGACCAACATCATATATGCTGACTACGTTGGAGTGGGATAGCGATGCCGCGGCTTGGGCTTCACGCCGGAACCGCTGGATGAATTCCTCGTCATGTACATACTGCGAACGCAGAATCTTAACAGCAATATGGCGATGTAGTAATATATCGAGTGCCTTATAAACAATTGCCATCCCGCCGCCGCCAACACGCTCAAGTATTTCATAACGTCCTCCCAGCTGCTTACCTATCATTCATCATCACCTCTCTTCGCCGTCAAAATGTGCATTATCCTCTGATTCACCTAAACCATTACTGACAAGCACAAGGGTAATATTATCATCACCGCCAGCTTCCAACGCCTCATTAACAAGCCGTTGAGCCTTGCTTTCCAGAAGCCCGTCCCCATTAACAACGGCAAGTAATTGATCAGGGCTTACAAGACTGCTTAGGCCATCACTACATAAAAGTAAAATATCGCCTTGATTCCATGACAAGTCCCTTACATCCACTTCAATTGTTGCTTCTGTCCCTAGCGCTCGAGTCAAAACATTACGTCTAGGGTGATTTCCTGCTTCCTCTCGGGTGATTTGGCCGCTTTTAACCAATTCATTCACAAGAGAATGATCCTCTGTAATCTGCTCGATGCCTTGAACATTTATCTGATAGGCGCGGCTGTCACCTATGTGCCCAACAACAACGGAACTCTCGTCCGCCAATACCGCTACAACGGTAGTTCCCATACCATGATAGCTTTCCCGCTCGGCGGCGAAAGCGAAAATCTTCTCGTTCGCAAGCTCTACCGCCGATTTCAAGATGGTTTTCCGTTCCTCGACAGTCGGACTTTGTGGAATTGCTTGCAATTCCGAATAAATAACATCAACCGCAATTTGGCTCGCGATGTCTCCGGCCTGATGGCCGCCCATTCCATCTGCAACTATGGCCAATACGAAGCCGTTCAAATTTTCCTGCACAACCGCTCGGTCCTCATTGACCATTCGGACTTTTCCGATATCCGTTTGACTGGCCGTTTTGATCATGGTTCTCCTCACCTCGCACCTGACTCCATATGCTTTGCACGCAGCTGCCCACAGGCTGCCGCTATATCGCTTCCCTGTTCTCTTCGTATCGTCGCATTAACTTTGTTACGCTCCAATATACGCTGGAATGTAAAAATATCGTCCCTGGGTGTCCTTACATAGTCGCGCTCGGATACGTAGTTAACCGGAATTAAATTGACGTGAGCCATTGGAAAGGATTTAAGCACTTGCCCCAGTTCTTCTGCATGTTCGGGACGGTCATTAACCCCACCCATCAAAGCATATTCAAACGTAATTCTTCGACCGGTTTTGGCCACATAATATTGACAAGCTTCAATTAAATCAGCGAAAGGAAACCGCCGGTTGACGGGCATCAGCTTAGAACGCAGCGTATCATTAGGTGCATGAATAGAGATTGCCAAATTAATCTGCGTTTGCTCATCGGCGAATCTGTATATGTTCGGTACAATACCGCTCGTAGAAACGGTTATATGGCGTTGACCGATATTCAGACCTTTAGGATGAATCATAACCTTCAGAAAAGCCATCATGGCGTCATAATTTTCAAACGGCTCGCCGATCCCCATAATAACGATGCTGCTAACGCGTTCATTAGACGCATCCAACAGCTGCTGGGCTTTGACCACCTGGGCAATAATTTCACCCGAAGTTAAATTTCGCTTTAGTCCGGTCAATGTAGACGCACAAAAGGTGCAGCCAATTCGGCAGCCTACCTGTGTGGTTACACAGACGCTGTTACCATAGCTATGCTTCATGATGACAGTCTCAATGGCGTTTTTGTCAGACAGCTCGAACAAAAACTTCACCGTTCCATCCTTCGATTCATATTTAGCAACTTCTTCCAGGGTGACGAAATCAAAATGCTGCGCCAGTTTATCTCGAAGAGTTTTGGGCAGATTCGTCATCTCTTCGAAGCTTGATATTCTTTTCACATACAGCCAGTCAAAAATTTGTCCGGCACGGAAGCCTGACTCATTATTATCTTTGACCCATTCCTGCCATTGCTCCAAAGTCAGATCGTATACATAAGGTTTATCAGGCTTATACATTTTTTGTTTTGTCAATTCCATTATTTATCACAACCCGCTTTATCAATTGGAGTACAGTAACAAATCTACGAAATGTCGTTTATCACTGCACATAGATTAGATTTTACCATATCTCTTTTATTTACGCTCGTTTACGCAGCTTGGCTATAAAGAAGCCGTCGGAATGATACTCATAAGGATAGATTTGCAGCGGCTGAGGCTGGTCCCATTCGAATTCAGGATGTGCCTTCAGAAACTGTTTAACCATCCCCTCGTTCTCGTTATATTCCAGTGTACATGTGCTGTAAACAAGCACACCTCCTGGACGGAGCAGCGTATGAATATGTTCCAGAAGCTCGTGTTGAATTACACAAATGCCTTCTATTTCCTGTTCACTTTTGTTCCATTTCATATCAGGCTTGCGCCGGATTACACCAAGCCCTGAGCAAGGAGCATCCAGCAGGATGCGGTCAAAGCTTTGCTCGGCAAATTGCTCCCGCAGCTTACGTGCATCAGTGACAACCGTGTGCACCGAGCTGAGACCAAGCCGCTCTGCTTGCTCTTGAACCAGCTTCTCTTTATGTTCATGAATATCGCAAGCCCACAGCTCGCCGCGATCTCCCATTTTCTCAGCTATATGTGTCGTTTTACCGCCGGGTGCTGCGCAGCAATCCAATATTTTTTCTCCTGGCTGAGGATCAAGACTGAGCGCAACCAGCATTGAGCTCTCATCCTGGATAGAAAATAATCCATCCGCATACCAGGATGTTAAGGCCATGTTGCCGCCGCCTCGGACGATAACGCCATCGGGCGCCAATTCAGATGCTTCTGCCTCAAGACCCGCTTGCTGCAGAAGCTCAATCAGCTTACTGCGGCTCTGCTTCAGCGTGTTGACTCGTATACTGACTCGAGGCGGAACATTATTAGCTTCGCAAATTTGCTCCGTCCGGACTTCACCCAGCTGGCTTATCCAGCGCCGTACAAGCCATTCCGGATGGGAATGGGTCAAAGCGATCCGCTCTGCAGGCGGCAGGCCAGCTGGAAGCTGCAAGCTCTCCTTCTGCCTGATGATGTTGCGCAGCACTCCATTAACCATCCCTGAGATCCCTTGATGCCCTTTGCGCTTGGCCATATTGACAGCTTCATTAACGACAGCGTGATCGGGAATGCGATCCAGGTAATAAATTTGATAGAAGCTGAGTCTTAGCAAGCTGCGAACCCATGGTTCAAGCTTTGCCATTCCTTTTGCAACAAACCGTCCTAAAAAATAATCAATCGTATTCAATCTCTGGATTGTGCCATATACGATTTCGGTAGTTAAACCAACATCCGGTTTACCCAAATTATATTTGAGTAAAATTTGATGCAGCAGCAAATTGCTGTAAGAACGATCCTGCTCAATCCTAAGCAGCACATCCAATGCAGCTTCTCTCGCGCCGCCTTTTAGCTTGCTTCCATTTGAACTGGCCGGGTTACCTCCGCCACTGCGCTTATCTGCTGCTTTCGGGCTAGAACCATGGCCGCTTTGACGACCTTTGCCTACATTCATGGCGTCGCTCTTTCTTTTCTTCGCAGGCTGTTTGGTCACCGTGTTCAAATCACCAGATCTTCCGTTAGCACTGCCGCCTTGTTTGTTTTCCTTTATGTTGTCTTTTCCGATGCCGTTATTCAACTTGTATGGCCTCCTGCTCTCTTTCCCCGATTCCGGTTACAGTTATTTATTTAACCGAGAACCGTTCCAGGCGTCAATTGGCCGCCCCGTGCAAACTGCCCGGCGTCCATCGCCTTCTTACCGGCAGGCTGGAGCTCTGTAATGGTCAGCAGCCCTTCTCCCGTTTCTACCTGTACGCCTGCTTCGCTCACAGCAACGACAGTACCTGCAGCCCGCCTCGCTCGTCCGGCAGATGCATCAATGGAATCCGGCTTTGCGCAGGACCAGATTTTCAATACATCTCCGTTCCATATTGTATAGGCACCTGGACGCGGATTTAACCCACGCACCTTGTTCCAGATGGATAAAGCCGGCTGATTCCAATCAATTAGCTCCTGCTCACGGCTTATATTCGGTGAATAAACCGCCTCCGCATCATTCTGTGCTACTGCTTGTACATCGCCTGCCAGAAGCTCCGGCAGCGTCTCCTTTAACAGCTGAGCTCCTGCGATGCTAAGCTTATCAAACATAGAGCCCGTTGTGTCCGTATCCTCAATGGGTACCTCCACATGGCTAATCATGTCTCCAGTATCTAATCCTTCTGCCATGTACATGATAGTCACACCCGTCACCGCATCACCGTTCATGACGGCATAGTGGATCGGTGCGCCTCCGCGGTACTGAGGCAGTAAGGAGGCATGAATATTAATGCAGCCCAGCTTCGGAATGTCCAGCACGGCCTTGGACAATATTTGCCCATATGCTGCAGTCACAATTAAATCAGGCTGCAGCGCTCTCAATGCCTCAACCGACTCAGGACGGCGCAGCCGCTCCGGCTGAAGCACGGGAATACCGTGCTTCTCTGCAGCCGCCTTAACCGGTGTAGGAGTCAGAATCCGCTTGCGGCCGACAGGTCGGTCTGGTTGAGTCACAACCCCGACCACCTGCACCCCGCTTTCCAGCAAAACAAGTAAAGAAGGCACGGCAAATTCCGGCGTGCCCATAAAAACTACTCTCATGCTTCACCGCCCTTAGGGTCAACCCGGTATACCTTATCAGCTAGGTCTGTATACAACACCCCGTTCAAATGATCCACTTCATGCAAAATGCATCGTGCCAGCAGCTCCGTACCTTCTACGACGATTTCATTGCCGTCACGGTCGAGTCCTTTCACAACTACCCGAAGCGCACGGCGAACATCACCGTTCATACCAGGAATGCTCAAACAGCCTTCAGGACCAAACTGCTCACCTTCGGTTTCGATGACTTCAGGATTAATCAACTCGATCAATCCCTTCTCATCCCCAACATCCATTACAATAACACGTTTAAGGATGCCGATCTGCGGCGCAGCCAAGCCTACACCTTCCGCATCATACATCGTATCGGCCATATCATTCAGAAGCTTATGGATGTTTGAGTTAATTTTGGTTACAGGCTTGCACTTCTCACGCAGAACTGGATCGGGATCCTTTACAATAATTTTAATAGCCATTTATTAACACACCTTTCTTTAGAGACAAAGCTCAATAAAATAAATTTTTATGAATAAAACAAATAATAGATTCTCTTAAAAAGAGTTAAGCTTTACATCAATACCTGCGGATCAACATCGATACTAATCGTCAGCTTGTGCTGTCTCTCCACATCTTCAAACGATGCGACAGCTTGCTGTACAAGACCCGAAATGGAAGCTTCACCCCGATATTTTATCATGCATTGGAACCGATATCTATCCTTGATGCGGGCAATTGGCGATGCCACAGGGCCCAAAATTTCAATCGGGAGCGGAGCCAATGATTGGGCAAGCTCCTTCAGCCTTGCTGCCAACGCTTCTGCCGTCCTCATAAGCAAAGGTATTTGTTCATGCGATAAAGTGATCAAGATAAGCCGATGAAATGGCGGATATTCATGGAATTTACGAAGCGTCATTTCTTTATCCTTAAAACTGTTGTAGTCATGTCTGCTGGCGCTAATAATGCTGTAATGCTCCGGCGCATACGTTTGTACATACACTTCCCCTGGCAGCTCATGCCGTCCAGCCCTTCCTGCTACCTGCGTAAGCAATTGGAATGTCCGTTCTGCAGCACGAAAATCGGGCAGGTTAAGCACCGTGTCAGCCGCTAATGCTCCCACCAATGTAACATGGGGAAAATCAAGTCCCTTAGCTACCATTTGCGTACCTAAGAGAAGATCAGCTTGACGGTTGCCGAACATGGTCAACCATTTCTCATGGGAGCCCTTCTCGGTTGTTGTATCTACATCCATACGGATTACCCGGATTCCGGGGAACAGCTTGCTCAATTCTTCCTCCACTCGCTGTGTGCCTGTGCCAAAGTGACGGATATGCTCGCTGGTACAGCTTGGGCAAACGGTCACCTCACGTTCAGCATAACCACAATAGTGGCATCGTATGGCGCGCGAGCTTTGGTGATAGGTTAAGGAAATATCACAATGAGGGCACTGCGCGACATATCCGCATGTGCGGCACATCACGAAGGTCGAATATCCGCGGCGGTTCAGCAGCAAAACTATCTGCTCTTTCTTGTGTAACCGTTCTTCAATCGCTTTATACAAGGAACGGCTGAACATCGAGCGGTTTCCCTCCCGAAGTTCTTCTCTCATATCAATGATATGCACACGAGGAAGGGGACGCCCCTCAACGCGATTATTCATGGTTAGCAGCTCGAATGGAGCTGCCTGCTGTTGAATAGTGCCACTCCATGCGGCTTGGGAGGTTGTTGCAGCTGTAATAGAACCTCTCGCTGCCGAATCGGATTTGGCAGCTGCAGTATAGCTATTTCCAGTTGCCGTCGACATTTGCTCCAAAGCTCTATCCGAATTCTTTCGCATCGTCCCATACATACTTTCAAGCGATGGTGTAGCCGAGCCTAGCACTACTACAGCCTGATGCTGTCCAGCACGAGCAACGGCTACATCGCGTGCGTGATATTTGGGGCTCTCCTCTTGTTTGTAAGAGGATTCATGTTCCTCATCTATGATAATCAACCCGATTCGGGTAAAAGGGGCAAAGATAGCCGAGCGCGCACCAATTACAACGCTCACCTGCTTGAGCATTATTTTGCGCCATTCATCGTATCGCTCACCAGGAGATAGTCGGCTGTGTAATACAGCTACCAAATTGCCGAAGCGGCCTTTAAACCGCTCAACCATTTGTGGCGTCAAGGAAATCTCAGGAACCAGCACGATTGCCTCGCGGCCTTGATCCAGACAGGTTTGAATCGACTGCAGGTATACCTCCGTCTTACCGCTTCCAGTAACTCCCTGCAGCAAAAATACTTGATGCCTGACATCCAGAACAGCCTGTGAAATTCGATCGAATACTTGCTGCTGCTCCGGCATTAACGGCAGTGGTTCCGTTCTGCGAAAGTAACGCTCCGCGTAGGGATCACGGAACACTTCAACCTCTTGTATATCCAGCCAGCCTTTATCCGCCAATCCTTTGACTGTGCTCGCGCTGATGCTAAGCTCATTTAAAAGCTCACTAAGCTTAATCGGGTATGGCCGTTCCGCAAAGTATTGAAGCACTTCCTTCTGCTTAGCCGATCTTCCCGGCAGCTGCTCCGCCCATTCCAATAGCTGCGATGGCTCCTCATGGGGAATAACCGTCAATATCTTTTTGGTAGCCATCCGGTCTTTGATCAGCTGAACCTCAACTAAAGTACCCTCCAGCATCAGCTGCTTTACGGAACCACCGTCTGCAGCGAACTTTTGCAGTAAGGTTTCGATTTCTACCGATCCCTTTTCACGGACATAGCTAATGATTTCATCCTGCACCGGCAGCAACATCGAATGTTGGCCTATGGTGTGCTTTTCATCATTGCGCTTACCAGCCATAGTATCCGAAATTTTCACATGCCGTTCGTACTTCGCCTTTAAAGCACCAGGTATCATCGCCTGCAGTGCCGTAATTTCGTGGCATAAGTACGTGTTGCTTATCCAACTGGCTAACTCAACCAGATCAGGTGTTAAGGGCGGGTACAAATCCATTACTTCAGCAATCGGCTTCACCTTGGCCGGGTCGTAGTCCACATGATCCTGCAATCCGACAACGAACCCTTGCAGCTTCCTTGGGCCAAAAGGGACGCCTACCCGGCTGCCAACCATAACCCATTCTCGCAATTTCTCCGGTATAAAATAGTCAAACGCGCGGTTTGTTTGTTTTGCAGGGACATCCACAATGACTTTTGCATACATCATTAGTTCGTCCCTTCTCCCTTCGTAGTCCGTTCAGCAATGAGCGTTAACAGTTCTCGTGCTACACCCTGTTTAGTCATGATAGGCAGCGATTTTACCAAGCCATTCTTATCGTACAATCGGACGACATTCGTATCTGTTCCGAAGCCTGCGCCTTCCTGCGTAACATCGTTGGCTACAAGCAGATCACAATTTTTCTTCAACAGCTTGCCCATCGCATATTCGTCGATACGTTCAGTCTCGGCTGCAAATCCTACTAAGTATTGATGCTTTTTCATCCTGCCAATGGTTTGTAAAATATCTTCATTCTTGACCAAAGTAAGGGTCATTTCTTGTTCATTTTTTTTAATTTTTTGCATTGCACGCTCCGCAGGCCGATAATCGGCTACAGCTGCAGCTTTAATTACAATATCGGAATCAGGGAATCTTTCCAAAACAGCCTCCAGCATGTTCTGCGCAGATTCAACATGGATTGCCTTCACACCTTCGGGAACCGGCAAAGAAGCCTTTCCAGTCACAAGTGTTACCTCCGCCCCCATACTTCGTGCGGCTTCCGCAATCGCATACCCCATTTTACCAGACGAATCATTGGTTAAATAGCGGACAGGGTCAATTCGTTCAACCGTTCCACCTGCGGTAACCAACACTTTTTTGCCGCGCAGCTGCCCTTTCTCCATAAAAAAGCGGTGTATCGCTTCTACAATCTGCTCTGGCTCCTCAAGCCTTCCCTTGCCAACATATCCGCAAGCCAATTGTCCAGTTCCCGGCTCCACAAATAACACCCCGCGTCGGGCCAAAGTTTCCATGTTGGCCTGGACTGCGGGATGGGCGTACATATGGACATTCATCGCCGGAGCAACAAGTACTGGAGCTGTTGTTGCCAAGAGGGTTGTGCTTAACATATCATCGGCCAAACCATGCGCCATTTTGCCAATTATATTGGCCGTAGCCGGAGCTACCACAACAAGGTCCGCACGATCCGCCAAATCAATATGGGATACAACGGAAGCATCCTTTTCATCGAATGTATCCACAATCACATCGTGTCGAGATAGTGTTTGAAAGGTTAGAGGTGCTATAAAACGGGTGGCGGATTCGGTCATGATGACGCGCACATCAGCCCCTGCTTGAGCCAATTTACTACAAATTGCAGCTGCTTTATAAGCAGCAATTCCCCCGCTAACGCCAAGAACGATAGTTTTATTTCGAAGCATTCCCTTTTCGCCCCCAATTGTCGAGAAAAAAATAACAACCACAAGGGTTGTTGGTAGAACAGCTTACTTTACGATTTCTTTGGTAGGAAGCTTCTCGTAAGAGATATGCTCCTCATAAATCTCTTCCAATGCAAGTCCTACATTCTTGTACGAAGCTCTGTTACGAACCTCCGTTTTTGCTCCATCACGCAGCAATCTTGCACGCTTTGCCGCGGCAACAACCAACGAATATTTGCTATCCACTTTATCTAACAGCTTGTCAATTGAAGGGTATAACATTTATTTCACCTCTGCCATCCATTGTTTTATTTTACTTACGACTTTGTCCTTGCGGCAATGCTCAGCTACTATAATCGATTGGATACTTGAGCAAGCATGCTCAACATGATCGTTAACAATAGCATAATCATAATGCTCCATCATGCGAATTTCATCCATGGCTACTGACATCCGGCTGCGGATCGCTTCCTGTGATTCCGTTCCCCGCCCAATGATACGGCTTTCTAACTCATCCATTGACGGAGGCAGCAAAAATATGAACACACCTTCTGGAAACGACTTCTTTACTTTCAAAGCGCCTTGAACCTCAATCTCCAGAATAATATCCTTGCCGGAGTTTAGAGTATCCTCAACAAACTTACGAGGTGTTCCGTAATAATTACCAACATATTCAGCCCATTCCAAAACTTGATTATCTTGGATCAACTGCTGAAATTGTTCCCTTGTCTTAAAGAAATAATTCACGCCATCCACTTCACCCTCACGAGGAGCACGTGTCGTAGCTGAAACCGAGTAGATTAAATCAGGTGCACATTCCCGAAGTGCTTTACAAACCGTACCTTTACCAACTCCGGAAGGTCCTGATAATACAATCAAAATCCCCTTGTCACTACTCGTCATGATCATCGTCCTTATTGGAAAGTCGATGCGCCACCGTCTCAGGCTGTACCGCAGATAAAATCACATGGTCGCTATCGGTTATAATCACTGCTCGGGTGCGGCGTCCATAAGTCGCGTCAATCAACATGTGACGATCGCGTGCTTCTTGTATGATCCTCTTGATCGGCGCCGATTCCGGACTAACGATAGAAATGATCCGATTTGCGGATACAATATTACCGAAACCGATATTAATAAGTTTGATAGCCATCTATTTTCCTCCCACAGGCTTTGCTACAACAAAGCCGCCTCGTAAGCATTCATTAGCTTTCATTAGCCTTCTATTCGATATTCTGAATCTGCTCTCTCATCTTCTCCAGCTCGGCCTTCATTTCCACGACAAGTGCTGTGAGACCGGCATGGTTTGCTTTAGATCCGATTGTGTTCACTTCCCTGTTCATTTCCTGTACAAGAAAGTCTAATTTTCTCCCAACCGGCTCCATAGAGTCCAGCAGCTGTTTGAATTGTTGAAGATGACTTTGCAGACGGGTTATCTCTTCATCCACATTGGCCCGTTCGGCAAATACCGCAACCTCTGTAGCTAAACGCGCCTCATCAATAACGGTTTGCTGCAGCAGCTCCTGAATGCGTAAACGCAACTTAGCTGTGTAATCCAGCACGGCTTGAGGAGCCAATCGTTTGGTTTGCTCAAGAAAGGATTCCGTAGCTTCAATCCGCTGCAGAGTGTCCGCATATAAATGGCTGCCTTCCGTTTCACGCATATGAAGAAGCTGTGTAACCGCAATGCCTACGCACTCTTTAAGCGCAAACTCAATTTCCTCTTCCGTAACTTCGACCGTTTCCTTAATGGAAATCAAATCAGGGATACGCAAGTAGTCCTTCACTTCCATCACTTCATGCAGGCCAAATTTGTCCTTCAGCTGCTCAGCCGCCGAGCGGTAAGCTTCTGCTAAAGTCCAATTCAGCTCTGCCGTTTGATTCGCTGCAGAGCTGCGTTCGATCGTTACGAACAGATCTGCACGTCCTCGTTTGATCCGCTCCAGAATGGTGCGTTTAAGTAAATCCTCATACTTTAACCATTCGCGGGGCATCCTTACAATGACTTCACAATAGCGATGATTGACCGATTTCAGGTCCATTTGCACGCTATAGCCAGCAAAGGCGCGGTTTGCTTGTCCGAATCCGGTCATACTGCGAATCATCGCATTTTCACATCCATTATCCTATATTAATTCATTTTGCTAGTGGGTACAAGTGGAAATAGCTCTCCCCGACTTCTCCCATACATAATTTGTCAGCTGGACGGTCATCTCATAAGAGAGAAAAGGTGTCATCAGATAGATTCCGTTAAAATACTTCATCGCCGTATCCAAAAGCTCCTTGGCGATCTGCACGCCCATTGCCCGGCCTTCCTCACCCTTCAAACCGCTCATACGCTGGCGCACCTCATCGGAAAGCTGGATGCCCGGTACTTCATTATGCAAATATTCCGCATTGCCCCCGCTAGCCAGCGGCATAATGCCGATAAAAATAGGAATGCTTAAATGTTTCGTCGCCTCGTAAATTTTCTCAATCAACTGAGCATCATATACCGGCTGTGTCATAATATAGTCCGTACCTGCTTCTATCTTCCGTTCCAGTCTTTGCACGGCTTTATCCAGATGCTTGACGTTAGGGTTAAACGCAGCGCCTACAATAAAGTTCGCTTGTTTCTTGAGCGGCTTGCCGGAGAAAGCTACCCCTTGATTCAGCTGCTTGATCATACGGATAATCTCGAATGAGGTCAAATCATAGACAGAGCTCGAACCCGGCAGATCGCCAAATCGCGCTGGATCTCCTGTTACAGCGAGCACATGATCAATTCCAAGAGCATGCAATCCCATCATATGGGATTGAGTCCCAATCAAATTGCGATCACGGCAAGCAATATGAATCAACGGACGTAATCCTGTCTGCTCTTTTACCAAATAACCGAGAGCCAAATTGCTCATTCGAGTTACAGCCAATGAATTGTCTGCCATAGTCAAAGCGTCGACTTTTGCTTTTTTAAGCGCGTGTGCGCCCTTCATAAATTTCTCAATATCCAAATCGCGTGGCGGATCCAGCTCCACAATAACCGTATGGCGCTGCTTCACCAAATCGATGATATTAGGCTCAACCGCTGCATTCGTTATTTCATCAACCGATTTTGCTACCGATTCACGTTGAGGCAGCTCAACTACCCCTGTTGACTGCGACTCATTAACCAAGGCGGTCGGATCCGGTGTATACATAGCAATCGCCTTCGACATCGCAGCAATATGCTCAGGCGTAGTTCCGCAGCATCCGCCTATGATACGCGCTCCCAGATCAGCGAATTTCAGTGCCGTTTCCGCAAAATATTCCGGCGTTGCCGCATAGGTAAAGCGACCATCGACATAATCGGGTATACCTGCATTAGGGAAAATAGAATAAGGCAATACGTCGCCTGCTGCAGCTACTTTTTCAAGTGAACGTAAAAGGCCGTTAGGACCGCTTCGGCAGTTAAAGCCAACAACATCAGCACCATTCTGCTTCAGTTTGGCAAAAGCATCATGCAGCGTAACGCCATCTTGTGTCGTCCCCGTTCCTTCCGTAGCGAACTGGCATATAACCGGTAATGAACTGAGCTTGCGTATTATTTTTAGAGCGAGCAGCAGCTCCTCAAGATCATAGAATGATTCCAATAACAGCCCGTCCACTTGCGTGTCCAATAAAATCTCAATTTGTTGACGCAAATCTTCTTTTATTTTGACAGTTCGAAAATTTTTGCGCATTCCTGCACGAATGGAACCAATTGCCCCCACGACATAAGCATCGCTGCCTACTGCTTTGCGAGCCAAATCAACGCCCGCGCGGTTAATAGCCTCAACATTCTCTTCGAGTCCGTACTTGGACAGCTTCTCGCGGTTAGCGGAGAATGTATTTGTTTCAATTAATCTTGCGCCCGCCTCATAATAACGTTTATGAACATCCGCTATTACATCCGGCTTTAACAAATTTAATTCCTCATAAGATATACCTACAGGAAATCCCATCTGATACAAGTATGTCCCCATGGCCCCATCACCAATAATAATTTGCTGGCGGAGCGCTTCCCTCAAATCAAGCTTCATCCTCTACCGTCCTGCCTTCCCTTTTCATTTACACCACAAGGTTAAACGGCTGTTCATTAGCAATAGCTGGCGAAACAACCCAACTTCGCAACGAGCGCGTTTTATTAGTCAAGAATACCCGTATACACCTGCTCGGCAGGCCCAGTCATATATACATGGTTGTCAGCCTCGCTCCATTCGATAAACAAATCTCCACCTTTTAATGAAACGGTGGCTATTCTATCGGACAATCCATTCAACACAGATGATACCAAAGTAGCGCAAGCGCCCGTCCCACATGCCAAGGTTGGTCCTGCTCCACGTTCCCACACCCGCATATCCATAGCGTCTCGTGATTTGACTGTCGCAAATTCAACGTTCACTCGTCTCGGAAACAACGGATGTACTTCAAGCTTCGGTCCCCACACTGCAAGATCGATTGCCGCTGCGTCCTCTACATAAATGACACAATGCGGATTCCCCATCGAGACAGCGGTAAAGTGAAATACTCGTCCAGCCACTTCAATAGGATAGTTCAGCACTTGCTCCTGATCGATAGTAGTAGGTACCAGCTTTCCTTGAAGCACGGGCTCTCCCATATCAACACGAACGGCAGTTACTTTGCCATGCGATACAGTAAGCTGTACCTGCTGTGCGCCCGCTCCCAACGTCTCGATAGATAGCTCGGTTCGAGAGGAATCAATAAGATTATGCTCGTATATATATTTAGCGACGCAGCGTACCGCATTGCCACATTGTTCGGATTCCGATCCGTCTGAATTAATAATACGCATTTGGTAATCTGCTTTATCTGAAGGCAATATATAGACTAAACCATCAGCTCCGATGCCAAAAAAACGGCTGCATAATTGAACGGCGAGCTCGCTTGAGTTCGACGGCAGCTCGCTTTCGCCCGCAACGACGATAAAATCATTACCTAACCCATGCATTTTTGTAAAATTCATGATCTCTCCCGCTTTCAATCATTCTAGAGTTCCTTTTGTTTAGCCACTATCATAACGCAAAACGAATAGCATGCATAGTTTTTCCGCAAAATTTTAACCGATATTCCCGGAAAATGCAAAAAGCCCGCGCTCATGGGTTTTATTCCCCGGCACAGGCTGTTGTTGATTATCTGGTTATAGGTTTTGCGTTACCGTAATGAATAGGCTTGCGTTTGGCAGGCTTGCTCATGACACTGCCGATACCCATCAGGAACGTTGGAATTCCAGCAAACACAAGCACGATAATCCAATCCTGCCAGCCGAGCGGAACCGTTTTGAATATCGGCTGCAACTGTTTGATGTAAAGCACAGCTAGCATGAGCAGCAATGAGGAAATGACTGCTAATACTAAATAACCATTTTGCAGCGGATTGCGATGAAAAATCGAACGGGAACTGCGGCAATCAAACACATGAATCAGCTGAGCCATAACTAATGTAGCAAAAGCAACGGTTTGTGCATGAACCAATGTGTCTGAGTCGCCATTAGGTCCCTGGTACAAGACAATCAAGAAAGCCGCAAGCGTGCACAGACCGATTAATATACCCCGGCTAATAATTTTCCAGCCCAGACGGCGGGCAAATATGTTTTCTCGTGCCCCTCGCGGCTTCTGCTGCATCAAATCCTTCTCAGCTTGATCGACGCCAAGAGCCATGGCGGGAAGACCATCGGTCACCAGGTTTACCCATAAGATTTGGATTGGGATAAGCGGCAGCGGCAGCCCGGCCATCATGGCCAGAAACATAGTCATAATTTCTCCAACGTTGGAAGCAAGCAGATAGCGTATAAATTTACGAATATTTTCGTATATACCGCGCCCTTCTTCAATGGCTGCAACAATGCTCGCAAAGTTATCATCGCTAAGCACAAGAGCTGCCGCTTCCTTGGTTACGTCTGTTCCGCTGATGCCCATCGCGATGCCGATATCAGCCGCTTTAATGGCCGGAGCGTCATTCACGCCATCACCTGTCATTGCAACTACGTGCCCTTTGCGCTGCAGCGACTTCACTATCCTCAGCTTATGCTCCGGTGAAACCCTAGCGTATACGTAAGCATCCTCCACACGATCATCCAGCTCATCATCACTCAGCTGATTCAGCTGCTGCCCATTTAATGCCAACCCGCCGCTTGGAGGCAAAATACCGAGCTGCTTTGCAATCGCTTCAGCCGTTCCCTGATGATCTCCTGTTATCATCACCGTTTTGATACCTGCCTTGCGGCATTTGGAGATAGCATCCCGCACTTCTTTGCGGGGAGGATCGATCATCCCTGTTAATCCGATGAAGACAAGCCCCTGTTCAACGTCATCCTCATCTGTAAAGCTGTCGGTTACCTTCAGATCGCGATATGCGAGACCCAACACCCGAAGTGCATTTTTGGCCATGCCTTCATTTGCAGCAAGCACCTTTTGCTTCAACGTCGTAGTGAACGGAATCACCTTATCGTCCCATAGGACGTAACTGCATTTGTGCAGCAGCAAATCAGGCGCTCCTTTGGTACAAACCATCCGGCCGCTTTGATGCTCAACCAGTACGGTCATCCGCTTCCGTTCCGAATCGAACGGGAATTCTCCTATCCGGCTGTACTGCCCACCAAGCAGCTGTTGGGTCGCTCCCGCTTTGGCTCCAAGCACAACCAGTGCCCCTTCGGTTGGATCTCCTTTGATGTTCCAACTGACTGAAGGCTCCTCGGTCGCCTGCTTCTTGCGTTTGGCCTCCCCCTTTTCTTCAACCAGTACGGCGTTGTTGCAAAGCACCGATACTTGCAGCATCCGGTTCAGCATCAAATTGTTGTGGATGTCCACTTGGCTGCCGCTGCTTAGAATATCACCGCGAGGGTCATATCCATCGCCGGTAACCTCCAACACATTGCCTCCCAGCCACAGATGGGTTACTGTCATTTTATTTTGCGTCAGTGTGCCAGTCTTGTCGGAGCAGATAACCGATGCACAGCCGAGAGTTTCAACGGAGGGCAGTTTGCGCACGATTGCTTTTCTCTGAATCATCCGCTGTACACCCAAAGCAAGCGCAATAGTGACAATGGCCGGTAATCCTTCCGGAATAGCTGCAACAGCTAAGCTGACTCCAGCCAGGAACATACCGTAAGGCTCCTGTCCGTGGACGATACCTGCTATGACGACAACTACAGTTAAGGCTAGCGCAACGATAATTAATATTTTCCCCAGCTGCTCTAAACGATGCTGGAGCGGTGTTTCCATGGACTCTGTGCTCTGGATTAAGTCAGCTATTTTACCCATTTCCGTATTCATACCGGTGCGTACAACGATGCCTCTGGCAGTACCCCGCGTAATCATAGTGCCCATAAAACCGAGATTTCTTTGGTCGCCGAGTGGCACTTCCTCATTGTGAAGCGCATTCGTATGCTTATTGACAGGCACAGATTCTCCCGTTAAAGCAGATTCCTCCGCATAAAGACTGTTCGCGTCAATAAATCGAATGTCTGCCGGAATCCGGTCCCCGCTCTCCAGGAGGACAATATCCCCAGGTACTAGATCCCTTGCAGGAATTTGATATAGCGTACCCTCTCTCATTACCTTTGCATGCGGAGCGGACAATTCCTTTAATGCACGAAGTGAGCGCTCTGCCCGGAATTCCTGAACGAAGCCAAGAATCCCATTCATAATAATTATGGCGATAATCGTCACCGCATCCAAATATTCACCCAGCAGCCCTGAAATGAGTGTAGCGCCCATCAGCACCAGCACCATAAAATCTTTAAACTGATTCAAAAATAAAGCGATCGGCGATATTTTTGCCCCTTCGGATAATTCATTGCGACCATGCTCGTCCATACGCTTCTGCGCTTCTTCTGACGACAGCCCTTTTGACGGATGAATTTGCTGCGATTGCAAAATCTCCTCCGCCGTCATCTGATACCACTTTTTCTGACTCATCTGCTCATTCCCTCCCAAAAGGATCAAACAACCTCTAGAAATAAATGTATTCAGACAAGCTAAAAAATAGCACAATAGAAGGAATGGGATCGCAGACTTAAGTTTTTGCCGAAAATATGGCATGATAGAGTATATCTTCTTAAGCCCTTATCTAAACTAGAATTTGAATGGAGTTGGAACCAACATGTCGTTTGACGGTCTAGTCGTCCACAGCCTCGTGCAGGAACTGCAGGCCTGCGTGGGCGGCCGAATTAATAAAGTGCATATGCCATCAGGCAATGATATTGTATTGCAGCTTCGCGCTCAAGGCAGCAATGTAAAGCTGCTTCTGTCCGCGAATCCCACATACCCTCGTGTTCATGTAACTGAACAAACCTTTACTAACCCTATGGAAGCTCCGATGTTTTGCATGCTGCTTCGAAAGCATTGTGATGGCGGCGTCATCGAAAGCATCACTCAACCGGGGCTGGAGCGGGTCATCCGACTTCAAGTACGTCAACGTGACGAAATTGGTGATGTCAGCAGCAAAGTCATCATTATTGAAATTATGGGACGGCATAGCAACATTATTCTGGTTGATCCTGCAACAGATACCATTATTGACGGCATTCATCATGTAACGCCAGCGATCAGCAGCTATCGGATTGTCATGCCAGGAAGCAGGTATACCACCCCACCTGAGCAGTACAAAAATCATCCGTTTCTTGTGGATAAGGAGCGCTTCATCACTCTGCTCACGCAACCGCCAGCAGAGGCTCCGCAAGAAGAGGATGTTTTAAAAAGCTTGAATAGCCTTGGCAAAGCGGCACCACAAACGATCAATGAAGAAACATGGGAACAGCGTCTTGTTGCCCGATTCAGCGGCCTCAGTCCGCTCGTAGCCAAAGAGCTTGTATATCGCACGCAGTATCCTTTAACAGTGGCGAACACTCCCGAAGCAAACGCAGCGCTCTTGTGGGAGCCATTCCATGGGCTTATGGAAAATCTCAAGCAAACCAGCGGAGAACCTCACATTTGCGAGCAGCCTGATACAGCGAAGCAAGCGTTCTCGATAGTAGAGCTAACTCACCTGAATGGTGAGATCAGGCGGTATTCTTCTGTGAGTGAATGCTTGGAAGCCTTTTATGGAGACAAGGCTGAACGGGATACCGTCAAGCAGCGGGTATCCGATTTATTGAAATTTCTGCAAAATGAGCGCAACAAAAATGCGAAAAAAATGGAGAAGCTTCAAGAAACCTTGGAGGAAGGCCAAGATGCGGATAAGTTTCGAATTATCGGAGAGCTGCTGACCTCCTCTATGCATCTGGTTCAGAAGGGTGATAAACAGATCGAAGTTATTAACTATTACGATGAGGAGCAGCGCCCAATCTTTATTACACTGGATCCGCTGCTCACACCTTCGGACAATGCTCAGCGTTATTTCAAAAAATATACTAAAAGTAAAAACAGTCTAATCGCGGTAAAAGAACAGCTTCTGCAAACCCAAGAAGAAATTCTTTATTTGGACAGCCTGCTCCAGCAGCTTGGCACCGCTTCGCTCAGCGATATTGAGGAAATTCGTGAGGAACTGATCGAGCAAGGATATATTCGCGACCGCAGCAAAAAAACACGGAAAAAGAAAGCCAATCAGAAACCGCTGCTATCCTGCTTTACTTCTAGCGAGGGAATTCCCATTTATGTTGGGAAAAACAATACGCAAAACGAGTATTTAACAAACCGGCTGGCCCAATCCGCAGATACTTGGCTGCACACAAAGGATATTCCCGGCTCACATGTAGTCATCCGCAGCGTACAATTCGGTGAGGCAACTCTCCATGAAGCGGCACAATTGGCGGCGTATTACAGCCAAGCCAAGTCATCAAGTCTTGTGCCCGTGGATGTAACAATGATCAAGCATGTCCGCAAGCCAAGCGGTGCCAAGCCTGGATTTGTCATTTACGATCACCAGAAGACATTATTCGTAACACCGAATACTGAAGAAATCAAACAAATGCCTGTAAGCATCAAATAACAGTACTGTAAGACAGGCAAGAAAAATGTCTTACGCCATCCTTGATGTACGATCTACGTTTTGTGCGCTTTGGAGAGATGGGTGTAGGATTACGGCCGCTGTTGAAGTCGAGTTCCTTTGAATGAATTACTTACAGCGGGAGGAACACGATGTTCAAAGGTAGGTTGCATACCCGAGCAGTTACCGAAGGAGACGACCAGGTGAACGCTATCGCTCCTTCACCTACACATGACCCTGAACAACACGCTAGTACTGCATCAACGGAATTGAAGGGTAGTCCGGAAGTAATTGTTCCTCTATCACCTAAAAAGTCCAAAAATCAGAGTGATACAGGAACAGCTAGTTCCGTTATTGCTCTGATTTTGTGCATAATGCTCCTATTTACCCAACATAACGGAATTCCGGTTTCCGCTATCGCCTTAGGTTGAGGCAGGCTGATGGAATAGCGGAACTCTTTGCTCCGTTCAAATTCTCCAGGGATCATCGAATGAAGATACATTTCAATCTCAAGGTAGCTTGTCTTGTGAAATAAAAAGGGTACCCCGGCAAACTTATCTTTAGAAAGGCTATCCTAAAAAAAGGCGCTTCAACCGCGGTCTTCCCTGCGACTTGAAGTGCCTTTGTTCTACATTCGAGTTGTTTCATCAATTTGGACAATAATCAAACTAAGCTATCCACTTCAGCATTTATTCTCCAGATAAGTTGCTTTCCTTCAAGATAACGTCATGAGCGCCACCCTCAATAATGCTTGTCGCTGAAACAATTGTTATGCGGGCTTTGCGCTGAAGCTCTTCAATAGTTTTCGCACCACAGTTGCACATTGTCGATTTGATTTTGCTGTTTGTTTTATCCAGATTTTCTTGTAAGCCTCCCGCATAGGGTACGTATGAATCAACACCTTCTTCAAAGACAAGACCTTGCTTGCCTCCGGTGTCATAACGCTGCCAATTTCTCGCCCGGTTAGAACCCTCTCCCCAAAACTCCTTAACAAAATTGTTGCCTACCTTCAACTTGCGAGTCGGGCTTTCATCAAAACGGGCGAAATATCGGCCCATCATAACAAAATCAGCACCCATTGCTAACGCAAGCGTTATATGATAATCGTGAACAATTCCACCATCTGAACATATAGGTATATAAATTCCCGTTTCTTCAAAATACTTGTTTCTAGCTTCAACAACCTCAATAAGTGCTGATGCCTGGCCTCGGCCTATTCCTTTTTGCTCCCTCGTAATACAGATTGAACCGCCACCTACACCCACCTTGATAAAGTCTGCGCCCGATTCAACCAAGTACAGAAATCCTTCCCGATCCACGATATTGCCGGCTCCGATTTTTACATTAAAGTTTGATTTTACATACTGTAAAGTATCACGCTGCCATTCGCTAAACCCGTCAGAGGAATCGATTACAAGGACATCAACCCCCGCTTCCACTAATGCAGGCACTCTTTCTTCATAATCCTTCGTATTAATGCCGGCTCCCACGATATAGCTTTTGTTAATATCAAGCAATTCTTGAGGATTTTCTTTATGGGCGTCATAATCTTTACGGAAAACCAGAAAGTCGAGATTTTGCTGACTGTCCACAATCGGTAAACAATTCAGCTTATGCTCCCAGATCAAATCATTGGCCTCAGGTAATGAAATACCCGAGTTCCCGTAAATTAGAGAAGAGAACGGAGTCATAAATTCATGAACTGGCTTATCTAGTGAATCGCGGCTAATTCTATAATCCCTGCTCGTTACGATACCTACAAGCTTACCCTTTGGCGTTCCATCATCCGTAACCGCAACGGTAGAATGACCGGTTTCTTCCTTCAAATCAAGTACATCTTTAAGAGTATGAGATGGGGTCAGATTGGAGCGGCTCACTACAAACCCGGCCTTATAGCTTTTGGCTTTTCGCACCATTGCCGCCTGTTCTTCAATCGGCTGGGATCCGAAAATAAAGGCAATTCCCCCACTCCGCGCCAAAGCAACGGCCATATTGTGGTCTGAGACCGACTGCATCACAGCTGATGCAAACGGGATATTCAAAGAAATATCCGGCTCTTCCCCCCGTTTAAATTTTACAATCGGCGTCTTCAGATCAACATTCGCAGGTGTACAATCCTTCGTTGATAAGTTAGGAAGCAGCAAAAACTCACTGAATGTCCGCGACGGTTCCATGTAGTAATAGGCCATTTTTCAATTATCCCCCTTCTGAATTTTGCAAAACACAACTACCTGATAAGCATGAGTATAATTTTTCAAAAGAAACTTACTGCTTGACATTGCTTGGATGTGGGTAAATTTTTACAATCATAACATACAGCCCAAAATGTATCAATCCTATGTTGACGTAAAGGAAAACTTACTTAATAATGGTCATAGCAACCCATATGGAGGTAGTATCATGAGAGCAAGTATTGAGGAATTAATTGACCTATTCGACAAATATAGCGATGAACAGATTGCTGACTTATCTGATTTTTCTTATGAAAACCGTACGATGTCCCGCGATGAAACCATTATCATCGTCTCCACGATTAGAGCCTCGCGTTTAGCAAGAGGATATATCAACGGAGGCCGAACACGAATTACCGACAAAGAGAACCAATTAGAGAGCCAATAGAGAACCAATTTGAGCAGGTTTTAACTTGATCCTAAAATTATTTACAGCAAAAAAGCTTCCAGAACGTCTTTATCGTCCTGGAAGCTTTAAGCTTTAAGCGATGCTTGATATAGATAGAATTAGTTCTCCTGCCCATTCCTCACACAAGTAATTATTTATTTCCCCATGATTTCGTAAGCTTCTGCAAATAGGCCTTCAGCGCATCCTGTAAATCCTCCCGCTGCAACGCTATTTCGATGCTCGCTTGAATGTAACCGAGCTTATCTCCAACATCGTAGCGCTTGCCCTGGATTGGGTAAGCAATCATCTGCTGCTCAGTATTAAGTATACGGAGAGCATCCGTCAATTGAATTTCTCCTCCGCGCCCCGGTTCACAGTTCTCCAATATGCCAAAAATTTCAGGAGCAATTATATATCTGCCAATAACAGCCAAGTTGGATGGTGCTAGTCCTCGCTCGGGCTTTTCAACTAAATCCTCGACATATTGATACCCTTCACCACATACACCAGGCGAAACAATACCATACTTATCGACATCCTCCCAAGGGACCTCCTGCACGGCTATAACCGATGTTTCCGTTTGCTCGTATACATTGATCATCTGCTTTAGGAATGGAGGGCTCGACTGAATAATATCGTCACCCAATAGAACCGCGAACGGTTCATTTCCGATAAACTTGCGTGCGCACAGCACTGCGTGACCAAGCCCCAGAGGTTGTTTCTGGCGAATATAATGAACATCTGCAAGATTGGAGACTGATTTTACCAGCTCCAGCAGTTCAAGGTTACCTTTTTCTTCGAGTATCATTTCCAGCTCAACCGATTTATCGAAATGATCTTCAATCGCACGCTTATTGCGACCTGTAACGATCATAATGTCTTCTATGCCAGCTGCAATTGCTTCTTCGACAATATATTGTATCGCAGGTGTATCAACAATGGGCAGCATTTCTTTGGGCTGTGCTTTTGTAGCAGGAAGGAAACGCGTTCCTAAGCCTGCCGCAGGGATAATCGCTTTACGTATCTTCATATTTAAGCCTCCTCGGTATTGTCGCTTGGCATTTGCTTGGTTGTCGTCCGCTTCGCCTCTGCCAGTTGCTTCACTACCGACATTTCAACTTTGCGCGCCCCAACCGGAGCGTGAAACACAACACCGCCGCGCTCTCCATGAAAATCAGAGCCGCCCGTCATAATAAGCCCAAGCTGCTCGGCAATGGATTGATAATGCTTCTCCTGCTCTGGAGAATGATCAGAGTGATATACCTCCAATCCCGCCAGGCCGACGTCTGCAAGCCGAGGGATCAGCTCATCCAGATCGTACAGCCCAGGATGGGCCAGAACGGGCACTCCCCCTGCTTCCAGTATCCACTCGATAGCGGTAAAAGGCTCTATGCGCGGCGGATTGACGTAAGCTGCCGCTCCATTACCCAAATAGCGATCGAAGGCCTCCGCTATCGAGCTCACATACCCCTTCTTCAGCAGCGCATCCGCAATATGCGGCCTGCCTATCGTTTCATCTGCCTTCTTGGACGTTTCCAGAGAGGCCCATACATCTTCCATCGTGACCTGCAAGCCAAGCTCATTCAGACGTTCAATCATCATCACGTTGCGCTGCTCACGGACGTCTCGGAGCGAGGTTAACCGGCTCAGAAACAGTGGATTTGTATGATCAATCCAATAACCAAGTACGTGAATATCTTGCCCCTCAAATACAGTGCTGATTTCAACGCCGGGAATAACAGTAATTCCACTTTGACTACCTGCTTCCAATGCTTCGTCAATCCCTGCGACCGTGTCATGATCGGTAATGGCAATTCCCGCCAGACCCGCTTTCACGGCAAGCCGGATATTTTCCGAGGATGGCTGTGTCCCGTCCGATGCCGATGTATGTGTATGTAAATCTGCATAAAGCATTGCGTATCCTCCTAAAATTATGTACAATTTCCCCTTACATCCACTGACTCAAATCCCGTTCCCGCAAAAAAGTAACAAAAGTAACCGCCGAGATCGGCAAAATGGTAGAATTCAAATAAATTGCATAGAAGCTTCGCGAGAAGCGGATTCCTTCTATTTTTCTTATCACAAGCACGCCTAATGCTGCCTCATGCTTAAGAGACGACTGAGACAGGATTGAAATGCCCAGCCCCGCTTCGACTGCTGATTTGACTGCTCCTGTACTGCCCAGCTCCATGACAATTTTCATATCGGTCGGATCGAAGCCTGCCCTTGCCAGCTCTTCCTCCATCACTCTGCGAGTACCCGAGCCTTGCTCACGCAGCACAAAAGGATACTTAAGAACCTCCTCCATTGTAACGACAGGACTTTGCGCCAAAGGATGGTCTCGCGGCACTATTAAGACAAGCTCATCGTTCATCACAGCCTCTATATGAACGTCGGGATGATCAATCTCAGCTTCAACTAATCCAAAGTTCAACTGATGATTAAGAACTTCATCCAGTATCAGCCGTGTATTGATAACTTTCATACTTACTGAAATATTCGGATACTCCTTGCCAAATGGGCCTAACAGTCGCGGCAAAATATATTCGCCAACTGTCATACTTGCTCCCAGATGGAGTCTCCCCTCAAGCATATGTGTAAACTTGGACATGCTTATGTCGGTTTCCTTCATCAGCTCGATACTGCGTTTAGCATACGGTAATAAGGATCTGCCCGCCTCAGACAACTCAATCTTTTTTGTTGAACGATGGAACAGCTTCGCTCCAAAGTAATCTTCTAAAGATTGCACCTGCATCGTAACCGCAGGCTGAGTCATATGAAGCGCTTGTGCCGCGTGTGAGAAGCTTCCTTTCTCCGCAACGGTATAAAAAATATGTAGCTGATGAAAATTAAGTGCCATCGTCCGTTTACCTCCAGCTTGCATTGGTATTCCTATTATAGCAAAAATAAAAAGAGCATGCCGTATATTACGGAATGCCCCTATCGTATATTCCAATTATCTGCGTTTTCTGCTATTTTTAATTAATGTCATTCTGCGCGAATGGCGAAGCCATGAATAATAAGACTTCAGGTCACGCAGCTCAATAGTTTCAGACATTCTCCCAAGGAAAGTGACGATGACCATACGATGCAGCTGTCGGTTGCCAGCACCCGAGCTCGGCTCCCATCCAGTAAACTCAGCGACCATCACTAAATCATCCTCAACCAAATAAACATCTTCACCATTCTTATAATAAGACTTGATCTGCCCGGCTTTCAATCTATCCCACAAAAAATCGCATATATCATCAAAGCCAGTTTTCTGGCTCTCAACTCTATCCGCCCAACGGATCCGAGCATGATTTGTGATTACGATATCCGCGATGTTTTTGTCCCCCAAAGCAACATAAAACGGCTCGCAGTTGTTTAATCGGTCAATTGTTCTGTCTCTCATAAATCACAACCCCTCACCTATTAAACTAGTCCTTTTCGCCTATGTACATTTATGCTTCTTTATTTTACTAGATTTGAAAACGGATTCCAAATAAAAAAATCTTTAGATACCGCGATAATAGCAGTCAATAACAATAAAAAACTTCCAATCTCATCCTTTTTGACAGAAGAACTGTACGCAAAAAAAAGCCTCCGAGGTTTCAGAAGCTTTGGGTTTGCGTATATATATTAAGAAAAGCACAAGGTGCAATGCTTTTAACAATGGATTGGTTGCATTTATACGGTGTAAAAACGTGTTTTATCAGCCATATTACTACTACTGTATTCCGTTTGGATCTCATTTCGGTAAGAGCGTTCGACTTTTTTGACAAAAGGCAGCTTCTGCAGCTGTTTGGTTGTTTCCTCCAGTTTGGAGGAGTGCACGTACATTGCTGCATAGTGCAATCTTTTGGAAATAAAATGGACACTTCCATATCGTTCTAACTGTTTATTAGCAGCTTTGAGGTCACTTACCCAAACGATTAATCCACTGCGGTCGGTAAACATGATTTATACCTTCTTTCTATAATAAGATCATCAATGAAAGGACGAATCGAATTGAATATGACACATATCCTTGTTGAGGCGCTGCGAGGAGCCAGGATAGAAAGCCTGCATCGCGGCCACATTGCCGTTGTGAACACCAACCACGAACTCATTGCTTCTGCTGGCGACTCGGCTTATTATACATTCGCTCGTTCTACGGCTAAGCCGTTGCAAGCGATTCCTTTATTAGAAATAGATGGCGAGCTTAACTTTCAATTGAACGATAAAATGATCGCTCTTCTATGCGCATCGCATAACGGTGAGGATGCTCATGCTGAGTTGGCAAATGAGATACTGCATCAGCTTGGACTGGATGAAAACGCTCTGCAATGCGGGGTTCACGAGCCCTTTCACATACCGACAGCCAACCGATTGAAGGAAGCGGGAATCCCCCTCACTCCCCTTCGCAATAACTGCTCAGGCAAACATTCCGGCATGCTGGCGCTTTCCCGATTGCTTGAACTATCGATAGGTTCTACAACTGGACCCTATATCTCAAACTCTCATCCTGTCCAATTGCAGATGCTGGACATCATTGCTTATATGTGCGGTGTCCCTGCAGATCAAATATCACTGGGTACGGATGGTTGTGGTGTTCCTGTTTTTGCGGTACCGCTGGAGTCGCTTGCCTATGCTTATGCACGGCTTGGCAAGCCAGAAGGCTTGCCAGAGCAGCGTGCTCAAGCTTGTCGGAGGATTGTGCAAGCTATCATCCGACAGCCCTACTATCTGGCAGGAAGCGACCGTTTCGACACCCGGCTGATCGAGGTGACTCAGGGCCGCATTATTGGCAAGATGGGTGCAGAAGGAATGTTTGCTTTTACCATCCCGGAGAAGGGCTGGGGAGCAGCCGTCAAAATCGAAGATGGAGCTATGCGTGCCATTTATCCGGCTGTCATGGAAACATTGATTCAATTGGATATGCTTCGTAAAGAAGAGATCCGGCTTCTGGAAGAGTTCTATCATCCCAAAGTGCTGAATTGCCATAATGAAGTTGTTGGCGAAATTCGACCCCTATTGAAGTTAAGTCGATTCACTCCGTAAGTCAGTAATTCAAAAACTGAAATTTTTTAACCACAGCTTCCGCTGCAGCCGCCTCCGGTCGAGCAGCTTCCGGTGGAACAGCTCCCGCCTCCTGCGTTCATGTCGTTGCCGGGCACTTTAATCGTGTCCGAGACGCTATGTGCAATCATTTGAGATACTGTATACAGCAGTTCATCAAGCCGCTGCTCCGCTTCCTTGAAATATTTGACGGATTCAAGGTTATCCAGCTGTACTTGAATCGCCTGTACCTGCTCCAACGCAGCATGGTAGTCTGGATGAAAATGACCGAACCGCTGGCATTCTTCGAACAGCTCTTTCTTCTTGTTAAAAAGCTTCACAAGTTCCTTTACCTGCGGGTCCTCGTCCTTGCGCTGCTTCCAATATAAATAATCCGACGTCTCCGTGGAAATTTTAATCATATCTCCTAAGTCGTACGCCTGCATCAGAATGGCAGACATATCCAACGCTTGAGCTTCAATTACTGCCATTATAGCACCTGCCTCGTATATAATATTATTGATTGTCAGACAAGTTTATCATACCACATATTACACTTATTTGTTGCATCAATATTTATCATTTATGCCAGGCACAATGATCCTCATCTCCTGCCAATCCTCAGGAAATAAGCACATCTCCTGAAGCTTGGACTGTTCCAATCCGGTCATACTCCAGGTGCCGCGAGTCTCTTGCAGCTTTCTTGGGGCAATCATGTGATCATGACCATTATGGCGTACCTGCAACGTAGTTTTCCACTCCATAGCCAGCTCAACCATTTCACGACGAGTTGAGGCGTGGTAAGTGCGGTAATCTTTCATCCAGCCCTGTGGAATCCCTTGTAAATCGGGGAATAAATCACGAACATCGGGAATTTTCTGCTCCATCTCAAAGTACATGAACGTGTGTCTCGAATATATAAAACCTTTATCTGCTATATGTACAGGACCATAGTTAATGGCTGTAGTATCATTCGAGGTTAAGATGCCGTCTTCCAGCGGCTTCATTGATACTAAGCTGATCCGTGCTTCCCTCTGCTCGGAAGGATTGGCATCAGCTAGCAGCTTCAGCTTACCGGTCATCCAGCCTGCTTTATTAAGAAGCTCAGTCAACAGCTTTAATTGATCCGTTCGGACAATCCACGCCTGCCCGCCAATCTCTTCAAGCAAGCAATCAGAGCAACCTGGCAGCTTTTTTACAGCTTCAGCAACGGCAGCATCCTCACAACGCAGCAGCAGTACTTCAGAAAGCTTGACTTTACCAAATGGCTTCGCCCATTGCTCCAGAGTTAGCCTGACATTTTCCGGTATGCCGTATAGAGATTGCTTTTCCAAAAACAACAACAGCTCTTCCAGCTGCAGCCCCTTCTCCAACCCTCGCTGTAAGCTTTCCTTGCCCAGTTTATAAACCGAAACAAGATCGGCCTTCTGCAGATCGGCAAACGCTGATAGCTCCCACTTTATTGCAAAAGGCACATTCGGTGGCACCAATACTTCGAAATCAGGTTGAACATAAAAGCCTTCTTCCTCCATTATCGTCCTATCCGCTTGCGATTCAATAGGTTGTATCCTCCAGCGGTAAACGGCATCTCGGCCATCTGCTCCAGCAAATCCCTTCTCCATCCAACCAAAAGCTAGCAGTGGATGAATCCACTGCTGCTCCAACTGATCGAGCAGCTCCTGTCCTGCAACATTCTCTTCATTGTCAAATGGAGCTATTTTCTGCACCCGCAGCCACTGAGGAATATCGTCAGCAGCATACCAAATATCTTCATGCTGTCTTTCCAGCAGAAGTACGGCATGCTGAAGCCAAGCTGGACCTGGAAACGCAACCATTTTCCAAATAAAGTACAGCTGCTTATTTTGTTCGCGCTCGCTTAGCGAGAGCCATCTTTTAACTTCATGCTCCTGCAAGCAAAGCTGCTCGCCTCGCTGCTCCACCAGCTGAAGTCTGAACAGAAATTCCATTATTACCGCAAGCTTTACAGGATACACGTCTGCATAAGCATATTTTAAAGAGCAGCCGAGAAATCTTTCATCTTGAATAGTTAGCAGGTCCAGCCATTTTTGCAGCTGTTTTTTGTGCAGCGTTCCATTCTTCGTTAGCTTCATATCATTTTGATCTAAAAAAACAAGTGTTTGAAACAGCAAAGAAGCAAGACCCGGATTATATTGTTCCACACATTCTATAGAGGTGTCTGTTGTTCTTGTCAAAGCCTGTTTATTATCTGCAGTTAATATAAGTTGCTGCCATATGGCAAGAGCATCTTCAGCAAGGACATATACATGCTCTCCCCATGTTTTCTTGAACATATAGATTAAACCCTTTTTCAGCAATAACAAAAAACCGACCTTGGCTTCTGCACCCGACATCACGTGTGAGGTTAATTTTTCAAGCTTAGGCCAGTCAAAAGGCTCGCTTCCGATCGATGTGACAAGGAAATGAAGCACTTTTTTTTCTCTTGCTGACAATTGATTGTACACCGTTTCCATTATCGCTGAATTGCCCCATATGGAATCCAACGTTTCTCCCCGTCTCAACCAAGGAGCATAAACAGCCTCAGCTTCGATGTGGGTTTTTAGAGCCTCCGGCATTTTGCTTAAGTAGAAAGCATGGTTCACGTTGACAAGACCTCCTCTTCGGATTGCTGGTTCAATGGCTTACTCCTATAAGAATTATCAAGAGCGGCAGTAATTTCCCCCTCATCCTCAGCCTGTGAATACTCCTCAATTCGATACTGATAGCCTTGTTCAATTAGAAACAACTGCCGGTTTAGTGCGTATTCCTGCTCCTTCGTGTCGGATGAGACAACTGTGTAAAAAAATGCTTTATTAGCATCCGACTTTGGACGCAGAATGCGCCCCAGACGTTGGGCTTCTTCTTGCCGGGAGCCGTAGCTGCCGGAAATTTGAATGGCTACAGAGGCATCAGGCAAATCAACGGCAAAGTTAGCCACTTTCGATACGATGATAGTTTGCAGCTCACCCCGACGAAACTGGTTGTAAAGCTCCTCTCGCTCTTCATGCGGCATCTGACCATAAATAAGCGGCGCCCCCAAAGCTTGAGCCACCTGCTTGAGCTGATCCAGATACTGCCCTATAATAATCGTCTGTTCCCCTTTATGCTTAGCTAGCAGCTGTTTTATCACATTCAGCTTGCCCTTGCTTGTGCTGGCAATTCTCATTTTCTGTCTCGCTTCTGCAGACAGGTAAGAATCCTGTTCAGCCTGCAGCAGCGGAACGCGGATTTCTGTGCAGCTTACTGAGGCAATCCACCCTTGCCCTTCTAGTTCCTTCCATGGCATTTCATAACGTTTGGGACCAACAAGTGAGAATACATCCTCCTCTCGTCCATCTTCACGAACAAGCGTTGCTGTCAATCCAAGTCTTCTTGTAGCTTGTATGTCAGCGGTTACGCGGAACACGGGAGCAGGCAATAGATGGACTTCATCGTAAACAATTAATCCCCAGTCACGTTTATTGAACAAATCCATATGTATGAACAAATCATCCTTGGACTTGCGGTAAGTTAATATTTGATAAGTCGCTATCGTTATTGGACGAACATCCTTTTTCATGCCCGAGTATTCCCCTACCATATCCTCAGTAACATCCGTTTTCTCCAAAATTTCACGTTTCCATTGATTTACAGAGGTTGTATTTGTAGTAAGAATCAGAGTAGCGCAATTCAGCTTACCCATCGCAGCTATTCCAATGATCGTTTTCCCTGCGCCGCAGGGAAGTACAAGTACACCGCTCCCCCCCATGATGCTGCCTTCCCGATAAAATGATTCGACCGCTGAGGTTTGATAATCACGCAGCTGAAATGCTTTTCCATCTGAGGCATCCCCTCTAAGCCTGATGGGCAGCTCCTCCCCACGGGTATAACCGGCCAAATCCTGGACGGGGTATCCAAGCTTGATCAATTCTTGCTTCAAAGCGCCTCTATATATAGATGAGAACCGTAGTGTTTGGGAATCCACCTGGCACAGACCATAAGAACGAAGTGTTCTAAAGGAGCACATTTCTTTGATCGCCTCTACGTCATCTGAAATCAACAACAGATCCTCACCTAAGCTTTCAATTCGCACCAGGCCGTACCTTTCCACAAAACGTCGAATATCCTGCTTGATGTTGTGCGGCACTCCAAACTTGGCATGCTCCTCCAAAAAAGATGTAATCTCCGAGGTAGTCATCCCGGCTGCCGCTGCATTCCACAGAGACAATGCAGACATGCGGTACGTATGGATATGCTCCGGTGTTTTGACCAAATCCGCAAAACGCGCTAATAAAGGGCGTACCTGATCAAATTCCGGATGGCGCACCTCCAGCAAAACCGTGAAATCGCTTTGTACCACGAGCGGCCTTTTTTGATCTATCTGCATATGGATCCCTCCTGAACTTCACTAAGTTTGCATACCATCTAGTATGAGGGGAATGTGCCTAAATTAAACATTATTTTGCTTTACAGCAGTTGGAGTTGGTTCTACAATGGGAAATTAGAGGTGACATCATTGAAGAAGCAATGGATTGCAGCCGCGCTGCTCCCGATTTTATTACTAACCATGCTGCTATCAGGCTGCCAAAGCAAATCAACATCAACTAACAGCGGCAGGGAATCGGTTAAAATTGACCGAGTGGTCGACGGGGATACTTTTGAAATTAAGCTGAATGGAAAAAAAGAAAAAGTCAGACTAATCGGTGTGGATACCCCGGAGACAAAAAAGCCTAATACACCTGTCATGTTTTATGGCAAGGAAGCATCTGACTTCACCAAAAAACGGCTTGAAAACAAAACGGTAGAGCTCGAATGGGATGTTGAACGTAAAGATAAGTATGATCGCCTGCTTGCCTACGTCTGGGTTGAAGATGAGCTTTTCAACCGTACACTTGTGAAAGAAGGCTATGCACGAATTGCAACCTTTCCTCCAAACGTGAAATACGTGGATTTGTTTAAAAAGGATCAAGAAGAAGCCCGCAATAAGCAAAAGGGACTTTGGAAGGATTACGATTCTGCATTCGAAAAGAAGAAGTGAATGAAGAGAATAACAAACAAAACGACCTGACAGATTAACCGTCAGGTCGTTTTGTTTGTTAAAAGATATTGTCTGGGACCCTTCTCACTATTAGTGGGTACCTTTTACATCCAATTGAAGTTCTTTTGTTTCTTTTTTGAAGGTTGAGCTATTGATGCGTTCTTGAAGCTTCTCGTAGTACAAATCTTCGTTGATCGGAAGATCAACCCAGTTATCTGTCCACGTAGACAAGTGCATCGCATTGGAAAGCGTCAATCCTTTGATTCCTTCTTCGCCCGGTGCAAGCAACGGTGTGCCATTCAAAATATGATTGACGAAGTTTTGCGTGATGCCTTTATGTTGAGGCCCTGGAGCTCCAACTACAGGAACATCGCATTTCCAGCACTCTGGCTGACCGAAGCCGCCTTTGAATTCACTGTTAAACTTCGGTTCTGGTGTACGCAAGCGCCAGAATGTTAATGTATCGTTTTCGATAACAATTTTACCGTTATCTCCACTTACTTCATATCGATTCGTACCAGGAGCCTCGCCCGTGGTAGTAACGAATAAGCCGGTAGCTCCATTCTCGTATTCAACGTATGCTGTAACATCATCTTCAACCTCGATGTTACGGTATTTACCAAAGCTGCAGAACGCTCTGACACGCTTAGGCATCATATCAGCCGTCCATTGCCACAAATCAAGCTGATGAGGATCTTGGTTGATTAATACCCCGCCGCCTTCTCCAGCCCAAGTAGCGCGCCAGCCGCCGGAATCATAATAGCTTTGCGACCGGTACCAGTTGGTAATAATCCAGTTGGTACGACGCACTTCTCCAAGCTCTCCGGATGTAATTAAATCTCTTAGCTTTTGATATAGAGGGTTTGTCCGTTGGTTGAACATAATTCCAAAAGCTTTACCCGATTTTGCGGCAGCTTCGTTCATTTCACGAACTTGCTTCGTATACACGCCAGCAGGTTTTTCAACCAATACATGGTAACCGTGAGAAAATGCTTGTATAGCAGCAGCCGGGTGATCGTAGTGAGGTGTAGCCACCAGTACTACGTCGAACGCCCTAGATGCATAGAAGGCTTCCAAATTATCAAACAATTGAATATTACTGCTTCCGTGGTTGCTTCTAACCCATTCAAGCCGGGTTGGATCCGTGTCCACAATGGCTGTCAACTCCGCATTGCTCACTTGATTCTTGGTCAAGTATTCCGTATGACTTTTACCCATGTTCCCCACACCGACAATACCGATGCGCACTTTATCCATTCTTATTCCCCTGCCTCTCATTCATTATAAATCTAATATGTAAGCCTTTTATTCGACACGATAATATTATATATTGCACACGTTAACATTACAATATAAAAAAATGGGTTCTCCCGATATAAACTTCGAGAGAACTAAGTAGAATCTTATATTAGACCGTTACTTTATCTTTTTCTGAAATTTCACTTAGCGCTTCTCCGGCCTCATCCTCGAACGTGCTGCGTACAGCTAAATCACCGATAGATACAATTCCTACCAGCTCGCCATTCTCGACGACAGGCAAACGGCGAATTTGTTGGTTTGCCATTAATTTGGCTGCCTCATCCACCGTGGTTTCAGGGGTCGCACTAGTAATTTGATTGCTGCTCATGACTTCCGACACCGCCGTTGAGCCTTCCTTCTTGGCTGCAAATCCGCGGATAACCAAGTCACGGTCGGTAATAACGCCAATCAGCTTTTTACCGTCAACTACAGGAATAAACCCTGTATCCTCCTGCTTCATTTTAACGGCGACTTCATATACATTATCCTTCAAAGTGACTGTCGCGCAATCCTTCGTCATGATTTCCTTTATCTTTTTTGCATTCAAAGGTAAGTCCCTCCCAGAAGAGTTTGTCATTCGAAAAACACCGAACCTTCTTTAAAAGAAAGTAACGGCATTTTCCGTTGCAAACATAGAATCTCCCGAAACCCTTCTTTGCATGTGCAACAGGGGCCTAGCAGTTAATTACAGCCGCCGTTCTGACAATCCCATACCATACTGACAAACAATCTGGCTGCATCCCTCATTGCTCTTTCATCGATGTCAAATTTAGGATGGTGGTGAGGATGAATAATTCCCTGCTCATGATTGCCCGCTCCTACAAACATAAAACAGCCCTTGCGCTGCTGCAAATAATAAGCGAAATCTTCTCCGGCCATGATCAGTGGAGATGGTTTAACATTCATTACTCGAGCTCCCGCTCGCAAAAATCGTTGTGCCTCTTCTGAATCATTAATGACCGGCGGGTAGCCCAACTTGTATTCGAAGCTGTAGTCAGCTCCATTCATTGTACAGGTTTGCGAGACTAACCGGTCCATTCGCTGCTTCACATCCATACGAAGCTCAGGATCGAACGTACGAACGGTTCCGATTAGCGTGGCTTGCTCGGCGATGACGTTAAAGCTTGTACCGCTGTGAAAGGAACCGATAGAGACCACACAAGGCTGTGTAGGATCTACGCCGCGGCTAACGATGGTTTGAAGATTGCCCACCAGCTGTGATCCAATGACAATACTGTCCACGGTTTCATGCGGCAGCCCCCCGTGACCGCCTTTACCTTTTACAACTATTTCAAATTCATCGGCTGCGGCCATAAAGGGCCCTTCTTTACAATAAGCTGTGCCCACAGGGAATGGCGTCCACAGGTGTATGCCATATATATAATCAACCCCATCCAACGCACCCTCATCAATCATACTGAATGCCCCGCCAGGACTTAATTCCTCGGCATGCTGAAATATAAACACTACGTCGCCATTCAGCATTTCCTTGTGCTCGGACAATACCTTGGCAACCCCTAGCAATGTGGAAGTATGAGCATCATGACCACATGCATGCATGACTCCACTGACTCTGGATGCATAATCGCAGTTCTTCTGATCCTGAATCGGAAGTGCATCCATATCAGCCCGCAGCGCTACTGTCGGTCCTTGTCCACTCCCCTTCAATCGGGCGGTAATTCCATTGCCGCCTACTCCGGTACGAACCTCCAAGCCCCACTGCTGCAAATGGTTCGCGACATATGCCGCTGTTTCTCGCTCCTGATAAGACAGCTCGGGATGCTGATGCAAATACCGGCGCCAGCCGACCATCTCCGGATAAAGTAAATCAATCGCTTGTAATAAGGCTTCCATGACCGTACACCTCCGGTTTATCGAGCTTATAGAGGACGTTCAAAAATCGACTTTTGATCACGAAGTATCTAAGAAAGTTTCTTACAACCTTCTCGGTGCTGAAAAGTCGGCTCTTTGAACTCTCACTTATTCTTATCTTTCTCTACATTTTAACAAATCTTCCTCCCGCTTTCATCTATATGTCACAAGAATTTCAAACTTTATATATCGTACTATGCTACAATTCGCATTAAGCTTGCACAAGTTTGGGAAACATACTATCATGATTAGAGGATTAGAATCAATGGATTTGACTTTTTAGGAGGGCTTTCAAAGTGATTATCGAAAATAATGGAGTTAAGGGACTAAAAAGCGATCTCGCTCATTTGGATGAAACAACAACAAGCTTGGGGTTCGTTCGCTGGCAGTGGGAATATACAAGGGCAACATATGACTTAAAAATTGACGACAGAGCTTCCGGCAGCGAATACTTCTTGCGTCTGAACACTCGTGCCGAATCCGGCAAACTGGAATCTCCTTATGCTGTGCTTTACATAGAAGAAGTATATATCGGGAGAGGCACATTCCCTCATGGATTGGATTATGAATCACCAATTCCCGATTCTATCATGAAAATCGCCACCCAAAAGCTTGCTCAGCTGAAAACTAAATTGTCTGATTAAGGACGAAGTCTAATGACTGCCCAGCGACGAGGAACACCGGATTTCCTGCTGCTTTTTTTAACATTCTTACTGGTTTGCTTTGGATTGGCAATGGTATTCAGTGCAAGTATGGCGTACACACGCTTCGACTCCGTGTCGGAAACTATGCTGAATGATCCGTCGTATATGGTTATTCGTCAAGCGATTGCGATTGCCTTGGGTACAGTCGCTATGTTTTTTTGTATGAACATCGATTATCGTATCCTTAAGAAGTGGATCGGCCCCGGCTTTGTTATCGTTGTTATCATGCTGCTGCTGGTTCCTGTAATAGGACATGGGGTTAAAGGAGCAACAAGCTGGTTTAAAATTGCTGGTTTCAGTGTCCAGCCCTCCGAATTTGCTAAGCTGGCCGTTATCTTATATTTAGCGGCTCTCATTAGCAAGAAAGAGGATAAGTTCCGCGATTTTCAAAAGGGGCTTCTTCCAGCTCTAATGATCGTTGGCTTTGTATCGGCGCTGATCTTACTGCAGCCTGATGTCGGTTCAACCATGATCCTTATCATGTGTGCAGCTATCGTCATCATTGTTGGAGGCGCCAATCTGAAGCATATCTTTTTCTTGAGTCTTCTTGGAGCGGTAATAATGTCTTCTGTAATATCGATTTATTTGGTAGTAAAAAACGGTCAAGACTATCGTATTGACCGTTTTACCGCATTTATGGACCCTTGGGCCGACCAACTGGGTACCGGCTATCAATTAATCCAATCTTTATATGCCTTCGGTCATGGCGGAATTTCGGGTGCAGGCTTCGGACAAGGTATCCAAAAGCTTCATTATCTCCCTGAAGCTCATAACGACTTTATATTTGCGATTATCGGCGAAGAGCTTGGTTTCATTGGCAGTTCCTTGTTTATTCTGGTTTACTTAGCCTTCCTATGGCGCGGATTGCTTGTTGCCGTCCGCTGTAAAGAGATGTTCGGTACATTAACAGGAGTCGGTATTATTGGAATGATAGCGGTACAAGCCTTAATAAATTTAGGCGGTGTCACCGTAAGCATTCCGATGACAGGCGTAACTCTTCCTTTTATTAGCTATGGCGGTTCATCTATGCTTATTTCTCTCATAGGACTAGGAATTTTGCTCAGCATATCGAGGGAACACAATAAACCCGAAAAAGAAACAAAAAAGAGAGCCTGAGTGGCTCTCTTTTTCATACTATGTAAATTGCTTGCAGCCTTATTTCACTCGGTGCGCCTCATCCAAATGAATTTCTTTCTCCTCTTCGCGGAATGCGACCCCTTCCACTTTAACATTGACTTCTACCACAGATAAGCCTGTCATGTTTTCTACAGCCTCACGAACATTTTGCTGCAGATCGCGGCATACTTCTTGAATTTTTGATCCATAATTAACAATTATACGCAAATCAATGGCGGCTTCCAACTGCCCCACTTCGACTGAAACCCCTTTTTGCACATTTTTACCACTCAGACGTTTAGCTAACCCTTCGGAAATACCTCCGGACATTGCGGCAATCCCAGGAGTTTCCAGCGCAGCTAAGCCTGCGATTGTCGAAACGACATCATCTGATATGCGAATAAGACCTGTTTGAATTTCTTCGGACATACGGATCACTCCTCGGTGGGTTATACCTATATTGTAATGACTTCCCAAGTGGAAAGCAACTTATGCGACAGGTTTCATCCTAATCTGCAAAACTCTACATGATATCATTAACTATGAGGAGTAAGAATATAAGGGTGTCCATTAATATATATCGCTAGGATTCATGTTTACATCATAAGTAAATATGGGTATAGTAGAATAGATTTTGTTGAATAAGGCATACTTTACCAAAAGAGGTGACTATTTTGAAACGCCATTTATTTACAATTGGCTTAATTGCCAGCTTTGTGTTAAGCGCATTTGCTCATTATTCGGGACTGTTCTCAGCTACGGTTCAATTCGTTATTTCATGTGTGGCCATTATTTTTGTAGCAGGCTTTTTGGGTAAGGCTACAGAAAGCGTAGCTCACTACGCAGGACAACGTTTGGGAGGGTTCCTCAACGCTACATTCGGTAATGCTGCAGAGCTTATTATTGCGATCTTTTTAGTAAAAGACGGCTTATTCGACATTGTAAAAGCAAGTATCACCGGTTCCATCATCGGAAATCTATTATTAGTTCTTGGGCTTAGCTTATTAGTCGGGGGGTTAAAATTTAAGGAGCAGCACTTTAATGTGAAGCTGGCCAGTCATAATGGCTCACTAATGCTGTTGGCTGTTATTGCCCTGTTCATTCCCGCAGCTTTTGCCAAAAGCTTAACGACTTCAGAAACTATGAATTTAAGCATCCTGGTAGCGGTTATCCTGATTATTGCCTACCTTCTATGGCTGTTCTTTTCAATGGTTACCCATAAAAATGAATTAAGTGATGAGGCTATCGAACACGGTGAACCGCAATGGTCCAAAGGAAAGTCGATATGTTTTCTATTCGTAGCAACGGCAATGGTAGCTGTGGAGAGCGAATGGTTGGTCAGTACACTTGAGGTATTCTCACATCAATTCGGGCTGTCAGAGCTATTTGTCGGCGCTTTCCTGATCGCTATAGTAGGTAATGCCGCTGAACACAGTGCAGCTATCATGCTGGCTCGTAAAAACAAGATTGGCGCAGCTGTAGAAATCGCCGTTGGAAGCTCCTTGCAGATTGCGCTTTTCGTGGCTCCAGTACTTATTATCATATCCCTGTTCTTCGGAAAAACAATGGATATTGTATTCACTACCTTCGAGCTCGTAGCCATCGGAGTTGCGGCAATCATTGCCAAATCCATCTCCCAGGATGGCTCAACCAACTGGTATGAAGGCGTTCTGCTTCTAGTTGTCTATTGTATTCTGGGCATTGCCTTCTACCTTGTTTAACCTTAATTCAATACATAACTTTAATATCAAGGCAGCTTAACATCAGAGTAAGTAAAAAAGAGTAGTCCATCACAGATGGGCTACTCTTTAGTGTTCAATGCTTCGTACAGCTCCGCTAAATTTCTTTCCAGCTTCACCATAATATGCTTTCCTGCAGTCTCGTTAATAAGCTCAGCACGAATAGCGAAATCAATCTCTCTGGATAGCCCGTACATTTGCGTATCTAACACCTCTTCATACAGTGGGCATTTGCGTGTCGTCAAATTTTCCATCTGCACTTCGATGAGTTTCTCAATTTTATCTGCATCCTCTTGAAGAAGATGAAGTGCTTTTTGTGATAAGCTAAGCAACAATTCGGATGATGACATCAAGCTTCCCCCTTGTACATGCAAGTTCATAGCTTAATATTAGTCGATATTGTCTTAATACACAAGAGAGTTGACCATTGATTTGCCTAATGTTTGACGAGCGTCTGCAATTGTTCATAAATATATTAAAAAGCATTTCCACCCATCAGAGTGAAAATGCCTTCCTTGGACCCCATTCAGTTAGTCAAGAATACTGTTAATGTGAAGATTATGTTTGGCAAATACTTCTGCCATAGCTTTTTTCGCTTCTTCTGCATCCGGACCATGAACATGGAGGTCATAATTGCTGCTGGTCACAAGTGTAGTGAACAAGCCAAGGATACTTTTTACGTCAATGTACTTATTGTCATACTGTAAAACAATGGAAGATCTGAATTTGTTAGCGGTTTGGGAAATTTCTACTATAGCTGCATTATTGGCACTTGACATATTGAATCCCTCCATGCGTATCATTACTTGCATAATTAAGTAAATCGCTTTCTTTTTATGATTTTACATTGGAAAAGTATAACACGCAACAACTTTTTGTAAGGGCCCTATCTATAATGCCCTGCTTCTACAAGCAATAAATTATTTTAAATGCTCTGGATTCAGCCCTTCAAGCTCAGGTATAACAAATCGGCCATCCTTACGGATTAGAACGTCATCGAAATAAATCTCTCCGCCGCCGTATTCCGGCCTTTGAATCAACACAAGATCCCAATGGATTGCGGACCGATTGCCGTTATCCGCCTGCTCATAGGCTTGCCCAGGTGTAAAATGCAGGCTTCCATCAATTTTTTCATCAAATAAAGTATCCTTCATTGGCGTTAAGATATGCGGATTAAATCCGATACTGAACTCTCCAATATGACGAGCGCCGTCATCCGTATCCAGCACTTCATTAATTCTCCGAGTATCGCTGCTTGTCGCCTCAACAATTTTACCATTCTCAAATCGGAAGCTAATATTTTCAAAAGTAACCCCTGAATGAACCGATGGCGTATTGTAAGTAATAGTACCATTAATGGAGTCACGGATTGGAGCTGTGTAAACCTCGCCGTCCGGAATGTTGCGTCGACCACAGCACTTAACCGAACCGATGTCCTTAATTGAGAAGCTGATGTCCGTACCCGGGGAAATGATACGAACCCGATCTGTTCGGTTCATCAACGCCTGCAAGGGATCCATTGCCAGTGACATCTTGGCATAGTCCAGGTTGCATACGCTAAAATAGAAATCCTCAAACTTCGTTGTACTCATATTAGCCAATTGGGCCATTGATGCATTCGGATAACGCATAACTACCCAACGCGTCTTTTTAACCCGCTGCTCCATATGGACTGGCTTGCGATAATACATATCATACAGCTTCATCTGGGCTTCCGGCACATCGGACATCTCGCTTACATTCTCACCCGCACGAACCCCGATATAACAGCTCATATCCTTCATCCGCTTCAAATCCATCTCAGCCCAATGCTCAATTTGTTCTTTAGTTGCTGATTGCAGCATAGCGCTTCGCACAGAAGGATCCGTTAGTTCTATATAAGGCTGGCCGCCTCTTGCGTATATTTCTTCAACAAGACATACAACAAACTCCCTTTCGGAGCCAATCATCTCGACTAATACCTTCTCACCGGACTGGACATCCAATGAGTAACCAATAATATTTTTCGCTAAAGTTTGTAACCGTGGATCTCGCATAGCTGCATTCTCCTTTTTTATATGGTTTTATTTAAAGGGCTAAGATTTATTACTGCCAAACCATTTGTTCTTATATACATTACCGACTAAAATCAGTCCGATAAACAAAGCCGAAAGAACAAGAAATCTCCCTTTATATTGATGAAAGTACAACAGATCATGCCCAATTAATGATTCCAATAAAATAATTGGCACTTTACCTACTATCGTCCCCAGTACAAAATCACGCGTACTGACTTTCATCACTGCAGCCGCCAGGTTTATTCCGAATGAAGGAAGCACCGGAATAATGCGCCCGATCGTTATGTACAAAAAACCATGATGCTCGAGCTTATCGTTAATTTTATTCAGGTAAGCATACTTCTCCAGCTTTGTTTCCACCCAGTCTTTGGCATAATGGCGTGCTATCCAAAAAAAAACGATAGCTCCCAGAACGGACGCTGCATAATTGACAAGAAAGCCTAGCCAAAACCCGAAAATCAGCACATTGGCCCCTGCGATGACCACAAATGGTATAAACGGCAGCACAGTTTGTACGAAGATTAGCAATGCCCCAGCAAGACGTCCCCACAGCCCCCATGAATTTAAGACGTCAGATAAATGCTGGACATTCAAGTTGGCCACAGATAACACTTCCCTTCTACCCTGTTATTGTAACACTTTCTTGCCTCTATTTCATAATAGTGACCATTTTCTATCATAAAAGCAGCAGATGCACTTGACATAGGCAGGTATAGTCTTATAAAATTAGAAGTCGAGAATAAGCATTCTCCTGAACAGGAAAAATGCTTATGGTGGAAGCTTTGTGTCACCCTCACTGAGTTTGTTGCTGGCAGGACAGCGGCTGAGATTCCTGACAGATGCCGAAGTGTTATAAGCACTGATGGCTTTAAACAAAATCGGGCACATGCTTCACCCGAGGTATTAACCAAAACCAAACTAATCCCATTATTGTGGAAAAAAAGGAGCTCATTATACATGTCACGCTACACAGGTCCTAAATTTAAATTGAGCCGTCGTCTGGGTATTTCCCTAAGCGGTAACGGAAAAGATTTGAAACGCGCATTTCCTCCAGGTCAACACGGCCCAGGTCAACGCAAAAAAATGAGCGGTTACGGTATTCAATTGCAAGAAAAGCAAAAGCTTCGTCATATGTATGGAATGAACGAAAAGCAATTCCGCAACCTGTTTGACAAAGCTAACAAACAACAAGGTATTGCCGGTGAAAACTTCATGATCTTGTTGGAAAGCCGTTTGGACAACCTCGTTTACCGTATGGGTCTATCCAACTCCCGTGCAGGCGCGCGTCAATTGGTTTCTCACGGACACGTAACAGTTAACGGTAAAAAAGTGGATATCGCTTCTTACTTGGTAAGCACTGGCGATGTTATCAGTCTTCGCGAAAGAAGCCGTAACCTTTCCACTATTAAAGAAGCTTTGGCAAACCGCAACTACTTGCCAGCTTACATTGAATTCAACGATGCTGCTTTGGAAGGAAAGTTTACTCGTCTTCCTGAGCGCTCCGAGCTTCCTCAAGAAATTGACGAGAAGCAAATCGTCGAGTTCTACAGCCGTTAATCTTAGCTCCCACCCAAACCCTCGCCGCCGGGAGGGCCCCAAGGGCTCTGCCCTCTGGACACTCGCTCGCGGCAAGGAGGAAGGTTGGGGTTCTTACACGCTTTCGTCCTTAAGGACACGCTTAACTTTACTGCGGCGAGTTCCTTTGATGAATGTACAATAAAAGCCTTGGTTGCACAATTGCAGCCAAGGCTTTTATTTGCTATGCTCTTATTCCATCTTAAACAAATTTGGCAAGATAGTAGTTGCGCTTACCTCTACGGATAACGATATATTTGCCTTCCATGCGGTCGCTGGACTGCAATACTTTTTCCACATCGCTAACTTTAACTCCATTCAAGGAAACGGCTCCGCTATCGATATCCTGCCTAGCTTGACGTTTGGATGGCGCTGCCTGGACAGCGATCAACAGGTCAACAAGAGCAATCTCCTCATCGCCGGAAAGCTCGGTGGAAGGCACATCCTTAAATGCCTCTTCGATTTCTCGCCCTGACAATGTCTCTACATTACCGCTAAACAATACCTCGGATATTTTAATCGCACTAAGTGCAGCATCCTCGCCATGAACCAGCTCAGTCATTACACGGGCCAACACACGCTGTGCTTCCCGTTTTTCCGGGCTCTGCTTCACTTGCTCCTCCAGCTCAGCAATTTGCTCACGGGTTAAGAAAGTAAAGTATTTCAAAAATTTTACTACATCATTGTCGTCAGTGTTAATCCAGAACTGGTAGAACTGGTATGGAGATGTTTTCTCCGCATCAAGCCATACAGCGCCCCCCGCGGTTTTTCCGAACTTGGATCCATCGCTTTTCGTTACAAGTGGCATGGTTAACCCAAAGGCTTTGTTGCCCGTAGACTTCCCAATCAGCTCTAGTCCCGCGGTAATATTGCCCCATTGGTCGCTTCCGCCGACTTGCAGAGAACAGTTAATATCGCTATTCATCCGGAAGAAATCATAAGCCTGCAATATCATATAGCTGAACTCGGTAAACGATATCCCATTGCTTAACCGTGAGTCCACACTATCTTTGGCCAGCATGTAGTTGACTGAGAAGTTTTTACCGATATCCCTAAGGAAGGTAATGACGTTCAGTTCCCCTAGCCAGTTATAATTGTTAGCCATGCGGGCAGGATTCACCGTAGATTCAAAATCCAGAAATTGAGACAACTGACCTCTAAGCTTATCGGTCCATTGCTCTACTACATCCTCCGTGTTAAGAGAACGTTCTGTCGACCTGCCGCTTGGATCTCCAATTAATCCGGTACCTCCTCCTACTAAAGCCACAGGCAAATGACCGGCCATCTGGAATCGTTTCAAGCATAAAATCGGCAGCAAGTGACCAATATGAAGACTATCCGCAGTCGGATCGAAGCCCGCATACAGAACAACCGGCTCCTCGCTTAATTTTTTAGCCAAGCCTTCTTCGTCCGTCAGCTGATGAATTAACCCTCTGTACTGTAATTCCTGTAAAATATCCATGGTTTCTCTCCCTTTCTTATAAAATACAAAAAAAGCCTTATCATCCACAAAGGGACGAGAAGGCTATTGCTCGCGGTACCACCCTAATTAAAGTATCTGCAGAAATCGCATTCTACAAAGAATGCGGTTCTCGATACTTTCACTTCATTATGATAACGGGCTGAACCCGGCAGGAAGCTACTGACAGAAGCAACATCAATAATGAGTTGTTCCAGACGTTCCCTTCCCCTGCTCCGGACGGTATTTCGAATTAAGGCCAAGTACCGGTTTGCAGCATCCACCGGCTCTCTGTAAGCTTGATTCCCTATTCTACTGAGGTGCCAGACTAATCAATAGCCCGAACACCAAGTCCATCATTGCATTGTGATATGTGATTACAAGATTTATATCATATGACAAGGCTTGTGTCAAACCTTAATGTGAGTAATCTAACATCCAGAATAGTGTCCAGAGCTTTCCCCATATGGTATAATAATCTACGTATGTTTTTTATAATCGGGAGGAACTTTTATCGGTATGCAGAAAGAACCACAAAAAAACAAAAAGCTTGCTGTCGTTTGGACTATTACGAAATATACATTGATAACGTTGAAATGGATGATGATTGCCGGTGTTATTATTGGTTTCTTAGGAGCCGGGGCCGTATTCGGTTATGTATCCGCGCTTGTTAAGGATGATCCCATCCGCAGCAAAGAGTCTATGACAGCTCAAGTACAGGAAAATGCGATTACCGGGTTTGTCTATTTTAATGATGAATCCATTCTTGGTCAGATTCGATCGGAAGAAGACAGGCGATTAGCTAAACTTGAAGATATTCCTCAGCAGGTGCTTGATGCAGTTTTTGCCATAGAGGATAACCATTTCTATGAGCATAATGGGATCGACTTTAAAGGTCTGGCACGCGCTGTAGTCCAAAAATTAATGAACCAGGACATTCAAACCGGCGGAAGTACCATTACCCAGCAGCTGGCTCGGCGAGTTTTCTTAACCTTGGATCGTGAAGACAGCCGGAAAGCCAAAGAGATTTTTCTTGCAATGCGTATGGAACGTCTTATGTCCAAGGATGAAATTCTGCTTGCTTATTTGAACAAAATTCCATATGGTAACGGCTCCTCAGGTTACAATCTATACGGAATTAAAGCAGCAGCCAAAGGTGTTTTTAACATTAGCGATCTAAAGGATATTAATATCGCGCAAGCTGCTTATTTGGCGGGATTGCCTCAGCAGCCAAGCAACTATTCTACCTTCTCAAGCAAAGGCCAGTTTGACGGCGCAGCGTTTAAGCGTGCGGTTGCAAGGCAGCAGCTGGTTCTAAGAAGGATGCTGGAGGAAGACAAGATTAACCAGCAGCAATATCAGGAGGCGCTCAGCTTTGATCTTAAGGGATCGCTTGCCGAGCCGGTCAAAAAAGCCTACTCAACCTATCCTTATCTAATGATTGAGGTCGAGAAGGAAGCGGCCAAAGCTTTGCTTCAAGCACAAAATCCCAAGCTTACCGCAGCTTCTAATCCTGATGCCTACACAGAAGCTTTGAAAAATGCCCAAGCTCAATTAAGCCGCGGGGGCTATCAGATTTATACAACCATTGATAAAGATATTTATGAATCGATGCATGAAATCGCAGAAAATCCGAAAAATTTTACACCGGATGATCCAACTAAAGGTGTGGAACAAATCGCCGCGGTCATGATCGACAGTAAAACCGGCTCCATTCTCGGGATGATCGAGGGAAGAGACTTTTTTATAGAGCAGTTGAATCATGCCACACAGGCATATCGCCAACCTGGCTCAACTATGAAGCCAATCGCCGCTTACATTCCAGCCATCGAGAAAGGCGCTATTCAGCCTGCTTCGATTATTGACGATGTACCCGTTATCCTCAAGGATGGCACCAGGGGCTATCATATCCCTGAGAACTGGGACAATCAATTTCATGGTCTGGTTACTGCAAGAAGAGCTTTGAATCAATCGTATAATATTCCGGCCATCAAGCTGTTTACAGACGTTGTCGGTATTGAGCAAGCATGGAATTTTGCCAAAAAGCTAGGAATTACATCTATAACCAAGGATGATTATCATGCTCAAACCGGCGTTATCGGGGGCTTGAAGTACGGCGTTTCCGTAAAAGAATTCACTAGCGCCTATTCATCCATTGGTAACAAAGGTGTCCTTAACGAACCATTTATGATCAGCAAAATTACCGATTCCAACGGCAAAGTTATTTATAAGCATGAATTGAAGCCAACCACCGTATTTTCGGAGCAAACGGCCTATATCATGACCGATATGATGCGGACAGTAGTCACTGCTGGTACAGCAACTGACTTAATGAGTAAATTTAAACATTACGGAAAAGTCCCGATCGTAGGTAAAACCGGTTCGACTCAGGACGATGCCGATGCTTGGTATATGGGTTATACACCCGATATTACATTAGGTGTTTGGGCTGGCTATGACTCCCCTGTTCATAAGTTGAGCAAAGCTACCGGTGGGACTAATCGCGCCAAAAATATTTGGGCTCTCGCTATGGACGCAGCCATTGACAAAAAACCGGATTACTTTCCAACGAAAACGTTCAAGCGGCCTGACGGTATTGTGGAAATGACCGTATCCGGATATTCAGGCAAGCTCCCAAGTGAAGAAACAACCAAATCAGGCAATCTGACAACTGATATTTTCAATAAGAACTTTATCCCAACTGAAGAAGATAATGTGTTTGTCAAATTACCTATCATTCCATACAATGGAATTCATTACATCGCACAGTCAACTACACCCGCAGATTTTGTGAAAGAAAAAACCGTCATCAAACGTGAAAAATCAATTAACTCGCTGCTGAGCGAATTGTCTGCGATTATGAACAAGGTGCCTGAAGACCGGCGTCGCCCGCTTGATCGTTACCTTCCTACTGATTACGATCAGGATGCACCATCTGAAACAGATCCGCGGGTCGATGACGGCAAAGCACCGGACGCTCCTACAACCGTTGTTGCCACGCATTCAGGCGACACAAGCGTAATTACATTTCAAGCAAACAGCAATGCGGATACTGTAGGTTACAGACTTTATCGTTCTGTAAATCGCAGTGGTTTTAAGGTAGTTAGTGGTAAAATTGTCGAAGCTGGAGCAGAAACCAAATTTACCGATCAAGCTCCAGGCAGTAGTGTACTAGGTTATTATGTAACGGCCGTTGATGTAGCAGGTAAGGAATCCGCGCCGAGTAGAGCTTCTTTCACAGATGGAACGAATATTGAAATCTTAAACCTTACACCGGATGAGAATGGCTTGATTAACCCAGGTAATACTGGATCGACTGGAAATACCGGTACAGGCGGCACTGGCACTCCGGGCAGTAATAGTAATGGAACTGCAAAACCAGGAACCGGTACCCCAACTACACCGGTAAAAGATCCTCCACAAGCCCCGGTCGGGTTAACGATTAAAAGTATTGGCGCAGGCATTCTGTTGAGCTGGAATGCAAATGCTGATAAGGAATCCGTTAAGCAGTACGTCGTGTACTACAATGAGAAAGAAACGGGCAGCTTCACCAAACTAGGTACTGCAAATAACGGTATCGAATTCCGTTATTATGCTGCTGTATATGAGGGCTATTACAAAATAACAGCAGTTAACGATGCTGGTGAATCCAAAACTTCAACCACCGTTTTCTTCAAAAAATAATATTGCTCAAACAAAAATAACACCCTGTATCTGCTACTCTTGCATGAGAGTGCAGCAGATACAGGGTGTTGCTTTGTAGAGCATGCTTTATTTTTATCTAAGCGATTTAATCCTCTATCGTAGACAAGTCACCCGTAGGTAGATTTAATTCCCATGCTTTTAGAACGCGGCGCATAATTTTACCGCTGCGTGTTTTTGGCAGCTTATCTTTGAATTCGATTTCACGAGGTGCCGCATGTGCAGACAAGCCTTCTTTCACAAACTTAGAAATTTCCGCCTTCAATTCATCAGATGGAGTATAGCCTTCACGCAGAGCGATAAACGCCTTGATGATCTCACCACGCATCGGGTCTGGTTTGCCAATTACACCCGCTTCAGCAACAGCTGGATGCTCGACAAGCTTGCTTTCTACCTCGAACGGTCCTACTCTTTCACCCGCTGTGTTGATTACGTCGTCTATTCTTCCCTGGAACCAGAAATAACCATCTTCATCGCAATAAGCGGAGTCACCGGAAATGTACCAACCGGATATGCGGAAATACTCCTCATATTTAGCGGGGTTATTCCATATCTTGCGCATCATGGAAGGCCACGGAGCTTTAATAGCAAGGTTACCCATACGGAATGGAGGCAGAATATTGCCGGCATCATCAAGAATGGCCGCTTCAACTCCCGGCAGTGGTTTGCCCATTGAGCCTGGTCGAATGTCCATACATGGATAGTTACAAATCAACTGCCCGCCGGTCTCCGTCATCCACCATGTGTCGTGAATACGATGATTGTATACCTTTAAGCCCCAACGAACAACCTCAGGATTAAGCGGCTCTCCCACACTTAGCACATGACGAAGCGAGGACAAATTGAATTGCTTAACTACATCATCCCCCGCTCCCATCAACATACGGAAAGCTGTTGGAGCACTGTACCATACAGTAACCCCATATTTCTCCAATGTACGGTACCAATCCTGCGGGCTAAAGCGTCCTCCGCGGATCACATTCGTTATCCCGTTCAACCAAGGCGCAAATATACCATAAGAGGTTCCAGTAACCCATCCTGGGTCAGCGGTACACCAATAAACGTCATTCTCCTGCAAATCAAGTACAACGCGTCCAGTATAATAATGCTGGATCATAGCATTATGTACATGGAATACACCTTTAGGTTTACCCGTTGATCCTGATGTATAGTGAATTAACAAGCCATCCTCACGATCCACCCACTCTATATCCAACTCTTCAGAGGCTTGCTCCATTTCCTTATAAAAATCGACCTGTCCGTGAGCTAGCTCAATGTCCTGTCCGACTACAATCACATGCTTCAATTCAGGAAGCTCATCCACAGGAATACGAGATACTAAAGCCGGTGTAGTTATAATTGCCGTTGCAGCACTGTCCTGAAGTCGATCTCTTACGGCTGTTTCCATGAAAGCTTCAAACAAGGGTCCGACCACGGCTCCTACTTTAATCGAACCAAGTAAGGCAAAGTACAGCTCAGGTGTTCTCGGCATGAATATAAATACACGCTGCCCCTTCGTAATACCCAGCTTACGCAATACATTACCAAATCGGTTGGATTGCAGCTTCATTTCATGAAAAGTATACTTTTCATCACGCTTGTCATCACTGTAGTAAAGAGCAATTTTATCTCGTTTAGCGGAATCAGCATGACGATCAATTGCTTCATATGCCATATTCACCTTACCTGTCGATGCCCAAGAGAATTGATTTTCAATCGCTTCCCAGCTAAACCCTGCTCGCTCTTGCTCGTAATTTGTCATATTTGATGATGCGGAAACTGCTTTAATGCTTTCAACGTTCGAGTGATCCATTCAGCTTGCCTCCTGATTTCATCGTTATCCATATCAATGAAACGCTTACAATCGATATATGGAAATGATTGATTTATACACCGCATATTATAACATATCCTTTTTTATCAGACTATTTCTTTTCTTGAAATGACTGTCACTTTAGTTTATAAGACTGCTCTTCCCAAGAAATTCTCCTTTAAAATGTTCGGCCTACTAAGAACCTCTTTACTAAGCTTTTCATAGCTGCCTTTTTTTGATATAGTACAAACCAAGATGAGTAAGTCTGTTTTCAATTGGATGGCAATTGCTTGCTGCATGAATTGCGTAAAAAGGGAGTTGCACGGTTATGGAGCATTACAAACGGTATCATTCCCAGCTTATACCTTATCAAAGTACCCGATCTATTGTCATAGAAGGACCTGTTCCTCCCGAACAATTAGCCCATTATCAGATGCATTCCGATCTGGATGCTTTTCGACGGCCCAAAGAACAATTCGAGGCTCTTATAGAAATCGCCGAGCTTCCTGAGGGACGTATTATTTTAGCAAAGCTTGATAATGAAATTATCGGATATGTGACCTTTCATTATGCTGATGAAATGGAGCGCTGGTCGGAAGGAAATATGAAGGATCTCGTGGAATTAGGTGCCATTGAAGTAGCCGATGATTATCGCGGACTCGGCTTGGGCAAACGAATGATCCAGCTTGCTTTCGAGGACGGACAGCTGGAGAATGTCATTACTTTCACCACCGAGTATTATTGGCATTGGGATCTGGAGAAAAGCGGACTGAATGTTTGGGACTATCGACAGATGATGGAGAAGCTGATGAAATCCGTCGATATGGTCTGGTTTGCAACAGATGACCCGGAGATATGCTCACATCCTGCCAACTGCCTGATGGTTCGGATTGGCAAGGATGTTCCGCTCAGCTCAGTTGAGCAATTCGATAGAGTTCGGTTTAGACAGCGGTTTATGTACTAAGGGGGGGACCCTCCCAAACCCTCCCTATAAGGGAGGGCCCCAAGGGCTTCCGCCCTCTGGACACCCGAAAGGTTTGGGGTGGGAGATACGGATGATGTTCCCTAGGGACGTTGTTGTAGGAGCGCTTTCGTCCCTGCGGGACACGCTTACATTTTGCTTGATCACCCTCCCAAACCCTCCCTATAAGGGAGGGCCCCAAGGGCTTCCGCCCTCTGGACACCCGAAAGGTTTGGGGTGGGAGATACGGATGATGTTCCTTAGGGACGTTGTTGTAGGAGCGCTTTCGTCCCTGCGGGACACGCTGCTTGATCACCCTCCCAAACCCTCCCTATAAGGGAGGGCTCCAAGGGCTTCGCCCTCTGGACACCCGAAAGGTTTGGGGTGGGATATACAGATGATGTTCCTTAGGGACGTTGTTATAGGAGCGATTTCGTCCCTGCGGGACACGCTTACATTTTTTGTTCGGCTATTTTATTATTATTTTACCAAGATTGTCCTTCGGGAGTTGAAATTCGGTGGCAAATGAAGCTTTATTCATATATGACGAGTTTGAAACAGGGTACCATTTCAATGATGAGCACCCTTTTAATCAATTGAGGCTGAAGCTGACTGTAGACCTGCTGCGTAAGCTTGATGCCTTACCAGCATCCTGTATAATCCCGCCTCATCCTGTAGACATGGAGCAGCTGCTGGCAGTCCACAGTCCGGACTATATTCAAGCCGTGATGGAGCTCAGCAAAGAGGCTCCAGATCCGGTATGGATAAGTCAAGCAGGGAAGTATGGACTGGACACGGAAGATACTCCTTTCTTCCAAGGGATGCATGACATCACCTCTATGATCGTTGGAGGCTCTGTGCGAGCTGTAGACGCTGTAATGAGCGGCCAAGCCAACCATGCACTGCACCTGGGAGGCGGGCTTCACCATGCTTTCCAGAACAAGGGAGCCGGTTTCTGTGTGTATAATGATGCATCAGTTGCCATTCAGCATGCAAAGAGTCATTATGGCGTAAAGGTGCTCTACATCGACACCGATGTGCATCATGGAGATGGAGTACAATGGAGCTTCTATACGGACCCAGACGTCTGTACGGTGTCTATTCATGAAACCGGAAAGTATCTCTTCCCTGGCACAGGAGCTGTGAATGAACGCGGTGAAGGCATCGCCTTTGGCACAACGATCAACATCCCTATCGAGCCTTATACAGAGGATGAATCGTGGTTGGAATGCTTGGAGGAAGTGCTGGAGCGAGTCACAGCGCATTTCAAGCCTGATCTGATCGTATCGCAGCATGGCTGCGACGCCCATGCTTTCGATCCCTTGTCCCATGTCCATTGCAGCATGGACATCTACCGTGCTATGCCGCGGCTGATCCATCGGCTTGCCCGCCAATACTGCGGCGGGCGTTGGGTTGCGCTGGGCGGCGGCGGCTACGACATCTGGCGCGTTGTACCACGCGCCTGGAGCCTGCTGTGGCTCGAGATGAGCAACCACCCCTTGGCCGCTGCCGCTCATCTCAACGAGCCACAGCAGGCGCTAGGTCTGCCTCCAGCATGGCTGGCACAGTGGCAGCCCCAAAGCCCCATCGAGCTGCCGACAACGTGGCTCGACAGCGCAGGATCATTGGCTCCTATGCCTCGTCGAGAAGAAATTACACTCAAGAACCGTCATACCAAGGAGCTGGCATTACTCTATATACCATAAAAACAAAAACCCGCAGCAACCTCATTTAATCAAATGAAGTCACTGCGGGTCTTCTTTTCATATTTGCTAAGCTCAGCCTTAAAACTGAATCTTCGCTTCAATAAATGCCTTCAACTCACTGATAGGCATCCGTGTCTGCTCCATTGTATCACGATCACGCACGGTGACTTGACCATCCTGTTCGGACTCGAAATCATAAGTGATACAGAATGGCGTACCAATCTCATCATGGCGGCGATACCTTTTACCAATAGAACCAGCCTCATCATAATCAACCATAAAGTGCGCTGACAAATCTCCAAAAACCTTCTGTGCGCCTTCAGACAGCTTCTTAGACAATGGGAAGACAGCTGCTTTGATCGGTGCCAAAGCTGGATGAAAACGAAGTACAGTACGGCTGTCATCGCCCTCAAGCTGCTGCTCCTCATAAGCGTCGATTAGGAATGCCAATGTTACACGATCTGCACCAAGCGATGGTTCAATACAATATGGAACGTAACGCTCATTAGCATCTTGATCGATGTAGTTGAAATCTTCACCGGAATGCTCCATATGCTGCTTCAAATCGTAATCGGTACGGTCTGCAATCCCCCATAGCTCGCCCCAACCGAATGGAAATTTATACTCCACATCTGTTGTAGCATTGCTATAGTGAGACAGTTCATCATCGGAATGATCGCGTAGACGAATATTTCCTTCCTTCAGGCCCAGATTTAACAGCCATTGGAAGCAGAAGCTTCTCCAGTATTCAAACCACTGCATATCTTCACCAGGCTTGCAGAAAAATTCAAGCTCCATCTGCTCAAACTCACGCGTACGGAACGTGAAGTTACCAGGTGTTATTTCATTACGAAAGCTTTTACCGATTTGGCCAATACCGAATGGCAGCTTTTTTCTCATAGTCCGCTGCACATTTTTGAAATTAACGAAAATCCCTTGCGCTGTTTCCGGACGCATATAGACCACATTAGAGCTGGATTCGGTTACACCTTGAAACGTTTTGAACATAAGGTTGAACTGGCGAATATCCGTGTAGTCAAATGCTCCGCAATCAGGACAAATAATATTATGCTCACGAATTAAATCCATCATTTGATCGAAGGACAATCCGTCAACAACCATTTCGATCCCTTTGTCATTCAAAGCATTTTCGATAATTTTATCGGCACGGTGGCGAGCCTTACATTTTTTGCAATCGATCATTGGATCGTTAAAATTACCTACATGGCCTGATGCTACCCAAGCTTGAGGATTCATCAGAATAGCTGCATCCAATCCGACATTATAAGGGGACTGCTGGATAAACTTTTTCCACCATGCACGTTTAACGTTATTTTTCAATTCAACGCCAAGAGGGCCATAGTCCCATGTATTGGCTAATCCACCATATATTTCAGAGCCAGGGAATATAAATCCGCGGTGCTTGGCTAACGCTACTACTTGATCCATTGTTACTGTCATAAAGTAAATCTCTCCTTCTCTATTCTACAGATGCTTTAGCATATGATCGACAATACGATAAGAATTCCCTGAAGCTTGCAAAGTAAATTCAGCAAAATTAACATGTGCCGAACCATCCGCTTTATCGGACATGGATCTAATGATCACATGAGGTATATGATTCAATGAGCAAACTTGTGCAACAGCTGCCCCTTCCATTTCTGTACAAGCACCATTCAGTTCACTGTACAGCTGAGCGACAACTTCCCTGCTAGCAATAAACTGGTCGCCGGATAGCACCCTGCCCACTTTTACACGGCCTTCGAATAGCTCTGTGCTTGCATTAACTGCTAACTGTCGTAGTTGTTCATCTGAAATAAACAGGGAGGTCTCCTCATAAGGAATGGTCCCTCGCGGAAATCCTAGAGCCGTTACATCCATATCATGCTGCAAGCATTCTGAAGAAACGACAATATCTCCTACATTCAATTCAGGATCCACTGCTCCGGCTACTCCGGTAAAAATAATAGCATCCACGCCATATGTATCAATCAAAACTTGAGTTGTTACCGCAGCATTTACTTTACCGACACCGGATTTGCACAGCACTATGTTCTTGCCATGTAGCAAGCCTTCTCGATAAGAAACATTAGCCTTCTCGTTAACTTTAACTTGCTCCATATGGTCAAGAAACAATTCGATCTCTTCTTTCATTGCGCCGATAACTCCGATTTTCCCATAAGACAAGCGAATATCCTCCCAACCTTAAATAGTAAATCCCCAACAAAAAAGTCCACCTATAAGTGATGTGAACCTTCGCTGTATAATCAAATTACATAGTTTCAAGCATCAGCCTGTTTGTTCTTTGAAACTGTTTGCATAAAATTCGACATAACAAAAAAGAAAGAGGCTCATTAACGATGAGCCACCGAATTTCTATGAATGACCTCATGCGGCAAAATTACCTGCATTAGCTCTGAAGCTTCCTTCGTTTCTTTGTTCATCAGCTTGGTCAGAAGCCTCATAGACACTGCACCGATATCATACATCGGCATCGCTACCGTAGTAAGCTGAGGACGTACCATGGATGCCATACGAATGTTATCTACACTGATAACAGAAATATCATCAGGTACCTTCAAGCCGCTATCCTGCAGCGTATGAATTGCACCTATGGCCATTTCATCTGTAGCAGCAAAAATCGCTGTAGGACGTTCGCTTAGCTCAAGGAAATGCTTCGTTACTTCAAGACCTGATTCGTAGCGGTAGTTTCCGATTCGTACATATTCCTCACGAATTGGAATTCCAGCTGCTTCCAGCGCCTTCCTGTATCCTTGATAACGGGCAAATCCATTGGCAGGGTCTTGCAGCGTTCCCGAAATCATCGCAATATCGCGATGTCCGTTCTCAATCAACAAGGAGACAGCATCCATAGCTGCTTGTTCGTGATCAATGTCAACAGAAGCAACTGCATTATTCTCATCCGTCGTTGCGCAGAGCACAATAGGAACTGAGGATGTTTTGAAAGCTTGGATATGCTCTTCAGTTACTGCGCCGCCCATAAACAACAGCCCGTCCACCTGTTTCTCGAGCAACGTGTTAATAACGCGGATTTCTTTCTCTTTCTTCTTGTCAGCGTTACACAAAATGATATTGTAATGGTACATATTAGCGATATCTTCAATACCTCTCGCCACTTCTGAAAAAATAGTATTGGAAATATCGGGAATGACCACCCCTACGGTCGTTGTTTTCTTGCTTGCCAAACCTCTGGCTACAGCATTCGGCCGGTAACCGAGACGCTCTATTGCTTCGAAAACTTTCTTACGGGTTTGTGGCTTTACATTCGGATTATTGTTGACAACCCGCGAAACGGTTGCCATGGAAACCCCTGCTTCTCTGGCTACATCATAAATGGTTACAGTCACGGTCATTCTCTCCAATATATAAAATGTATAAAACTATCGATCCTTCACTATTAAGCTTTATCATACGACAAATTACGGCTTTGCGCAATGAATTCAGCATGTTGTTTCATTAATAGTAACAAAAAAAAGCAAAAAAAGCCAACTGCACGGCAGATGGCTTATAAATTAGGGTCCGGATTGGTTATTAGTTTAAATCGTTAGCTGAAAGAGAGTGCTTGGATATTTGCGTTAACCTCTTGCGAATCTCTTCTGTCCAAGGCTCATCGGCCAAAGACTGCGCCAATAAGAGTAGATCGAGCAGCTCATTAATTCGTTCTCCCACAATTTTTTCGACAGGATCGGACGCGTGTTTTTTCTCTGTAACCTTCACCATCAAATGTGCGATTTCACTAATTTCGTTAAAATGCAGCTGCTGTTTTTCCGGTAAATTCCCCAGCTTGCCAATGATTCCAGTTAGCTCTGGTTTCACTTCAGCAAACACTTCGCTTCGTTGACACATCTCGCATGAGAATATAGGGACATTCTCAATTTCTACTTTGTTCTGATAGATGACAGTCCGCAGCCGTATGCTCATAGAGCTGCCACACTTGCACTGCTTATGCAACCAATACCACTCCTTCGTCACTGCAACAGGTCACCGCGGTCGTTTAAATAAGCCCATACCGAACAGGAAACGGACTTATACTAACTCGCTTCTTATGTAGAATAATTCTACTTCAAATAGCAATCTCCTGCTGTGCAAGGTCTAGTAATATTTAACACCTGAATAGCGTTCAAACGCGTTTACGAACGGCAGGTATCGATATAAATGCATAGCCAGTGCGGCTCTTATCGCATCATTTCGCAAGTCCATCAGATCGGGAACGTACTTTAATTATGATTTTGTTTTATATTCTACCAACACACGTACAAATTCTCTCAAGAAAGCCGGTAAATCTGGAGGTCTTCTCCCCGATACGATATTACGATCGACAACCACTTCCTCGTCAACCCAAATCGCACCCGCATTTTCCAAATCATCCTTAATTCCCGGTGTAGAGGTCATCGTATAGCCCGCACAAATTTTTGCGGAAGCTAGCACCCAACCGGCATGACATATATGGGCAATGGGCTTTTCAGCCTCATGAAATTCCCTAGTTAGCTTCAACACATCCGCATAGCGGCGCAATTTATCCGGAGCCCAACCACCTGGAACATAGAGTCCGATATAATCAGCTGCTCGTACCTCCCCAAAGGTATATTCTGTTGTTAAGGGGACGCCATATTTCCCATGATAAACCGTATTAGCCTTTGGTCCCGCCAAATGAACCTCTGCACCGGCCTCACGCAATCGAAGCACTGGATACCACATTTCCAAATCTTCAAACTCCTCATCAACAAAGGCCAAAACCTTATACCCTTTTAATTCCATTGTAAAACCTCCATCCGATTTTTCGTTATCTCTATTACAATCACGCCAGCGTTCTTGGAAAGCTCGCTCTATTTGGCCAAAACATCCTGGTGCAAGTATTGATTCAATACATCTACAACCGCCTTACCGCTGCTGCAGCGCTGCACTTCTTCCCATATCGCGGCACTCTCACTATATTGGCTTTGTAATAAGCTGTTTTTGACGCGAAGTATGGACATTACGGACATACTTAGATCAGAAATTCCAAGTCCCAGCCAGATCGGAAGCGCACGAATATCTCCTGCCATTTCACCGCAAACGCTGATCTGCAGATTTTCTGCCTTGGCAGCCTCCACCGTTCTTTTCAGCATTCGCAATACAGCCGGATGAAACGGATCATACAGATGGGCTACCTGTTCATTCATCCGGTCTACTGCCAGAACGTACTGAACCAAATCATTCGTTCCAATACTAAAGAAATCGACCTTTGGCGCTAGCAAATCGGCTATTATTACGGCTGCTGGCACCTCGATCATAATACCAACTTCAATTTTAGGATGAAACGGTATCCGTTCCAAACGCAGCTCCTGCTTCGCTTCCTCCAATAGTTGATTAGCCTTATCAAGCTCTTCAATAGAGGAAATCATCGGATATAGGATTTTAATATTCCCGTAATGACTGGCTCTCAAAATGGCTCTTAGCTGTGTTTTAAACAGATCTGTTCGGTCCAGGGTAATGCGTATCGCGCGATAGCCCAAAGAAGGGTTGTCCTCTTCAGGAAGAGCAAAATAATCCAGGCTTTTGTCGCCCCCGATATCCAGAGTACGGATAACGACATGCTTGCCTTCCAATTGTTCAGCGACCTGCTTATAAACTACAAATTGCTCTTCTTCCTCCGGTAGGCTGTCACGATCCATATATAGAAACTCGGTCCGGAACAGTCCTACGCCGGCCGCTCCGTTTCTTAGCGCTTGATCCAGCTCTTTAACGGAACTTATGTTAGCGGCTAACTGGAAGGCTACTCCATCCTTCGTCTGTGTCGGAATATCTGCAAGCGTCTGGAGCTTCTCACGCATTTTTTGCCAGATGGATTTACGTATCTTGTATTGCTCAATCAGCTCTTCCGACGGATTAACGAATACGCGCCCTTCATCGCCGTCGATGATAAGAAAATCCCCATTCTGGATCGCAATGTTCAGCTTGCCCTCTACCCCCAATACATAAGGCAGACCCATAGCACGAGCCATAATAGCCACATGTGAGGTCTTCCCCCCCAGCATGGTCACCAAGCCTAACGCTTGATTAATATCCAGATGAACCATCTGGGATGGAATCAGCTCTTTGGCTACAACAATATAGGGCTGGTCCTTAGGAGGAAGTGTCTCTTCAAGAGCACCCAGCAGATGCTTCAAGAGGCGATTGCCAACATCCTTGATATCAAGGGCTCGTTCTTTCATATATTGATCATCTAGCAAGTCAAACATGTTCACAAACTTTTCAATCGCTTCTTTTACCGCAACCTCTGCCGCCTTATACTGCCGCTGCATGATCCCTTGCACTTCACTCATAAAAACAGGATCCTCGAGAATCGCCAAATGAGCATCAAAAATGGAGGTCTGCTCTTCTCCCAGCACGGTTACGAATTCCTGCTTCATATGTACAATTTCATCCTTGGAAGTGCGAATGCCATCATAAAGCCTTTCAAATTCAAAGGCCAAGTCGGCGACATCGATCAGCTTGTCAGGAAAGTCCCACTCCCAAGTTGGAATAACGAAAGCTTTCCCCATCGCTATACCTGATGAAGCTCCGATCCCCTCAACCAAAAACGTTCCCTCCCCCTGTGGCTTCCGGTTTAAGTACAACTGACATGACGGACGCCTGACCTTTTTTAACAGATTTATACGGAGCAAAACTCCAAGATTTCACTTTATCCACATTGGTAATGATCATAGGTGTAGTAAGCGAGGTGCAGTTCTTTTTCACCTTTTGCAGGTTGAAACGAACGAGTAATTGCCCGGCTTCCACCATATCGCCTTCTTTAATAAAGGCTGTAAACCATTTACCCTGCAGTTGTGCCGTGTCAATGCCGATATGAAGCAGTACCTCGAGACCTTCCTCCGTTTGAATGCCGATGGCATGGAGTGTCGGGTATAAAATGATGATCTTCCCAGCGATAGGAGCGACAAGCTCACCGCGGTCAGGCATAAAAGCTACCCCGTTTCCAACCAGCTTACCTGCAAAAATTTTATCCGGCACTTCCTCCAAAGGGATCATATGGCCCTGCATCGGAGCATTGAACAACACTTGATGAATATCTTTGCGAAGCACTTTCTTAATTTCTTCCCGGATTAATTCGGAATAAGTTCCAAAGACGACTTGCACATTCCCGCCACCCAAACGAATGACACCGGCTGCCCCCAAATGCTTGAGCGATGCAATATCCAACATCTTGTCATTTACCAAGGTCAGACGGAGCCTCGTAATACAAGCCTCAATATTTTTAATATTGTCCTTGCCGCCCAATGCTTGCAAAATCAATGGGGAACGATATGGAATGTCGCCTGCCCACTCTTCCAATTTAGAGCCTTCCTCACGTCCAGGTGTAGGGATGCGAAAAGTCCGAATGGCCCAACGGAAAAAGAAGTAATAAAGAAGTCCATAGGCAATCCCGATCGGAATCAGCATCCAGCCGTTATGCGACAAATGAAAATTTATCACAAAATCTATCGCACCAGCGGAATACGAGAATCCATGATGGATATTCAAACTGTATGCTATCCACATCGCTAGACCTGACAAGATGGCATGGCCGATAAACAGATAAGGTGCAACAAACAGAAAAGCGAACTCAATGGGTTCCGTAACACCGGTTAAAAAAGAAGCTAGCGCAGCTGTTAAAAAGGTAGCGCGGATTTTGGGCTTCAAATCCTCCCTGGCTTCCTGAATAATGGCTAAAGCTATTGCAGGCAGGGCAAACATCATGATCGGGTATAAACCTGCCATGTACACGCCTGAAGAGGGATCGCCGGCAAAATATCGAGGCAAATCCCCATAGATCATTTCACCTCCGGGCTTCTCGTAAGCCCCAAGCTGGAACCAGAAAAAATTATTGAACACATGATGCAATCCCGACGGCACCAATAATCGGTGAATAACGCCGTACAGAAATGTACCAAAACCGCCTAAGCCAAGTATCGTAGTGGAGAGCGTTTCCATGAAAGCTTCCATGTAAGGGCCGATTTCGATTGTAATTATGCTCAGTAAAAAGATTGCCAATCCCATAAGTAAGGGAACCATCCGTGGACCGCCAAAAAACTGGATGTATTCGGGCAATTGAATATGTTTGGAGCGATGATACAAAATAGCTGCGATCAGACCGATTAAAATGCCTCCGGGGACTCCCAAGTGGAATTCCTGGCCTAAATAATGACGTGTCGCTTGAATAAACATGACATGACCAATTAGAGCGGACATCCCTGCTATTCCAGCGCTCTCCGTCAATCCAAGAGCAACCCCAACGGCAAAAATCATCGGTAAGTATGTAAAAATCGTATTTCCGCAAAACAACAAAATCTCTCCGAAGCGGGACATGTTAATATCTCCCCACGGCAAACTACCCAAACAGAGCATAATAGCCGCTACGGGGATCGTTATGGTCGGAAGCATTAACGACCGGCCCAACTGCTGCAAGTTACCCATCCAGTTCAAACCAACCGCACCCTCCTTTCTAATTCGATGGTAAAGCCAATACCGCTTTTTGTCAAACAGCCTCAAATAAAGAAAGCGAGCCGGTTGGCCCGCTTCCCATGTTAGATATTAAAACTGATACCGATTGAAGCTAGAGTTATTGCTGCTAAACTGATTTTGAGCAGGTTGGTTGGAATCTGATCTCAAGTAATTGTCATGACCTTGTTGGTTTCCGCGATAGCTTGCTGTTTGGTAAGATTGTGGGCTCTGGGACTGGTTAAAGCCTTGGTTTTGAGAAGAACCGAATTGGTTCGAATTATTGTTGAAGCTCGTTCTGTACGAATTCGCACCCATAGCATATTGATTTTGAGCCGGTTGGGAAGAGTCCGATCTCAAGTATGAATCATGTCCTTGTTGGTCGCCGCGGTAGTTTGCCGTGTGAAAGGATTGCGGACTTTGTTGTGCGAATTGCTGAGAGCCATAGGAGGATCCGATATTATTAGTATAGGAGTTTGCTTGGTTAGAAAAGCTTGCTCTATACTGGTTTTGAGATGGCTGCATGGAATCCGATCTCAAGTAAGTATCATGGCCTTGTTGGTCACCCTGGTAGTTTGCCGTGTGGTAAGATTGTGGGCTTTGAGATTGAAAATTAGAATATTGATTGGACCCTTGAAATTGGTTGCTCATGTTTTGGTTTTGGTTTTGATTTTGGTTATATTGTGACTGCACATTCCCTATCGGTTGAAATTTATTTTCCAAACCGCGGTATTGAGAGTTCACATTTGAATAGCCCATTTGATTTTGCATACCGTATTGCTGATTGTTTTGATACATGAGAAAATCCTCCTTGAGAGTGGCAAAGTCTTCCGGTTCCGGTTTATTTCACCGTTCTTATCCAGAAGCCTTTCTTATTGTCTCTATGGAGGATTTATTTTATTTATGGAAGCTGGTGGATAATTAATTTTTTATTTGAGCAGCGCTTTTTGCAAACTACTTACAAGCGTTTGAGCAGCCAGAAACGGATTTTGTTGCTTCGTTATTGCTGAAACGACTGCAACACCATGAGCTCCCGCTTCTACTATAACCGCGGCGTTTTCGCTATTTATTCCACCTATACCCACTACCGGAATATCCCAACGTTGGGCAACCGCAGCGATTAGTTGAGTACCGATAGCCTCACCGGCATCTTGTTTGGTTGCTGTTGAATATACAGGTCCTACTCCAAGATAATCGGCGCCATTCTCCATGGCCCATTCCGCCTCTTCCATAGTTCCAGCCGAGATGCCAATAATCTTGTCATCCCCCAATAACCTGCGGGCTTCTACACCAGGAATATCATCCTGACCGACATGAACACCGTCTGCATTAAGCAGAATGGCGACGTCTACCCGATCATTGACAAGAAACGGAACATTAAGCTCACGGCATAACTCTCTTAGTTGAGCTCCTTGGGCCAGCACTTGTTTAAGAGGTGCATTTTTCTCCCTGAGCTGAACCATGGTTACTCCGCCTGCAATTGCTTCACGAGCAAGCTGAAGGGCCGTCAGGTGTGCATAACCTTCCAGCCCCATAACCAAATAAACCTGTAAGTCTTTAATAATCTGATCACGGTCACGTAACAATGCTTATTTCCCTCCTGGAAGTAGAATGGAGTCCTCCACCTTAATGCAACGGTCCATTATGACCTCCAAGCCACCAGCTGCGGCAATATCAGCCGCCTCTTCGTTAAATATACCCAGCTGAAGCCAAAATACTTTGGCCTTAATTTGTACCGCTTCTTCGGCAACAGGCACAACATGCTCGCTGCGTCTGAAAACATTGACAATATCCACTGGCTCCGGAATATCCGAGAGAGTCGCATAACAAGTCTCTCCAAGAATATTTTGGGCATTCGGATTAACTGGAATGATTCGGTAGCCCTTCTTTTGCATCGCTTCCGCTACCATATAAGACACACGATCCGGTTTGTCTGACAAACCTACAACAGCAACATTTTTTGCAGCAGACAGCAGCTCTCTGATATGATCTCTGGAAGGATTTTCGAATGCCATAGAAGTTTCAGCTCCTCTTTAGGATGGAATAGTTACTGCATTATTTAAGATAAGATAAAGCTTGCTTACCCATGACTTCCCATGTTTCGAGAAACTGTCCTTTATCAATCTTTATTTTTGCTTGACCGCTTAAAGGATCGTTAACATATACATTTTGTTCGTCAAAGCCTACAAGCAGCACGGCGTGCTCCATAAAGGTGGTTTGAATGGGACCTATAGGAGTATCCCAAACATTCCACTTCTCAGGAACACGGTAATCGATAGTTGTCCATACAACAGATGGAATCCCCTCTCGTAATTGCTGCTCAAGCTTTTCAAAGGGCTGGCCGGTCAAATCCACCGCTTTAGGAATATATTGCTTCTGGAGCTCAAATAAAGCGCCATGATAGATCCCAAAGCCTCTCCCTGCAGCTGTAACTTCACCAACAAACCCTGTATTAGGATTTCCCCAATAAGCTATGGCCCCATTCTTCCCTCGTCTTAATGGGGTCGTATCACGCTTCATTTCAGGTACAAGCTCCATCTTATCTTTCTGAATTCCGAAGAATAAGAACATCATCGTTAAGCTCGTAACCTCACACCCCGAAGGCAGCTCGGGAAGCTGGCGAACGACCGGCGCATCCAACATAGCTGACTTGGCGGGAGGCTCAGGAGGCGTTACCGTCGCTGTCAACACAATAGGCTGCTTGGTGCCGACTGTTTCAGCATAAGCTATGGGAGATGATTCTTCAAACCAAGCTTGCCCCGTTATTCTGGCATACAGCAGTATAGTAAATACTCCACTTGCGAAAAGGAGACCTGCGATGAGGAAAAAACCAAACGTCACTTGGATTCCTTTCCATAGGACCTTCATCGACCTCAACCCACTTTTGGCTTAGTTGCAATCAATAATGAATGCTTGAAATATAATAAACCTTTATTCTTCAACCAACTCTATTTGAGCGCCTAATGACAATAAATGCTCAAAATAATGCGGATAAGATTTTGCAACATGATGTGCATCTTTTATTACAAGTCCTTTATCCGAACGTAAGCCGACTATAGTTAACGCCATAATAACACGGTGATCGTAATGTGCATTGATCTCCACACCACCTTCTACCCCTTGCGGACGTCCATGAATAATGATCTCGCTTTGTCTTTCCTCTACATCCGCTCCTGCTTTACGAAGCTCTGTAACGAAATCAGTTATTCGGTCACACTCCTTATAACGAAGGTTCTCAACATTATAAAAGCGCGAGGTTCCTTCTGCAAATACAGCGGCGGCAACCATTGCCAGAACACCATCCGTAAAATGATCTCCATCAAATTCTCCGGCTTTCAACTGCTGATTACCTTGAACATGAACAACGCCATTCTCGTGAGTTAAATTAACTCCCATCGCTTTCAATACATCGACGACTGCCTTCTCGCCCTGCTTGCTCTTTTCTTCGAGTCGAAGCACTGTCACATCTGAATTAGTAACCGCGGCAGCAGCTAAAATAGCGGCAGACCCTGGGTAATCACCCTGCACTACATATTTCTGAGGCTGATAGCTTTGACGACCCGGCACTTTATAGTGCATTAAATCTGCTGATGCTTCAATCTTGATTCCCGCCTGCTCAATAACTTCCAAGGTCTGTCCTACGATAACTTTGGACTTTAAGTCATGCAGCACTTCAATCTCACTATCTTCCTCAAGCAGAGGCGTCATGAAAAGCAATGAGCTCAAAAATTGGGAGCTTACATTACCCGATACTTGAATTTTACCGCCGCGAGGTTGCCCGCCACGGATCGTTATCGGCAGCTTTCCTTGGTTATGTTCGATTTCCACTCCCATTTGCTGAAGCGTGTCGATTAAATCATCATGAGGTCTTTTTCCAAGCGAATTAGGGTATGTATTAACAAAGGTCAGCTCAGGACAAAATGAAGCAATAGACATAAGGAAACGAAGCACAGCTCCGGCATTGCCAACATTTAATTCCTTCACATGCAGCGGGTGTTTACCAAAGCCTTGAATCGTCATTTTCTCATCATCTTCTTCAACTATGGCTCCCAAATCACGAATACAACGTCGCATTGCATCGCTGTCCTCACTATGAGCGGGATAATAGATGGTGCTTGTCCCTTCTGCGAGGGCACCGATCAACAAATAACGAGTTGTATAGTTTTTGGAGGATAAAGCATTAATTGTTCCTTGTAACTGATTTGTCGGTTTTACAATAGCTTTCATGAATATGTATCTCTCCTGTTCGGCAAATAATCCGTCATATTTCAACATATAAGTTACAGCAATTTTACCATAAGGGTATAAGGATGGAAACCGGGAAGTTTGACACCTGCTATATAATGTCTATATCATTGACTTTGAAACTAAAAGCAACCAAATGCGATGCAAGTTTCTACGAAAACTATAGGAGGTCAAAAAGCATGACAACTATTACTCCGCAGCAGCTAAAAGACCGTTTAAGCAACAATGAAGAGCTGCATATTATTGACGTAAGGGAGCCGGATGAAATTGCTCTTGGCATGATTCCAAGCGCTGTCTCAATACCGCTTATGCAAATTCCAGATCGATTAAAAGAGATTCCTCAAGACAAAGAGACCATTCTAGTCTGCAGAAGCGGTAACCGCAGCGGAAAAGCCTATGAATACTTAACAGCACAAGGCTTTGTGAACTTGAAGAATATGAGCGGTGGCATGTTAGAATGGGAATCTCTCTAAAGGACCGCTGCAATTCTCTCAACAATCTCATTTACCGTCAATTCACTTGTATCTATAGCTAAATCAGCAAAATCGTAAGCATGCTTTCGACTCTCCATTAATGCCGTCACCTTTTCTTCTACATTACCTTGTACGAGGGGACGGCTTTGATCTTTACTTACCCTGGTTATGATCATTTCCTTGGAAGCGGTTAAATTAACGACAACCCCACCCTCTTGCATTCGGACCCGGTTCAGCTCAGCCAAAACCGCTCCTCCTCCTGTAGATACAACTTGTTTCTCTTCCTTCAAAGTACGGTCTATTACTTCGCTTTCCACGACCCTAAAAGCTTGCTCACCCATTGTTTGAAACATTTCGCTAATACTGATACCTTGCAGTTCCTCAATTCGCTGATCCGTATCAATAAATTGCCAGCCCAAACGCTCTGACAATGCCTTTCCTACTGTTGATTTACCTGTCCCAGCAAAACCTATTAAAATTACATTCTTTTTTTTCAACACGTTCACACCTCTGAATGCCTTATATAATAACCCTATAATCATACCATATGATGAACATCATGAATATAAAGTTGGACAAAATCATATGATGAATGGTGAATAAACCCCAGTAGAGCAGCCATCCTATTACTATGTGCTCAAAATAAACGAAAGAGAGATGATCCAGCCATGCAATCGGCCATGCCTCAACCTCAACAGGTAAGTGCGAATCTTGCACAGCGAAAGCTAGAACAAATTCTTAATCCTGCCCATCCCTTATGTAAAGATGATGTCGTTTGGATTTTGGAATTCATTAAAAAAAAGGTGGCTGAAGAGGATCCCCAACTAATGGAGCTCTCCCAGCCACGTTTAATGCAAAATTTCCGTTATTTCGCGGACATTTCTTTAATGCTGATACAACGGCGCAACGGCTTCGACCAAGAAGCTGATCGTTTGAAAAACTGGATTTCAGAAGCAACCTACGGAATAACTCCTCCGCCTAAGTCATCCAAAACCATGAGCCGGTTGTAGCTTTATATTAATTCTCCATCCAATTGAAGTGGAAAGAACCTTCCTTATCCAACCGTTGGAACGTATGAGCTCCGAAATAATCGCGTTGCGCTTGAAGCAGGTTAGCTGGCAGACGCTCTGTACGGTAGCTGTCGTAGTATGCCAATGCAGAAGCAAACGCAGGAATTGGAACACCGCGGGTAACGGCAGTAGCTATGACTGATCTCCATGCATCTTGGTAGTTATCCACTACATTGTTGAAGTAATCGTCAAGCAACAGGTTTTTCAGCTCGCCATTTTTGTCGTATGCATCTTTAATATTTTGCAGGAAGCGGGCACGAATGATGCAGCCGCCACGGAAAATCATGGCAATGCTGCCGTAATCCAAGCTCCAGTTATATTCTTCGGAAGCTGCTCTCATTTGGGCAAAGCCTTGTGCATAGGAGCAAATTTTGCTGGCATATAGAGCCTTGCGAACAGCTTCTATAAACTCGCCGCGATCTCCTTCAAATGCAGATGTCTTCGGTCCATTAAGCACTTTGCTTGCAGCAACGCGCTCTTGCTTCATAGCCGATAAGAAACGGGAGAATACTGACTCTGTAATGATTGACAAAGGAATACCCAGGTTTAGGGAATCTTGGCTTGTCCATTTGCCTGTACCTTTTTGACCAGCAGAGTCAAGGATTACATCAACCATTGCTTTACCAGTTTCCGCATCTTTCTTCGTAAAGATATCGGTAGTGATCTCGATCAAGTAGCTGTCAAGCTCTCCTTTATTCCATTCAGCAAAAATTTCATGCAGCTCATCCGTGCTCACGTTAAGAACGTCTTTTAGAAGCTGGTAAGCTTCACAAATCAACTGCATGTCGCCGTACTCGATGCCGTTGTGAACCATTTTAACATAATGTCCCGCACCGTCGGGTCCGATGTATGTGCAGCAAGGGTCGCCGCCTACTTTTGCGGAAATTGCAGTAAGAATCGGTTCTACCAATTCATAAGCGTCTTTTTGTCCGCCTGGCATAATGGAAGGACCTTTTAATGCGCCTTCTTCACCGCCGGAAACACCGGTACCGATGAAACGCAGTCCGTGCTCTGCCAGTTGTTTGTTTCTGCGTTGTGTATCAGGGAAGTATGCATTCCCGCCATCAATTATGATATCGCCTTTATCCAAATGTGGAATCAATGAATCGATCGTTGCATCAGTACCTGTTCCCGCTTGAACCATGATCAACACTTTGCGGGGTGTTTCCAAGGATGCTACGAACTCCTCAATGCTGTATGTACCTACTAAATTTTTTCCTTTTGCTTCCTCGATCAAAGCATCCGTTTTTTCACGGGAGCGGTTATAAACCGACACTGTGAACCCTCTGCTTTCGATGTTTAATGCCAGGTTTTTGCCCATGACCGCTAATCCGATCACGCCAACTTGTTGTTTCGACATTTGTTTACTTCCTCTCCTTCTTTTTATCCAATCTAGTTTATTATACGATTTATAATTGATTTTGAAAATGCAGCATCAAATTGTCATCGCAGTAAATCCGCCGTCAACTGTAACAAGCGAGCCCGTCACAAAGCTGGAAGCCTTCTCGGAAGCCAAGAATACAGCCGCGCCTTGCAACTCCTCAGCATCGCCAAAACGATTCATTGGTGTATGCCCCATGATGGATGCTGTACGCTCCGGAGACAAAATTTTACGGTTCTGTTCAGCAGGGAAAAAGCCTGGAATAATGGCATTAACACGTACACGTGCAGGTGCAAATTCACGCGCCAAAAACTTGGTAACATTGTTAACGGCAGCCTTGGAAGCGGAATAAGTAAACACACGTGACAATGGAATTTCAGAGGAAGCGGATGAAATATTAATAATACTTCCACCTTCTCCTTTGTCCACCATATGTTTTCCAAAAACCTGGCAAGCTAATACAACGCTTTTCAAGTTAACTTCCATGATAGAATCCCACTCTTCCATCTGGATATCAAAAAATGGAGTCGGGCTGTTTTTGCCAGGGCAATTCATTAATATGTCAACGCGGCCTGTCCAAGCCAGAACATCGGCAAGCACTTTTTGCAAATCTTCCGCACTCGTTGCATCAGCTGAGAAAACCTCCGCTTTGCCTCCAGCTTCTTCAACGCTTTTTTTCACGTTCAGCGATTTCTCTGCATTACGGCCGACAACCGCTACATTAGCACCATGACCGCCTAAAGCTACCGCCATAGCACCACCCAAAGTACTGTTTCCGCCGATAATAACAGCAGTTTTTCCTGTCAAATCAAATAAATTCATAGTGAGCCTCCTAATATTTTTGTAAAAATCTTAATCTGATTACTTCGTATATTTCTGTTGGTATTCAGCAATCATGTCAAATTCGTCTTTCAGCTGATGGTACACACGACTATAAATCGTTGTCAGCTCTTGATAATGCTCATAATTCTCATTGTTGGTTTTATGACTGTGCTGAATTTGCATCCATTGATGAACCGCAGAGAAATCTTTGATCTCGCCCATAGCTAACAATCCCAATTGTGCCGCACCCAAGCCTGAGCTTTCAATTGAGTTTGGAACAACAACGGAACTGCCGGTTACATCAGACATCATTTGCAGCCAGAAGCTTGAACGTGCGAAGCCGCCCGAAGCGCGAATTTCTTTGGTCGGACCAGAAAGCTCCTCCAAGGCAGTTAGCACCGATTGGATCCGGTACATCACACCTTCCATTACTGAACGGATCATATGCGTCTTCTGATGGTACAATGACAATCCGAAAAAGACGCCGCGAGCATTGGCATTCCAATAAGGAGCACGTTCACCGGCAAGGAGAGGCAAGAAAATCAACCCGTCAGAGCCGGCAGCGACTTCCTGAGCCAAAGAAGTCAAATAATCATAAGGGTCCATGCCCCTGCGACGTCCCTCTTCTGCCTCTGCAGTTGCCAGCTGATCGCGGACCCATCGGAACATAATGCCGCCGTTGTTTATAGCTCCGCCAACTACCCAGAAATCCTCCTTCAAGGCATAACAGAACAATCTGCCTTTCGGATCTGTTATAGGTTCGCGAACAACACCGCGTACAGCACCACTCGTACCAATCGTCACAGCATAGACGCCTTCTTCAAAAGCACCTACTCCAAGGTTAGCCAGAACCCCGTCAGAGGCTCCTACAACGAATGGAGTATCCGCTTGAAGCCCCATCGCTTGCGCGTATTCCGGTTTCATGCCGGCAAGGTGATGAACCGTGGAAACGGGCTCAGACAATTGCTCGGGACGAACACCGCATGCTGCCAAAGCCTGTTCATCCCATTGAAGCTTGCGTAAATTAAACAAGCCTGTTGCACTGGCAATCGAGTAATCAATGACAAATTGACCGAACAGCTTGGCAAATACGTATTCCTTGATCCCAATAAATTTATAAGCTTGTTCAAAAATATCCTTACGGTTATCTCTGAACCACATAAGCTTAAGCAATGGCGACATCGGATGAATCGGAGTCCCGGTATTCAGATAGATCTGGTGTCCGTCCATCTCTTCTTTCAGTATGCGTGCATAGTCAACACTGCGGTTATCCGCCCAAGTGATGCATTGGGTTAGCAGATTCAAATCGCGATCAACCGCAATAAGGCTATGCATAGCCGAGCTGAACGAAACACATAGAATTTGGCTCGGCAATATTCGTGCTATTGCAATAACGGCTTGTATTGAGGTCAACACAGCGCGAAAAATTTCATCCGGGTCCTGCTCAGCCATATCCGGTCTTGGCGTATGCAGCGGGTACTCAACCGAATGCGATGCCAGCACGCGGCCGTCACGGTCAATTACAAGCGTTTTGGTGCTAGTAGTGCCGATATCTGCTGCTAAAATATAAGGCTTTTGAACAGACAAACTCATTTCACAAGATTCCCTTCACTGTCAAATTGCAAATCATACGGCTCGCTTAAAATTTCAATATCTGCATGCAGTTTAGCTTCCTCCAACAGATTTACTGAAATCTCGATTTCACCTAAATGCAGCGTATCTTGAATGCGAACCAATCTGCATTTCGTATAATCCAAAATATTGCAAGTTTTCACGCCCGCTTTAATCGCATAGAAGTCATTATCCAATGTGCTCGCTATTTTGGTTGGTGCACACACTGTCGATGTAAGCCCATTGACCACAGTTGCATGCAGGTCTGTCTTATCAACAAGACGTTGTGTTGTAAAATCCGCTGTGCCTACTCCATTCGCATTCCCTTTTGTTTCAGGTGTCAAATCAAGGACTACCATCTTCGAAACATCAGGTCCGCCATGCGCATAAGGAGTTGGATAACGGCCTGTAATATTCGGATCCATACCATCGCCGCTTATGTTCTTGCCGATATAATCAATTACGAGCACATCGACTTGATCAAACAAAATTTTGGGCAAACGTGCTTTCGCCTCTACAAGCAGCTCCACTTCACGTGCTTCAATCTCAGCCGCTGGCAGCACTTCAATGCGGCAGGTCTCGTCATAGGCATTCTCGACCAATGCCACTCCAAAAACAATCGGCAGCTTGTCAATCATAATTTTGGCCATAGCAGGCACGTTCTCAGCCATGTATTTGAAGCCAAGCTGATGGCAAGCTTCTGCACCTTTTTGCTTGCCCAGCCCTATCGCGATCATTTTCATAATACCGCTCTCAATAGGTCCACGGAAAGCCGTGTGAGGCTTAACACGATTTATAACGACAATTGCGTCGGCTGTGGAAGCGATCTGATCGACATAGACCGGCAATCCGTTAGGCAGCTCATCGAGCTTGATTACTTCCATCGAAGAGCGGATTGGAGCGCCCATAGCCTCCTCTGTAACGCCTAAATGATGCAATACGTCCTTTTGTCCTTCGGCTGTTGCACCGCCATGGCTGCCCATGCACGGAACGATGTATGGATGGCCTCCGGCTTTTTTTATAGCATCAATTGTCACTTTTGTAAATAACGCAATATTAGCAACGCCTCGGCTGCCTACAGCAACTGCTACTTGCTGACCTGGTTTAATCTGATCTATCGCTCCTGGCTTTTGCAGCTCGTTCTCAAGCCCACCTGCCAAGTCTTCCAATTTTGTGCCGTCAAACTTCTGACGAATTTTTACCATTTGCGGTATTGGAATGTCCTCAAGCACTTTTCTCAGTATACTCATAATCATGCGCCTCCTGTAATCGATTTAACGGAATCTCTAATCACAAGCTCCGTATGGAATAGAATCTTGTCTTTCTCGATCTGCTTGGTGTCAATGAAGGTCAGCAGCTTGGCTGCTCCTTCCCTGCTGATCTGTTCGATGGGTCTGCGAACGGTTGTCAAGGCTGGAGACATAAATCCGGAAAAAATATGATCATCGAAGCCTACAACCGAGATATCACCTGGAACAGTAAGCTGCTTCTCCGTAATTGCCTTAATAGCACCTAGCGCCATGTCGTCATTGCAGCAAAAAACCGCTGTAGGCCTAGCCTCCAGCTTCAACAGACGATTCATAGCCGTATAGCCGCTTTCCAAATCATAATTGCCATGCACCTGATAATCTTCACGTAAAGGAACCTGGTTATGATTCATAGCTTCAAGATAACCATCCAGACGAGATTGTGTAGATTTGAAATTTTGTTTCCCTTCTATAATAGCAATATCTCTGTGACCTTGGCGAATTAAATATTCGACGATTCGGTAAGCACCGCCCTGATCATCAGGAATCAGATTCATAACCTGAACATTGTCAATCTCCCGATTTAGTACAACCAAAGGAATTTCCTTTTCCGCTGCATATTCGATAAAAGATTGATCACTTGAGCTCTGACTCATAACAATGATACCATCATAGCTTTTTCGATTTACTTTCTGAAAACTTGTGTAATCATCAATCCCGCGTACTATCAAATTAAACTGATCTTTAATGACATCATTTACACCCTTGACAGCCTCATAAAGAAAGCCTGCCGAGGTGCCCGTATGGAGAGTTGAAAAAAAAAGTCCTAAGTTGTACGATCTATCCAATACAAGACTTTTTGCATTATAATTGGGTGTATAATTTAGACCGATGGCAAGCTGTCTAATTCTTTCCTTCGTCTCTTGATTTATAAGAGGGCTATCATTCAATGCCCTGGAGACAGTTGTATGAGACACGTTGGCCAGCTTGGCAATATCCTTTATTGTAACAGTCAACTCTTACCACCTCAGGTTTTATAATATCATACAGCTGCACACGTTAACAACGATCATTTTTTGCGCAGTATGCACTTGTTTTGCTGTATTTTATCATAAAAAAGGTCTGTGCATCTACACAGACCTCGTCAATCATCTAATCTACATTTCCAGCAGCAGCATCTCATGCCTTAATTCCAACAACCTTTCTTTACTCGATCTGATTGCTTCATTGTCTTTGGACTGAATGGCATCATGAAGTGTGGCTAATTCATAGTCAAGCTCCAACCGAAGCACGGGAATACGTTCGTCAGGACGCTTGGATTTGAACGCTTGCATCATTTCCTCTACCGTAACAACCGGCTCCTTCTGAAATAATACTTTATGTTCGACTCCAGAAATTTCAACCATGCGGATAATTTCCCCAAACATAATATTTTCAATCAATATTTGTCGGTCCTTAAATCGTTTCACAACAGCGTGACCTCGAGTATCTCCAATCATTTTTTCCATCAATTCCGCCAGCTTCTCATCTTTAAAGGAATAATTGCCAACAATTTTGTAACGTTCCCCAATGCGTTGAAACTTAAGCTTCACCAGCTTCCTTCCAGTTCGGATTGAAACAATGAATTGCTGCTCGCTTTCATTCCAATATAAAGAATAGCCCTCCTGAATTAACGCTTTGATGAAATTACGGATTAGCCGACGGTCAAATCGTAACTCAAGGTTGCAATATTCCACTTCATGACTCTTACTCACGGCAATCCCCTCCCAAAAATGGCACTCCATACATATTTTGATAGAATTTTCAGATAATTCAGTTACTTACTTCTATCTTATTATGAATCATATGATTTAGCAACTTGGTTTATTGACCTTTTTACTTTTTTATTTTAACCATTTTTTGAACAGGACAAAACCAAGGTGTACAATTCATGACTTACTCCAAAAAGACCGGCTCCCTCTATGGGGATCGGTCTATATTATCACAACATTGAGCTTTATGGCATTACAGGGTCAAGTACCTTTTTGGCTTCCTCCTCCGTCTTTCTTCTCTCTTTGATATCCAACTGCTCATTTAAATCTGTCATGGCATGAGTATTAATTGTGTAACCGTCGCTATCGAGCTCTCTTTTGGTCAAAGTCAGTTTAGTTCGAACATAACGGTTGTTTATATATTTGTCAAAATAGGTGGTTTGATAATATATATACTGATATTCATTTTCGTTTTCAGTCTTTTCCACGATAATTGGCTTGGAAGTATACTTGAATCCTCTATCCCTGTCCTTATTATCTTTGTTTTGAGAATTCATTGTAGTTTTTATGTAATTTTGAAGAGCGTCGAGCTTCTTCGTATTAAGTTCTCCTGCTACTACATACCGATCAGCACTTGAGCTTCTGGTTTGAGTCGGCATCTGTTTCACAAATTGCTTTAATTCAGTTTCAGTCACATACAACTCTTCGGTCAACATTTCCTTCGACTTTTTCATCCCGCCCGTTTCGATCCCCATTTTCCTCAAATCCGACAGACGGTAATAAAGAAGCCGATTAGATATATTATTCTTATCTTCTGCATTTGTTAGTAACAACGGATACTCAGCACCCAAATAATTGACCATAATAGAATAAGGGTTCTTAAACTTAAACTCATCCGTCGTAAGATCCTTCTCATCTACAACCTGCTCGGGATTAATGCGACTGTTAATATAAATGGTTTTATTGACGTCCTTATAAAGGATATTCGCGCCAAGCAAGTTTCCTAATTCTTTTAATGGCAAATAGCTCGCGTCCTGGTAAATAAGCGTTGGGCCATCCAGTTTAACGGGAGTTCCATCCACTACAATATTGAAATCGGGTCGCAAATAAGCTTCCACTCGCTGAAGCACATCTTCTGCAAATACACCTGCGGTGAAAGTGCTGCCTAGCAGTGTTCCAGCGATAAGCACACGTTTCCATTGCTTCATAAATTATCCAAACCCTTTCTTAATAAATTTGCAAAAAAAAACCATCCTCCTATAATTCGCCATGTATTGACAATTTTCCTCTTTAAATTTTATATTGACAAAAGCTTTAATTCCGATAAAATAGGTTGGTATAAGAAAACTTCTTATGGCGAAAGAAACTCTAAAACAATTTTGCTTGATCTTACATAAGAAAAGTACCATTGTTGGGACTTTAGGGGGAGTGAATCAATTTGATCGAAATCAAGGATGTAAGCAAAACCTTTCATCAGCGTACTGGCGGTACGTTTACTGCTATTGATAACGTATCTCTTTCCATTAAAAAAGGGGAGTTCGTTTCATTGCTGGGACCGTCGGGATGCGGAAAGTCAACGCTCCTAAATTTGGTCGCAGGCTTGGAGCAAGCACAGCAAGGAGTTATAACCGTAAACGGTAGACCCTGCAGTACACCTGGCCCCGACCGTGTTGTTGTGTTTCAGGAACATGCCTTATTTCCTTGGTTAACTGTATTGGATAATGTTGCTTTCGGCTTAAAACAAAAGGGAGTTTCAAAAAAAGAACGTGAAGAGCTCGCAATGGAGCAGATAAAATCCGTTCATTTAAGCAAATTTGCTGACCGCTATCCACACGAGCTTTCGGGCGGGATGAAACAAAGAGCGGCAATTGCCCGCGCTTTGGCTATGGACCCGGAGATATTGCTCATGGATGAACCGTTCGCAGCACTTGATGAGCAGACAAGGCTCATTTTGCACAAAGATCTGGAAGAAATCTGGATGCGCACACAAAAAACGATACTGTTTATTACACATAATATTCGTGAAGCCGTTATCCTCTCCGACCGTGTTCTTGTTATGTCGACCCGTCCGGGTACGATCAAGAAAGAATTTTCAGTTCGCGCCGCTCGCCCAAGAGATTTGGCCGATCCGATACTCCACCACGTGGAAAACAGCATCATGGAAGCTCTCGCTGATGAGCTGGAAAAAGTGGTAAAGGAGGAAATGGGCGATGAGTACAGCATTAAGAAGAACACTCTTTCTAGTTCTGCTTCTGATAGCTTGGGAGGCGGGATTTAGAATCTTTGATTGGGGCTGGAAGTTTCCTTCCGTTGTCCAAACCTTTCAAGCCTTTTACGATGGTCTTGTCCACGGACGGCTGCTCGAAGCAACATATGAAAGCTTGCGCCGCTTGTTAACCTCATTCGTAATATCAATACTAATCGGTACTACGCTTGGATTCCTGTTTGCAAGATATCGTTTGCTTGATGACACTCTTGGCTTTTTGGTTGTTGCACTGCAAACCATTCCAAGTATCGCATGGCTCCCATTCGCCATTATATGGTTTGGAATGAATGACTTTTCAGTTATTTTCATCACCACTCTCGGAGCAACCTGGACCATGGCAATGTCCAGCCGTACAGGAATTATGAATATTCCTCCCATCTATATTAAAGCTGCACAAACTATGGGCACCGGAAACGGCTTCCGAATGTTTTACCAAGTTATGGTTCCCGCAGCTTTCCCGCATATGATTACAGGCGTCCGTGTTGCCTGGGCGTTTGCATGGCGGGCACTGGTAGCCGGTGAGCTGATTGCCAAAGGTGTCGGGCTCGGACAATTGCTTCAGGACGGCCGCAATCTCGCCGATACGGCGTTGATGTTATGTATCGTTATTATTATCGCGGCTCTAGGTACCCTTTCCGACCATTTCTGCTTCAAAAGGCTGGAGGATACCATATTAATACGGTATGGATTAGCCGGTCAGAAGAAGTAACAATTACTGAATGTGCGTCCTGTCCAGCTAAATGAACAGGCGATATTAAAAAGGAGAGAATACAATGAAAAAAAATATGTCCTTACTTTTAGCTATTATGTTGGTTACCGTGCTGGTGTTATCCGCTTGCGGTAAAAAAGAAGAACCGGCCAAGGATGGAGCGGCAGGAGGAACGAAAGCTTCCGCACCCGCATCTACGGTTAGACTCGGTATTTTTAAAAACGTCACTCATGCACCTGGTTATGTCGCTTTAGAGCAAGGCTTGTTCCAGAAATATTGGGGTGAGAACGTCAAAATTGAAGTTACTGCCTTCGATAACGGTTCCGACTTCTCGACAGCACTTGCTACAGATCAAATCGACTTAGGCTACACAGGTCCAGGTCCTGCTACAAACCAATTTCTTAAAAGCAAAAACTTCCGTATCGTCTCCGGTTCAAATAACGGTGGAGCGGTGCTTGTAGCTGCCAAGGACTCGGGCATTTCAAGTCCAAAGGATTTGTTAGGTAAGACAGTTGCCATTCCAACTAAAGGTAGCACCAATGAAATTTCACTTCGTTTATTGCTTAAAGAGAATAACCTTAATGTAACAACGGATAAAACAGGCGTTCAAATTATTGCACGTGCTCCAGCGGATACACTAATCGCAATGCGCCAGAAAGAAATTGAAGCTACATTGGTACCTGAGCCTTGGGGCACTCAAATGGAGCAAGAAGGAGTAGGCAAAATCATCGTTGACTGGAACAAAATTCCACCCAACAATGGAGACTACCCTCTAACGTTGCTTGCTGCCAGCGACAAGTTTTTGAAAGAACACCGCGATATGGTTAAGCAAGCGATTAAAGCCAACGCAGACGCTGTTGATTTCATCAAGAAGAATCCTGACAAATCTTATGAGCTAATCAATAACCGCCTTAAAGCGCTAAGTGGCAAAGGTATGGAGATCAACCTGATCAAAGCGGCTATCTCCCGACTGAATTTGACTACAGATGTTAATAAAGCAGCTATTGAGGAAATGGCAAAAGTGTCCATCGATGCCGGTTATATCAAAGATATCAAAAAAGAAGAATTGGATCTGAGCAAATTTCTGGATCTGAGCTTACTTGAAGAAGTAAAAGCAGGAAAATAAGTTGAGTTAGAAGAACCCGCTATCCATCATCGTAATAGATGTTGGATAGCGGGTTCTCTTTTTTCATATACAAACAGCCCCGAATTATGCAGTAGTATGCACAATTGGAGCTGCTCGACAATTCAGTACCCTTTTTATAACTATCTAGTAAGGCTTTGGAACCTCAATCTTATGCGTAACGCCGTCCTCAGTGAAGTACAGGTGCACACCATGTCCCTGATCGTCCATAAAGTACGAAACATACTTAGGTTCATCCTTACGAATCGGTACAAGTAAAGTTGCAATTCGATGGCTTCGCGCCGTGCGCGTTGATGCCGTCAAATGCCACTGGCGATCCAAGCCTTCAATTTCCGAAGGATCCACATCGGTAAATTCACTGCTTTGCGACAGCTCCAAATCACCGGAGGAGCTGTATACAAAATGTCCGTCCATATCCGCCTTCTGTCCTCTTACCTTAAATGACTGCCCATCCAGCTTCATCTCATACAAGGTGTGGAATAACCAGTCGATTTTTCCAGGCTGGGATAAATCCACTTGATCAACAACTACGATATAAGACTCGTTGAAGAAATACAGCTCTCGTACATAACGCTCCAGATAAGGCACATTTTCCTTGTAAGCCGCTGTTGCGTTACAACGAGAATAAGTATAGGCAGGATGGGTCTGAACGTCCTCCACTATGCCGGATGCAGCCATATTCAGTACTTTATTCGTTCCTGCATATTGCCCTAAGCCGTCAATTAACAGGTTGTTCGTTGAACGTGTCTGCCGGCGCCAATTCATATGCATCGTGCTGTTAAAAGCGATATAATAGCCGCTTTCAATCGCAAGCGGTTCCCCGTATGCATGGAGCAGGAAGCCGTTCTGGTCGCCATGGCTATGACTAATAGAACCATATGGGCTGCTTTTGGTCAAAAGCATGATATGTTGGTCAGGCTGGTCCATATTCGCATGAAAGGCTACCCATCCGATATCACGGAACCATTTGACCGGTTCAATTTCCTTCGGCTGTTGAGCAGGAATGGATGGATAATCATTCAGGTAAACCATTTCGTCAAATCGGAAATCCCACCAGCCGTAATTGTAGAACTTCATCTCTGAATCCGTATCGATCGCTTTTGTTTGCTCGAAATACCATTGATACAGTCCATTGCCCGTAATGCCAGCAAATTGGCGGATATTAAACCCTGTTTTCAAGCTGACAGGATCCCCAAGCGTGGATTGATCACCAAAGCTTGCGCGAAGCGTATCGGGACTGAAGCAATAGAGCGGATAATCACCTGTTTTTTGAAAAAACGGACGTTGGTAAAAATCAACCCCGGTATATTTTTTAAGCAAATTAATCGCTTCTGTTACAAATGCCATGCCCGTAGTCCAGTACATCGGCCCTTCAGCCCAGCCTCCATCAATCCCACCCCACGGTGAATAGAGGCAAGCATAGTACTCTAAAGTATAGTTAAGCCATTGTTCTGCCTTCTCCTCTTCTCCAAGCATTGCAATGCAACCTGGTACTAGTACAGAAGATAAGGAACGTACGGCATGACTATCAAAAGGAACATGATGGATTTTACTACGCTCGATAACATGAAAGGCAATCTGCTCTGAACGAAGCAGCAGGTTCCCTCTTACAAGCTCACGCTCTTCATGCGACAGCTCGTTGTACAGCCAATCGTAACCCCAAGCCAATGCACCCGTGATCCGAAAGGATGCTTCATCATTGTAATCACGGCTTGTCGTTCCATTGACTTCCCAGCTTGTAATATGAAGCAGCCAAGTTTTGGCGCGATCTATAAGGCTCTGATCTTCCAACACTACTCCGGCAACGCTTAAATGACGAACCGCATAAAGTGCTTCCTGACAATCAATATACATTTGACGCCACAAGCTGGCTACACGTTTGTTGTTAGGATACGGCTGTGGTTCAGCAATAAGATCACGTTCAATCCAAGGCTTAACAGAGCGCTCATAGAATGCTTCCCATCCTACGGATACAGGGTTCTCTCTGACTTTGCGGCGAAAATCCGGCAGCTCACTAGCTTGCAACCACAGTCTTGGATGCTCCTTGCCTGCTTGCGCATATCTTACCCCTCTGCCAGCTAAAGGAGTCTCCGGTAAACCTTCAGTAACCGTAAAGCTGCGAATCGTACTCCATTCGGTTTGAAAAGCTAATTCGTCCGGAACTGCAGTTCCTTCTTCTTTTTCAAGAAGCAGGGCATAACGCCAATAATACACTCCAGGCTCCAATACATGATCAGGCGTATATAAATTATAATCGATCGAGAGAACCGTCACTGTATCCTCCGTATTGAATTGGGAAGAACGTGAATACTGCAAAACATAGCGATCATGTTCCAATTGAGCGGGTATCCAAGTAAACCGCGGCGGATTTTCAATCAGAATAGATTGCTCATTCGGAGCATATTGGACGGTCAATACGCCGCTCTGCGGCTGGTATAGTGGTTTACTCATTGTCTTCCTCCCATGTCACTTTCAATCCTTGTTGTGCATCCAATTCACAAACAACTCTCTTTTGTTGATCCCCAATAATAATTCGCCCTGAACCCGTTCCATCTGTGGCAGCAACGGATTGCCAGCTTACAGCAGGAGCAGAGTCAAGCTTATAAATATGAATAAAGCTGGCCTTTCGGCCGTTACGCCGGTGCAATAATCCGTTCAGCTGCTTGCTAGGATCAACAGAAGTTCCAGGTGTTGCGATCCGGTAGAGAGCATCTGCTTCACTATCGAACTGTACTGTCGATTGATACAATGTGCCAGATGCAGCATCCCCTAGGTTATAGCTAACTGTCAGCACGGGAGACGATTCGCCCGTTCCACTTCCGGCGTTTGCCGCGTAGCGATCAAGCAGCTCTATGCGGTCATAGCCACACTCCTTAGAACCTAATGTCTCCGAAGCATCGCACTCGATACTAACCCATTTGCCCCCAACAGCTTCAGGTGAAGCAATCGCATGCATCCACCAATCTATCATTTGCTCGTTGTCCAGACTGACTTCAAACCAGTCTAACAGCCATTCATCGGTCAACAGCAAATGGCGTTCAAGCAAGCTTCCCTCATAAGCACCTTCAGACTGCAGCCAAGCATAGACAGATTTTTCACTTTCGGTAAATTGCTTGCAGCGCCCTTCATGAATGGCCTGCGACTTGCCTCCAATTGAAACTGTGTTATGGCTAGCTGTCTCTGCAAACCATTCTTTACGCAGTGATGAACCATAAGGAACCATACCCAGATCAGGCGCAAATGCTCCGCCTTGATGCTGCAAACTTAGGTGCAGCTTGTCATAATGTCCATGCGAGCCGCCATGAGGACCGAAATCTACCAGAAACGACAAGCCATTATTCGAGTTCCTGCCAACTGCGAATCCGGAATCAGCCAGAAGTAATGAGCTTCTGGCAGGCATGGAACCCGTCAAATCAGCGTTCCCTTCGCCGTAGACTAGAGCCTCCAACGAGATACGGGAGCGCTGCCCATCCATTTGCCGATAAGCTTCTCCCAAGATTGGCGCATAAGCTTCGTTACCATATGCAGCAAGTCCTATCTCCATAATCTCTGCAATCTCTCTAGCAAATGGTACCCTCGCTAGTGGACCGTCATGCAGTGCAGGAAGAACACCTTGATCATCGGAAAGTCCGACAAGCACATCGAACATTCCTTTCATCGACTGTCCCTGTTCACCTTCGGCACGATACAAATCAATATCGAAGCGCTGAGCCATCTCAGCAGAGATCAAATAAGCTCGCAATACAAAAATATGATAATAAGTGCTTCCTTCAAATTCGAATTGATCAGGCTTTACCCCGATCGATAAATGATGCTTCCAGCCTCCCTCACTTTCTATGAGGTCTACTAGCTGCTCGCGCTGCCCTCTTATTGTGTAGACGCAGGAAAGGGCAGCATTTAACCATGCTGTATAATTGTTCTCTGCATTTTTACGTTCATGAATTAATATATACCGATATTGTGTCATACTTGACTCAAGCATCGAAAGAAACATATCCAGTGCTGCTTGTTCAGCTTTATCAAGAGTTATGCCTTCATCCTGAAGCAGCACATAGGCACGCAGCAGCGTAGTAGACCATATAGCTTCCGTTAGCGCTTGATGAAATGCTCTGCCCTTGAGCATCCAAGGCTGGGCGTCTGGATGCACCGGATATTGCGGGAACTGGTCTGCATAGCTTACGAGGATTCGCTTCGCGAGATCCGCATAAGCTTGCTCCTTGGTTCCCGCGTACACCGCTGCCGCCTGGAGTGCGACCCGGGCCATGGACTGATGCTTAAACACCAGCCATGCGCCGCGGTAAGCGTCTCCTTCTATGCGGCATCCATGAGGGCACATGAACACATGCGCATCGCGTTCATTAGGATCGAACTCCAGCTCCGTGTGATGGGTCGGGCATACGTACTGATGCCACCAGCCACCGGGCTCTTGAGGAATATGCAGGCTTCCATTAGCTTCCAGTTGATCAAGCTCAGCTTTTAGTGCTTGTAACGTTGGTCCTGCCCAAGTTGTGTTAGTTAGCTTCTCTGATATTCTCATCGCATGAACATCCCCCCGTTGATTTCTATCGTCTCACCGGTTAAATAAGAGGCGAGATCTGAGACCAGGTACAAAACAGCTCCAGCTACATCCTCCGGTGTACCCTCCCGCTTCAGAGGAATACCGTTAACCGTTGCTTTTCTAGCATCATCACTAGTAAAAGTAGAATGGAATGCTGTCTGCCCGATAAAGCCTGGAGAAACGATATTTACAGTAACTCCATCACCCGCCACTTCTTTAGCCAATCCTTTGGAATAACTGGCTACTGCCGCTTTGCTTGCTGCATAAAGGCTTGCACCGGGACCACCGCCATTATAAGCAGCAATAGACGACATATTAACAATGCGGCCTGCCCCCTTGGCTTTCATCCCTGGCAGCACACGCTTGCACATGAAAACCGTACTTTTCAAGTTTACATTTAAAATTTTATCGTAAAGCTCCTCTGTCATTTCCGCATTCGAGATACGCTGGACCAAATGACCCGCATTATTAACAAGAATATCAATTGTGCTTCCAAATGCGCTTTCCACACCGCTAACCAGGCTTTCGATTTGTGCTGCATTTGTCACATCCGCCTGGAATAGTTCAGCTTGTCCTCCCGCTTGACGGATTAGCTTTACCGTTTCTTCGCCCTGCTCCTTGTTGTTTAAGTAGCTGACGCCTACTTTAGCGCCATTGGCAGCCAATGCAATGGCAATAGCTCGACCAATACCCGCATTGGACCCTGTAACCAGAGCAATTTTGCCGTGTAATTGTGTACTCATTTATTACGTCCTCCTATCATTAGCCGTTTAACCAGCCTTTTATTTATCATTTAAATAGATCTCTTATTGGGCTTATCCGGCATAGTTAATATAAACCTGCTGCCTTTCCCCCACTCGCTTTCAATGCTCAAGCCATATTGCTCTCCAAATACCATCTGAATTCTGCGGTGAACATTCATCAAACCGATACCGCCACGTCGATAGTAGCCGGATTGAGTTTCCTCCTCAGCCAATCGGTTCAGCATTAGCTGTTCCTGCAGCTGCTTTAGCCTGTCAGGGGCAATCCCTGCTCCATTATCCTCAACGATGACCTTAAATAACCCATTTCCCTTGTGTGCATCAATACTTATCTTATGATGAGCCTCGATGCCGTTAGGGAAAGCATGCTGAAAGCTGTTTTCAATAATTGGCTGCAAGGTCAGCCTTACCATCTTCTCGAGCAACAGGGATGGCGGAATGATTACATCGAGCTCAAATTCTCGATCGATCCGGTGCTGTAAGATGATCAAATAATTACGTACATGGTTCAATTCATTAGCAATCGTTATTTCTTCCAAATTAGTTTGAATCGAATAACGAAGCATAAAAGCCATCGCTTCAACCATCTCGGTTATCTCATGTGAATCCTGGACAATAGCGTAGCAATTGATCGTTTCCAATGTGTTATACAGGAAGTGCGGATTTATTTGCAGCTGCAGTGTTTGAAACTCGGCTCTATGCCGCTCAAGCTCAGCTTCCTGAATTTGTAGAGCTCCCTTCTGCTGCTGCAGCTCCGCTGCGTACACTTTATCAATCATTTCCGATAACCGGGTCACCATTAAATTATAGCTATGGATAAGCCCGCCTAATTCATCGGTTCGCCCATTTTCATCCAGATGCCGCCAATTCCCTTTCTCCGTTTCCCGCATACTTTCCTTTAATTCCCGAATAGGAGCCACAATGGACCGGCCAAATCTAAAGGCAAGCAGCAAAGCCAGTACCAGCGTAACCAAACCAACTACCAAGGTGACAGTACGGATTGTAGAGATCGGCTTGCGCAGCTCATCCAGCGGCATCGAAACAACGAGCCGCCAATTGGAATAATCGGATTTGCGTGCAACAAACATTCGGTTTTCACCTTGATATTTTGTTGTAAACACTTTATTTTCGCTATCGGATATATGGGTTGAAATTTCTTTAAACATGGCTTCGTCAGGTTGGAAATTTGGCGGATGGTAGATCGGATTGCCATTGTCATCCATAATAAAAAAATAGCCGTCTTTGCCAATATTCACCCGATCCCAAATTTTGGCCAGCTCCTGCAGCTTAAATTCAATGGCAACAAGCCCTCTATTTCGATCGTATGACGCGCCGCGAACCTTCCGCACCATTGTAACAACAGTTCCCTGATCCTCAGGACGGATGCTGGTATTAAGCAGAACTATTTTATTGTTGTCAGGTGCCGATTTCATGAGAAAGTCGTATTTCTCCGGAAGCAAGCTCGCATCTAGAGATAAGAAGTTCTGATTGTCATATATAACCGATCTGCCCTGTTGGCCTACAACGTAAATTGCATTTAGCTGCTTATAAAGCGTAATAATCGATTGAACCGATTTCGAGGCAAAAGTTCTAATTTGATCGGAGTAATAATAATACTCATACACATCATCTTTTCCGATTTCAAAAAAAGCTCTTACATCCGAATTGGATGAAAATGAATTGCTAAGCAGCTCATAGGTTTGTAAATAAATATCGGTTTGATAAGCCGCATTATCAATCATTTGATCCATATACTGCTCAACTTGGTGATCCAACGCGCGTGACGATTGAACATAGGAGACAATCCCGACGGATGCTAGCGATAGCACAATAACAATTGAGAAGTAAAAAAAAACTTGTCCGGACAGCGATCGTCTCTTCATTATTCAATCCCCAGCTTGTTCCTGAATTCAGATGGCAATAAGCCTGTGTATTTTTTAAACGTTTTAGTAAAATGAGGATGATCCGCATAACCAACTTCACCTGAAATATCGGTAATTCGGTAGTGAGGCTGTGCGAGCAATTTTTTGGCCTTTTCAATTCGTCTGCGAGTACGATATTGGACAAAGGTTTCCTGTGTCGATTGTTTGAACAGCTGGCTAAAATAAGAGGCGTTCAGCCCAATTCGGTCGGCGACCTCCTCTAGTGACACTTCCTCAGCCAAATGATCTTCTATATAATGCTTCGCTTCCTCTACAGGATCCCGCAGCTTTCCCTTGCGTTTAATTCGCAAATCCTGAAATAAGAGCTCCAGGCTGGCTTCAAACCGTGTCCATGCCTCGTCTATACTCGAAACATCATACAGCTGCAACCGCTCCGAAAATGAAAATACATCTCTTTCATTCAAACGTTTATTCAGCAGTACCGAAAATTCACCCAATAAATCAACCAGTTGGTTCAGCCGAAGGTTATAAGAGGTAAGCTCACTACGAGCTTTGAGCAGAAGCTCTAACAAAACGGTGTGCTTAAGCGACCAGATTGCATCCTCAGCTACAGCCACCCATTCTTCCAACCGATTAACCGAAACAAATGCCTGAGTCATTTGCTTGGCACGAAGATGTGCAAGCTTAACCAAGGCAGTTTCGACTGCTTTCTTATTAATAGGCTTTAAAATATATTCTTTGACTCCATAAGAAACACATTTTTGTGCATATTCAAAATCATTATAACCGGATACCACTACAATATGGATGTCAGGATCAAGCTCCGCAACTTGTCTGCACAGCTCCAGTCCGTCCATCTTGGGCATGCGGATATCGGTAAATAAAAAATCGGGACGCTCCTCTTGAATCTGCTGCAATGCGTCCGCCCCGTTCTCTGCAAGCCGCAAGCTCGCAATTGGCTGACCGGATTGCTGGATCAGCTTCTGCAGTCCTTTACGGATCATCGGTTCGTCATCTGCAATCAAAATTCTGAACATAAGGAACACCCCTTATTCTGGTGAAGTAGCTTGTAGTTAGTCTTAGTATAGTATACATAGCCTGATGCTGAATAGTTTGTAATAAAAACTCACTCCCCACGCTGGTTAGACGTGAGGAGTTGAGGACGAATGTTGTTAGCCCGTGCGCTGCGTAGAAATGGCTAATATTAGCGGCGCGGCATGCTGATCGTTACACTCGGATCTTTTTTATTAAATTTCTCAGTTGCTTCTTTAATTACGTCGTTACCGCCTTTGGACTTCCACTCTTCAAGCACCTTCGGCCAATCGGAGATCGGCTCTTTGCCGTAAACCATTTTAACCATATGCTGAAGAATTACAGGAGGTGCAGTATCGGACGCAGGCGTAATATCAGGATTTTTCATGTAAGCATCCAGACCTGGATCGATTTGAATACCATCGCGACCTTCTTTTGCAAGCATATTATCATAGACGCTCATAAGTTTCTTACCTTCTTCGGTCATGCTTAGAGTACCTTTGTTATAAGTAGTGTCTTGTACCATCCACAAGAAGGCTTGACGGTAACGCTCTTCGTCTACAGCTGCTGGATCCGTAGGTGCTTTGTAGTTGATTTTACCGTTTTCAGTAGTGTAGTTCTCACCTTCAACACCAAATGTAAAGAATTTCTCAGCTTCATCAGACAGCATCCAGTCATAGAATTTAATGATAGCTTCTGGATTTTTCGCTTTTTTGTTAATGAACCATGCGCGGGTTACAGAATTGTACAAATAATGGCCACCCTTGCCATCAGGTCCTGTCGGGGAAGCGATAAGCTCAATTTTGGCAGTTGGAACGTTAGCCTTCAATTGTTGTTCCCATTGCAAAGCTTCGTTAGCATTCATAGACCAGATTCCTGATTTACCAGCAAGAACCGAGTTTTTATAAACAGTCGGGTTAATCGTAGCAAACTCTTTATTGATCAAGCCTTCATCGAACATAGTTTTATACGTTTGCAACGCTTTCATCATGTTGTCACTGTTGAAAAACTTAGGTACGATTTGATCGCCTTGCTGTGTCAACATAGATAAGTAAGGGAATGCATCATAGGCGCCAAAGAATGTATCGGCATATTTGAAGTTTTCACGGCCCTGGTAAGGATTCTCAACACCCATTTCCTTGAACTTACGCATAACGTTCAAGTACTCGTCCACTGTTTTAGGAATTGGCAATCCGGCTTTATCCAGCAAGTCTTTACGAATTGCAGTAGTACGGCGGGAAGGATTGGACAAGAACTCAGGAATTGCATAAATCTTGCCATTCAAGGTCTCTTTTTGCCAAGCTTCTTTTGGAATCTTTTTCAATAAATTTTGACCATACTTTTGCAAAAGATCATCAAGCGGCAAGAACACTCCGGCTTGAACGGAACCAGCCATCTCTTTACCTGTTGTACCTCCACTACCTTGTACAACATCCGGGATGTCGTTGGTTGCAAACATTTGCGCCATCTTCTGCTCAAACTCTTTGTGAGGAACAAGCACGATATCCAGATCCGTATTTGTTTTTTGCTCCAATAATTTAACCCATTTATCCTCATTGATATTGGGCGATTTCTCTACGTGATTAAATGCCAACGTACGCATGGATACGGAGAACTTCGCTTTCTCTCCTGGTTTGCTCCCCTGTGTTGTTGGTGCTTCCTGTGGCTTGGAACAAGCGGAAAGCGTGCTTACTGCCAGCACAGATACCATACTTACTTTTATCCATTTTTTCATTTTTATACCCCTTTTCTCTCAACATGTTTGTCTTTGCAATTATGTTAATAGCGCTTTCACACAATAACTACATTGTAGTGCGGTCTTCTGCGATGAACAATGGAGTGACTTTAGTTGCAGTTGTATTTTCTTTAGATTAAGAATTTAAGCTTATAAGACTTTAGGACTTGACAGAACCGATCATCATCCCTTTAACAAAGTGCTTTTGCAAGAATGGATAGATCAATACAATCGGAACCGTTGCGATAATAATAGTCGCCATTTTAATCCCTTCAGGATTGGAGTGAACCAGTGAACTGAATTGGGATGCTGATGGATCGATATTGATATCGTCAGCCGTAATTAATTGGCGAAGCTTTACTTGGAGCGGCCATAAAGTTGGCTTGTTCACATAATAGAGAGCGGCCATGTAAGTATTCCAATGTCCTACCGCGTAGAAAATTCCTAATGATGCCATAACCGGCTTGGATAAAGGCAGCACGATATTCCAAATCATTCTCAGCTCTGTGCAGCCATCAATACGGCCAGAATCAATGATTTCCGGAGGAATTTGCATAAAGAAAGCTCTCATTACAAAGAAGTTGAACGCACTGATAGCTCCTGGAATCAAAAGCGCCCAAAGTGAATTTGTCAAACCCAAGCTTTTCATCAAAATAAAGTTAGGGATCAACGGAACGCTGAATACCATCGTAATTAAGACAAAGAATACTACGTATTTTCTTCCCATATACTCTTGTCTTGAAACAGGATAAGCCAGTGAGGCTGTTGCAATCAGATTGATAAAAGTACCTACAACTGTAATATAAACGGTAACAGCAAATGATCTCCAGATTGAAGCATCGCTAAAAACATACTGATAATTAATCCAAGTGAAATCTACAGGAAGGAAAAATACTTTCCCTGTAACTACGGCTTCCGAATCACTTAAAGATTGAGCCAACACATTTAAAAAAGGTAGAAACATAAGCAATGCCAATATGGTCAAAAATGTAATATTAAATACATTGAAGGTTTGCTGCCCCAAGCTCAATTTCCTCATTCAAGTCACCCCCTTAATAAAGGCTCTCGCCCGTTGTTTTTTTGCTTAACATATTCCCGATGACGATCAGGAGTAAACCTACAATAGATTTAAAAAGCCCAACCGCAGTTGTGTAGCTGTATTGTTGGCCTAGCAAGCCGGCCTTGTACACATACGTATCTAAAATTTCCCCATTATTGATATTTAAAGGATTCAAGAAAACATATACGCGTTCGAAGCCTAGATCAAGGAACTTACCAATATGAAGCAGGAACAAAATCATAATAGTAGGCATTAAGGAAGGCAATGTAATAGAAATCGTCTGCCGCCAGCGGCTAGCCCCGTCAACTTCAGCAGCTTCATACAAATCCGGATTAATACCAGCCAAAGCAGCCAAGTAAATAATAGTACCATAGCCAGAATCTCTCCAAATACCAGAACCAATCAATACGGAACGAATGTAGGATTCTTCACCAAGGAAATAAACAGGGTCATAACCCAGCCAGCTGATGAAGTGATTCACAATTCCTGTTGAAGGGGACAAAATACCGATTGCAATCCCACTTACGATAACCCAGGACAAGAAATGCGGCATATAAACGACCGTTTGCAAAACCCGCTTGTACAGTACCAGTCTCAGTTCATTCAGCAGAAGAGCTAAAACGATCGGAGCAGGGAAACCTAACACTAAATCGTACAAACCTAGAAGTAAAGTATTATTCAAAATATTAATGAAATCATAATGCGCGAACATTCTTTGAAAATGCTCAAGTCCAACCCATTTACTACCGAAAACCCCTTGAAAAATATTGTAATCTTGAAATGCGATAATGGAGCCAAAAAGCGGGACATACTTGAAAATAATAAAATAGATAATCCCTGGCAAAGAAATCAAATAGAGCGCTCTATATTTCCACATAAAGCTTAGAAAGCTCTTTTTCGTTATTGACTTGTAGCTTACTTGATCAGATGCCTGCACTTTACTAGCCATTGAATGGCCTCCTTCTTAAATAATGTCGCTTACCTTATTTGGTTAGTCTTATCCTAACCTTATAAAAGCGATCCAACAATGGATTCCCTTTTTCACTACTTGTGTTTTTTTTAGGTCACCGGTCAAATTTCGACAAATACACATACAGAGCTCCCCTGTTTTGTTTTTAATATGCTATAGTATGGGTTAGCAAAGTTTACTAATAACAAATCAAGAATTAGAGAATACTTGCGCAGTAATTTTTAGGAGGACCCTATCATGACATTTTCAGGCTTTACACAAACCGACTTTGATGTATTTACCATCCCTGGACTTGAGGCACGAATGGAAGGTATTCAAGGACATATTCAACCGAAATTTAAAGAGCTGGGCCAAGAGCTCTGTGACGAAGCCGCTATGCTGGCAGGCAATGAAATGTTTCTGCATATTGCCAAGCATGCTCGCCGCAAAGTAAACGCTCCAGTGGATACATGGATGGCTGTATGCGATAATAAACGCGGCTATAAGCAGCATCCTCACTTTCAGGTTGGACTTTTCGATGACCGGGTATTTATATGGCTTGCTCTAATCTACGAGCTTCCCAATAAGCAAAACATTGCTCAACGATACTTGAACAACCTGAAGCAATTCCGAAGCAGCATCCCTAAGCAATACGTATTATCCTTCGACCATATGAAGAAAGACGCTATTGCTTTACAAGAGTTAAACGATCAACAATTAACTGAGGCGCTTTGCAGGTTCCGGGATGTTAAAAAAGCAGAGCTGCTTATTGGTCTTAACCTTGACTCCTCCAATCCCGTGCTCACTGACGGCGAAGCTTTTGTCAAGCTTGCCAAAGAGACGGTTACATCATTGATGCCGTTGTACAAAATGGCTTGCCAGGCCTAAAAAATTAATCCAATTCTAAGGTTTTCTTAAAGTGCCTTTAAGCTTGTATGCATACGCTAGAAATGGTTAAGTCTCGAACTAACCATAAATTTAGGGAAAGGTGGTGTAAGTTATGAAAAGTTTGTCTCCCAAAAGAGTCATCGTTACCAGCCTCGCGCTTGCCCTCATGTTGGGCGGAAGCGTACTTTATGCGAATCGACAGCCAGCATTAGCCGATCCAGCTGACAATGCTGCGTTATTGCAACCAGCCCCGCAGGATAAGCAGGAGAAGAAGCAAGTCAAAGAAGGCCGCGGCAAGGAAGCCAAAGGACACTTCAATAAGCACATGCCGATTATCGATGAAGCCTCTGTTATATTAGGGATCGATAAGGACACTCTAAAAACTGCTTTAAAGGAAAAAACTCTAGTCGATATTGCAAAAGAAAAAGGGATATCCGAAGCTGATCTAATAGCCAAGCTCAAGGCTGCCCGCAATCAAAAGATCGATGAAGCGGTGCAAGCTGGCAAGCTCGCTGCGGATAAAGCAGAGAAAATCAAAGCAGGCATGGAAAAGCATTTGAAGTTTATGGTTAACCATAAAGACTTAGACTTTTCCCACAAGCACGGCAAAAATCACAAATCGATGATGCCTGCACCCGATAAGTTATCTGCGCTGCTTGGCATCACCGAAGATGAGCTGCATACTCAGCTCAAAGAGGGCAAATCTTTAACCGAAATTGCTCAAGCCAAAGGAATCAGCAAGGATCAGCTCATCGAAAAAATTAAGAACGAAATGACGCCATGGATCGAAAAAATGGCCGATCATAAAAAAGAGTCCGCTTCCAACAAGCAGAAATCTAAGTAATGAGAACATATACTACACTAGGATAGACGTATCGCAATTCCATCAAAGGGATAACGTTTATCCGAGGTTGGTCGATAATACTTAACTGCCAAATACTGCCGTCCTTATCATAAGGGCGGCCTTTTTTTCATACTATGGTCCTGGTCCCAGCCTTATCTCAACCGTTTCATAAATTTTCTCACTATTTCACACAATCGTCATATTATTCATTTATAATGGAGAAAAGAATCGAAACGTCCAGGAGGCCCACTTATGAAACGCCCTATTTTTACTAAGCATTCTTCAATTTTTGTACTTGGTGCGGTTGTATTGATTTCCTGCAGCTTTCTATTAGCACCTGCTCCCGCTCGCTCTTCAGAGTCTTTGAATATCATAGCCGCAACATCCTCCTCACTTAATAATGCTCAGAACGGTAAGGAATTGTATGAAATGAACTGTTTATCTTGTCATGCAGCGGAAGGGAAGGGAATCGATAAATACCCTTCTTTAGTAAGTGATCACGCGAAAAATAAGCTTTCAACTTATGATAAAGCATTCGAGTTTATCTCCCGCAATATGCCTCAAAATGCTCCCGGATCATTGCGAGAGGATGATTATAAAGCAATTACCAATTACATTCTTTCGTTAAACGGTATTCCTACCGGATTTAATGACATAGAAGGTCACTGGGCCCAGAAGGAAATCAACGAATTATTCGATAAAAAATTTATTGACGGCTATATAGATAAGCAGGCCGGAACTATGTCTTTCAAACCAAATCAGAACATAACCCGTGCCGAGTTTATTCGCTATTTAGTTAAAGCCAAGGAGCTGTTCTTGTCCAACAGCACGGATTCAGAGTTCAAAGACATTGCAGATACTAACAAGGATAAGGTTTACATCATAACAGCAGTGGAATACGGTTTAATTAACGGTTATCCCGATCAGACATTTAGACCTATGAACAGTATCACAAGAGCCGAAATCGCAACCATCCTTTCCCGAAGTGAAATGCTGAAGGCCTCCTCAACGAGCTCATTCACTGATGTTGCGGCCGATTATTGGGCTGGTGATGCAATCCGTGCTGTACAGCAGGCTCATTTGTTTAATGGCTACGAGGATGGTTCTTTCCGTCCTGATTTTAAATTGACGCGAAGTGAAGCTGTGGCCGTCATTTATCGTTTGATCCATCCTGTCTCATGACATTCCTTATATCCTGCAGATTTAACTGCTCAACGAGAAAATCCGCCGAAAGCTCCAAATACGAGCCCGGCGGATTTTTATTTTTAATACGTCCCGATTTTGAGCTTCAAGACAGCTAAGATATATAAGACATCTTCCGTTATCTGGCAAGCGCTCTTTGTTCCCCATCTGCCGATATAAAACGGTATAGCAGATATAGAGCTCCAAGCGATAAGGCGGCCCCAATGTAAAAAGGAAGCTGCAGGCTGTACTGATATACTCCTACACCTAGCAAAGGTCCCGTGATTCTTCCCAAGCTATCCATGGAGGAGCTGAGTCCTGAAGCTACACCTTGCCCTACTTTGGTTTTCTGGGTAATTAATGAAGTAACACAAGGCCGGATCAAGGCATTTCCTGCCGCGAACACGGATAAGTATACGGATGCAGTAAACAAGCTTGATGAAAAAATAATGAGGATAAACCCTAGCGCCGATAATACCAACCCGTAACCAATAACCTTCGCCTCATCACCCTTTTTAATAAAACGTCTAACTACACCACCCTGAATCAAGGCACCTACAATGCCGCTAACTCCAAACATAATACCTAGCTCCAGTGAAGTGGCATGAATCATATCTTTCTCAAACAGAAGCAGCGTTGCTTCTAATCCGGCTAATGTAAAGGATACGAAAAAAGAAAGCACATATAAATATTTAACCGATCCGACAAAGGCCGACCAACGTGATGTTTTGTTCTGGCTGTGCCCGCGGCGCTTCTCAACGCTCAAAGATTCAGGAAGCATGATCAAAGCGAACACAAAAGTACAAAAGGCCAAACCCGCAGCTGCGAAGAAGGGTACTTGATAGCCCCATTGACTCAGTATACCTCCAACAGCCGGTCCGAATATAAATCCGAGTCCGATCGACATCCCTACCAGACCCATACCTTTCGTACGGTTCTCTTCCGTTGTAATATCGGCAACATAAGCTACAGCACAAGCCGTGGCAGCGCCGGAGAACAAACCTCCAAGAATACGTGAGACGTACATAAGCAGCAGGCTCTCACCTGAGATTCCGAATAAGAAGAAGCTGACACTAAAACCTAAGGCTCCGATTATTATTAGCGGCCTTCTGCCAATTCGGTCCGAAATACTCCCCCAAACAGGTGACATCAGGAAAGATGCCAATGAATAGACCGACAAAAGCATACCTAGATGAAAGCTGCTTGCACCTGATCCCGAAATAGCGTCGGGCAGCACCGGAATAATGATGCCGAATCCGATAAATATCGTCATCAGCAGTACCATAATTATGGCCAGCTGTTTTTTCATAAATGATTCCAGACCTCCCGATCAATTGTTATCCAGCATCTTGGTGAACATGCTGCTCTATCGTATCATAACTTTTTTCATCATGGAAACAAATCAGGAGAAGATTAACAAAATGGACAAACCCCGACCCCTTATCAGCCCTACTTTTGACAAAAATGATAATAATAACGGTTCCTGCGACAAATACTGAGAAAACTTAACATAACGTTTAATAAAAACCGCTTGCAACGTTGTCAGATTATCGTTACTATGAATTAGATTTGGAGTTTTTATATTATAAGAAAGGTAGGGATGACAGTGGATCATCAACGTACGCCCCTATTCTCCGCTCTAAAAGAGCATGCAGCACGCAATCCGGTTCAATTCCATATTCCAGGCCATAAAAAAGGAGTCGGGATGGATCCGGAATACCGCCACTTTATTGGCGATAATGCCCTATCCATCGACCTTATTAATATAGCACCTCTGGATGACCTTCATCAACCGACCGGAGTCATTGAAGAAGCACAGCAGCTGGCTGCCGATGCATTTGGAGCCGATTATACATTTTTCTCCGTTCAAGGTACCAGCGGTGCCATTATGACAATGATCCTAACCGTATGCTCTGAAGGCGATAAAATTATCGTGCCTCGTAATATTCACAAATCTGTCATGGCTGCAATCATTTTTGCTGGAGCCAAGCCGGTGTTCATTTCACCAGTACGAGATGCCAATCTTGGAATCGACCATGGAATAACGACTCGCTCCGTCAAACGTGCTCTGGAGAGACATCCGGACGCCAAAGCAGTGCTGGTTATTAATCCGACCTATTACGGCGTATGTGCCAATCTGAAGGAAATTGTCGAGCTGGTACATAGCTACAATATGCCTGTATTGGTTGATGAGGCACATGGTGTTCTCATCCATTTCAGCGACAAGCTGCCGATTTCCGCTATGGAAGCAGGAGCAGATATGGCAGCGACCAGTGTACATAAGCTTGGGGGCTCCATGACGCAAAGCTCCGTGCTTAATGTAAAGGCAGGCCGCATCAATGCCGGACGGGTGAAAACGATCATCAGTATGCTGACCACTACGTCCACGTCCTATATTCTGCTCGCTTCACTTGACACATCACGCCGTCACTTGGCATTAAACGGGGCACAAATGGCAGAGCAAGCCATAGAATTAGCTCAATTCGCCCGCAAGGCTATCAATGAAATTCCCGGCTTAAGCTGCTTCGGGGAAGAGATTCTCGGTACCGAAGCGACCTTTGATTACGATCCTACCAAAGTGAATATTCATGTCCGGCACCTTGGCATTACAGGATACGATGCAGAAAATTGGCTTCGTGAGCATTACAATATCGAAGTTGAGCTTAGCGATATGTATAATATACTCTGTCTCATTACGCCTGGGGATACACATGAAAATGTGGACACGCTGCTCAATGCGCTTCGCGAGCTTTCCAGTCAAAATTACAATGTCCGACCTGCTACTGATTTGGTTATTAAGGTTCCGAAAATTCCGCAGCTGACGCTTACTCCGCGGGATGCTTTCTACGGTGACACCGAGGTTATTCCGTTCAAGGAATCCGCGGACCGGATCATCGCTGAATTTATTTATGTTTATCCCCCTGGTATTCCCATTCTATTGCCTGGGGAAGTTATCTCACAGGACCTGATCGACTACATCACTGAGCATGTTGAAGTAGGTCTGCCGGTCAAAGGTCCAGAAGACCGCAGTATTGAAAATGTAAAAGTTATCGTGGAAACGAACGCTATTTTCTAAAGCAGCATTTGTCCACCCCAAAAAAGGGAATAAGCCTGCATTCGTATGCAGCCGCTTATTCCCTTTCCTTTTTCCCTATCAATCCACTAGGATTATATACGGCTTTCCAGCCATTCAATGACATCGGCCACAGCATGTTCATCATGATGCTTACAGGTGCGATTTGAGACGTTCAGAAGCGACTGATGGGCATTTGCAACAGCGATGCCAACCCCTGCTCTTCTCAGCATTTCCAAATCATTGAGATGATCACCCATCGCTATGCAATTGGTTCGCTCTATCCCAGTGAGCTCCATGAGATGTTCCAGAGCATGTCCCTTGGTGGCATTTGCCGGCAAAATCTCAAAATACTTATCATCGGAACGAACCCAGGTAATATCGGCTACCTGTTCGGATTCGGCGTAAGCTTCAACCTCATCCAACAGCTCGGGCTCCCATGCAAGCAGAACCTTGTACCAAGGTTCTTTAATTTCATTAAATCCATCCTGCTGCAGAGGTCTTGTGAAGCCTTCCATCTTCCGATGGTGCTCCGTAATTCGGTTCTCTCTTATAAAATATGGCTCTTCTCCGCAATAAATCTCTACAGCGAGCTGAGGGAATTGTTTCATTAGCCGTTCTAAAACCGGACGTACCGAGTCACCTAATGTCCGATGCCATACATTCTCACCTTTTATAAAATCATGAATAACTGCCCCATTATATAGAATAGCAGGTGCACCAATCGGAAGCTGATCAGCAAACCTCTTAGCCGAAGATGCGATCCTCCCCGTAGCCAGTGTAAATAAGCCCCCCTGCTCAACAAACCGTTCAATTGCATTCAGATTCTCTTTGCTGATTGTTTTACCGCTGCTAAGCAATGTTCCATCCATATCCGTAACTAACATCGTACCTTGAAACCTTTTTGAATTCATCTTTTCCTCTCCTCTGATTGTCATATTGTCAAATGTATACGCTTAATGCTATGATGTTCATGGCATCCCATGGGATGAAAACCTTTCCAGTCCATTTACAGGCAGGTGTGTCGACATGGCTCAAAGCGCTTATATTAAATTTGTAGAAGGCTCCGCAATACCTTCATTAACGCTCGAAGAACTAAAGGATCAGCTGCTGCATTATAAGGAGCAATTGAATCTTACCGGCAAGCAATTGGGATGGGATTACGAAGACGCTGGATTTCCGTATACGATAGAAGCAAAACCGGAGGCGGAAGGCAAGTGGTTTTATCTCAAAGGAAAAGATCAGCTGTATAAATACATTGTCATGGGTACGGGCAATGATCAAGTTGGCGATAAGAGCCGACACTACGTGCAGGTCGTCCTTCCTGACGATAGTACCCATGGCGATAAAGCCAAGGGCAACGAGTTTTGCAAATATCTGGCCAAGCTTTGGAAGGCCGAACTCCATTTGTTCAACGGACGCATTATGTATTTCAACCCACGTAAATAGCAAGTCGTTCACTACAAAAACCGTTTTGCCGGCTAACAGGCAAAGCGGTTTTCTTTCTTTAATTATGTATAACAACAAACCCCTTCCTGTCCACACAAGAAGGGGTTTGTTCTTGCCTATTCCGTTTCTTGTTCCTCTACAATTTGATTGTAGATTTTCACAACTCGTTCCCATTCTTCTTCATCTTCGATACTGGCCAAGAATGCATCTTCATCCTCTTCTTCGATTCTGAAGATTACACCGTCAGCCTCAGGATCGTTGCGGTCCAATAAAACAGCATACGGTTGATCGTTAGCCTCGAAAGTGTATACCATTACCATTTCGTGCTCTACACCGTCTTTATCGGTAACTATAAAAATATCATCTTCGTGGTCATGATCGCAGGATTCATCATGAATATGATCGCTCATGGGAAAACCTCATTTCGTGTAAATTAGTCATCCCTCGTATCGTATCATGTTCCCTCATGCAGGTCAAACCTAAGCTGCACAACCTATAAGCTCTCATTTACTTCGATGTAATTACTTTTTGTGATACTGTAGTATAATCCCCATCATCATCAACCTTAATGGAGAACTTGACCTTATAATTGCCTGCTTCACTAAAGGTAAATCCAGTAAACGGCCAAGGATACCAGAAGTTTTCCTTCTCTCCGTCTACAATTTCTTCCTTAAAAGCACTCTGTTTACCACTTGGTGATTCAATCGATATTTTAAATGAATGAAAAGGTGTGTTTAAGCTATCCACCTGAGCAAATACTGCAAAATCCATTCGAGTTCCCTTTACTACAGCTCCAAATGGGGTTTGAATTGAATAGTCATCTTTCACTTTCTCTGCTACGAACATATGAACATTAGGCTTGTAGACAGATACGGTTTTGGAACCATTATCCCATTTTACAAGTGATTGAAGCGAATCCGCCAACGTACGAACAGGCATTATCGCATTTCCCTTAATTAAAAAAGCAGGCGTTTCGCTGTCCGAGTATTGCTTTTCAACACCATTAATAAGCAATTTGACTTTACCAAATCCCTCGTAGTCGCCCCACATCGAACTGGCAAATGCCCCCGTCGCACCAAAAAGCGAAAGTGATAGCACTAGAGTTAGCAATCGTGGCACTTTCATTCTGTAACCTCCATCGTGACTTGTACTTGTATTCTATTATTTTATACTCCGGATGTTGGCAAGAGTTGCGCTCGTTTCCTAAAAATCACAAAAATATTTTCATCCGTAAACCTAGATATAGTACCTAATTAATAAGTTAAGCAATTACACTACAAAATATGCCAAGCTTCGCTAGATTTCAATAATAGTCGCTCCCTTTGCTTGGATTCTGCCATTCGGAACAACCGCTCTTTCGGCCTCATTATCAATATGGTGAAAAATAACACAAAATGCATAAAATATCGATAAAATTTGACGAAATGTGTCAAAACTATCTTGAATTATTTGCTCAAACCATGATAGATTGATAAAGATATGTACGCGCTATGGAACCATGAGTGGAGGATCGTACGTGAGCTTGCAAATCCAAATGATTGGCACAGGAAGTGCCTTTTCCAAAAAATTTTACAACAACAATGCATTGGTTTTTTGCAATGGTTTCACATTATTGATTGATTGTGGAGCGACAGCACCGCGTGCACTATATGAACTTAATATCCCACTGACTAACATTGACGGTATCTTAATTACCCATATTCATGCCGATCATGTAGGTGGTATGGAAGAATTCGCGTTTCGCCTTCACTATGCTCACAACAAGCATCGCATGAAGCTGTTTGTTCCATCTACTCTGCTCTATTCTTTATGGAACCATTCATTACGAGGGGGCTTGGAAAATAAAGCTGAAGGTTTGTTGCAATTGGAAGATTATTTTGAAGTTATTATATTGGAAGAAGCTGTTACCAAAAAGCTTTCACCCAATCTAACAGTTGAACTGATTCCTTCCACGCACATTCCTGAGAAACCCAGCTATTCTCTGCTGCTTAATGAAAAGGTTTTTTACAGCTCCGATGCCAAGTTTGATGAAAAACTGTTGATTGATCTTCACACAAAGGGTCGCTGTGATTACATCCTGCATGATTGCCAGTTTGCAACACCCGGTATTGTTCATGCTTGTCTCGATGAGTTATTGACTTTACCCGAATCTATTCAAGAGAAAGTAATGCTGATGCATTATGACGACAAAGTGGACCAATACATAGGAATGACTGGGAAAATGACCTTCATGAAACAATATACATTATATGATTTCCCATAAAAACCTATCCTCGGATGAGGATGGGTTTTTCCCAGTAACAATTTGAGAAAACTTGCACAGCTGTTTAGATACATTTAATTGAAAACGTTTACTGAAAGAAATATAAAAACAATTTTATACAAAATTTACTGTCTTTTCTACTGAATGCAGCAGGATTTAGTATGAATATAGAGAATTCCATTAATATCCTTTCATCTCTACAATTTGAGTAAGGAGTTTGAAAGCATGAGCTATAACTGGATCTTATTCGTATATACAACTGTTGTCTGTGCATCTTCCATCCTTTTCGACCAAACCTCAAGCCCGGTTTTGCTAAGCATTATTGCAATCTTGTACGTAATCATCCATTTTGCGGAGAAGCGGATTGCTGCCGCCACAGCTTTTCAGATGAGTCTTTTGATTGCCTTTCATTTGTATAGTCAAATGGATTGGTGTCTCCCACTCTACTTAGCACAAATGGGCAAGCAGTTTTATAAAATTCGCAATATTAACTCGGCCTCAGCAGTAAGCCTGCTCTATACCATTACATATGCGTTAATTTCATTTACTTATATGCCTTATTCAATCTATGGAATGATTACCATTTTGTTCAGTTCTTTTAGCTGCCTCATATTCACTATTCTTTTTTACCGTTACATTCATGTCATGGAAGATCAGACCCAATTGCTGGACAACGAAAAGAAGCATCTCAGCACTCATGATGCCCTAACCGGTTTATGCAACTATGAGGAGTGCCATCGGCAGCTAGCCCAATTAGTAGCTGCTCGCAAATCAATCGTGTTGGTATTAATTGATTGCAAGGACCTCAAATCCTTGAATACAACAAATGGCTTTATTGGAGTCAATCGAATTTTAAAACAAGCCGCACAGCAGCTGCGTATGATGTTTCCTAAGGCATTAATCATCAGTCGATACGGCGGCGATGAATTTGCTATTGTACTTGAATCCACCGATTCTATACAAGCAATGAATACAATGTCCGAGCAATTCGCTCTGGATTTCCCCAAACTGACCGGTATTGATATTAATTACGGGATGGCATTTTATCCGAACGATGGTTTATCCAAGGACGATCTAATCTTTATTGCAGAACGAAATCTATATACAATGAAGAGAGAATCCTGGCTTAAACGCGAGGAGCATATGCTGCGCTCAGAAAAGCTGCGTGTTGTGGGCGAGCTCGCTTCTGGTATGGCTCATGAAATTCGTAATCCGCTGACTACAGTCAAAGGTTTTTTACAGCTTTCCAAAGCGGATAATTTCAATATAGGCCCCTGGTACGAATTAATTATGGATGAAATCACAAGAATGAGCATGCTGACTGCTGAATTTCTTCAGTTCTCCAAACCTCATGCTACTAAATTCAAAGTCCATCCGATCGAGCCCTGCATTCAACGTGTTATATCTCTACTTGACTCCGAGTCGGGACGTCTTGGCCATCAAATTCATTTTAATGCAGAACCGGCGCCATTCCATATGCTGATGGATCAGGATAAGATGCTTCAACTGCTGCTGAACTTAATCAAAAACTCTTTTGAGGCGATGTCTGACCAAGGAAGCGTGAGCATTCAATTATATTCTAGTGATAAACATGCAGTTATTGAAATAGCCGATACTGGAAGCGGTATCCCGGAGGCGGAGCTCGATAAAATTTTTCTTCCCTTTTATACAACGAAAGATTCGGGAACAGGTCTGGGGTTATCGATTTGTCATAAAATAGTTCAAGATCATGAAGGAACTATGGAAGTCGAAAGTGAGTTAGACAAAGGAACGAAATTTATTATTACGGTCCCCTTGGTTTTTCCAGAAGATCAGCATGATCTTCTTCAAGTCCAAGAAGCAAAAACCTCTTCCTTTTAAAAGTTTTAAACAAACAACCTTTCACAATTTGCATGTGAAAGGTTGTTTGTTTGTGTTCCTTCAAATTCTCATAGAAACCGGCTTAACAGGCGTCGCTTGGCACTCGGCTTCTCCAGCACATAACTAAGTGCTCCTGTACATATGCCTAGAAATGCACCGCATAGTACTTCCGCTGGCACGTGACCCAAGCTTTCTTCCAATTGGACTCTCTGCTCCTCTTTATCCATAGATGACAGTGAGCTTTCTTCCATAAGTCGTCCAACCGTAACCTCTAACGAGTTAACCTCTGTAGCAATGTTTCCCGCTTGCCTGCGTATCCCCATAGCATCATACATAACGATCAGGCTTAGCATCCCAGCAAGGGCAAACGGAATCGTTTCAATTCCTCTTTTTAAACCAACGTAAGTGGCTAAAGAAGTTACCCCGGCTGAATGAGAGCTTGGCATGCCTCCTGTTTTAAACATCTCCGCCCAATCCCATCGTCCGGTTTGCTGCTTGGCAATAGGGATCTTAACAAATTGTGCCAAACCAACCGTCGCGATCGATGTAAGTAAAGCTCGATTCATCTTATCACCTCTATGCTATAGAATCCTTAATCGATAAGTATTCTATACACAGGCTTTTTTTAAGCAGACTCAATATATAAGCCCATACCGGATTCATCCAATTTGACTGATACCTCGAACATTTGCGCAAGATCGTTTATCGAAATGAAAGGCTCGCTGCCTACCCACTTCACTGGTTTAATCAACGAAGTTCGAATACCATTCACGACAAAGTAATCGTTATCCATAACATATTCCACATTATGCTCATTATAACTAGCCGTAAGCATCCAGACATTCTCAAATCTTAAATCTGTCATCTTCGTATCGGTTGGCAATTCCTCTTTACTGAACAATCGCCAGGAGATGTATACACTTGAATCTTCACTCTCATGTCTTAGGATCGTTGTTACAGGTTTTCCATTAATGAAAATGTTAAGAAGAGGCCAATGCTCCATCCCTTCCTTCTTAAGCTCATCTTGCCATCCATATACTTCCATAGGAGGAGAAACAGCATTTAGCTGCTGGGATGAAGCATCATATTGAAACCAGTTCATATAAAACGGCGTATAGGTAAGCTGTTGATTCTCCCGATCCAATGACCAAATTTGAAAGTAGTAATAAGAAGGCGGATGCTCCTGAAACAGATTAACATCAAGCTGTGTCTCTACTAATTCAGTACCACTTCCTGTCAATCCTGTCGTCCATTTCACCGGAATACTAACTCGTTCGCCAAAGCCCATCGTATTAACGCCATATTTGATTTGCTGTTGGCCGTCCGCTGCGGGTGTGAAGGACACATGAAGCGAACCGCTATTTTCACCTTTAACCCCAACGGTATTCCACTGTTGTATTGTAGGAACTCCAAGAGGCTTCTGAGGCTTCATTCCAGCAATTTCCTCCCAATAGCTTCTGAGTTCTGGAATTGACTGAGGTGAAGGGATATACTCGTTCTCGTGCCTAACTAGATTGACAACATCTTTAGGTTGATCAGGCAATGCAATGCCTCCGACTCCGAATAAAGCAACATAATCCTCCGCCATTATTTCGGCTGGGTCCCATTTATGATTATAGGGCAATTTGCTTCCAAACCATCGTATTGGATAGCCCTCTAGCTGCCTTATTTTGGACCAGCCAGACAACTCTGTTAATAGATTCGGATAAAACCCCTCTTTCTTTTGAAGCCAATAATAGGTAAAATGATGCCCATACTCATGAATTAACGTTCGTTCAACCTGTTGTAAAGAATCCACTTCGTATAGCTGTATTATTTGCGTCTTGCTATTATAGTTCCCTACTCGAAAGCCGCTTTTTCCAGTGCTCGATTTGGAATTTAGAACAACTTCTTTAAGCTCAGCGAATTCCTCTCCATGCCCGCATCTCAGCAGCATTTCATAAAGTCCCTTCAGTCTAGCTTCATTCCAAAGCTTGCTATAGCTTGAAAATTGAATTCCCTCCGGACTAACAAAAACGGCCGTTTTCCCCTCTTCTGCATAAACTGGCAATGAAACATTAAGGCTAATAAACAACAACAAAAACCACATTATCGCATTCTTCAAAAGCCATTCCCCCAATTACGCTAAATATGTATACGCTTTCAAAAAATTTATTTATTTAGGCCTATTTTACCATATGGAATAATAAAAATAAGCCCCTTTGCAGCATCTATATCATTTCTTAATATTATTTCTCTACACTCGTTCTCTTTGGAAGAACAAAGGCGCCGCCGCTTTCTAAGCAGGACGACTTTGCTCTCAAACACTGAATAGCTGATAAAACAAGACCTATAAGGATTTCCTGCTTTCGATCGCTCGCTTCCAAGCTTCTTCGCCCAACCGCTTGAGAACCAAAGCCTGCTCCCAACGATCTGAAATTTCTACCCGTTCACCGCTTACATATTTAGTCTCGGTAATCGCATAGTCAGGAGGTCCAAGCTCTGTTACAAATGGCAATACAGCCCCAGGCTTGGCTTCGGCTAGCCAATAACTCATACCTTGCTGCCACCACTTCATAAAAGGCTCGACCATGCCATGCTCAGCATTCGGACCAATATCTACTTGCACTTGCTCCCCGTTCGAGATTCTGGCATGAATGCTTGAAGTGCGCTGCAGTAGAACATTGAACAACTCCCCTGCCAGCTCTAATTCTCTCGAAGCAGCCGCTGTCAATTCGCCAGCCACTATATAATGTGAAAGATCAATAGTTAAACGCAGATCCGGAATCGCTTTTACATAATCTACTGTACGGTGAAGATCTTGCGTCACACGTCCCCTGTGTGTTTCCACTGTGTAAGGTATGTCAGCTGATTGCGCTTCTTCTACGAGCCCTTGCAGTAAATCGATAGCCTGCTGGCCAATTACGAAAGAATCCATTACTTGAGAATTAACGTACAAGACGCCAAATTGCTTAGCTTCCTTCAAAAGCTGGGTAATATCCTCCGGTTTACGCGGAAATGAATGAATACCGAAATTAAAGCTGTACTCATCCAGTAAGCGCCTCCAACTCTCAGCCTCCTGTTCTTTCGGAAGATGAGCCATAATACCGGTGAACCCGGCTTCAGCGATTTTTTCAAACTTCTCTTCCATCGACCACTCCTTGCCGCCGCTGCCGATGCCATTCATGGCCCACCATGATTGATGTACTTCTATTCTCGGAGGTTTGGAGCTTCCATCCACAATCAAGCCGCTTCTCTGGTTCACGAATACACCTCTTTTTCATCAGACTTCTAAAGGTATTTCTTTCCCAAAGAATACGATACATTGCTGCGTCTGTCACGTAATTTTATTCATTTTTACCTTCCTTGTTTAATGACTCTTGAAATTCAATTTTATGTCCGCTAAATAGTGCTTCATCCACCACTCCCCATGAGATCTGCTTCAGCAATTCACTTATGCGATGTTCCTTGGCATGAATCAGCTCCGTGATGATTTGAACACAGCTTTGACTATATACTCCATGAAAAGGTATTGGATTAGCCTGTATTAATGGAAGAGCAGCTTGGTACTCGACAAGCCTTTTACGCTCGCATAATAACCTCGCTGCCGACGATGAGACCGTTCGCATGTAGCAAGCCGTCACCCATAGATCACTATACTTGGCTAATGAGAATGCTGCATGCATGCTGCTCAATACGCCAAAACCTGGAATAAAATCGGTAATTACCCGGACCCAACGCGGCAGAACAGGCAGCAATAGCCTTGGTTCGTTTGCAACAACAATGATTTCTTGGCATATCGATTGCATTTCATTAATGAGACGGTTAATCAACGGCTTACCATCAATTAAACAAAGTGCTTGGCCGACATCATCCTCGCCACCGGCCAATATGACTCCAGTCAGCATAGGGCGAACACTACCTTTCCGCAAAAAGTTTTCTTATTCTTAATAAATATAGCGGATTAAGCCGCTTCTGGATGTTATATTTATCACAGCACACTACAATATTGAAGCTCACATTTCTATATACCTTACATACTAAGCAAAAGTAAAAGCTCCAACTGTGATTATTGTCACATCAATTAGTGGAGAAATACATTAAGGTTATAATAACGAATGTTTTCTAATGATCAGGAGGAATCCAAATGAAGGATTTAAGCCATAAAGCGGATGGAATTCATAATACAGAATGCTTCTCCGAGGACAATCTTGCCAGATTAAAAGAAATCATGTATGAGCATAAGGTAGAGGCGGGCTCCCATTTGTTCTGGGAAGGGGATACAGCCGATAAGCTGTATTTTATTAATAGCGGGCGCATCCAAATTACCAAAACCAATGATGATGGTAAAAGCTTTATTTTATATATGTACGGAAAAAGTGATCTTTTTGGGCAACTGGACCCTTTCCATCACTCTATACACAGCTTTAATGCTGAGGTTATGGAAGATACGGTGATTGGTATCATTCAACAAAAGGATTTAGAAATACTTCTGTGGCAGCATGGGGATTTAGCAGTGGAATTTATGAAGTGGATGGGGCTCATGCATCGGATGACGCAGACTAAATTTCGGGATTTGATGATGTTCGGCAAGCCTGGCGCTCTATGCTCTACACTAATTCGCCTAAGTAATTCATACGGCAAGCCTAATGGCAGTGACATCATAATTACAAAAAAAATTAGTAACAGCGAGCTGGCCGATATGATCGGCGCAACCCGTGAAAGCGTCAACCGGATGCTCAGCGACTTGAGAAAGCTCGACATACTCGCTATGGAAAATAATCATATTATCGTTAAAGATATCGACCACTTGAAAAATATTTGCCAATGTGAAAATTGCCCTAAAGATATTTGCCGTATCTAATAAGGCAGCAGCATGGAAAGGGGGAAGCTTGCTTCCAGATCTTCTCCCATTTCTCCCCAACCCATAATCCCATTAATATAGTTCAGCTTAAAGCTTGCATCCACAGGATGTCCTATCACTTTATAAATTCCCGGTGGGAACTCCAATGGATTGAGTGTATAGGCTTTAGCTGTGTAGTATTTGCGCTCCAGCAGCTCCTTTTGACTTGGAAATTCAGCCTTCTCCATCGCCTCCAGGCTTTGCAGCATCTCCAATTCCAACTCTTCACGTGACATTTGGCTAAAAAGCTTTTTCATTCACTCACCTCCTGCTCAAAACTCAGATAACAAAGCTTCAAAATCCGCTCTTTATTATCGCTCATCCAATGATGTACATCTGCATAGCTTTTAAGGTACTTCTCCTCAGTATGTATCAGGTCAATACCTGCCCACTGTCGCCCTAAGAAATGGAGGCATAGGACTATACTTCGAAGTAGAATCAGCTGTGGCAGCGCCTGTATTTCATCCGTATTTAAGGTACCCGTTTCAGCATAACCATTGATGAAAGCTTCTATGAGGTCCCATCTATCGCTGTGATACCTTATTATTTCATTGATGAAAACAGCCGCATCCATCACACGTAAATCAGGAGTAACAAATTCGAAATCAATAACAGCCGAAACCTCTTCTTCTCCTGTAAGCACATTGCCGGCTACTAAATCCGAGTGTACAAGCTGAGTAGGCAGTTGTTGCAAGCTAGAGAGATTATCCAGGAGATTATTAATTTCGTATTCAAGTAGCTCCGCTTCCTTTGTAAGAGAGCCTTCCTGCTTGCTGAGGAGCCAGGCTGCCAGCTTTTCACGTGTAACCAGAGGATGTATCTCAAACAGATCGTAATAAGGCTCATATGCTGCTTCCAAGTCCATGGTTATATTTTCTAATGCAGAGACCAGTGCACCCATTGACCGGCCGATCGATGCCACATGTCCTCTATCGCTCAAAACAGCTCGCTTACCTTCCATGTATTCAAACAAGATCGATATTTTTCCTGATGGTGTGAGAACATAATACTCTCCATTTAAAGCTTGTACCGGTTTGGGTATTTGAAAAGCAAGTTTAGCTGTCTGAAGCTTTTGCAATAAACTATATTCGAACCTCACCTTATTCAGATCGGTATGATTTTCATAGATTCGCAATACAAACTTATGGTTACCATGATTAACAAACCGAGTCGTATTATTGACTCCGCTTTCCTTGGCTTCAATACTCCAATTTGTATCGTCAAAATATTGTTCTAACACTGCATGAATTTGCGCCTCTAAATCTACTGCCATGAAAACAACTCCTAATTTTCTCCAAAGGTAATAAAATCTTCAACTTTTCTATATGAAAATGAGGTATAATAGGGTATGTACCCAAATAATAGGGAAGGGAGAAATCGTCCATGACAACTGAAATTATGTTTCATGATCAAAGAATCCCCGTCCGCTTTATTTCGAGTGACCAGAAAGCGATTCCGCTCTTAATCCAAGTGCTCGAAAGCTGCCGCACCCAACCTGCCAACAAGCAACAAGATTATGTTTACCATATCGATCTCATTGAAGTTGTAGGCAACAATGCGATTTTGCACACTTCTATAGAAGACGAAAAAATCCATTTGCCGCTCTATTAGAGCGGCTTTTTTGTTAACTTACAGGCGTTCCGGAAAACCCGGCTACTATAAACTTCTTCTCACTTCCTGGCAACCATACCCAGCTTTTAAACAATTGACCTTCTTGTTTCATTTGATCATGCAAATCCTTAAGCCCCAGAACTGCCGACTCAATCCCATATTGTCCAAAAGCACGGAATAAGAAACTCATGCGCTCTGAGTCGCTATTCAACCCATATAAACGATCGAAAATCTCCTCATTCTGTTCATCCATTCGGATCATTTCCGACCACATTACCAGCATTCCATCTGGTTTCAATAAAGATAGCAGCAGCTTGTTGTAGTCCAATACAAGACTATTGCGCAAATATGCAAGTGCATCTATAATCTGACTTATTTCCTGTTCATTATACTGGCTGGCATAGCCTGCAAATTGGGTTAAAGCATGAATATAAAATAATTGCGTATGTACCGAAGAAGAAACTACTAAATTAAAGCTTTTCTTCAAATGCGGCAATGCTTCATGTCTTCGGACTGCAAACGCACTATCCTTCAAATACCTGATAATCTCAGCAGCTGGCGCTTGATTTAACAGCATGTCCTCCCACGTTTCGTAGAATTGAACTTGGTCCAGGCATGTGTAATCCACATTGGTCAAGGATTTAAACTTATTGGGTACAGCTATACCGCTCTCCTCCAGAACCTCTTCGATAGAGTTAGCTTCCGTGTCAAACACGGTAACCTGTGAGAATTGGTTCATTAATCTAGGCAGATCCACATCGCCATGATTACCGGCCCCAAGAACTGCCGCTTTATCTTTTATCGTCATAATCTCCATTGCATGCTCCAGGAGCTGGCGGATTTGAAAGCGGTGTGTACCCCATTCCTGACTGCCCCAATCCACAGCATTCTCAGCATCCAACTGCTGTTGATGCTGCGCAGGATGTATGGGTGATCGGCTAAATTCCTTCATCTTATACCCTCTTCCTACTCTTCTATAATACTGGTATTATAACACAAGGTCCCTGATTCCGCGCAGGTTGATACTTCTACTGATAACAGTTTTATGGCTATCATGAGACTGGTATGCTTTGTGAACATCAATATAATACTTAATCGAAATATTAGACATACCTTTCTGTAATGCTCCCCATACTTTCATCCATCAACCCCGAAATCTTCTTTGCTCTATCGCTCGTCATAGCAGCGTTAGTAACCCATTTCCCTGCTACTTTTCTACGTAATCCCCTGCTCCCCATTTTATTAGTCCTTAAACTTAGATGGATTTTCAACATAACTTTCCACAATAAAACCACAACTCAAACAAATAGAATGTATAATAGGTGAACCAGTTTTAAAGAAACTATTTAGAGGGGTTACTGCTGCATATCCAGCTTGCTTTCCTTTACCAATTTCCTTTCCCCCACATTTAGGACATTGGATCTCCATATTAGCCAATGGTTCACTCCTCATTTCTCATAAAATGCCAATTTTACTAGTAAATTCATTTGTGTTTAATCTTGCAAAAAATGCATCGACTAAGCTACGTAACCTTCTTTCTGTTTTCTCCATTTTTATTTTCCCCTTATAAAATCGTCATTTTATTGTAATTTATAATTTATTAATTAATAACACGCCCAACCAAATGCTAATACTTCCTTGTGCTCTTTGCATTGAGTAATATGACCGCATCCAGAATCTCCAAACATATAAGGCAGATTAATCTCAGAATCTATCTGAAATATTAATTGCATTTTCTCATCACATTTTGGACAATTTGGATACTCAACACCCTGTACCCAACTTGGGTAACCGCCTAGTTTATCTCCAGATGCAGGATTGAGTGATTCATAGAGTTCACTTTCTTCTTCATCAGTAAAAGATAACCCCATCTCATTCATTTCCTCGATATTGGGGTAATCAGCAATTTCATTCCAAGAAAATATCGTCATAGCTGGATAAAATTTAGATACATCGATATCCGATCTTCCATCATTAGTAGGTTCGATTATTCTCAAAAGAGTACTTTTAGAAAATGGAAAATAAGCTTCGCATTCTACTTCACAAATAGGATCATCGCTTAAACAATAAAACATTTGTAATAAACCTTTATTAATCCCGACAGATGTTTGGAACTCTTGCGGCAGTTCAGATAAGTTTAATTGGACAAATAGCTGCATAGGTTTATTACAATTTTGACATATTGGATATGATTCGTTTTTTGATAAGAATGGTATACCTGAAAATTTGGACGCTAAGTTTGAACCATCACCCTCAGTAGTTTCAGGAATCCAAGCCTTTTTCTCAACTTGTTTTAATTTATTGATTAAAGTTGACATTAAACACTCTCCTACTATAAACCCAATTTTTACATCAATGTTTATTTGTGAATTATACTGAGTGAGGCAACAATAGTACTCGTAATAAGCATTAGAATGGATACGGGTGCCCAAATTCTTCTTTCCCACACGCTCCTAGTAACGAGGTTCAGAATTGTGGATAAAGCTGAAAACGCAACAACAAACCAAATGAATGATTCCGATATTAGTTTCCACTGTGGAAGTATAATACCTGTGTTAATTAATACAATTGAACCAATGAATGTTAATATAACGATTTGAAATAAAGCAGCTATCCTCAACTTAACAGGAAATTTACCAGGATATTTTCCTCCCATTGCTAAACTCCCCCAAGGCATGCCTGCCGCTAGCGCGAGTTGGAACAGAATGATAATTCCAATCAATGAACTAAATATTATCGCTGATAATAACAGATACAAATGACATTTCACCTCAGTAGATCAGATTATCAAACAAAAAAACACCTGTGAAATGGATTATTTATCCTACGCTCCAAATCAAGTAAAGCATATAAATCCCAAATGCAATACCAACACACCCCGAAATTTTAGCGTTGTTTAAATCCTTTTTCGCAGGTTTAATAAATCGAAATAAATATCCAAATGAATCTTTAGTCGCTTTCTCCGGCCTTACTATAATGCGAATCGACAGTGCCAAAAAAGCGAAAATGATAAATGTACCAATTAGTTTATTGACCATATACAATTCCTTTACTTTCCTACCCATTGAAATTGACCTTTTATCTTGATTTAACCTTCACTTTTCTTAATAAGCTTTTCAAATTCAGGACAAATCCAAACACTTACTACCTTATTGTCTTTTAGTTCCTCTCCAGTTATTTCAAATTGTTCAGCACTGTCTAATCCTCTAATAAATACTTCGAAGTTTTCAGCTAAAAACGTAATTTCAGGGTCACCAAGTACTTCGACATCAACATGAACAACTCTTGGTTCCCCATCTTTACCAGCCATACTATAGTCAAGCATTACCGCATCATGCCCAGCCGAAGGACATGAACAAATAACTATGCCGATATCAGGGTATCCCCATTCCTCTATCATGAATTGACTTCCTAAGTCATCGGAATCAATCCCCAAACCGCCCCCAAGCCCATTAATACTTGTAATCTCTATATGATCGCTTGCCCATGAAGTTTGTTTATTAGTGGGGTAGCAAGTGTTCTTTGGAGTCCCACCATTCTTAGATCTAATCAATTCAAGATATATCTTTGGTAGTTTGTAACCAAGTTTTCGTTCAGCGTTTTCGATCATTTCTCGATTTACTGGAGTACTGTTTGTGTAATACTCAGACTCTGTCCAGAAATCGGTTAAATCTATATTTCCTAATGATTTCATAAATCATCACTCCATTTAAATTATATAAAAGTGAACTTTTATCATATCTTAAACTCCACCCAGACTAAAAGGAAACCTACTGTTTTACATAATTTACATTTGAAATTTGGGTAACCTCATTTTCCTGTAAGGTAGTTTTCACTTATCTTTTCAACTAAACTATTGACAATGTCTTTGTTCATTGGAAAGTCACCAACATAAACTTTACACGCCTTGATAAGGTAAAATAAAAATGTTTTATAATCTAAGATTACTTCCTCGGTATGTAAAGCAAACATGATGCCTTCAAACTTTTCTTCATGAGGATCTAAATCGTCTGGAGAAATGCACACAGTAGCGTTAAAACCACATCCAATACCAAGAGCCATCTGTTGTATTACCTTAATAAAGTAATCGTTAGGTATGACATTAAAAAAAGTCTTTACTGGAAAGTCCTGTAATCGAAGTAAATCTACATCCGATAACTTTTACTGCCTTGGCATTAACCACTCTCTCCTTTGTATTAAGAGATGTTGAAATAAATAGAATACTTGTAATAATATTGCTCTATTATTCAAACAATGTAGAGTCTTCTTTCTTTAACAAAAGTATATTAAAGACTTTTATGATTTCAGCATAACCAACAATTTTAGAACCTTCTTGAATATTGATTTTTTTCCCAACCCACAAGCATTGCGGATATGCTTCGGGGCCTATAAAGGTAATAGTTCCAAGAACAGATTCACCTAAGACAACTTCATGTTTATCATAATAGTTATGTATACCTGTGGTTAAATAATCATCTTTTACTAAATGTGCAGGTCGATAGCCGTTGAACACATTTCTAGTTCTTCCTCCGTCTATTAAAAAGGTTATCAAAGCTTCAACATCTGCCATCGTAACACCTTCCTCATTCAACGAAATACATGTTTTATCTAGCCATTCATATGAAGAATACGCTCCGCTATTTCTTGAACCCTTTTCAATTTAATACCATTTCTTTGTTCAACTGCAAGTGGATGTTCTGTTGGCTCTAATTCAATAGATGGTCTACTCCCTAGCTTACGAGTATGTACCATCGTCTTTAGATTTAACGTTTCTTCTGAATAACAAGGAATAGAAGTCGACAACCATCCAAACATTGGTTCTGAATCCTTTTCTCTACCCTTCTTAGTCCAACATGATATAGATTTTTCAAAGTTATCTTTACTTAGAGAAACCCAAACATCCCAAATGAAAGCCTTCTTTTCATCTTCGACAGGGATTTCAATGTTACCACGTATGAAAAAGTGCTTGTTATCCATAACACATAAATCAGAATCAAGGCTAAACCTCTCATCCCTATCTTCTGCCTTTGTTTGAAACCATATGTAAGGGGCATGACTACCATAACTCATTGGAAGTTCATCATGCTTTTTTCCGCAGCACGAACAGATATAGCTCCTGCTGTTTTTCTTAAAAAAGTTCATGAAATAGTTCTTCTCCTGTCATTAAAATTACTTTTTGACTAACAGCTTATTCGCGGAATTGCTTATTAAGCGCCTTAATACCTTTTAAGGCATGTTCATTATCAGGTTCAATCGCCAAAATCTTATTAAGCCACTTTAATGCTTGTTGGTGATCGTTTAATCTGAAATACGCTGATGCCAAATCATTTAGAGTTTCTGTATCGTTTGGATTATGTTCGTAAACTTGTTCAAAGCAAAGAATGGCTTCACTAAACTGCTTAAGCGAGTATAAAACATGTCCCTTGTTCCATAACGCATCAAAGCAATTATTATCATATTGATAAGCTAAGTCGAACTCCTCTAATGCCTTCCCCTTATCCCCTAAATTCCAAAACACTGTTCCCAAATTCAAATGTGTTTCAGATTGTTCATGGTCGATCTCCAACGACATCTGGTAGTATTGTTTAGCTATCTCGTAATCAGTAGTCTTTTCGTAATACACACCAATATAATAATAAACATCTTGATTATTGGGACTAACCATAATTGCTCTGTTTAAATATGCAAGGGCTTCTGTGTAATTATCCAATTTTAAGTATGCACGACCTTTATTAAAAAGCAATCTTTCCCATGTTGGACTTATTTTTAGTGCCTTATCCAACAACTCTAGTGCCTGTTGAGAATTACCTAAATGTATCTGACAACACGCCATATAATTAAGGCAATCGGCATTGTTTTCTTCCTCATTAACATAAGCTAACTCAAACTTTTCATATGCTTCTTCGTAAAATCCATTAGCATACAGTTCGTCGCCTTGTTCAAATAAGTTCAGAATTACCTCCCCCACCTCTAAATAAAATCGCACTTTCATTAAAGTCCTCTGCTCTTATTAAGCCATTCGACATTATTCCAAAGTACAGGTAAGCTCCTACTGATTGAATATGAAGTTGTGGATCATTTGAATGTAAAAAAGCCATTAGCTTTTTTTGATTATCTACAAGTAACCTCCATGAATTTCTCTGTATAATGTCTAACAAATGATATGCCATATCCTCACATTTGACATTAAATTTATCAAAATTTTTGAAGACCAAAACCACGCCCTCATTGTCAGGGACTATATCTGAAAGGCAATCATTAAAGGCATCCAAATTTCTCCCATAGTAATTAGGAAACTGTAGCGTCTTGCCAATTTCTATTAGGCAAGTGCTATTATCCCAATTTTCACAATCCAAGTAATACAAATCCTTCATTTCTTATACCTTCAATGAATTTCTCCATAATACTTTGTCGCCAAAACATCATAATTGAACCATTGCTCATTATAGACTGCCAAAATAAATATCCCTGCTCCAAGTTTTTATCCGCTCCTATAGAAACCTTTTCCAATAAAATCATTCTTTTGAGAACCAATCCGCACCCAATCCTTGAAAATAACCAGAATTTCCTCCAAAATGCATGCCCCTTCAAACCAAGCCTCTTTAACTCTACAATGAACCCAATCCTGTTCAGTTCGCTCATCTTTTATTTTTTGAAAACACTTATTTTCTATCTCTGTATCTACCAAGTAGATACGAATAGCCCAACGAGGATTATTAAGTGTTTCTACCCTTACACCTTAAATATGTTCCTAGTTCCCATCGCCGTTCGAGAAATACCAATTTCCAAGCCACTTCAACACGTTCAATTGGAGTCCTCTCAATATTTATCTGCTATCCTTAAGCTTACTTCTTATAACTTATCTATCCCTTTTGAAAGTTCTTGACGATTCTTTGCACTCTTTATCCATTCTGGAAGTCTACTCGCCAAGCTCTGATTCATATAAGGAATACGCTCTCTTAATGATGAGTTGATATAACTGTCCAAAAAAGCTAAGTGATCTTTGTTGTACGCCCACAGCACTTGACCACAGCAGCCAGTTCTCAGCCAAAGATTAAGCCCCATGAATGTACAATCCTCTTATAGCTTTTGCGCCATTCAAGCAATCAGGACATTCAGTTAAAACATCAGATATATATTGAAAATCGTCTATCTTTTGACCTGTGTCTTTAAATCTTGATTCAGACATGGAATTTTACCTCTATTCTCATCCTTCCTAAGCTCTGTAAATCATAATCATAAACCACTCTCATTAAACATTTATGGCATTAGCATTACTGGGTAACGCGGCTGCTCAACATTAACATCCTGATATTCCTTTTAATCCCATTTTCGCATAAACATAAAGAAAAAAGCTACCTGATTTTCAACAGCGATAAAAGGTGCTGCATAATGGTTAACAACTCAAACTAGAACGCACAACCACTAAACTAACGGCAGTTTAGTTGAATTTCTTGATTTTTAAATGCAAACTTACATTTTGGAATATACCTTCCGTCACTTGATTCCGCGCAGGTTGATCCTTCTACTGATTAGTGTGCAAAAATAGCTTATTAAAAAAATATGAAGAAACTGTTGACAAGTGGCCGTCTCGTTGGTATTATATTACTTGTCGCTAAAACATGACTTGTTAGCTCAGCTGGGAGAGCACTATCTTGACAGGGTAGGGGTCAGTGGTTCGAGCCCACTACAGGTCATACACGAAAAACCCTTGATACATAAGGGTTTTTCTTTATTTTATCGATCTATCTATCCTACAAAATATTAGCCTTGGGGACGAATTGGGGACGGCCCCCTTTTTTCTTAAATAAAAAGACCCCAGAATCATCCTCCAGGGCTCTATACTTTCATAATATCCTTAAGTGGTCATCAGGCCTGTGAACCTTGCCTGTACGTGACTCCATTTCCACAATCCTGTCAGTTGCTCATCCCATCCCCAAACAGTAAGCAGGACTTCGTTTTCTTCTTCCTTAGCCACTACAAATTGGCTGCCCAGCTCCTCCAAAAATAATTCATCTCTTGTTGGATGCATCGCTGCATTTGTAACACCAAACATCTCTAAGGACTTTTCTTTCAATATCCTGGAGCATCCAACTCTACCCTAAGAACGTCTTTGAAATCAATCAACTCCCAGTCTGCTCCTATATCCACCTTAATGAGATGTGTCCTCGGGTTTATCCAATCTACAACCCCATTAATCTGTCTGTTACCGTATTCCTTAAACACTATTATACTGGCTCGGAGTGTATGCAGCATTGATGACCTTAGTCTGCCATACAATTCCTGCTGCTCCTCCTCCGTCAACTCTGGCTTCGTCTGTTTACTCTTCTGCTCGTTATGTAAATTAATCCTGTCTTTATGCTCTGGTAACATCATACGGCTACTCTCCCACCTTCCGTATCCTTCAAGCTTTTTCCCCATATTCGCTGTCACCCTCCATGTAATGGAATTCCCCAATATTGGCTCCCTTTCTCCATAATTTCCGTTCGTACCTTCTCCCACTGAAGCAAGAGATTATGATCGTAGCCGCGGCATTTGAATCTGGCCTGTATCCCTTCTGCTGCGCGAACTTCTTCAATAATCTTAATACCTCGCTTTCGCAGCTCTGCCTTCAATTCCATTAACTCGGAGTGAGCACTGTCCTGCGCCTTACCAAGACTCATGACATAAAGAATATTTAGTTTCAGCTTAACTTGATTCATCTGATTAATATCACGCTGAAGCACATCAAGCATGACAGGTAAGATAATCCCCATCTTAACGAGTTGAAGTTCGCCAGGTGTAAGTAATGGTGCTTTTTTCGCTTGGATCACCGAACACCGCCTCCAATATATACGAACACATGTTTGTATTATATTCAGAATAACGAACATTCATTCTTATTTCAAGAGGAATTTTTTCCAATATGTCTGATGAAAACAGAAAGCATCGATTTGATACCGATTTTGAAAATCAAGACAGCCAGCATTTGCACAATAAGTATGAGGCCCATAATTACAAAAAGGCAACGGCAGTCTAGGACGCAATAATACAGTCCTAAACTGCCGCTGTTATGATTGAACTATCGTTCTGCGTTAGTTTAATCTTATTGCTTCCTTTTCCTTACAAATAAATTATGAAAAATACGAATCCTAGAAAAGCAAGAAATTTAGGAATAAAATAACCAACCATCAGCAGGTAACCGAATTTAAGCGTCATCTATATATTGACGCGTATAAACGAGGTCTTATTGCTAGTCATCTACAATTACTTCAATACAACAAAGGAACCGTGGTAAAGCAGTTCTTTTACAAACGTAATCCGTTATGAAATTAAATTATATCGAGAGAGCTTAACGCCATCAGTCGGTCTACAACTTTATTTGCTAACACTTTATTTTCATCGAACAGCAATAACCTATTTTACTCGGGCCACACGATAAAAGATTTTGCTTTACAACTCTTAACTAACAATATTAGTATTCACATAGAAGAGGCAAAACGTTATAGGAGGGATATCTCTGCAAGTTCCATCTACTACAGTAAAAGACCTTACAGCATTATTCAAAGAGATTGCGATCGAACAAATCTATAAAAAGTTGAAACCTTCCCCGGATTTCAAAGAAACAGCGATAACAGAGAACATTATCAACGAACTTAGACAAAAACGTAACGAGAATCTACTTGCTATCCCAGGGGTAAATGAGCGCATTAAAGGAGCCGACTTGGAATGGTGGATACTCTATCATGATCAAAAGAAAAATGAAATGCAAGCAATGCATTTGCGAATTCAAGCAAAAAAGCAAACCTCGCCAACAAGCTATGGTGATATAAATCAAAAAAATCGAAATGGGTACCAAATTGACCTTCTTATCGATGCGGCTGTAGCAGACAAAGCCATCCCATTATACTGCTTTTATAATCGTTATTTTGCAGGTACCTCCAAGAATGAAGTTGAAAATGAGACGTGGAAATACGCCCATGCATCAGATATTGCATCTACACGCAACTCCAAAGGTGAGATAAATGACCATTATAAAAAATTAGACGTGTTTACAACATCTATGCACAGTTTGGCAACTATAGCCGAGAAACATCCAATCAAAATCCTACAAGACTTCATAAAAGGAAACGCAAGTGTAGACGGTATAAATTACCGGCACAATGATCTCCCAGAATACATATTGGATAAATTAGTAACAAATGAACTTACAACGCATCCATTTTTTCAACTAAATCCATGGTTTGCTAATTCAGTCTCCAAGAGCAAACTAACTAGGAGAAAGAAAAAAAGCGACACATTTTATAGTTCTATCCTAGGTACACCTACACTGTTTAAGTTTTTAAAAGAAGTAATGACCGGCTTGCGCAGTTGGTTAAAAGATATATTCGGATTTGGAGTAAAGAACCTTCCTGTCATTATAACCGTTTCAAAAGAACCTATATTCTCAGAGTACGATTAAAAGAAAAAAACTATTTATTTTCCTTGTTGCCCGTTAGCCTGGAGAATGCAGCCGATCAATCTGACCGGCTGCTCCGTTAGTTTATTCACTCAGGCTGTTCACTAACACTCAAGATCTTAGTGGTACAGCAAGCACAGGCAGCGATTATCAACTGAAGTATGAAGTGGCCCAAGAATTAGGTATTCAATTATCTCCAACCGGTTACAATGGCAACCTAGCTACACGCGATGCAGGGGCAATTGGTGGCAATATCACAAGACGTCTGTGCAGATAGCAGAACAGAATCTTTCGAGCTTTAAACGCTGATTCAACTCTTTTCAATTTAAAATAAATAAAAAAAGACTTACATCACTCTTATCTCCGAGAGTAACATGTAAGTCTTTTTGAGTTTGCCTTCCAATACTTACCGCCGCTTCTACGACTACTCATCCATTATAATTACTGTAGAGGTGATTTATTAGTGTTTATTGCACCAATGTTATTAGAGACAGCACCCGCACCATTTTCTCACGACGATTACATATTTGAGCCTAAGATTGACGGGCATCGACTGATACTATCTCGAACCGGCGGTCAAACTCGCTTATATACGCGCCACAACAACGATTGTACACATCAGTATCCTGAACTTAATGAAATAGTACTCGATGACGTTATATTGGATGGCGAAGTCGCGGCTACAGACGAATCGGGCCACGTTAACTTTGAAGCTATTATGGAACGTTTTTCTCTTCGTAATACTGATAAGGTTCGTAAAGCCGCCGAAAGTAGTCCAGTCAATTATGTTGTTTTCGATATCCTTCGCTATAGAGGCGAGGATCTACGAGGCTATCCGTTACATAAGCGCAAGGAGTTGCTATCAACATTGACTTTTGGTAACCCTCACATGGCGCTCATTCCGTCGCTTGAAGCTGAGGGGGAACAGCTATTTACCAAAATTGAAGCTCTGAACATGGAGGGAATCGTAGCTAAACGTTCTAACTCTATTTACGTTAGTAGCCGGTCGAGTGCCTGGCAGAAAATCATCAATTGGACTTTTGCTGATGTTTTTATTTCGGGATACCGTAAGAAAGATTTTGGATGGTTAGCTGCGGATCAATGGGGACGGCCAATAGGAGTTATAGAGCTTGGAGTTACTCCCAGACATAAGATGGCCTTCTACACCATCAAAGATCAGCTAATAGTAGGTGAGGACCCTGACTATGTTTATTTAGAGCCTCGACTGAGAGGGAAAGTTAAGATAAGGAACTGGACGAAAGCAGGGCTGCTCAGGTCACCAGTGTTTGTGGATTTCATATTATGAACGTCCATTCTATATTTTAGATAGTTGAGTTGACGACCACTAGTATTATTATAATTTGATATACAATAAAACCAAATACAGCCACAAATAAGAATATAAACCCCCACATGATATTTCGTTCCTTGGCAGTGCGAGGGTCGGATTCTTTTATTCTTTTCATAGTAGCCGGCTTATTACTACAAGTGTAGCAGAACCCCGGATTGTTATCATTATGGCAATCCATGCACAAATAATATCCACAGTTATGACACTTAGTTACAGCATTAAATTTCTTATGCGCGGAACATTTCGCCATAAGCACACTGATCCTCCGTCCATCATTGTGACTTCGAGGGGTATTCCAATTTCAATGCATCAAGACTATCGTATTTCGGAGTTTCGAATACGAGTTTTGCAGGCGCCTTATCCGTTCTATCCTTCAGGATGTGCCCGAAATATTTTCCGTTCTTCTCAAAGATGCATATCGTACGACCTGGTTCATTCAATAGTTGGTACCGTTCAATCATGTTTCAACACCCCTTTTAAGCTTTACTTGTATTCTAACATATTGAATCTACTAGCAACGATGAAAATAAAGAGAAAGGGTGTGAGGTTATGCTATACCATGTTATAAATTTGCAAACACATGAAATGAAAACACTACAACCTTCCGATATTTTAGATATGGATTACGATGCTGACGGAAGAATAGTCATTGTAGATAAAGATCAGGAAACCTATTATTTACTTGCGCATAAAGACATTGTAAATGAATGAAAATTTTCTTACAGGTTAAATAAGCCCTCAATCCAATTTCGGAAAGAGGGCTTTAACATATTTATTGAGCAATCTTCTTGTCAATCGCTTCAAACCCTTTTGCGTCATTCCACATCTGTTCAAACTGTTCGGAGAATGACTTGGCTACCTCCGGATCCCGGAGCACCATTAACACTTCATCATTCGTTGTAGCCGCTGCCTTCGAGTAGTTGAAAGAACCGGTTGTCGCTACCCTCTTATCGGCTACAGTCATTTTCAGATGCATCAGGCCACTATGCTTGTTCACTTTCATCGGGATACCGGCGCTACCCAATATTTTTAACGCTTCTTCTTGAGCCTTACCAGCCGATTGAACTTTGTCTGTTATAAGCCTAACAGTGACACCTCTCTGCTTGGACTCTTTAATCGCTGCGACTATCTCTGGATGTGTCAAGCTGTAGATAGCGATATCTAATGAGGTAGAGGATGAGTTAATTACATCAATTAATGCTTTTTCGGGATGCTGGCTTGCTTTTGTAAAATACCACTCATGCTTTGATTGAACTGAAGAAGATGATGCACCTGCCGTTTTTGTAACAGTCTCTTTAACGTTACTGGAACTAGCAGAGCAGCCAGCAAGGGCAGCAACTATTGTCGCTAAAATTAGTAATTTCAAAGTCTTCATCTGTACCCCATCCGCCTCCAATACTAGCTTACCATTCTATACACGTTTTGTATTTCTTCACCAATATTACCTTATGCGGACAAAATAAAAAAGCCCAAGGGATGCTTTCCCTCAGGCTAGAATTCATTATGGTGCTGGTGTATATTCGTTTACTTCAAAAGTTTCAATCTTATCAAAGGCAATATAATCTTTCCGTGTTAGGAAATTCGCTTTATTGAATGATTTATTGATCGTATAGACTTCCGATCCAGTACCAGCAGCGCGTCCGTTATACCAGGTAATGAAGTTATTTACTTCGCTCATAGGAAGATCATATTCTTTTTCAAGGCCGCTTACCAAAGTAATGACGAGTAAAGCCTTGCTTGAGGATGGCGTTACCGTTCCTTGTGGTGTTGCTGATGCTTCGTTTGAATTGCCGCTTTCACCAGCTGTATTAACAGCTGTTACTACATAATAGTATTTAGTTCCGTTTGTAACATTTGTGTCATTATAAGAAGTACCGAAAGCATTGGAAGCAACTGTTATGTAAGGACCACCTGCTGTTATGGAACGTTTGATATTGTAACCTGTAGCTCCATTAACAACAGACCAAGATAGATCAACTTTTTGATTACTTCCTGTTGCAACTAGATTTGTAGGTGAACTAGGAACAGCTTGTCCTGACCCTAAATGAATTTTTAAAGGAAATATATAACCTTTACTTGAATGATCTGGCACTATAGGCACAGTGTCACCTATTATCCAAGTAAAATCATCTACTGTGACTGAGGTTGAAGAAGAGGTTGAAGTATAAACAACAGGTAAATTTGTATTTTGCATGCCTACCCCTTTACCAGTAATTGAGATAAAATAGTCAACATTAGCAGTTAAAGCTGCGTTTGGTGAAAAAATGAAAGATTTAGATTCGAGATAATTTATATCTATTGTATTGCTTGTACCAATAAGAGAAAAATCTGATGCACGATATATTTTCATTGTTAATGAAGTTTTAGTAATATTTCCGTTGTAGTAGTCAACTGAACTTACGACCACATCATTATTAAATTTCACTTTTTGCGATACCGTAAGAAGGTTTGAACTCATCGTACCGTAAGAAGTACCTGAAAATTCAATTACCTCACTACTAGCTAACACTCCTCCGCTAAATGAAAAGCACATAGCAAGTAAAAACAATAAGCAACACCATAATTTCATTCTTTTCAAAATAGTCTCTCCCTTATTTACATTTTTCATTAAAATAACAAAATAGTAGAATTAATAAATTTTCATGGATTGTTTAAATAAACCAAACCAATTTAGAAATAAATTTAGAAATAGATTAAGATATATTTGTAAAATGAAGGATGGATAGTGTCGTATTGCTATGGCAACAGAGTGTACTCATTTACTTCAAAGAACTCGATTTTATCATAAGCAATGTAATCTTTCCTGTTTAAGAAATGTGCTTTGTTAAAATTCTTATTGATTGTATAGACTTCAGATCCAATACCAGCAGCGCGGCCATTGTACCAAGAGATGAAGTTGTTTATATCCGTCATTGGAAGGTCATACTCTTTTTCAAGTCCGTTTAAAAGTATGATAACGAGTAGGGCTTTATTAGATGTAGGCGGCGTAACGGTCCCTTGTGGTGTTGCTAATGCTTCGTTTGAGTTAGCACTTTCACCAGCAGAGTTCAGAGCTGTTACAACGTAATAATACGTTGTGCCGTTTGTGACGGTTGTATCTGTGTAAGAAGTGCCATAGACGTTGCTAGCTACCGTTGTGTAAGGGCCCCCTATAGTTGTTGAACGTTTAACGTTGTATCCGGTGGCACCTGTTGATCCATCCCAAGTAACTTGAATCAAGGAATTTCCACCGATTGCAACTATGTTTATTGGTGTTACTGGAACATTCCTGTACACTTGAACAAAATTAGTTGGTGTATCTCTACCGGTTCTGCCACCAATAAGATATATATCCCCATTTAAATTAGTAGAAGCAATTAAAGTTCTTTTTGGTGTAATAGAACCGAGTGTACTCCAAGAATCATCCTGAGTGTTATATTCAGAAAGTAACCCTAAATTATCTTGACCTCCTGATAGATATATCTTATTTCCTATTGAAGTATAACCCATCTCAGAATTCTCAGATGGTAGTGGTGTTCCGCTTGTCCAGGAATTTAATATAGGATCATAAATCTGTACATTTTTTGTGTACTGAACTCCCCCTTCATTTTTATCACCACCTATTATATAGATTTTGTTATTGACAATCCCAATAGCAAAATCATATACACCTATTGGAATAGGTGTGCCTGATGACCATGAATCGGATAATGGATCATAAATATCAACAGTATTGTATACTGTACGTCCATTTAAATCTTGGCCACCAAAAACATATATCTTACCAGCATAAGTAACAGCACCGGCTTCACTTCTTGGTAATGCCATAGGTTGTTTTGTGGCCCATGTATTCCCTTGGATATCATACTCATAAACGTTATTGACTGTTCTATTGCCTTCATTTTCCGAACCACCAAAGGTATAAATTTTGCCACCAAAAATTGATGTTGCAGCACCCCACAATGGTTTAGGTAATGAACTCTTCATAGTCCAGCTATCATTTTTAGGGTTATAAACTTCTAAATCGTCAACTGGACTATTAAGACTTACCAGACCTCCAATCACGTATATTTTCCCATCATAAACTTGAGTACTTTGAGCTATACCAAATTTTGCGCGTTGCATGGGACTTTTATCTTCCCAAGAGATTGTAGACGCACTAGTAACAGTAGCTCCGAGAAATAAGAACAAAATCATGAATAACACAAGACCAAACTTTTGTATCATTAAATACATTTCTCCTTTTCCATATTTTCAATTGAATAACAGATAATAGAATACATATATTTACATGGAATGTCTAAACATTTAAAGTAAAATAAAGTAAATGATGTTAATAATATTATAATTATTAATAGGTGAGGGGATAGGATGCCATTCGCTACAAGGAGAATGATGTTCTATTGAATCTTAATGACAATCATCTACTTCAATGCTACAACAAGGCTCTTGAACTTAAGCTTGAGAAGGCGTTTATAGAATTACTAGAAAAAGAGTTAATTAAGAGGGGTATTGTTTTTTCGCGGTCATCGGAGGACGAGCATGAGAGTTGAATAGTAATTAAAATTTGATGGGCGAATGGGTTCTTTCCCTTCACCACAAAAAAAGCCCCGCTAGTGATGAGCTGGCGGGGTCAGACAAGTTTTCCTGAGAAACAAAAAAACCTCTTTCCTTTTGAATTGAGGGTTACTTCGCGGAAGCAGACAAAACGTATAGCCCTTCCTTCTTAATTTTCTTTCGCTCCCCCACTTACTCAACTATATTTCTATCAAAGTAAAAATGCGCTGCTACGGATCCGGCATTTATATTATTGTTGTAATGTATTACTTCTGTGAGATCATTCGACACTTCAAAATAAATCTTATTATTATTTAACTTATACTTCGTGTTCTCCCCGTTTTCTTGAATGAGTATTTCTTTATTGGAATGAAAGACAACCTGGCTTTGTGAATGATAAATTTTTGAAGTGATTATTTGATTACCATCAACAATTTTGATTGAAGTATCACCATTAACTTTAAAAGTCATTACTTCCTTTGGCGTGAAATTATAATTGTAATAATCCATAACCTTATCAATCCGATCATAACCATCTTTGTCATCAATTGTTAGAAAAAAGCCAGCCAATACAATAAAACAACAGTAAACAAACGTTCTTACTTTCTTATTCATCCACAGATATCTAAATTTAAAGTTACTCTCAAGTTTTAGCTTTTCGATCTGTTCATTGTGCTTTTCTTCAAGAAAACGTATATGATTCTTTAAAATTATTTCGTTAGGACTCTTTTCTCTGTCATACTTAACTTCAAAGCCTTTTTCCTTGTAAATATTTACAATTTTATAAAACTCATTATCGTCGCCAGTCACTTGCACCACTCTGGTGTCCTTGATTTGACTGTTAGAATGAATCCAATTCCAATGATCGATATTTTTTGCGTTCTTTAACATATTCGCAAGTTTCTTCATCTCGTCTGGATTTAGATTTTCTCCTTTTATATATATTTTCCCAAAAGCTTCTTTTCCGCTCGAAACAATTTTAGGATTATTATTATTTTGGACCTTAGCCCTAACAAGAATTGCGTGTTCAATTGTTAAATCAACACCTTCGGGATAATTTTCCTTTAGCCATACCTTTAAAAGTTTAATATGACGGTCAACTTGTTTGACTGGGTCAGTATTAAGTTTCTTCCGGTTGTCGGCATATTCCCATCCACTTAGTAAAGTGTGAATGTTACCGCTATAATTCTTAGTCTCTACAATTGCAAGACCTCCGGGAGAAATAATAAAATGATCAATCTGAATGAATTCGTTTGGGGTTATTTCTAATGTAAGATCATTGATGAGAATGTATTCGCGAGGAAGGTGCAGCCAAAGTTCTATGCAGACTCTTAATTCTCCAATATATCCTTTATGCTGATTCACTTTCATTCTTTCTATTTCCCTTAAGGCTTCCTCTTTGGATAGTTTACTTAGTCTTTTGTTGTCCATATCCAAGATTCTCTTGTAAAAACGACTTCTCACTTCTTTGTTTTGTCTTATGATTGTCGGGAACAAAGGACCACTCCTAAAGTCTCATATTGATACTCTCTTCGACAAATAGGAACTATTTTCCTCTTTTTCAAATTAAACCTTTTTATGGTATTAATCATTCAAAGGCTGTGGTATTGTGGACAATACATAGGTCAGATCGAGAGGCTGCTAAATATGAAAAAAACAGTTATTTCAGGCATATTATCATTTATTCATCCAGGTCTGGGACAAATATACAACGATGATATCATTAAAGGAATAATTTTTATTATAATTGTTTTTATAGGAACGGTTATTGAAGTTTGTATTCTTCCGGCTCTTCTTGTACTTCAAAGTCTCTATGTAATTTTTGCAATAATTGATATTTTGTTCTGGGTGGTTTGCATTATTGAAGCAATTCTTAAAGCAATAAAAAACAACAAAACCATTATTGAACCGAGAGCACATTTGAATATCTATGTAAAAGTTATTTATATAACACTAATAGTTACTATTGTGCCTGTTAATTTTATTGTACATTTCTTATTAAATTTTCTTCTGGTTCCGATCATAATGGAAGATGCCGGGTGGATCAACATAGGAATAATGGGTTATTTAGGGGGTTAGTTCAAGGAAGGTCGAATTAGAACGGACATTGCTCAAATCCTGACCAAATAAAATTATCCCCCCTTCACCTACATGTAGCGTGAAAGGGGGGTGTCCTAGACTTAAGGTGTGGGATTAGTTTTTATTGAAGGAGGTGTAATTTCAAAAAAAGTATCTGGTAATTTGACGCCCAAAATAATTAAAGCGCACATCAAAACAATAAGACCTGCAATGACCCAAAAGTACTTTCTTAAATATGATTCAATAGTGAGCTTTGAGGGATTGATGTAAATTCTTTTTATATCATCTAAGTCATCCTGAGCCAAAATAACAAATTTTTCAATATATTGATCATAAAGATCCAGAGTTTCTTTCATTCTTCGCTTAACGTAGCCCCTATTAAACAGGTAAGATAACAAGAAGACAAGCAAATGCAGCGCAAATGCTACAAGGAGAAACCATCGTTCACCTTTAGATAAACCCAGTGCTCCAGAAAATATAGCTGTGATAATTCCAATAAGCGATGTATTTATATATGTTAATAATTTTTCAGCTTCGCTCTTTAAGTCAGAGGCGAATTTATGAGCTTCTTTTATAACTTCTTTGCGGTCATTGAAAAACTTTTTTATGCTATCTTGTATGTATGCAGTGAAATGACTTGAAATTGTTTTTTCGATTTTAGGAAGTAACTCATCTAATTTTTTCGTGTTATCGGATGTGTTTAAATATATTGTAAGGATATTTCTTGAAATTTCAATTTTGTCATTATAATGCTTATCCTCAAAGGAAAACTTAAAAATTCTATAAATAACAGCTGCATTCATTACTATAAAATCTTGAGAGAAGATTAATTCTACATTCTTATTTCCCCGAATTGTTATCTGATTTTCAGCAGTAATTTTATTTGATAGATAAATGAGGCTTGCATGAAACAAGTTTTGTTCAAACCACGGCTTTAATGCTCCACATAAACCTTCAATTTCATAAAAATCCGGAATGAAATAGTTTGTCATTGATCGTGATGTTTCTTCCCTGATTTTGAGAACTCTATCTTGTTCTTTTATATTATTGTCATCAAGCACTATTGCTGGATGAATGACACCATCTTCTATTCGGTACAATTTAACGTATGGGTTGTAATAATTCTTATCAACGGTAAGATGAAAATGAATAGCTTTGCTAGTGTCAATTCCTTTATTAAAACCTGTATTAAATGTGTTGAATATCTTTTGAAAAGATTCAAGTTTGAAGAAAACAAATGTGTTTTCGTCCAGTTTTAATTGTTGCTTCTTGTTAATCGTAAGAGTCAAACTTATATCTTCCGCCGGTTTAAGAAGCCTCGATGCTAGTTTAAAGTTTTCGAATCCCATTTTCCCTTCACAAATGACCTCAAAACTTATTTGATAATTGTGAAAAACCGCTTCATAATTTGCGGCTAATTTTTTAATAGTATCAATATGGGTTTTATAATTCACCGTAAAAAGCTCTGAATCTTCTTTATAGCCGACCTCTGAAGACTCCAGCTCTTTCATTATCGTTAGAAATGTATTTAACAATACATTCATGACACTTCTCCCTAATGCTTAAATTTCTCCTTCAATTCAACACCTACAAATCGTATAACTGTGGTTTTTGTGCCGTCAGTTTCATCTTCATAACCCACTATAACTGTTGTGTTATTATATCTCACTGGGAATTGAATCCTAATATCATTTCCTTCATCCGCATACATGGCAATGGTTGGTTTTTTATCCGCAGTGAACACGAAATAAACGTTTTCACGTTTTTCCATGAGTTTTTCTTTATATCGTTCTATTTTTTGTCCGCGGTCAGCCTCTCCTGGAGCATAGGAAGCAAATAAACTATCTAAGTCTCTTTCAAGGTCAACTTCTTTACCTGTATGAAGTATTTGATCTACCTTCGAAACAAAATCTACGATTTGAGAATGAGTTGTAATTAACCCTTCTTCGACAGCAAAATCCATAATTGTGGCATTAACCAGCTCAGTCATAGCCTTATCATCAACAATGGTATTCGCTTCTAAAAAACCCGAGAGAAAATATTTCGATATTTCACCAGCTATTTGCTGCTTATCTAGAACTCTCAGATGTACTTCTTCATCCCAGAGATTTTCATCAATTTTAATAAAAGCACATTTATGAAGTCTCTCATTCACGCTTGGTAAAATATCCTTTTCAACTTTAAAAGAAAATGTATCGCGATTAAGGCTAATTCCGTTATTGGGATCCATCTTAAGTATCCCCAAGAATCTTTGATTTTTTTGTGTATCAAAATACTGAATGAAAATTAATGCCCCATTAGAGGCTGCACCACTCATATTGTTAAACAATGATTGCGTCATATTAACCGTACTGTCGATAAATGTTTGATCATCTTCTGTATCGTTGGCTATTTCAACGGTGTCTCTAAGAACCGCAGCATCTTGGTAAGTGAATTTGCATAGTCTCACTTGCTTCGTTTTTAAAGCATTCTCAATATGCTTTGCAAAGAAATTTTTCACTTCCTCGTCTGTTACTATTATTAATTGCGGAAAGAAGATAGGACCTGCATTACCTAAATTTAAATCATGCGCTATTACTTTTTCAATAGTTATAATAGACAATATTAATTCTCTCCCCCAGAAATAGCTAATACAAATAATTTTACCACATATTACCTCTTTGGGGTATTTTCAATATAAAAAAGATGGGCCATATTGCCCATCTTTCAGAAAATCTTATTAGGTTGTCGTAACATTAAGATTTTTAAATCTTCCAGTAAAGCTGCAAACCCCATCCCAATGACCTTCTAGTGAAGTGTCTTGCATTTTAGGATTAATCATTGCATACAACAATTGCGTTGCCGCATCCTCATCACTTCTAGGAGCGCTGTACTGATCTGAAATCGCTTCAACAACAGCATTGTCAATTAATACGTCGCACGTTAGAACAAGTTTAGCTTGAACAACCCTAGGGTTTTTCATTTAATCAACTCCAATTTTAGTTATTCTCGCTTATACATATATCTCATTATCAGCAAATATCATCTTTTATAGACTATATAAATATTCCATCTTTTATTACCCTAATCAGGCGGGAATTTCCCATAGCCAATCCCTCCAGCTTTTCTAAAGACTTAAGCAACTCCTTCACCAACCGGTAAAACACTCCCTGTACATACCGATTGAAGGTATTATATACGTCCGGTGTTTTCCCAAGGAAAATTTTCCTGACCTACACTTCTATTTTCCGATCAATCCGACCATCCAACACCGTGTTCAGGAAAGCCAGCTCAGAGGCTGTGAGTGTCTTATCCACGATCTTTTGCATCCAGTTCCAATTGAGTTGATCGGCGTTGTAAGCATTCCCCATAACCTTGTACAGCATATCCCATTGCCATTGTTCCAGTTTCATAGGCATGTTCGTTTCATCCTCCTTTGAATCCTCTAAAATATCGTATTGGTGAAGAAGGTTATTTTCAATTATCGAAATTAGCTTCGTGGCATAACTAGGATCCGTTGCATAACCAGCCGCCTGCAATGCTTGTGCCGCTCCTGCATAATCTAGTACGGAACATCGGTCTAAGAATCCGGCCTTTGTGTAGCGGCTGTTTTCTATCAGAAAGTTGCTATGATCGATTACGCTGCCTTCCCAGTTGGAGTAAACACGAAAACCGTCCGTAACAGTTACAAAAGCCCCGTTGATGTATTCTTGTGTGGTAAACTCTTGCCCTGTACCTTTGATACCAAACAGGTTGTTCCTAGGTGCAGCAGATCCCCAAGCGCTTTCTAATGCTCCTTGAGAAATCGTGATGCTGGCTAAAATACCGGTTCGTTTTTGCTCTGCTACAGCAAGGGGCGCGAGTATGTCTATAAAATTCTGTGCTTTCACAGCTATCAGCTCCATTTTTAATAGTTTATGCAGAATTGGAATTATCCGAATCTTGCGATTGCCCTGGAGGTTTAATAGATTTATGTTGTATCTGCCCAGCTGCAGCCGCCACTAAAAACGAATTAGCAAACGTCAGAGCGTACACTCTCCAGTCCGACCAACTGGCTCCTAATGCCAGTTGAGCAAGCAACAAAACAAAGTACGCTACGAAAACGGCATATACATCTGTCGGTAAAGTGACATATCGATCAGCGAGGACTTTTGTATATTGCACAATAAAAAATGTTAGCAAAGAAGCTCCCCCCATAGCGGAAAGAGCTTCCCATGTGAAAAATTGACCTTCCATTAATCATTCACCGCCTTAATCGCTTTATCTGTCCAATAGATTATTTCAGCATTTTTTCTTGCAATAACTGCTTCTTCCTTACTTTCAAAATATCCAATGTAGATTAACTTGTTATTTACACCAATCGTAACGGTCCATTTCTTGTGTTTTTTGTGCCAGCTTACACCGCGAAATCCAGATGTATTATCACCACGCATTCGTGTATTTCTTGCTTGTTGTCCCGGAAGAGCCCACTGGCAATTATTCGGATCGTAATGTCCGTTTACGTCTATACGGTCAATAGAATGTCTTAACGTAGGACGAGGTCCCATATCTTCAAGGAATGCTTCAAAACTATTTAACCACCGTCCACATACACGAATACCCCTTCCTCCATATCGGTCATAATCATCTCGATTCTTATTTGTACAACGTGTGATCATGCCTCTCCAAATAGTATGTTCAGAAGATGCTCTATTTCTTTTAGCATGTCCATGGATTGTATTACACTCAGTAGACTTTTCACCTCTATAGCATCCACAACTCTTTGTGTGCCCACTTCTTAAATTGGATCCAAGCACAAGACTTTTTTCTCCACATTCACATTCGCATAGCCAAACAGCTTCTTGCCTCGCAGAATTCGAAATAAATCTTTCCAATACAAATAACCGACCAAACTTATGGTCGGTTAAGTCAATTAGATGCGACATATCCTTCACGTCACCCCTACTTTATTTGAATGTTATGAACTTAATCAAAAAGCCAAAGCCGGATGTAACAAGTGACGCAAAGATAGACCGCCATACCCACTTCAGATTTTCACTGACCTCATCAATTCTTTTTTGGTTAACATTCGATGCCTGCAAAGCCTCACGTGCAATGTCGTCGGACTTGTCCAACTTATCAACCAACCGGTTAACACTGGACGCTAATTCGTTGGTTGCTTTAACAGATGCCTCCTGCCCAGCTTCCAATTTGCCGACTTTTACGGCAATATCATTAAGTGTCTTCGTTTCGCTAATGTCCAATTTGATCCCCTCCATCCTATCTGGTATAAAGCAATCCTTTTAAGAGATAATCATTTTTAAAGTAAGGCATCAATGGCATTATAGGCAGCTTCTAACCTTGCCAATTCGTCACCGGCTTGGGTTGCTAACAATTCTTCCCCACGTGCCTGGTGAACGATCTTTTGAAGCTGAATTTCATAATGCTGATAACTCAATTGCCGGAGTTTATTTTGTTTGATTTGTTGCTTCGTTTCTTCATCAACCGTTAACATGTGCACCTCTCCTTCCTCTTTTTTGTTTAGGGGCCAAGCGGCTTGGGTCGTTGTTCGAGTATTGCAATATGCTCCCCTAACCATATATCCACTTGTTTTAGCGTTGTTAATGAGTCTTGACTAGTTTGAGCCAAGATCATGATGCAACTGCCGATTTCCTCCGCTCGATCTTTAGTTAAGTCGGCTATAATGTGCATTTTAAGAGCGCCTTCAGCCATACAACTACTCCTTTTCAATAACAAAATAACCTCTCCTGTGAGTGGGAGAGGTTCATACTCATATTATAGCAGGCTGTTAATACGCGTTTACTACGGATTTTATAGTGATTTTAATGCATTTACGAGTCCGTTCAGATAAGAAGCATAAATCGCTTCCCCGGCGCTTTTAGTGGTAGGGGCCGCTGTTGGCGGACTCATCCCATTAATGCCGTTTACTCCTTGGTTGAATATCCAGGCCGCGAAGTCTAACCCGGTAAAAACGCTGGTGAATCCATATGCTCCAAGACCCTTGTAGGCTCGAAACGCATCGACCTTTGCTGTGAATGCATTCCATTCTGCTGCAGACAAATTAAAATTCTCTCCGCTATTCTTGGCAGAAGCCCATTCGAAGTTTGTTGGTCTGTTACTGGTGGATACCGTCAAATGATTGGAAAAGCTTACGCTATATAAATCAATGTTATTAATGTAAAACCGTGACCTTGCTTTAAATATATAAGTAGCTCCTGATGGCAAACCTTCCCAAGTTGCTGTCCCGTTTGCTTGTACGGATTTTGTATCCATATAAACACTACCTACATCATAGCGTTGTATTTCAATATCTGAGTAATTACCACTCATGGAGCCTGTTTTTATCGAAATAGAGCTATTTGTTACGGGTCCAACAGTTATCGTTGGTGTTTTCGGTGCAGTTGTCCAAGAGGACACATCAGAATAGTCACCGTATAGTTCGCCATTGACTCCTCTAACCCTGAAATCCATAGTTGTTCCATAATATGATGAGCTAAGCACATAACTGGGTGTTGGGGATGAAGCAACAGAGTACCCGGTATTATAGCTTGCTTTATAGTTTAAATAATAAATTGTCGCACCAGCGGATTGACCCCAAAATAAGTTAAACCCACCCTCAATTCTAGAAGAAAAATCTACGGGGCTAGGCTTTGTTGGGACAGAAGGAGTTGTAAATGTCGTGTAACCTGAAAAATCTGAAAAGTAATCATGGTAGGACCCATAGGCAACTGCAAAGGCTCTGAATTTGTAATTAGTTCCATTTTTTAAGTAGTCACCAATAGTGCGATAGGCTTGTCCTGACCCTTGATCAATCCCTTCCACCATCAACGGAACATTGATCAGCTTTGCAATAGTTTTGTGATTTGCACCCACTGGTAAATTGTGATTATAAAGCAGCTGCAATACCCCGACGTCTTCAGCGGCATATGAGTTTAGTGCTCTAGTTCGATTTTGACCTTGAAAAAACGCACTTGTAGTATAATCAATCCAGTCATTTCCAGACCCTAATACTTGTCCTAATTCTTCTCTAAGAAGACCTGTCGCTGAAGCGCCGAAAAGGTCGGAGTCAACCACGATCTTTACCCAACCCGTATAAATCGATCCTCCCGAATCTTGATTCCACCATTGTCCATTATAATAAAATGCATTGCCATCGGGTGTCGTTTCTATTGGGAATAACTCAGCCCTAGTTCCAAATGTAACATTAATATCGGCAGTACCACTTTCAATGACGGATAAGTTGATTGAAGTGATAATGCTGTTTAGCTCTGCGACTATTGCAATTACTCTATTCTGATAGGTACTCCGACTGCCAACTGGAACAGATGAATTAAAGATACATTTATACGTAACACTTGGTTTTGTCCATCTTCGCAAAATGGTATCATCGCCAAAGTACCATTTAAATCCATAATCCTCATTATCTCTGAGACATACATCATAAAAGTATTTCCGAATAGCATAAGAAAATGGATAGTCTGAAGTTGAGGTGTCCATTGGACTTACCTCAAATATAGGTTTGTTGCCTTGAAAAGATGCATTAAGTCTATCTGAGTTGTCGAAGAATAAGTTAACTGGTTGAGATAATGTCCTCATTACCGTTATGCCTACTGCATATTCATATTCACTGGTCGAATTATTTTTCCATGCAATGGTGTAGCTACTACCTTGCGTCAATGAAAAAGTAGCCTCTATAAACGGTTGGCTCCCTACTCCGTTAAAACTTCTCGTCATTAAAGCCGGTACCGAAGAATCAAATACAGGGCTACCATTGTAATAGACATTCATTGTTATACTGTTCCAGTTGTTATTATTGGTTACATAAAGATAAAGCGAGCCGTCGAATTTCGTGTAATAGAAAAAAGCGTTAGTAGAAGATCCAGTAGAACTGGAAGTAATGAAGTCTGATTCGCCACTTTTGATGGTGGGGCTTCTCATGCCGGAGTATTTTGTTTTTTCCATGTAATTGACACTTCTCCTTCCTGCTATTCTATTAAAAACATAAATGTTATATACTGGAATAAAAGTAGAATTGGAGATTGATATATATGAAAAAGTATTTTCTTGGCGTATTATCTGGAGTTGCATTGTCTATTCCTATGTTTGCATTTGCCGATAATGGTTTAGAACAGGTAACAGCATACCTACGAAAAGACTTACCTATCCTGCTAGACGGTCAAAAATTGGAGCTAAAAAACCCACCGCTGATTTACGATGGGTCTACATATTTGCCGCTTAAAGAAGCAGCTGCAGCATTGGGTAAAGAAGCAAAATGGAATGAACAAACGCAATCAGTTGAAATAGGAAATAACAATAAGGGAGACACGGTGTCTATTGATGGAAAGACAGATACAACCAATTCTACAAGCAAAGATACCAGCCCAGTTGTTACAGGCGATAGAGAAAATATCATAATTTATAATGGCGTGAAGATGCTGTACATGATGAAAATTATGCAAGTTCATGAAAGTTCTTTTTTTGACTGGGAGATCGGAAAAGAGCACGAAATACTTGATTTATTTTCAATTGATAAGTCTAAAAAAGTATTCGAGAAAACACTAATGATGAAAAACGTACCGCATGTTATTTATCAAGGCGGAATTTATATAGACTTGGAATTTTATACTAATAATATTAAACCAAAATTTTAATGACTAGATTTTAAGAGAATTTGGCTGTAACCCCTGATACGGTAGCGTTCCCGAAATTCCATGTTCCATATAAAAAAGTATTACCGAAATCATCCCTCCTCAAAAAAGAATTATTTTTGTGTTTAAAGGATACCCCGGTGAGGTCGTTATATATTCTAAAAAACTCACTGTTATTGTAGTACAGAATCATGTCACCGTAACTACCACCAACGACTGCATAGTTGTTAGGTGTTCCAGCTTGGTATATTTTCTCGGCAGATAAATTTACAGTATTAATTTGATTTGCATTTATTGTGCCTGAATATACCCACGAGCTACGTACTGCGTCTGCAGTAATTGTTCCATCAATATTGGCAGCTCTTACATGAAGATTAATTGCATCGATTTGATCTGCTGTAATCTTTCCTCCGCTTACATCTATTTGATTTGCAGTAATTTTATCGATCATTGCTGCAGATATTTTTGCAGTTCCTGCAATGAGCTGATTTGTGATAACTTGGCCAGAATAAATACCTGTTGGTCCGATGTAAGTAAGCATAGGTGAACTTGTTGCTAGTGCCCCCACATCAGCAGCCGAATTCGGTATATGAGGTTGACCTGTGACATTGTTCCAGGAGATATATGCGTTCGGCCCCATTTGTACATTGGAGCCTACTATTAAATTTTCAATCAGTGCTGATGAAATTTTAGCAACACCGGCTATAAGATTATCTGTTTTAACTTGGGCGAACTGCCCTAATATACCTACAATATATGGAGCAGCCACGCCGTCAGCGGTGATGGCTGCTTTGGCCGTTACTCCCCCATCTGTAGTAATAACAATGCCAGCTGAAGAAGCGATAACTTGCCGTAGGGCATTTGTCTTGTCCTGGTACACATGCCCTCGCTCGTCCCGTATGACTTCTGTTGATGACTTGTTTACGGCATCTATCGCGTATTTGGCAAACTCCTCGAAAGCATTCGTGTTCAATTGCTTGTTCGTTAGTAAACCTTCCCATTCCCGTTTTGATGCGTTAAGATCGGCAATGATATCGTTATAGTCCTTTAATAAATAGTTGGCCAGCGTAATTTGTGTATTTTTAGATGGGTCAAACGGGTATTCAGTGAGCTCCATGGCACGAGCCGTTATATTGTCCAACTCCATTAACTCGTCAACCAAATGAACGGTCTCCCCAAGCTGAGGCCGCACTTCCCGAGAATTAACTTTCCATAAGTCAGCTGGTTCGATTTGAATCTGAATTTCGGGAACCTCCGCCGCGGCAAGTTTTTTTCTGATTTCTTTTAATAAAAGGACTTTTCCGTCCACTGTATCAGCTTCAATGTCGGTTGATGAAAACTCGCCATCGAAAAAGGTGTTATCCGGAGTTGCCCAGGCTGTAGCATATTGGGATATTAAATAGGGAACTTTGATAATCCCCCCAACGATCGCTCCTGATATAACGTTAAGCCTGCTTAACTCGTCTGCTGTTAAATATGATGCCGGTAGATCGATAATGGTCAACGAATCCTTGGCAAGCCCGGTCATCCGGGTGACAAGGGTGTCTGTATTGGTTTCAAACGAGTGATTAATAATGTTTTTGGCATAGCGGTAATGAGCGCCATTGTCGATGTTAATTTTACGAAATATCTTGATGTGGTAATTGTCCGGTATAAATTCAGCCTCATATAGTGTAATGAGATCCTGCAAGCCTTTCAGACAATTGGAGTAGCCCCATTTATAAACGTCTTTGAGTTCTAGGCTGTCCATAATTTGGAAAGTGAACACGCCACCTGTCGCTGCAGAGAGAATGTTCGTAAACGTTTGGATGTTAGCACCAAAAGATTCGTCAATGGCTGAGGTGTAGGGTATACGTATGTCCATTAATCGACGCATTACATGAGGGCAAATGATTTCTACTAGCCTCCCTTGTCCATCTCTTCTGCGCTGCTTTTTCTTGATAATATAAGTGTGGCCTTCGCATTCGATTAGACCTTCACTTTCAATTAACGAATACTTGGGGGAGGAAATAGAGATAACGAATGATAACTCATACGTGCTATTTAGTCTCTTTTTAATCGTTACATCCGCAACCTCCGCATTGTTGCCGGATGTAAATAAGCCGCCGACCTTTTGCTTTTGGCGATTATATATCGTTAGCATAATTCCCATCCTTTCATAGGAAAAGGCCAGGAAACTTTTCCTGACCTTTTAAATGAGTTTACAGTATGCCTTCCTGTAACTTCTTTTGGAGGTATTTAGTTTGAACTATTCGTGTTTCGGCTTTCTTCTCGATCATCAGCGGCAGCTTGTAAGCCTGCAATGGGTCATCCATTGAATTGAAATCAATGGAGCTGTATTGCAAGGCTCCAGCCAAAACATCAAGCTTTTGTTGGATATCTTCTGTGATTTTATCGGGATCCACTAGCGTAAATAAATCTTTCACTAGGGAACCGATTAAATCCATTTGGTGTTCCACGTAAGCAATGGAAATAATCGCATCGGGCAGCATAGCTTTTGCAGTTTCCCGCAGTTCTTCTTCACGGTCCATCCTCTCACCTCATACCAGGAGCGCAAAAGAAAATAGGTCTATTCTTTTGTCGCTCGAATTTGTAAATCTCACGTACACTTCTGAAACCTGATCAGGGAAAGTGACTTCGTTACGAGCGTCAACGGGTATCAACTCCGATGCTAACACCCCGATTTCAGTCTCCAGCCCATCGCCTGATGTTTCTAGTCTCAATCCTATAGTTGCCGCGGCTTGTGGCAACTGCAGCTTTATTGTCCGGGCCGTTCCATCAGGAGGAAAGGATATCCGATCCGTCCATAAGTCAGCATTGTATCCGGATAGACTGTCAGAGAAAAGGTCTTCCATATTTTCAAACAACAATGCGATTGAATAGAACGTTTTGCGGATGAGCTGTCGTTCTTTGTGCTGTCTTATATCTTCAAAGTTAAATTCGCTCATATCTTCCTCGATCGTGACGGTCTTCGGTTGGATAAAATCTTCGAGAGCAACGTCTAAGCCTTCAACATAATCCAGATGGTTATTTGCAATCTCTAGTGGTGCAACGGGTACAAAAATGGTTTCTTCAATCTCTTTTTCTTGCCAGTAAATCAATTGACCTTGTTCATTTTTCTTCTGCTGTAGTTCCTCATGAGTTGTAAATAAAAGCAATGGCGGACCAATAGGGATTTCCTCTTCCCCGATGATACTGCCTTCCTCGTCTAAAACATCAACTTTCTGAATCGGTTGATACGATTTTTGTTTGCCATTTTCCATCAGTGGCACTTGAACCATAGATAGAATCATGCAGGGTTCGTTTGTCAATTCAGCGGACTCAGACCGGATAGTTTGAAAACTTTGCTCCTCCTGATCCGGCTGAGGCAGTAGATAAAGGGTGTTCCCTTCTTCGTCTCGCTTTGGTCTGCTTTCGTTAAGTTGGATTATCTTGGTAAGCCCGGCAGCATCTACATTTCTAATTTCAATTTCAAAAGGAAAAGGCGAGCGATTAAATCCGCTCACCTTCAGGCTATCTCTATTAAAAGTTACGTTTGGCATGTGTTATACTCCTTTCACAAGTGGTCTGCCCGGCAATTTGAATACATCAATTGCCTGTTGCGGATATCTGCTCTCGCTAATTTTATTAGTTGTTTCTGCGGTTGTAACAACCATAAACATTAATTCCCACGTTGAAATATCGGCTACTAATAAAGGTACGGCAGTAAGATGTGGCGCTGCCTTTGCCAAAACATTTGCTATTAAGAAGTTTTGATAAGCGTAGTAAGAGGTTGCAGATGTGTTAGGTTTAAACCCTCTAAAGGCAATTGATCCAGCTAGATTTGCAACGATTGTTACTAGATTTCCTACTGGGCTACCATATCGGTAACCATCTATGCCAATTCTTCTTATGTTTAGAACACCTTGTTCGACAATGTCAAAATCAGCAGCTGTGATTGCATCGTTTTTCAATATCATATCGTCTGCCACGAATAGGTAGTCGGCCAGTTGCGAAGGAAGATTTGGAATAATTGGTTTAGTTACAAATGGGACTGATGCAGCGTAAGGAGATATTTTCGCAGTCCCTAAAGATGTTAGATAAGCATCACCTAAACCAAGCACCTTGTATGTCTTGGACGCATCACCTAAGCCCTGATAAGGAACGTATCTATACCATAATGCTATTTGCTGCTCCGGTTGCCCTCCACCTAAGTATCGTCTCGATGTGGCAGGAAAGAATGTTTTGATTTCTTTTGTCTCAGGACGCACTTTGACGATGTTAGATGGCACATAGTCCATGTAATCAGCAAGTTCTACATCTAACTTAATGTAATCCGTATAAATCTCTGACTGTGAAGCAACTCCTGCTGGATAAGTTGAGTGAACAAGGATATAAAATTTCTGGTCTTTTGTTAACACTATTCCGCTATCGGCTGGGAAAGTGTAATGTGATGGCGAAGATACGGTAACTGTCGTAGGGGAGTTAGTGGTATTTGTATGAATTGCTCCTCCATTAGTCCATGTAGATGTATCGCTTCTCCACCATTTCAAAGTAGCACCGAAAGTAGCAACCCCTGCATTATCCCCTTTACCATAACCTGTCCACGAAACTGTAAATTTACGTAGAGCCTTCTTGAGTTCACTTAGAGACATTCCTAGTTGAGATAAATCAAATTCAAAAAGTTGTTGAGCATATTGTCCGATGCCAGTCCCTTGGTAATTTGCAAGCACTCCATCTTGCTTGGAAAGTGAAGTGTAGGACACGTTACCGAATTCGTACCAAGTGCCAGATATCGGATTCTGGAAGGTATCCAAAGCTCTTGCCAAAGTCCTGCTTGGGTTATTTGTAAGATTACCCTCCGACTTATTTAAGTAATTCAGTGTGACCTTCTTTTTGCGTCCTGCTGTCCAATCTGTAGCAAGTGTACCTTCTTGCGCTTTTACAGATTCGACATGGAAAGCAGCACCTGTAGCCTCGTACAAACGTAGAGAACTTTGCGCTGTCACTCCAACAAGGTTTGGCGTGTTGGAAATGTACTTCCGTTCACCTGATTTTAATAACCATGCCTTGTTCCCACCTCCACCGTGTGAAATGCTTATTGTAATATCTGTTGTGCCAGGATTGTAAACCACAGCGCTAACGGTATAGTATTTACCTGCTACCTGTGAAAAAGCTACGTCAAACTTATTCGTAGAGGAGTCAATTGCATTTGTAACCCTAATTGCTTGTCTCGGAGAATCTACAACAGACATAATGGCTGATCCAGTAACAATAAACGCCCCGGTATCAACAGGAAGAGCCTGATTCGCTGTCAGCAAGTTCTCACTCATTACAGGAAACGGATTTGTTGGCTGTAATACTGTATATCCTATCTCTGCCGTATTTAGCGTGAGGGACAATTCAACATAATCAGTATTAATCGTAGATGCTGTTGTTCCATTAGATGCATCGGCGTAGGCTAGGACATGGACGAAACCAGTTGCATCAATCATTTGTGACCAAGCATAGCTTGCTGAAAAACTTTGTGATATCAATGTTGGGGTTGATGCAGTATTGGTAGCTGTAGTCCCCCAAGACAGAGTTTGAGCATTCCATAGTGCTAATGTAGCCTTATTACCTGTTGGTGAAGAACCATAACCATGCCAACTGATAACTCTGCTGCTAACGTTATTTACCAACCACGCTACCTTTGCAGCTACTCCATCAGCAGGAATTTCTCCGTATTTGTCTTCTACTGCTCGAATAAGGTCGAAAGAGAAGATTGTTTGTGCTATATCTAAATTGACTGTGCTTGATACCATATAAGACGAACTGTTTAAGCTAGACACATTATCTTGTTGTGTTTGTGAAGGAGTCCCCCATGTTCCGGTAGGTGCTTGAAGCACAGGATTGCCTGAGGCTTTCATGATGTGAGGGACTAAATCCGTACTATTTATTACCTTACCAACATAATTAGCCTTCACACTCACCGTATTGCTTGGCTTTACTTCATCGTCATTAACTTCAGCTTTCAGAATATCAGTGGGCACGTAACTAAAGCCTTTTCCAGCAGGATAATTAACTGAATATTGCATTGAAATGTTGGCTTTATTGTCTGTTGGTGCTGTGCCGATCGTGTAGGTCGCAGCCTTTGTTCCCAAGTTTGTCCATGTTCCTACAATTCCTGCGGCTGTTACAGTAGGTATGGAAGATGATGTTGTGGTTTCAATCATATAAATCCATCCACCATCGAAAGCATTCTGTGTATAAACCACTCCAGTAAATGTTACTTGTTTTGTTGTGGTATCAATAGCAGTAATTGTTCCAACTTCTGGTGGAGTTTCAGCAAACCTTGACAGTTTGAAGGTGTCGTTAACTGCCAACTTTGAAACATCGTCAACGATAAAGACACTATCTGATACTCTACTTAAAATTTTTGCATATGCAGTATCCGAATCAATCAAACCTGCTACTACACCATCATTAGATGAAATGATGATTTTATCTCCAACTGCCCATTGACCTTCTACGGCTTGAATAACTTTGATATGTGATTGTGGCGTTTTTAGTGCTTCCACAATATCGAGTCTTGTCTCGCTTGTTTGTGCATCAGAGAAGATAGAACGTTGTGCAGTAAGTCGTCCACCATTCACGCCTTCATATCGATTGACGCAATTGTTCCCAAGGTGAGTATTGAAACCTTGGTAGTCCTTATCAAGATACCAGCGGCCATATGGGACAAATGGATTAATGGTTGAACCTATTTCTAATTGAATATTCTCATATCTTTTTGTTTGAACAGCAGCCGTACCCGTTGATCCATAAAAATATAATATCAACTCAGTTTCAATTCCTGTGTTAAATGTCACCGTTCTTTGTCCTGCTCCAACAACAGATGCATGTGGGGCAGAGTTACTTCCTTTTCTAATATCCACGGTTGGAATATCTACTCCGCTAACAGTAGTACCTATATAACTAAATGTGTAAGTAGTGTTAGGTAATACGGTATAACGTCTTGAACTAGCATAACTTGATGCAGTCGCAGTTGACGTGACCTCAACCGTTGAACTGTTAGGTTCTATGTACGATCCACCAACTGCGGTAAAACCTCCAGAATATAAATTCTCCACAAAGTTAGGCAACGAATCTACATAAGGGAACTTAGCCGCTATGTTGTCTCCACCTGTCCAATTTGGATCAACGTCTATAAGGTTATAGGTCGCTTGGTCAATTTCATAAATTCGTGCAGAATCAATATATGCATATTGTCCCGATCCCCCATTCACATCGAAAGCAAAGTTTTGGGTAGTCGTTCCAATATTTGAAGGTTGCAGTTTGATGTAAGCCTTTGAGAATGCGGCTGAAGATGTAGTAGTTACCGTCCCCACATTCGATGTTCCATTGTAGTAACGTGTTACAATATTCGTAGCGTTGCCGTTTTTCACATCAGCTATTAAAATATAATATTTCATATTATTGAGCTTGCCGCCTAGAATATAAGCAAAAGTCGAGTTGGATACCGTTGTTAGTTTTAATCCGTAATTACCTGTTGTTTTATTGTTAGGATCAAGTGTTGCCGTTGCATTAGCGGATACTGAAAGTTTTGATGCATCTTCGCAACTCCCATCTGTGCCTAACAAATTAACCAAATCAACATTCGTACCATCTGCACGTTTAATCGTTGTTGATTGTAATTGCTGTGACAATCCAAGTGGAGCACGTTTCAGTCCATACGTTTCTTTGATGGATGTTTTCGTATCCTTTGTGGTCAAATCTCCGCGCAGCAATCTATCAAAATTTTCTTCAAGAGATTGTTGATAATTCACACCTGTTAGTGAAACCTTGTGACGTAGATCAATAATGTCGGATGCGTCAATAATGTTGGAGTATAGTCCGTCTGGTCTATGATTCACCACAGGAACAACGAATTGCGTCCAATTTGATGGGTTATAGGAAAATGAAAGCCCTTTGTCCAACATAATAGTTGTTCCGTTCACTGAAGTGATTACATAGGAAATTGCATCTACCATTATCTTATCGCCAACATATAAATTGGTTAAGGTTGTAGCTGTCATTGATGTTGATCCTATAGTCATTCCAGCTGTAGCCTGTGTTTTGCCAGTAAAGTCAAGGGTGTAATAATCCCTAGCCCCATTTAAGTTATCCTTGCGATATCCTCCACTATTCCTACGTTTGATGCGGAACAATGGAATAGCGTATACGTAGCCATCTGCTGTGAGCAGTGTGGATTTTGATGTTGCATCACCTGTACCGGCAATATAAAGTCCTACATCGCTCTGTAAGCCAAGAAGATCAGCCCGATTAAAAGTAAGATAAGTGGTTGGTGTCATTGGCACAGAAGATTGACCACCCTGTGCTAAGACTGCGCTGTTTCTCCCGCCTGTTCCCGCGGAGAAACCATCCATGTGCCATATATTAAAATCCACTCCAGCAACCGTTCTGATTCTCCAACTGAGCTGCCCCTTTGTCCCTGTCTGTGGAAACCACGCTTCGAGGAAAACTAAGTCCTCACGTGTTCCATAGGTTGGAGGCTCTGGTAGAATTAAATCGGAAACATCAAGCCCATTTGAATCCTTTCCCGTTGTGGCTACATGTAGTTTGTAACCATTAATAAAGGCGTTAAATCCACCAATAAGGATCTTATTTGATGATTTAGAAGCCGAATTCGTATAAAAGGCTATACCACCGTTACTGTAATCAGAAAAAGGAGCATTGTTAGCATTGTTAGAGATTTTGGTGGAATAGTCATTCACTCCACTATGAGCCTGTAGTCTAATTAAATCAGCTCTGGCAATATCAACAGCTGTTAGGTACCCTAGTTCAGCATCCTCACGCGCTTTAAGGGTAGGATAGGTTACGCCTGCATTATCTTGTCTTGCATCAACTACTTCCTGAGAGCCACCACCAGTCCCGGCAATGATGTTAGATACGCGAGTGTTAACCTCTTTGATTGCCGCGCCTGCCTTTGCAGAAGAAAGGCCGCTTGTGCCTGGAGTAAAGGTGATACTATCAGCATCATGCGCGCTTGTACTGGTAGCATGCGCATTGTCAGCAGCGAGACGAGCTGCAGCTTCCGTTGCATCACCCCCGGATCGGGCAGCGGCTTCAACGGAATCAGCATTGATTCTGGCCTGCGCCTCGGCATCAACCGCGGCTATACGCTCCGACTTTTCCGTGCTGTCTGCTGCGATACGGGCGGTAGCCTCGGCCTGATCCGCCGCTATACGGGCTTGCTGCTCCGTTTGAACAGCAGCTGTACGCGCCTGAACCTCCGCATCAATGTTGGTTTGCTTTTGAATTATTCCAGCCTCGATTGCATTTAAGGCAGCGTCAGCCTGGGACCAATTCGTATTGTGCTTGGCTAACTCCGTCAACGATGCTTCCGGCCCTATGGTTTGAAATCGATTATTTGCCATGTCTAAGCCCCTTTCCTAATATAAGTACCTGTGTCTAAAGGGAGTAAATGAAACGGTAAAATTAACCACACCGGAGGCTGTGAAAGTGAATGTGGTTGTACCTCTTGGGAGGCTAAAGAAGACAGCGTTCGTTTGGGAATAAATATTTTGGGTGCCGTTTAAATACACGGTGCCTTCCTCGCAGTCGATTTCAATCGTATCGTTGACTCCATTCGCCCTGGTAATCGTCATCACATGACCGCGTCCATCATTCAGGCTGAGGTTGGTAAACTGTCCGGTGATTTTAATCTTAGGCGGCAGCGGCGCTGTCCCGGCGTGGTAAATCGTAAAGGTTGTTCCACTTACCGTAACTGCTTTACTGTAAGTGTCCCCGAATCGTAGCCCCATTCCGTAGGTGTAACCTTCGCCATAGCTCCAACCGTTTGCAACATCCGTAACAGTTTCTGTAAAAGGAAAATAGCAGACCAACGGAACCGTTAGCCTGCCATCAAAGATCATCTTTTCCAAATTCATTTGCCCGGTGTATTCACCAAGGAATCGTTTGCCGGGGATATCCCCAAAAATCCAATACTCAGGGCCACCAATGGAATCTAACAACCACGCTAATTCCGCGACTTTGGATTGATAATCAATCGTGGCATCATCGGCCATCAGCAGCAGCTCCAAGTCGAATGTACGCTCTTTGTACTGCGACCCCATACGGACCTTTCCGGCTTTTCCCGGTATTTGGAACGTATAATCCTCCTTTTCCGGCAGCGGAGGGATGTTGTGCTTGATAAGCGCAATGCCGTATTGTTCTAAATCATAGGTCATGCCGTTTTTGATGATATTACATGATATCGGCATCTTATCTCACCTTCTCCCCTAATGAACGTTGCCGTTCGATTAACCCGGTTCGTTGATCATAGAGTCCGGAAACGCCGTTTGTGCCGGTCAACGCAACCTCACCGATTGAATTATCAAACGAATAGTAATGGTTTACGGTCTTTTTTGTCCCGGATACAGCTACATCAGGCATCTGAATTTGCGGCATGCTGACATTCAACAGCTTAAATAAGTTTGCCTGCTGCCCTTCGTTCAAAAATAGTTCTCCACCATGAGCCACTACCGGTACGGCTTCATTGCGGAGGCCGCGAACGATGCCGCCTTGTTTGAAATGCTGTAGCTTGCCGCTATCTTCCGGTATGTTGTATTTCCTTCGTATTTCCTCGTTCCGCTTGTTATACATTTCCATTCGCAGTGCATTGCCATCCGCTTTTGCTTGTTCCCATAAGTCTTTATTCCGGTTGTATTCTTCGAGGTCCAATTCTTGCTGGCTTTTCGTTGGGCTACCTTGTCCTACTGAAATGCTGCTGGAGGTCGTGTTGATTCGAGACATTTTTTCTTGATACTTGGCAATAAAGGCATCCAGATTCGATAAAATTTCCGTATTTTTCTCGGATTCTTTTAAAATTTGAAGCTGCTTTAAGGCTTCTGCCCGACCTTCCACATCATTTTTAAACGTATCCAGTGGTACGAGAAGATCATTGTAATGCTTCTCTGCCGCCTTTTTCTGTTCATCAAATGCTTTGGACCGTTCACTTTTTTCGTTTTGCAGTGCTTCCTTCTGTGATTCGAGGCCGCGTTTACGAAGCGTGCGGTTATGGTCCTCCTGCAGCTTGGCGATTTCCTTCAGAAGGTCGCTACGTTCCTTTTTGCCATCTGCACCAACAGAACTTTCCAATACCTTAACGCGAGCCTGCTTCTCAGCCAGTTGTTTTTCATAATCCTGATCCTCGTTAGCGGTCTGCTCTGCCTTTAGCAAATCTTCAATAGCTTGTATCTTTGCATCCTGGGCACTAATAAAGGCATCTTTTGCCGCTGTAATGGCATCGATTTCTTTCTTTTTGGCCTGATCGATATATTCCTTTTGCTTCTTGAACAGCTCATCAATGTTCTTTTCATCCTCTTGAATGGTTGCTTTCTTGAGGGCGTACAGCTGTTCTTCAGCTTTCATTCGTTGATCAGTGCCTTCTAAGTAACGACCTTGAACGCGTTCCCATGCTGCGATCTCCTGCTCAAGGGAGAGCTGACCTATCGCCTTTTGATGCGCAATCCATTTCTCGGAATTGGACATGTCTTCATTTGTGAGGGCTTTTCGTGCTGCATAAACCTGCTCATCGGCTTGTTTCCTCAGCTCTGTACCTTCCATATAGCGATCTTGGATTCGCTGCCATGCTTCCAGTTCTTCCAAGACGGACATTTCCCGGATCGCTTTTTCATGGGCAATCCATTTTTGCGAGAAGGAGAATGTATCCTGCAGGGCTTTGTCTTTTGCATCCTTGATGGCTTTGGCATCGTTCCACCAAGCTACAGCATTGCGATTGATTTCATCGGTAAATGATTTGATGCGGCTCTGTACATCTTCCGTACTTTTGTTGTATTCATCCGTTGTGATCTGGCCAGTCGCATAGAGTTCGTTTAAGATGCTCTGTTTAGTGGCAAGCGTTTCAACCGAAGTGCGTAAGAGTTTGTTGCCTTCTTCCAGCTTGATTTGATGGGTCGCATATAACCCGGTTTTTTCGGATAATGTTTCTGTGCTGTCACCTAACGAAAATTCCTTTGCTGTAAACTCGTCAATGAGAACGGAGATTTCGGAAAGCATCTGCTCCACTTTGATTTTTTGGGTATCAATATCATTCAAAGGAAACTTGAATGCATCCTTACCCCCCATGCCCTTGGCATTCACTTTCTTTCCAGAACTTGTCCGGTAAATATCCTCATCAATACTATATAAGTCTTGAGCATTTAAATCCTTGAATTGATTTCGGATTTCATTCAATTTGACCAGTTGATCGGATGCATTCGTGTAACCGGCAGATTCGATATTGACTAAATGCCGGAATTCCGACATCCGTTCCTCAAAGGCTTGTTTTCTTTCCTTGTACTGATCTTCAATATCACTTTCGGTTAGACTACCGGCATGTGTCTTTTCACCTTTTGGATGCGAAGGACCAAGCATGGGCTGCAAGATGTTAAGGGCGTTTTGCTTTTTGGTTTCTAGTTTCTGCCTTTCATCCAGATCCTTGACAAGCTGATCCTCGATCCGCCCTCTCTCATGATCCATAATTTTTCTTTCTTTGATTCCCCAACCGTTATTCAATGATAGGGTTCCGGTTTCAATTGCTTTGGTGCCTGTCTGGATACGCTTATCTACATCGGTGATGCCCTCGTTAGCTTCGCGTAAGTCACGTTCTGCAATAGCACTTAGTGCGGCTTGTGAAGCTTCACGCAACTTATCGTATTTGGCAATATTCACATCCAGGGCTTTTCCATGCTCATCCCATTTTGAAATGATGCTCGGCATAACCGTCTTCATGTTTTGCATAACACCTTGAAGCTCAGTTTCAGCCTTTTTGCGCTCATCCGCTGACGTTGTATTATCATCGATTTTGGTTTTAAGTTCCTTGTACTTATCCCCCAAAGTAATGATTTGCTGCTGATTTTGGGCGCTCTCCACTCGGGATTCATTGACCGTCCCATTATAGTAGGACCATGCAAGTGTCGCGGCACCTAATATGACCGATAATGCGGTAAGCGTTGCGCCGATTGGCGTAGCAATAAACGCTTTCTGTGCTACATTGGCTGTTGTAGTGGCAACGGCCACCCCGGTCATAGCTCTTGATGCTGAAACCAGTCCTGCGACCATAGCAACTAGCGATTGACCGGTTAGAAGCCGCATGCCCGTATTTAATGCGGCAATAGCTGTTCCAAGGCCAAGGGTGACAACGATGGTGTTTCGTATAGGCGCAGGCAGCGAGTTAAATCCATCCACTAATAGTTTGGATTCATGCACGATGGCCTTGAGGACGGCTAACAGGCCGCTTTCTCCGATGGAAATCATCAGACCTTCCCAAGATGCTTTTAGCTGCTCGGTTTGCTTGCTTAAGGTCGTCATGGCTTGTGCATTTTCTCGCTGGGCTGAGCCTAACGAGTTTTCAGATGTTGTCGCTACTTTTAGCACTTTATCGTAATTATCCATCATGGCGATAAACCGGGATGCTTGGTCGCCTCGGGCTACCGCTTGGGTGACTTCAGCACGTTGCACATCGGAAAGGGTTTTCCACTTCGCTGCAATCTTATCCATGATTTCAGAGAACGGCATCATTTCACCGGTTGCTTTTTTAATCGTCCCCACGTAGGCTTCGAGTTTATCAATCGCAATATCGCGGCTGGAGAAGGAAATAAAAGATTTGATTGCATTACCGGCGACTGATCCTGAGAAGCCTGCTTCATTCAATACAGTTAAATAGCCGATGAGCTTATCGATCGGTACATTCGCGTTTTTAGCGGCAGCACCTACCCGATTAAAACCTTGCAACAACTTGTTTGAGTCCGTTGCATAGTCATTGGACACTTGATTGAGGCTGTCGAGTAGCCGCTCGGAATCTTGGGCAGCTAGTCCATAGTTGAGTATCGCACCGGTTAATAGTTGCTGTGCTTGTTCAGCATCTTTGAATGAGGATTCCACGTTCTTGGCCATGAGTGCTGTTTTTGCAAGAGCAGCTGTATCCTTTTCATTAAAACCTTGTTGTGCGATTTGGACATAGACAGCACCTACATCCTTGAGTGCATAACCGTAGTCTTTGGCATCCTGAATGATCGATTTTTCGACAAATTTTATATCTGCCCCGGCATCCATGACGCGCTTTACATTGACGATACTATCTTCAAATTCTTTGATGACTTGAATCGCTTGTTTGGCTCCGTTGACCGTGGAGTAATACAGGCTGCCAGCCATTAAATATTGCGAAGCATTACCAAGTACGTTGCGGTTGCTGAAATTATCTTGGTATCGTTTCATCATGGCTGAATGACGTTCCGCTTCCATCTCAAGCCGTATGTCACCGTTTTTCATTATTTGAAATTCACGGTCAATCTTGGCTTGCATCAAGTTTTCTTGTCCGCTTGCCGCCGCTGTTTTCTGTTCGAGCGTTGCCATGCGCTGCTGATGTTCTTTCTCCTGCTGTTCGATAGCATCTTCTCTTTTTTTGACGATCGCTTGCTGCGCCTGCAGTTTTGCATCCACGATCTGGTTGGTTGCATCTAAAGCGTTCTTTTTGGCATTTAGCAGCTGCGTGGTCGCTATCCGTTGGGCAACCAGGGCGTTGGATTCGGCTAATATCTTTTGCCGCCGTTCTTCGGAAGTGAGCGCGACCTTGTCCATCGTTTTAGACATTTTATCAATCGATCGTTCCGTTGAGGTTATTTCTCTGTTCAGGGTCTCGAAGGTTTCCTTAACGAGTTTGGCGGAGTGATCAATTTCCTTAAATGCTGGCAATATTTTAGATGCGTCTAACTGTAGCCTCGCGGCGACAACGTCTTTACTTTCATCGGACATAGTGTATGCTTCACCCCTTTTCTACGGGTAAGGGAGTCCTTGCCTCGGGATTGTTTATAATGCAAAAAAGAGGCATTTCAACGTTTGTTGAAACACCCCATAATTTCCGCGATTGCCGAACGCGTCAGCTTTTTCGGTTCTTCGACTTCTCCACCGTGTAAGCGGATTTGTTCTTTCATTTCTTCTTGCATATCCTCAAAGATGGCATCCAGTTCAAAATAGTTGTGGTCATACCATGCTTTGAGAAGCGCCCTCCTGGAGAGTCGCCCGAAGATTTGGGCTAACGCCAGTGGTTTGCTTTCGGCGGCACTCTTATTCTTCTTCTCCGGCCCTTGGCTAACTAAAAAGAAATCGTTCGACAGCGTCTTCCATTTGCTCCGGGAGGCTGTCGTTAAACTCCTCTCGCGTAAAGCCCTCGATAAAGATGAGGTTCAAGAGTTCCACCCAAGCAGTAATGGCCGTTTCTTCACCTTTAAAAATGGCATGCTTGGGACGGATTAAGTTGTTTTTGTACAAACTTCCGACATCTTGTAACTGTTTGACGGTTCCAATACGTAGGGTTTTGGTTAGGCCATCAGCCAGGGCGTGCTCGGGGCCAATGCCTAGAATTCGGTTCATATCGTTATTTTCCAATGGAGTCACTCCTTCTTAAAAAGAGGAGGAGCAAGCCCCTCCAACTTTTCCTTATGACGCTATAATATCGATAACCTTTCCATCCGGACGGCCTGCATCCAAAACGGCTAAATCCATGGTGTTCGTGGTTGCACTTTTCCGCTGCAAGTCAATCGAGAAGGTTCCTAGCATCTGCGTTTTATAAATGATGATCGTTACATCGAAATACGTATTCAATTCATCATCAAACGCTTTGCCATAGGCGACAAATTTATATGGTTTGTTCTTTGTTGTGGTAACAACAGACGCTGTCTCTGCCGTTGCTGAGGTGTAATCATAGAACACTCGGATATCTTTACCCACCAGCGTTGCATCACCCAATACAACGACACCAGAAGCCGAAATGGTGTACTGCTGTGCGGTAGGGGCTGAGGCTACCTTAGATAGTTGGGTGCCGGAATTGGCAAGGCCCTTTGTTGCAACAAGGATTTTTTCGGATCCGGATACGAAACTTGCTCCTCTCGACAACGTGACCGTTGCACCGGTCAGTACTGTTAATTTCTCTTGGGTGGGGACACTCGTTGAACCAGTGGTAATGGATGCCCCTGTAGCAGCAACCAACTGATTATAGTCCATGACCGCATTTTCAATCTGTACGCCGGATTCGGAATCCTGCTCGGTCAAGTGAAAGGCAAACTTACTCGTCCCGCCATACTCACGCTGCTGCTTAGCATCAACAGTAATGGTCATTTTTTTAAGCTTTTCAAAAAAGGCGACCGGATCATTGGTAGTTAGATCAAACAAAGCAGCATTTGCGATGTCATCGACGACCCACTTTTTGGTTGATTGTGACAATAATAAAACCTCCTTGATGAAAGTAGATTTAGTTAACTTAACGCATTGAAAAAAAGCACTTAGCCGACTACAATCTCGGTTAAGCGCCTGTCAATGTCTCGTATGCGGTTGAATTCCTTGGTTTCCTCGTAGCCTTCGATGGGCTCAAACCGACCCCATATGCCCAGCTTTTCCGCTAGTTTCTTCTTTTCTTGCTCCAGCTTTTGTTGTTCGCCTTGGGGTTCATTTTCTTGCTCTGACATGTTGCCTACCTCCTGTCGGGATTCGTTCGTATGTAATCAACATCGAACATAGCGGTGTATCCCTTAATCCCCGTTATCCCCGTTGCCATATCTGCATCATAAGCAAGGGTACAACGGAAGGAATGAAAACCAGCTGCTTGAATGTTGTCATCATGGAATAGTGCAAATGATCGTTCAAACAATTGTTTGACCTGATACGATGTTTTGCCATAAAAGTCGAGACAAAACTTACCTTCGAAAACCAGGTGATTCCTTCCAAAACGCCCTGGCTTCACGTACATACAAATTTGGGGGGCTGTCTTTTCGGTTATCGGTTTATGCGGTTCAATCCCCCTGTGTAACCGGGCAACAAGATGATCATCGGATGAAGAAGGATTCAATCCCAAGAGCGCAAGTAAAGCTGGATCATCGGATAAAACCGTAAATACCGCATCGATTAAGTTTGCGCTCATGACTTCGTCCCCCCGATGAAATATTTGTGATAAGGAAAGTTTGTAATAATCGCTTGCAAACCGGTCAGAATACGATTTTTGTTCGCTTGTAATGCCACTCGCAAAAAGAAAGTGGGAGGCGTAGGGCCAAAGCGCCGATCGATATCTCTACGTGCTGCAAGCTCCTCCAAATCAACGCCTGCATAGGAACCGCCTGATCTTCGGACCGTTCCGTCAATACTTGTATATTCGCCTTTCGTACGACCAACTACGACTTTGTGCCCCTTAGATCGTAATTGATTCCATAGAGGGGAAGTCATATACTGCTGCAAGCCGGGATTTTCATTTGCGCCGGCCATTAACGACCCTTTACCGAATTGCTCTAACCATGCTTCCCAGAAATCGGCCTGTACTTCACCGACAATGATCTTGTTGGCCAGCATGAATATAGACCGTTCCAGATGGTTTTTCACTTCCGGATAATGCCGTACATTGGATTTTGCTGTTTCCAAAACCAAACCGATAAGCCCGGCTGCCTCTTTAGCCAACAGATTCTCCAAGTCACGTGCTGCGCGTTCAGCATCATATCCGGTTATCATCGGACATCCTCCGACAATTGCAATTGCAGTAGATTTGGGTACTTGACACGGTTCACATCATTGACCTGGTAGGCGACACCACCTAATAGGATACGGTCTAGGGAGGTCGTTTCCGCCTCTTGAGGCGTTTTTACATCAACAGTCACAGGAATAATAAGTACGTAAGATGTGGTCGGTAATAACCCCATATCTTCCATCCGCATACGTGCCGTCACATGCTGGGCAAAAGCTGGGATACCTGTTTGCACCGGTGTAAATGCTCGGTCAATAATGTTTTTGTTTTCTCCGTATATATTGGAGTACCTTTGAAGCTCTGCTTCGATATTGGTTTTAATTAATGAGCAATACTTATCTTCAGATGTTGTAAGGCGTAGGGTCTGAACAAAAAAAGTGTCAGCTGTCTTGATGATGGAACCTCGGGTTACGGCAGAAACAGGAGAGAACACGGCGTTGTACAAGTATTCTCTTGAAATGATCGAAGTGCTTTTGCTATCCCTTGATAAAATCACCTTTCCAGGTGAACCGTCCACGGTGCAATCCGAATGTCGGTGTGAGAATTCCTTAAACATGAGAATCACCATTACTCTTACATCCTTGCTCTCCTGAAGCAATCGCTCTTGTAGGACCTGACAATCCAAAAATCGGTATATTAACCTCAGTTTGAATAGAGATCATGTCAATCATGGAATAGGCCTCATCTACCAATTCAGTCGCTCTTGCTGTCCAATTCACGGATTGGTTTTCATAGGAGAAATCAAAGTCCTTTTTAGATTTCTTAATTCTTCCTGGCATAGTTGGCGCTAATATAGCGGCTACCATACAAATAGCAGCCGCGTATAAGTAAGTTACATCATCAGCAGTAAGATCGGCGTATTTCGGAACGCTTGCAATAATCTTGGCTTCAGCAATTGGCATAACAGAAAGAGCGTCTATATCGGAATTGGATACAGTGTCATCTCCAACACCTAAACGCCCTCTTATTTCCTCGTGGTATGTCTCGGAAGTGAGGATCTTATTTGTCATCACCAGCACCACCGGCAGCTTCGATAGCTGTTTTAAGCTCATCGGCACTCATTTTGGTATACCCTGCAATCTTCAACGCCTTTGCAGTAGTTTTTAGTCCACTCAGTACTTCATCCGGCTCATCCTTTTCTGCCAATTGCGCAAGCAGTTCAGCCTCTCTGTTTTTGGCGTATTCGAGTTGTGTCAATAACTCTTGTTCCCGCACTTTCCACTCTACTGGATCGTGCTCTTTAAATTCTTCGTCCACGATCTGAGCCAGTAGTTGCCCCGTAGCTGCGTTTCTTGTTCCGAACAAAGCGATACCAATAAGACCTGCAGGGGCATCTTTTACGATGTCCCCCGCATTGTAATCCCCAACTGCATCAACAAGAACTCTTACTGTTGTCATAATTAGGCGACCCCTTTCTTAGGCTACAGTAGCGTAGATATGCCAATTTACATATTTCATTTTCGGCAACACAGTAATACCGTTGATGATTTGCCATTGATCTGGATCGCCAACAATCAATTTAGCTAATGCAAACTTTCCAACATGGCCCTTGAAGATATTTTCATAGTTGTTTGGAGATGTGATCAGGTCCATCATAGTTCCTGTCATACCTTCACCTACAATGATACAAACATTGTCAGGAATGAAAGGATAGAACGTTCCCGAGTCGTCAATATATCCTGCGTCATAGACCTCATATTCTAAACCATCCAGTTGTGCTTTCATTACAAAGGCAAGAGAGTCAGCAGATAATACATCACGGCCATATGTGGTCTTTAATAAATCGCGGATTTTCGCGTTTGCTTTCAGCATATTGTCTACTTTTTGGTTTACTATGATCTTTCTAGCACGTGCGCCTGATCCTCGGAACTTTAACTTCCAACCATCGATATCAGCAAGTGGATCTGCATTTGCCGTATCACTCCATAAAGTGGCCGCTGTCGGTTTGTTAGCTGCAGGAACGCCGTAATCGATTGTGACTGCTGGCTTTGTTGCAGTTGCTGGTACAGTCAATGTTCCAGATAACGGCTTCCAGCGCATCCATTCAGTTCTTGTTTGCAATCGCTGATCGAGGTTGACCATCATATCGTTGATGTATTGTTCGCCCCAACGTTTTTCTAAATCTGTTCCAGGGGCACGAAGTAGATCGATCTTTTCCCGGTCGATGATTGATTTTTCTCTCCATTCTTGGTTGGTAAACGACATGTGTTTAACAATTGGAGCTGCGTGAATAGGTGAAGGATCATTCAGTCCAGTAGGTGGAGTCATTCCAGTGTCGTCGTACGTTACATCGTATTCGATGGTCATCCCAAGGGCTGGCTTTATATCAGCCCCGCCTGTAAGCAATTGTGCTCCTCGAAAGGATTTCGTATCGGTACGAATATTTTCTACAACTTCGGTCAAGTAATATGGATCAAGTAAATTAGCCAATGTTAAAACCCCCTTATACGAAATAGCAAAGCTTCAACGCCGTTTTTGCAGCAGCGTCAAGCCCTGTCAGTTTAGATGTATCAAAAATACCAGCAATCCACGCCGATGCGCCTATGTCCTCATCCGTTGTATCTTTGTCATTATCAAGAATACAAACGGCGGATTGAGAACCATCGACTGCAGATGACGAGTAAGGTTTGTATTTCCCCGTTGCCGTAACCTTGCCAAGAACTGTCCCTTTTGCAACTACACCATTTCCTTGCGCTAACAAAACGCCACCGGGAAGTTTAGCCTGTAATTCAGTGGATGCGAGTACTTCTTTAAACTCTTGTGTGTAAATAGGACCCGGTCCTGGCTTACCACCATAATTTAATCTCTGCATGATTATTTATCTCCTTTCAGTAAATCTCCATGGCCGGTTCTTGCTAGGGAGGCGCGAGCTTCCTCTTTTGCAGCTGCTCGTAGTTGTTCTGGCGTTTTCTCTAACCCTTCGGCATTGGGATTTCCTGGAGCCACTCCACTCAATGCTCCAGCGGGTAGTTTAACTTCCTCACCTTGCGTATGCCTTCCGCCCCCGCCTAATACAACCTTAGCCTGTGCTTCATAAGAGGCTGAAATCTTCTCAATCTCTGCTACTGGCAGATTCGAAAGTGAAAGCTTCATGACTTCCACATTGAAGGCTTCTCCCATTGCTCTTACACCAGCTCCACATGCTTCTTCGGTAATTTTTGTCTTGTAGGTTTCACCATCTTTAGCCTGAGCAGATAAAGCAGTAATCTTGGCAAGGATACCTTCATTCGAAGTAGCTCCCAATGCTGCTGTGATTTGAGCTAGTAAACCATTTGAAACATTAAGAGCTGACTGAGCTTGTTGCAAATCTAGCTCTACTTGTTTTTGTGCATCTGACATGCTTTCATCTCCTTTGGTCAATGCTTTGACCTCTTCATTTGTTTGCTGCTTTTGAACAAATGCTGACATTCCATTTTTGTTGCTAAAAAAGTAAAAGACACTTCCATCACTTGGTAGTGATTTTGTGTCTAGTGAAAGTGGTTCGTATTCATTTTCAACTTCTCTTTCGACTTTTTTGGTAATACTCAAGCTCCCCCGAGTAAATCCTGCCCCTTCATAACCTCCATCGAATACAATAGAGTTTTCCATGATGTAGCCATCATCAGCCAAGATGATGCATTCTTTACCATCATAGAAGTTACCGCGGACATGAGAGCAATCAGGATTGCCAAAGTAGTTTCCGCTACAAATACCACAGATGTGCTTTTTAGTTACAAATCCAGCAGATGTATCGAAAATCGTGCCTGAGTCGATCCCCAAAGCAAGCTTGTCAGTTGAAATTCCGTCCGCTTCCTGCCCCTTCACCATGTAGTGATCGCCATACAATTCGAGTTCGCCACCTTCTTCAACTATGCGGCTGTCGAATGTCCTTCCATAAGGAAAAGATACAGCTTCCCATTTCATCCATGGATGGTCAACCAGTAATGCTACTCCCTCTCTGACCTGATCGGCCATCTTTCGGAGAAAGTTAGGAGTGATTTTCATTTTATACTTTTCAATTCGCTTCGTGCCGATGACACGAGCCTGAAATACGTGGACTTGCTCCTCGGTCATAGGCACTAATGCAAGACGATTGATCTTTCCGAGTTGTTCAGTTGTCGGTGCTGCCATAGCGTTTATTCACCTCCTTTCAAGCCAAGGAAATTTTTCCTCACCTTACTAATTGTTTGGTCTATTAGGTACAACCTCATTTGGATCGGGCTCATGCTTTTTCTCCAGTTTAGGCAACAGTTCCACTGGAATCTTTGGATCAAGTCCAAGTGTCCATCTCACTTCCGCTGCTGCCTCTTCTGGGGTGATGTAGAAATTACTCTCCGACATGACGTAATTGCTAATCTTTGCCTTACGATCTTTTTCGACTTCATTCTCTGTTCGAAGATCTATAGGATTGTAATCTGCCTCCACATTGGTTTGCGTTCCCTTTACCCTTGCAGACAAAGAAAAAGCCCGTTTCCAAAAGCGTTTGGTTACACTTCGGGCGGACTCTACATTCTTTATATATATTTGGGTATCAATAGAGCTATACGTCTCGGTCGATCCTTGATGCCTTGAAAGTAAGGTGAGCAGTGTCTTCAATGACGTTGCCATTTGTGTATCTATAATGTCGATGAGTTTCTTCACATCGATCATTGGGCCGCTGTTACCGCCTTTGAGATATTCGACCTTTACACTATCCCAGTGGAACATGGAATCATCAGGATTCAATGATTCAAAATGCTTCTGGGCTTCTTGCATTCGTTGAATCAAATACTCTTTTTGCTTGACCGGATCAGCTGCTATGTTCCTTGGCATGTTTTTAATCATGATTTCTTCCAGCATCGAAACATCTAAGCGTGGATAGCCTTGGTTGTGAACGACTGCCTTTAGATCCTGCAATACCTGCATATGAAAGAATACAACTTGTAACACTGGTAGGAAAGGTGTTCGTCCGTAAGGGTCATCGACCATTGGATCAAACTCTTCATACAGAAAAGTTGGCGAGTCGATCTGTTTATATTGACCGAACCAAGTTTCTCCCTGTCTCATTCGTGGGTTCTTTACATACTGCCAAGGAGTTAGACGGTTCGTATCTGGCTCTCGCCTAAACCATATGAGCGCTGGATCAACTGGCACAATGTCTACTACCTCGTTGCAGCGTTCGTTCAGGACAACCTCTCCAGCACAAGCACCACGCACCATAACCATTAGCCTTTGTACCGTGTCCAGCTTGTCCAATGAACGTCCATGCTGGTAGCCTGGTGATGACAGCGGTGTATTAAGCAAGGCTTTTATTTCATCCAGCACCTTTTGTCCATTCTTATCATCGTTGCCATTAGGCTTTTTGGCTGTAAAGGTCAACCCGGTGTCACCCATTCGTAGATAGGTATAAATCGCATAGGATACGTCAGGATGAACGGATATTAGCAGTTCGAGCAATTCCTCCGCTGTATAGCTTTGTAGTTTCGTCAGATCTATATTGTGAGCCTGCTGATACTTCTTTGGAAGCCAACTGAAGTAGTTCCATGGGTTTGCATTCTTAGGAACCGTAGCCCTTCCTACTCCCATCATTTGCCGTTTTACTGCTGCTGGAAGGACTGCATTTGCTAATGAATATACGGCTTTATGATACCATTTCAAGTTTTCACCGCCTTTTTACGACAAAATAAAAAGCACCTTTTATGGTGCTCTATTAAACTTACCGAACATATACATAATCAAAATAATAATTCTCGTTTTCATTTTTAAAATTTAATTTTATTAATGTATTAGCTTCGTTACTATCTTTTCCTAGTTTTACTGATGCAAATTCATATTCATCCAAAGTATGATTTTCAAGAAATTCTTTAGCTTGAATCTTTCCTTCTTTAATCGCCTCTTCTTCCGACTTCTCTCCAAAAGGGACTGTATCATAAAAATGTTTTGTCACAAAATAGCTGATTATTTCTTTTTCATTAAGTCTCTTAACTTTAGTCGTTTCTTTATAGACTAGGCTATACTTATCACAAATAACGGGTCTCAAAAACAACCTAAATGCCGTATATTGCATTATTTCCTTCTCATCTTGATCATAAATCCCAATATATGACTTTGGATTTTCTAAAATAGCTTGCTCTAACATGTAATACTTTTCATCTAAAAAATTGATAGGATATTCATCTCTCGGGGTCACAATCAACAAAACATGTCTTTTTCCAGTACCTTCCAATTTGTCTAAATAAGTATTAATCAAAATACTCGCCCTCCTTTTGTACTTATTTAAACATTCGGCAAATATTGGGAGATTTCCTGCGTCTAAAAAGCGCTTGACTTATTTGTCAGCGCTCATTCTTATCCATCTATAGAATAACATTTTGTTTGTACGTGATTACTACGGATTTCTTAATGCCAACCCAACCTATTTATAAGTTCTAAGTATTTATTGGAAATAAGCTTGAATCTTTCATAAGAACCTCCAAACAACCCAGCTTTAATTGGAGGCCATTCAGCCTTCTGTATCTCTGCTTCTTTTATTAATAAAATTAATGGACTGTCGTCGAAAGAAGTATGCTTCCAAGCGAACCGCCCTGGAGGTCCCCAAATATGATTCGCTGATGGATCATTAAAATCGGCATAGACAAGTGCCAATAATAACTCAAAACGATCAAAGAGCGTCTCGTAACTCTTACCCAAAAACAGTAAGTCATCTAATCTAGGCTGGAGCGTTTTAAATAAATACTCACTTCTAGGAACATGGTTTCTCTCGTGTCCTGGAATAACCTTGAAAACATCATTAGTATCTTTTATTTCCGACATAGTTGCAATTACAAGTTCCTGAGTTTTTTGTCGACGATCATTCTGTACTCTTAACGTAAGTAAGGTAGTGAGCATATCGTATTTCCCGCTTGCAATCGCGCTTATCCCACCGAAGTATAACAGTAACATTACTGGATACCAGCGCATTTGTAACCAAACAACTAATCCACCTGTTATTTCGTTTTGTTCTGCAAGACGACTTAGTATCTTTTTCATTGATGATAATTGTTTCTCATTTCCCCAATGAGCTATAGATGATATTATGACCTGAATATTTTCTATGATCTTTTCATAGTCTTTAATTCTTTGGATAAATGCTTCTGGGGTGAAAGTTTCATTTGCAGAAAAGTTCTCTTGCAATAGCGACATTGTTTGCCTTAATTCTTTATTAATTAACTCATCCAACTTAATAAAGTGACGATCTTCAGATAAATATTCTTTTACTTTATCAATTACTTGATCTTGATCACTTCTATTTTGTCCGTTATACATTAATGGAAGTACAATCAGTTTATCTTGATCGACAGTTTCACTATCCAAAGATTCCAGTCCCGGCGCTTTGAATATAAAATCACCATCACCTTCAAAATACCCGAAGTGAGGGGTTTGTCGTGAATATATGTCCTTTGATACCTTTTCGCATACATATGACATAACACCATTTGCAGTAATCGTCCCATCACCTTGTGCAGCTTTTCCCATAAGAGCTTCGATGAAGTGACCTGTAAATATTGAATGCCCAGGAATTGGTCCTCCAGCATCAGCTACAGTTTCGTTTGCTTTCCCAGCAGTTAGCACTTGGCGAGTGTACCTTCTAAGCATATCTTTGAGAAAACGGGTGCTACCTGGTTGAAGTGACCTGGTTATTGCAAGACCGCCATAACATGCATCCATAACAAATAGAACATGCTTGGCAAGGAACAACTCAGCATTTCTTGTTAATTCATCCCAGCGGATAAATGTAGATATATCATCAATCGTTCCATCTACAGGTATAAGAAAGCCAATTTCACCGCGGTTACCAGTTATGGTGTGTCCATGTCCGGCATAGAAGACAACCAGTCGATCATCTGCTCCTGTATTACCGTTTGCGTGTTTTAAAAAGTGCCTCATGATATTTGCTTTTGTTGCATCAGCATCGAGGAGAAGTGTGACGTTTTCAGCAGGAAAATTAAAATCATTAATTAGCAAATCAGCTATTGCTTGAGCATCGTTGCATGCATACCCTAGCCGTCCAACATGTGTATATTCATTAATTCCTATCACGATAGCCCAACTATTTTTATACTTTGGTTGATAGATAACTGTGGTCAATGAACATCACTCTCCATAAATAGAAAAACAACTGCTTTAATACTTCAACTATACTGTAATAATCTGTAATTAATTATATCACGTTCTGTTTATCGTTACACTACCAATCATAGGTTAATATGCTTAGTGCTTGGAGGTCGACTCAATCTCATTTGATGATCTATTCAATTACGTGATCATCACTGCACCTCGTTTGCCCTTGGAAGGCACTTTGGTTTCCCTTTACAAAGGGCTCGCATACTAATTCTCTATCCCTTTTGAACACCTCTGAATTTGATAAAATGCTATTGTTTAAATACAAAAATAAGTGTTCGACTAACAACTGCTGCTACAACAAAAATTACACAAAGTTTTGTTTGTCCAGAATAATATAAGGCAATTGCGGCTGAGCCAAAGACAATGATCTCAATAGCTAACTTTGCCAGTTCACCTACATTGTATGTTGCTTTTGGTGAAACAAATAAGCCCCAAACAACTGCAGCAAGTACCGGAGTACCAATGCCAAAAATAGTCTTTGCAATCCATCCATTTCCGGTTTTGAAACCCCAGTAGCCCAGCGCTGCAAGAGCACTCAATTCCAATATGAATCGTAAAACCAAATTTGCTAATTTGATGACCTCCAATGCCATCCCACCTTTTCATTTCCTTGATTATCCCACTCACTTTGGAATACAAAAAGCGCCAACTAATTGTCAGCGCTCATTTTATCATCTAAACTATAACATTATAAAAATACAGGTTTGCTACGGATTTTTACTATCAGGCAATAATCTAAAAACAGTATATTTTTCGTCATATTCGCCCTCAGTCATTATTACTAGCTTCCCATCATTCTCGAGCTTCTTTAGTCTATCTTCTAAATCTTGAATCGATATACTAATCCCTCTACTATATAATAGAGACCATAATTCTTGAACGAGGACTACAGAATTCCCATAAACCTCTTTAATCAAATTAATTAACGCTATATTTCCAAATATGGTAACACCAATCTGCAGTTCATTATTATAAATACTTTTAACTTTGTTAATATAGTTATTTTGTAGTTCCTTCACTTCCTTTACTACATCTTCTGTGCCGATTTTATAATCTTGTATATCCAAACTTTTTACGTTTTCAGTGAAATCAAGTGTGAATTTCTCGACTTGTTTTATCTTTGCAAATTGTTTTTCGTTTTGTTTAAGGAGATTATGGCTTATTACATTTAAAGACTCGATTTTACTTGTTACTTGTGAAAATTTATCAACCATTTCTATGCTTTGTCTTGAACTATCGGATGATTGAACAAAGGAAAAGATAATTGCAATGACTGCTAATACAATAGATAATAACGTTCCACCAAGAGATAACTGATTAGCTAACATACCAGGATCGCCAGTACGCCAAGTAGAAATCACTACAATAAAAATTGACAAGATTATTATCCAGTAGGTCATGTCCTTCTTGTCAGGAAACCCCTTGAACCTTTTTAACATCTATTTAGTCCTCTCTCTTTTATATTAATTCCTCTATATAATAACACCTCCAATAGAAGGGAACATTCATTTGCAGCATCTTCTAATCCAATATGGAAGATTCTCTCAAGTTCGTTTTACCACTACACTACCTATCATAGGTGTCATAATACTCTCTTTACCTCTGAAACCGAAAAATCATCTGAGGCCGGCCAGTATGATAAGCGGGGGATTTTTTATTTCCAGTTTGCACAGTTTCAATGACTTAGTGTTTCATTGCAGCCGCTTGGATAGTTTGCACATCCATAAAAATAACCATTAATACCTGTACGGAGAACCATTTTAATCCCACACCTACATTTGGGCATTCTTTCGATTGGGGCGAAATTAGACATCAACCTCTTTGTCCCAATTGGTTCTGAGAAAGCAATTTGTATTTCTTGATTCTCTCCTTCACCAATTGCATTAATTACAATACCTTTGCCCCATTTACGATGAAAAAGTCTCTCTCCTATTTCAAAATTAATAAAATTTTGTTTTATTGGTTCTAATATCTGATCATTTGTATGAATGATATAATCTTTGAAATCACTTAAGTCAAGTTCTTCAAAATTTAAATTCGAATTCGATTCCTTTAAATCTTGAACTTCTCGAATTGCCTCTTCGTCTACTTTTTGCATAAGGAAGTTTTGAGCAAATTCTATAAAGCGATACGATTCATACATATAGAATTTTTGATTCGTTACAAATGCAAACTCATCGATTAACTCATAACGAGGTCCAATAGTTTTACCGTGTTCTCTTTGCCACCAATCGTCTTTAGTATCGTCAGTAATAAAAATAATAGATTTATTTGCTTCTCTTGCTTTATCCATAATCTGTTTCCAAACTAATAAATCGCCATATTGGTCCTCAATAACCAATCCACGATAATACCTACGTTTCTCCTTTTTATCTGATGCATCCTTATATCCAGGAGGGTATTTCTCTTTAAACCTCTTCTCTCCCTCTTCAAAAATACTTTTAAGCACGTTTGCATCATATGGTAATCCTATTTTGCCTGTTAACTCATCTTCAAGAAATCTTCTAACAATGTCATCATTTATATAATCATGATGATTTCTTTCATCATCTAAAAGCTCTTCATTGATTGTTTTTAAAAAAATATCAATTCTAGTTGTTATTGAATTTACTTCAATTACAGGATGTCTTCTTTTGTAAGACTTTAATTCAGTTTCTAAATGTGTTAACAAATCAGTAGAAGCCTTATTTATGCTTTGCCTTACCCGATTGTAAGCATCTAATTGCTCGTAAATTACGCCGACTCTATTAGCTTGATATTCGAGAGCTGCTTGATGTGGTATCCAAATACGATTAGATAATGCTTTTATTATATCCATAAAAGTTTCTGTTGTTTTATTTGAATACCTGTATAGATTCAACAAAACATTTGCATCGAAAACAATGATACTTTCATTCCACAATTGATTGAACTCATCTGGGTCTGGTGTGTAATACGTTTCAAATAATTTTTTCAATGTCGAATTACCTCCTAAATGGATATTAGGTTATTCGACAATAAGGAAACATTTCCCTTTATTTTTTTCAAGCATAAACATCTATCTTTTTATCGTTACACTACCTATTGAAGGTATCATAATATGCTTAGTACTTGGTGGACGGCGTAATCTCATTTGATGAGCAATACCATAACCTAATACACGGTCATCTTTACATCCCCCGAGTGTTCCTTTACCCATAGCCTGTGGCTTGCCGGCTTTATTCCTTACGAATGTTTTCATTTCCCCGATAAGATTAACATCGTTGATTCGCCATACCCCTTCACGTATTCCCTCAATGAGCGAATCAACCAATATAGGGCGAGTAACAACTGTTGTTGGCCAGCCTGGTTTGGCTTCATTCTTGCCAGCTTCAGCGTTATAAGAGTCGTGATGGTATAGGTTTGGATAAAAGGTTACATTCAATAGTGTATTTATAACACTATGCCCAACGTTATTAGATTCAACACCAAGAAGCGCATCACCAAACATGCGCCCAATATAGTCTAACTGTTTGGCGTAGATATCAAGATCCATTTGTCCGTAGAGAGCCGCTGCATCCTCTCCAGTATCTGCGTCTATGATATAGGCAGCAGATCCATCTCCGCCTTCCAAGCCCTCAGCTACGTCAGCCCCTATGCAATATTCCTTATCAGGATCGAACTCATTAAATATTTCGAGTTCCCCACGTTCGTCCTCAATGAATCTTACAGTTGTCCAGTCATAACCTACACCTTCAAGAGATGGGGGGATTACAATAGAATACCTTTTACCTTTTATTGTGTGTTTGGACATCGCATCAAGTTTATCCTGATTAAATACTGTTCGACCTGTAACAAGGAATGCTTCTTCTGGAGTGGAAGGATATTCCTGTCGGAACAACTTCTCATCACCTTCAAAGTCATTTCGTATCGTGTAACGCCGCCATTCAAGTTGTTCATCATTAAGATTGAACTTTTCTTTGAGTTCGATTTCTTCCTTAGTAAGATCAAAGTCTGCCGGTACTTTCATGCGATAATCGGGCATTTCAAACCACGGGAAGAACAATGGAATGTAATCATTCTTACCAGCTACTGCGTTATCCCACATTTCCTTATATATCTCAATACCGTTCGCCGTTGATTCAATAATACCAACGGTTCTCGGTTCTTTGGAAAGTGCTGCAAACAAAGAGGCTAAATGTTTCTTCTTACGGTTCTCAGGCCAGAACGCTAATTCAGATATGTGGAGATAATGAATTGTCTCTGAACGTGCCAGTACCCTGTTCTCTGCGGACTGTACGGTAATCTTCGACTTGAGACCAGGTTCTTTCTTACGCTCAACATCTTTCAACGCTGGGTTCTCGAATGTAAGTCTGCGGCTATTGTTCCGCTTACGCATTGGCTTTATATTTTCGGGAATGTAGTCATAATATAATCGAAACATATCATAGAGGTTTTCTGAGGCGCTTGAATCTTGAGCAACAATAAAGGCGTTTTTCGCTTCTTGGAGAGAGGACAGATAGTAAATAATTGCTTCTGTCGTTGTAGAGAAACCCATTTGTCTTGCTTTAAGAATGATGATCCGTACCGGCTTGCCTTTTTTGATCTGGTCGAATACAGTCCAAGCAAGCTTTTTCTGAGCGTTATTCAGCGTTAATGGTACAATGTCCCCAGTTTTAGTCTTAATGCGGAGGTATTCAAAACAAAAAGCTTCGAAGTTATCAAGGTTGCCCTTGAATTTCTTCAAAGCTTTTGAATCATCACGAAATTCGGCTTTTAGTTTCCGGTTTATCTCCCCAGCCAATTCAATATACTTTAATTCCGATTCTTCGCTCACATTTATGGCTTCAGCAGCTTTTCGAATCTGTTCATGTATCTTATGCAGCACATCATTCACCTCCACCCGTGTATAGCTTTTGTTGATCTGCCAGTTGTTTCATTCGTGGGTTAGAAGCAATGCGGACAATTGATCGTTCGTAGGCTCCATCTTTTGATTCTTCTTGAAAAATCTCCATGAACAACCCAATGTATTCTTGAACCAACTCAAACTGGAATGCCTTTTCACGAAGGGCTACCAGGAACTTCATGTTCTCACGGACTTCACGGTTGAGAGTCGTTATTTCCAACACCTTTCTGCGAAGCTCAACTTCGAACTTCATCTGCCATCCTTCAATGTATGCTACATAGTTTAGTTCAGCTGTTCCCTCACTCAGAAGCCGGTCCATCATCTCGTCCATATTTTCCTTGAACATCTTTGGAAGGTCGTCTACCATCTCGAAGCGTTCTATTAAGCGTTTTGTAGCATCCAAGTTGGTTTGGATTATATCTATTTCTTGATGTACGGTTTTAAGCACGCGGCGACGATCCGCAATAATCGCTTCTTTTTTCGTTGCCTGTTCTGCGCTTTCTCGATCTTTTATAAACTTCGCGACAGCTGTATGGGATATGCTTTCCTTCGCCCACTCTGAACAATCTTTTGCGATATCTCTCATAGACCGTCCATTTCTAACGCCTGCCCATACTATATCTTGACATTGATAAACATCTATCTTTGACGGTTTAGGCATTATAACGTTACACCCCTCTTTTGTAACGCTTGTAATGGTATTCGTAACGTTACAAACGCAACAGATTGTTAATGTATCTAATGAAATCTCTTTTGTATTAAGGTTTTAAACTGTATCGTTTTGTAACGTTACAGCACAGAATATTTTTATAGGTAAGGAAAAATTTCCTGAACGATATGATAATTATGAATTTTGTTCCATATTTAACGTTCATACGTAATAATAGAAAAGAAAGGGGTGCATCTAATGAGGAAAAAGATATGGACTTGGGTAAAGGTAATTTCTCTTTTGATAAGTGGGTTATTTGTAATTTTAATGATTACATTTTTAGCTTTCCTAATTTCAAGCACAATTTCTGACAAAGAAGCAATAGTTGACAGTGTCCACATAAACAGATTGGCGCTAATCTTAGGTGGATTATCTCTTCCTGGAGTACTAATTTCTTTTACTTCTCTAGTTGATTTAAATTCAAAGAAAAAATTCATAGTAACTATGCCTTGCCCAAAGTGTAAGCACCTTGTTGATATCAAGCTAATTGAAGAATAATTACATAAAAATAGGGAGATGAGACATTTGTCTCATTCCCCCGACATTTTTATCTTTTCGTAAGTTTAGAGAAGTTCTAGATACCTTTTAAATTGCTTTTCAAATTTCTCCCTATGTTCTAATAATCTATTGTGATACTGCTTAATTTCTTTTGAAATAACTAATCCGTACTTCTGTCTTTCACTTTCTGAGCATTCAGATAAACTGTCAGTATATTCATCTTCATATGAATTGTATTTGTCTGCATGTAACTCAGCAATGTAACCATTGATTTTGTATTTTAATGAAGAGGCCTCTGTATAAACAATTCCATCTACCTCTATCGAATGTCTAATTAATTCATTTATCAATTCTTTCAAATATAAATTTTGTCCCTGGTAACGAGCTTCAATTCTTCCGGAAAATAGATAAATTCTCATATTTAATATTTTCGAAATATCTTGAATAGACGAATCGAGGTTATTAATCTTATTCGGATATTTTTCAACAAAACCTTCTGCCTTTTGCTTATCTATAGTCCACTTAACACCGATTAATGTCAATGCTCCACCAATTATTGAACCGAATGCCCCAATAAAAGCTATTGTAATTTCGCGTTGAAAACCAATAGTTTCTTCAATCCAAAACAGTATGGTAATTAACAATATTATACTTATCGATGATATACACATAAATATTTTGATATTATCTATTGTTTTACTATTCAAAAAATCCACTCCATTTTCTTTAATTTCTACATTTACAGTCGTTATTCGACATAAGGAAGGAATTTCCTGCAATTTGTCGAATCAGAGAACCAGGGAGGTGTCCGATGTACCCAAGAAACCAAATTCTAAAAACAACTGCTGACTTTGATAATGCCATACTATTTTCACTTAAAATTGAAGTATGGCAAGATGGACGCATAATTGATTATGCTGGTGTTATTGAATCTCACACAAATGACTCTGTCACATTTATGAATGAGTCGAAGTTTTTAAAAGCCGTTTGTGAATTTAAGGTTCGCTGATATTATCGTATTCTTAAGCTATTCTTCATTGATCATTAAGGATATCTTAATGATGGTTTGTTATTCTGTATTTACCCACCCATAAAATTAATGATTAGACCTACATCAATATCTGATGTAGGTCTAATTAGCATATATGGTATCACTGTGAGAGTGCCTTTGTTTTCCCATTTCGGTAAAAGGCATAAACCGTGTGATAGTCTCTATGACTAACAACTGAGGCCGTTGCAAGGTTTCTTTAGGAAGACTAACAAGAACGACAAAGGCAAAAGTCTCACACTGACACCATAACGGGGCATCCCACCCCACCTCATATCATACCCTTGACGACCAGCGTCTAAGGTCTTTAAACCCACAGCATGACCGAGTGCCTACCACGATAAGGGGATTTAGGCATTACCCGAAGCTTGTTAACTGCTTCTATAATGCCATTGTAATTGTAAACAACTATGAGTATACTACGACTTTAATCTATCAATTGAGCAGTTTATTTCGGTTTATTTGATTTATTTCTATATTCTTTTTTAAGTGATCAACATCCGAGAGTCCTTCTGTTTTCATGATGTTAATAATTTCATCCAAGGTAATTTCTATCTTCCCTTTCACCGGCTCACATGCCTCCGCATATATTTCATAATCAATTTCGAAGATGTTATCAGTAAAGGAAAGGCTGTAAAAATCTGTCATACTCATAAACGTACTTTTTCTTTCAAAAATAGCCACTTCTATAAAAGTTCCTGGATGAATTACATCATTAACACCTCCAGTAAAAAAATACCCATATTTTTGGTTGCTAATAGAGGTTTGTTTCAACGGTGTAAGTACCCAATTTCGATTACCATCTACGCCATACCCACTTAAAATTATATCACGGTAACCCTTTACTCTTATTGCAGGATAATTTGCAACATATCTTCCACTGTTTTGAATTCCGATAATCAGAGACAATTGAACTGTATTACTAAGTATAGTGCCTCTCGCTTCTACTCTTGATATGACATCTAATTTTGGTCGTTGACGTCTTCCAAAAGTATCCGCTAACATATGATGTTCCATAATTAGAAAACTATCTCCAACTCTAGTAATATAATTGTTTACTTTTAGCATAGCCCTGTGAGGTGGTAAATCACTTTCTGGAACATATGTAATAATAAAACCAACATCCGTCTCTCCTGGAATTACCAAAAATATGTTTTGGATTCCATTATTGGTAGGAATTAAAGCATCACTAATTAACGAATTCAAATCTGTGAGCATTTTCTTCAAATGAGATATTGGCTTTTTCTCACTAGCTGCATCCGGTTGATCTTTTTCCCTCTTGGTACTGACTCCCCAAACGATTATGCCTCCAGATGAGTTAGAGAATCCAGAGAGTGCTTTTGCATAATTTCTTTTATCATCATCAGAAAGCCCTGGGCGAGATGAATCGCTCTTTTCTTTAAAATCAAGGAATAAATGCTCTTCTTGTTTCTCATTAATCATTTTTTCGATTAAATCATAACCTTCTAATTGAAACTTTTCGAATAATAAATCTGCATTATTCAAAATATCAGCCCCTACTCATATTTATAACTGGTCATATATGATGCAATGTTGGAAGCTTAAGACCAAGTTCACCTTCTTTACTGCGCCCACGTCCAAAATCTATTATAACAAAATCCAAGGTTTTATTGATCTTTAAACTATTCGATATGTTTCTTATAACTCGCCGACGCTTTTCCGCAAATGTTGTGGCTTGGATTGGGTGGATGTCTTTTTTATAACCTTTTTCAAGGTATGCTTGAGCTTTGAGATATTTCATTCCTTCAAGAAAAAGTAGTTTTGCAATTAACCCCTCATGAGGATCTCGAACGTTGTTGACTACTCCTTTAATGATATTTGTTAGAACTACATAGAACTTATAATTAGTGTGCCTTTGATCCTTCATGATCACTGCATTTGCTGGAATATTCGCATATAATTCTTCAGTGGATGATCTCTTAGCTATGGAACTTTCGGCGCTAAGGAGTTCGTAAGCAGATAATCCGTTTTCCATTTCTTTCTGTGCAATTTCATAGTTTTTTATGACATCGATCATGTCGGTGTATCGGTTCAATAACCAGATGGTTTTACGGATATCTTCTTCTGTTACCTCGTCAAAGAAAGTAAGTTGCATAATCTTATTGAGTTCATCCTGTTCACCAGGGGATGACGCTATCCTTGTTACTCCCATCTGTACATCCTCCTTATTAACCTGTAAGGATAACTTACATGTTGAATTGTTCAGTATTACCGAATAATTCCTTATTGTGTTTACAAATCCATATCATGAATAAGAATTCATTTGTTTCAAATATTAACCATCGAAAAATCCAAATGGAGGTAAATAAGTTTATGAAACATATTGTCACTAAGCAAGTAGCTGACGAAGCCGGTATCACAGAGCCACAGACAGAGAAGGCAGTTTATGCGTTGATTGGTTCTTCAAAACAAGGCTCCCTGTCGAAACCAATAACGAAATTCAAAGTCTGATTATAGGTGAAGATGAACTGCGTTAACTCTCTGCAAAGAGAGTTTTTTATTTGTAATGGGTGTTTAATATGGTACTACTCAAAATTATTACTTTCGCCATCAACCTAAATTTGGTAAGTTAAAGTTCGGAGGTGGCTCAATTGGATATTCCTTGGTATTGGATAGTTATATTGATTTTCCAACATTTTTTTTCTGTTCCAGGTCTTATTTTAGTGCTTGTTTTTCTTGCATGTCTTGTATGGTTAATGGTGTCCTCTTCCAAAAACAAAGCATAAGTAAGAGTTGTTCGGCTAGGTGAGGTCGGCTCGATGGCCTTCAGCCTCCAATTTGCTTCTAATGTCTTCCATCCCAGTTCCATAATCCTTGCTGTCCCTTGGCTGGCACTGGATCATATATCATTTTTATATCTGCAAGCTCCCACGCATACCTTCCACGATCATACCAACCAAAGGAGTAATCGTTTCCGGTCACGGCTCTTTTACAAGATCCACTTTCAACTATTGCAGAATTTCCTTGCGTATTTCCTACCATCCAACAATCATTCAATTTACATGTAGCCAATATCATCCCTGTTGGGAGATTGTCCGCCGTATAACCATGCTTCGCAAGCACACTATGGAACGGCTCTTCCTTGCAAACTTCTTTATTCACCTTCTTGCCTGCATGGATGGCGATAAGCCCCCGGTGCTTCGTGGGCCAACTGCGTGTTTCAAATTTCTTCTCTCCAAGAGAAATAAGCGTGGCCCAAGGTTGAATGATCGTTATGGCTTTCATTCGGTTGTTCCTCCATCCCAATTCCATAATCCTTGCTGACCTCTGGCTAAAGTAGGGAAGGGAAGTATTCGTACATTAGTTAATCCCCACGCAAAGCGACCGTCATCATACCATCCAAAATTAAATTCGTTTGAATCTTTTCCCACCCATACAGCAGGCACGTTACCACTTATCAAAACTGCGTCTCCTGTATGATCGATGTGTACTTCGTACCATTCCGATAAATTAGCAACCGCCACAACCACCCCAGTCGACAGGTTGTCCGCAGTGTAACCGTGCTTTTCCAAGATTGTTTTAAAAGGTTCTTGTCGGCATATCTCCTTATCTACTTTCTTGCCTGCATGGATCGCCAGCGGACCACGGTATTTAGTCGCCCAACTGCGCGTCTCAAATCGCTTCTCTCCCAGAGCTATAAGTGTTGCCCACGGTTGATGTATGGTTAGAGCCTTCATTAGGTTGTTCCTCCATCCTTGTCTACAATTGAGGTATACGAGTACGACAAGTGGAGCATGACCCTATACGTGCTTCTGCAATTGACGCAATAAATTTCGCCTTCAGCTTCATCTATCCATCCATCCCTTCCAAATGTTTCTCCGTCTACATAATCCTTTGTTTTACCACAATTAGGGCAAACCGGATCGTCCTGGCCTTCAACATCAAATCCAATGCCGTTACATCCCCAGCAAACCTCACCATCTTGGATCTTCTCTCCATCACATATTCCACAAAGATAAACTTTTTCTGTTTGGCTCAACCTCGTTCCCCTCCATTCATGGCTATATCCTTTATTGGGACAGGCTGGTTTATTCTCTTTTCAGTAGTTCGGGGTTGTCGAATCGATTTCCAACGATTCGCATATTTTCAACACCGTAATTATCTAAACTCCATATCCGGCCATTTTTCTTAATTCCGAACCCTGCTGCTTCGTAATCCCATACAATTTCATAAATTCCATCGCCATGCGTGCAACCGTATTCGCTGTCACAATCGCAAGCTATTGCCATAATGTCGCCTTCAAAAAAGTTCAGTCCGAAATATCCATTAAACTGCCCCACTGTTACCGGATAGACTTTCAGCCAAAATTCTGTACAAAAATATTCGCTGTCCCACTCTACGATATTTCCAACTATTATATCGTTACCGATCAAACTTCCGTGTACCCATTCACCATTGTCGAATCGCTTACCCCTGAATTTCTTCACCGGCTGCATATCCTTTATATCTGTGCTCATACTAAGCCTCCTCTACCCTTATTTCGAACGCATGTTTCACGCATAAAAATTGATGAGGCGGCAGATTATCGCCATGATATTCTATTGCTGGTTGTCCGCATGCACACCATAAACCCGAAAGATTGTCTCGCAATTGCATCGTTTTCTGATTAGGCGAGAACTGTAATGTGATTGGACCATGTCCCATTTCCGGTATATTCATTCCTTATATCCCCCTATGTAGAGTGTTGTTAGGTTTAAAAACCTGATACGGTCTCAGCTGCGCTGATTAAGAAGAAACGAAGAAGTGAAAGTACTATTTAAATTTAGTACTATCAATAACATCCCAAATTTGATAATTTAAGTTTAAGATTTTCTCAAGAAAGTATGTGATGGGATATGTTTAGTGGAGAAGAATCATGGATATTTAACTCTCTATTATCATTTTTTCTAATTGGAATAGGAATCATTTTAGTAATCGCATTAGTTTCTTATTTAATCTGGGACACGATTAAAAATTATAAGAATAGAGATGACGGGTAACAGTTCTCACTTTTAATGATGGATGTGATCCAATGTTTAATCGCGAAGATGAATGGATCGAGGTGATTGTTTCATATCTTCTTATCAAATTAGGAATTCTTTTAGCAATCGGTATGGTACTTGCCCTAGTATCATTTTTCACCTGGGGAACAATTAAAAAAATACGAGAGAAAAGAAACCAAGGATTAAAACCTATACAGCTGCTGTTATATTCATTTGTATCTTTTTTCATGGATGTAATTAAATGCTTGGTAGTCAAGAGGCTTGGGTTGAAGAAATTTATTATTAGATTTTTGGTTATAGGAATTGTAATTATTGTTATTATCTTTTTGTTTAATTTATAGAAATTCTAGATATCAAATAGGCAGCAGTATAAGGGCTTCCCTTATAGATGGCTAATCATTAAAGTGTCCGTACCCTAACGGCTTCTCAACAGCCAATGCCGCACCGACAACATCCTGCATAAGCTTGGCGAAGATAACCATTTCCTTATCATCCATACCATCTAACAGACGCATTTCCTTGGCTATCAGTGTTCTGCCCGCAGCAGCGGATAATAGGTCTACTATAGGCTCTATGCGTTTTACACGTTGCTGTTTGTCTTGCTCAGCTGCATTCGCTGCGGTCTGCTTAAGATAGTGTTCCTCCCAATCTTGTTCATCAAAATAGAAGTTAGCTCCATATTTACGTTCCCATTCAGACATCCAATACTGCAGTTCTTCCTCATTCGTTTGGATCCTGTCATGGCAAACCCAATTTAATCGCATACCATTTGTTTTTACGCCCCGCCCACTCCGTCCACGAGGCCTTACATGATGTGTTGTTTCAGCTGGAAGTCGTCCGCAGCACTGGCACAAACCGTTAGATTCTGCAATTAATTCTTCAATTACATTCCTTGGAAAATCCGCTCGATCTGCTCTACTTGGACTTGAGTTGTGATGAGAGAGGATACTTTTCTTCCATTCAGGAACTTCTTTCTTAGATTTTGTACCTGATCTCCATTGCTTCTTTTCTTTGACTACCTTCTCAGGTTTCCAAAATGTTTGATGTGCCATATCCTCTCTCGCCTCCTCTTACCCTGATTAATAACACGACCTATACATACTTTTCAGATTGCTTACTCTGGGACTTCTTCATTTGATAACCGTTTTGTATTCTTAGTTAATTCTAGTTTAATCACTATTAACTGCGGAGTTACTACGGAATTTAAAGGTGTCAATGTACCCCGCCTGTGTTATATCCCACTGTTGCTCCACCAATGCCGCCGAACAGGACTGCATACGTTTTGTATTCGCAATTGTCGATAATATTAAATGCTGCTCCCATAACTCAATCTCCCATAAATGCCGGGACTACAGCGACATTATTATCTATATCCATAGTTACTTGATTAGGATCAGCTGCAATTCCGTGTTCAGCTAATTCTTGTTCAGTAGCCTTGCGGATAATGTATTTTTCTTGACCCAATGTAAAAATCAAACCTTTTGTTCTTAGATCTCTCAGTTCTTGCCTCATATATCTTCAGTCCTTTCGTACTCAATAATCACTTCCATATGTGGATTTTTTCTATCCACTTCCCCGAGTACAGCCTTTAAATCAACATGTTTGAAGGTATCATTTGCGATAATTCCGATTTTTCGCAAACCATCCAAGGTCCATTTTCCATTATAGTTATCTGGATCCCGACCTCTGTTATCTATGAAATGATAGATCAGTCTGACCTTACATTTCTGAATAGCCTGATTGGGGATAATCTTTTGAAGCTTTGCTTCCCATCCGACTAACGATTCCCATTCATCTTTGGCCTTCTGACGTTTGAAACGATACATTCTTTCAATTACATTAAGGGATGGGGGAATGCTATTGATTTTTAATACGATCCTTTCCAAGGATTACCACCCTCTCCTTTATGAAATTCTGTATGGAAGCAACAATTGTGTCTCATTATGGTTATTTAATCCACTAATGACGAACGGGTCCAACGGACTTTTAAGTTTAATGATGACTTCATTCTCATCTATTGCCTTTAAAGCATCCTGCATGTATTTTACATTTACTGCTAAAGTAAATTTTTCTCCATCAATAGTTATGCACTCAACAAAATCGACAACCTTTTTTGATCCTTCAGGCTTAGAATTTATTTCCAATTCATCTCCAATCACTAAATTGGCTCTCTTCACTTTTCCATCTTCCTGCTCTGCAATAATTCCAACAAGTTCGAAAGCTTTCAATAATTCGTTCCTATTGACCTTTATAGTAGTGTTGAATTTATTAGGAATCATTTTTTGTATGTCTGGATATACCCCTTCTAAAAGTCTTGAATATAGGGTAAATTCCTTTGATTTTGCCACAAACCATTCCATTGAAAGAGACAATTCAATATTTGTATCAACATCTAAGATTTTCATTAATTTATCTAAGTTCTCGATTGATGCAGATACTTCCCTTTCGCATTCAACTTCCGCTAACACCTGAGCCATGCGGTGACGGTTCGTAGCAGTTAAATTAATTTGGTTAGGAGAAAATTGAAAATGAATTCCGTTTAAAATTCTATAGTCATCCTTGTTATATACCGCAAAAAATGTCTTAGCTATCATCGTTTTTAATAAAATGCTACTCACAGAAATCGTTCCATTCGGAACTTCAGGAGCTATCGGAAACTCTTCTGGATCAACACCTGAAAGTTCAAAACATGATCTCCCACTTTGAATTGATACTTGAAATCCCTTGGCCTTAACCGTTACGTCACTGCCAATTTTTTTTATGATATCCATGATTAATTTTCCGGTCACAGCTAATTTGCCAGCGGACACAAACTCAAAATATTCAGGCTCTACATGAGCTTGTATAAATAAATTTCCATCCCCAGCTAGAAGAGTTAAACCCGATTCATTAACTTCAAACATGATATTTGTCAGTATAGGAATAGGGGGCTTATTGGGAACGGCTTTTAGCACTTCTTCTAATGGTTTTAATAGATGTTTCTTGTCGATAGAAAACTCCACATTAATTCCTCCCGGAGCGCTTTGCTCTACGTGTTTGGTTATGAATTCTCAGATAATCTTCATCTTCTTTTTCAACAACAGCTGCAGCTAAATTTTTTACTTTAATTTGGATATACGGTAAGTAAAGCGCTTGTGATATGCCGCAGGCAGACATTTCATTACACATCTTTCGAGACAATGCATCCAGTTGTTCTAGCCGTTCCCTGAGCAGCCATTCAAAACTTTGGTATATGTTCTCCATTTCTGTTTGTTTGCTCATGGCTCTATCACCTTTTTAAGAAGATGGTGTATTTCCGTAGAGTATGGACCTAAATGGTCTTTCTTGACCTTTTCGAAATATTGCTCCGTTTCCCAACCGCTGCTTTCTCCAAGGATTAGTACCAATTTCAATCCTTCCACCGAAGGTTTGAGCATGGTGCCTGCGCTTCTAGTTGTCCATAAAAGGCGCTGAAGCTTCATGCCGACCTGTTGTTTATCGTCCAAAGTGGAAACGAGCCTTAAAAGCTTATTCCAGTGGTTAGTGTCTTGTTTTATTTCTGGTCTTGGGTCAGAGAAAAGATATTCAAGACTCATCTATAGTCCTCCATAGCCATCAATACATCCTGATGCATTTGACTATATTCCCATTCAATCTCATCTTTTATTTCTTGGCATATGGCATCGTAGTCAATATCATTTGATTCCATTCTCAATCACCACCAAGTCGCATAAATCGATGATCGAACACTTTTATTGGGTCCATACCTTCTTCAATTTCTTTTTTTGTTAACCTGAACCAAACAAGCATATCTTTTTGTGCATCCGTTGGATGTTTGCAACGTTCGATCATCCGACCAGCAAAGCTACGGTCCATGCTCATAAGTTCTGCCGGTGACCATTCAGTGCTATAAGCAGTTGGTAAGTCAAATTGATTCCGATGATTAATAATGTCCCAAGATGCATCGGCTTCCCAATCCGCAATATCTCGCTGGCCATTCTTATCTTTTTTCTTTGTCTTGAACAGATCGTCCCAAAGCAAAATTCCTCGAATTTCTCTTAACCGCTTGTATAATCCATTGTCATCGAAGCTATTGTTTTTAATTTTGTTGAATTCTTCTCTATGTTGGAAATAAAGGACTGGTACCTTCCTTGCAAGAAGCGCATTTCCCACGGCAAAGATCAGTGTTGTCTTTCCGCTTCCAGGCTCCCCGCAAAGAATCAATCCATTCCCCCTTGTCCGTTCTTTCTGACGAATCCTTGAGAAATAATCATTGGCGGCAATGCTTACATACTCCAGACTCTTTCGACGAGCTACTTCAAAGAGGTAATGTTTTCCTTGTGTAAGATAATCCGAAAAGGTGACCCTTTGGAACTCTTCTGCAATACCACTGCTTTGTAACCGCCTTCTTGCTTTCTTCCATTCTTCGCATTCGCAGATTACTTCAACCCATTGCTGTTGCTTGATTTCTGTGTATCCAGTGATAACATTGCATGGACCATAAACAGGTCGCATTTCAACAACTTGTTCCCCTGTCTCAGAATCAATGATTGGTATTAATTTAGATTGAGGAGTGTCTTTGCATATCTCGCACTCATACGGTTTACTGACCGATCCCAAAGCTGTCGAAGTGTTCCTCTGTGATCCTTCTGCTGCCCGTCTGGCTCGTTCCTTTGCCCCTTCCAGCCATTTGAGGAAGATCGGTTCCTGAAGGGTTTCCTCCATGCTTAGAAAGTCCGGCTCCGGCTTGTTGATATTCGTTGAGGACATTTGGCATTATCCCTCGCTTTCGTTCATCTTGTGTCCGCCGAATAATACCGCGGGTATAATCCTCCTTCTTCCCGGCCTTGTGTTTTTCTCGATGTAACCAGAGGGAGGCTAGAACTAAATCCTTATCAAACCTTTCCCAATAATCCATTTCCTTTTCAATAATCCCTTCTGCCAGTTTTCCGCTTGACCTTGTATGCTTAAGCATTTGAAAGTACTCAAATATCTGTTCAAGCTCTTCGATGTCATACCGACACTCCGGAGACTTTGACCAAAAATCAGGATAGATCGAGTCATATAAAGACCATAATTTATTTATATTTATTTCTTTTTTATTTAAGGGCTCGGAAACCCTTGCCGCTCTAAGGATTGAAGGCCATCGCATTAGGGATTTTCCCCACCAAGAGTAGGGAATTTCCCTAGTATCGTTAGGGATTTCCCCTAGCGCCATTGCCGATGATTGCCGAAGACTTCCAACAGTTGCCGAAGATTTTCCTTGATAGGTAATTTCCCTATCTGAGTTGGTGTTTTCCCTAGTTTCATCATCTTTATTAGGTGTTTCACCTATTGCGCTAGGATTTTCTCCTAATAAATATCCTTTTTTTGAGTTTGCATTTTCCCTAAAAGAGTGGGGATTATCCCTAGTAGACTTGGTGTTTTCCCTAGTCTTTTTTGTCGCAAGCGCGTTCAGATCCCAGGATTCATAATCCTTATTGAACCTGTAGTAATCCCAATGCCTACGTATTACCTTAGCTTCGACAAGTGCATTAATCGTCTTGCACACATCAGATATATGCAGTTTTGTTTTATTAGAAAGTTCCTTTGGCTTTATTGGGCGGCGCGTTATCTTATACTTTCTCCCGTGCCTCCTATCCAACCAAGACCACGACTCATCTATTATGGCGAACACGATCTGAAACTGCGTTTTCGTGAGCTTACCGGTCATGAAAACTTGCCGGATCAATTCATTCGCAATTGAGGTGGTACCGTGCTCAGGTTGTACATTTGCCACTCACCTCACCCCACTGGAACATATACATACCGCCTATCTTGCCACTCAATTACACGGGGTACATCCATATGCGACTCTATCACCCGAACCTCAGACGCTGGCTTTTTAATTGATATGACTTCTAACGTCCTAGCGGATGAAGGGACACGCCGAACAAGACCATCATTCTCAAGCCTCCCTATGTACCCCGAAACGGTCGCTGATGATCTCAAGCCTACTGCATCACCGATTTCCCGAATGGTCGGTGAATAGCCTCTCTCTTTGTTGTGACTGGTTATAAAGTCCAATATTGCCTGCTGCCTACTCATATTCCTGGTACCTTGTAAAACGCTTCTTTTTCCTCTTCTGTGTGCCTGTGAATGACTAGTAATCGATCAGATAGAACTTTACTAACAAGCCACATTGAGGAATCTATTTGGTTTTTATGCATTATTTCTTTTTGTTTTACTGTAAGCCGTTTTCCATTCTTCATTTGATAGTCCTCCAAATCTATTAAAGTAGTTTGGGCTGTATAACAGCAGTCCGGCGTTTCTGTATATCGATGTAGTCAGGATTAATATCAATCAGTGTACATTTTCGATTGTTCTCCAATGCCACTTTCCTTGCTGTACCGATGCCACCGAATGGGTCCAACACGTGACCACCTACGGGACAACCTGCTAAGATACAAGGTTCGATTAGCTTCTCTGGGAACGCAGCAAAGTGTGCCTCTTTCGTTTGAGCTGTGGCTACTTTCCAAACAGAACGCTTATTTCTTGTTGAACCTTCCCATGGAATAGTGCCCCCAAGGTGAGATTCAGGTCTGCCACGTTCATCACCATATTTTCGCTTCGTGTTGCCACTACGTTTTCTGGATTGTTCAGGACCAAAAGCCCCCTTTGAACCACCGACAGCCTTCATTGAACCGTTCGTTTTACCTTCACCATTGGCACGAGTCGATCCAGCTTGTTGCTCGAGATCCTGAGATAACCTAGCAATACTTGATTCAGTCAGAGGCTCCTTTATCGCTTCGGAATCGTAATAATACCGACTGTTCTTGCTCAACAGAAACATGTACTCATGCGCCTTTGTCGGCCGATCAGTCACACTCTCTGGCATGCAGTTAGGTTTGCTCCAGATGTTATCCATTCTGAGATACCATCCATCTGCCTGCAGTGCGAATGCTACACGCCAAGGAATTCCTATTAAGTCCTTTGGTTTCAAATATTTTGCTTTGTGTTCCTTAGGAATGATAGTTCCGGCAAACTGCCCACGATGCTGTTTGTGCATTCCACCCGGGTTCCCTGCACCATCGGCATTCCGTCCCTTCATGCTGCCTTCATACGTATCACCGAAGTTCAGCCAGAGCGTTCCGTCATCTCGCAATACCCGCCATACTTCGCGGAATACGAGAACAATGTGGCCAACAAACATTTCGACAGTTGGCTCCAGTCCGAGGCATCCAGTCCAATCCGGAACGGTAATCGGCGGCAGCCCTGCCATCTGCGTATAAGCAACTGAAGGCCATTCGCTCGGCGGAACACCATAATCACGAACCCATAAATAAGGGGGGCTAGTAACACAGCAGTTAAAGAACTCCGCTGGCAGGTTTTGCATTACTAACCTACAATCACCGTGAAGCATTGGACTGCCCTCTAATGTTTGATAATCCACTTTCTATCACCCCCTTAATACGTGTTACCTAACTCCATTAGCTGGATTCTGATATTCAGCCAACAATACTTTTAGACTGTATTTCAACGAATTAATAACCTCTCCGTTTGATTCGAATGCATGTGACCAACGGACTTTATCAGCTTCTAGATCCGCTTCTTGCATCCGTAAATCAGTAACCGCCAGCTCTGCATGTTGAGCCTTGTCCTTTGTCGCAGCGAGATACGCCTCTGCATAATGCCTCTTCCGTTGTGCATAGGTTCGCTTGTATTCCCTTACGGCCTCTGCAGCTTTTCTTCCCAAAAGAACTTGAACTTCCGTTAAGATTTCAATCTTTTTAGCCAATGTAACCGGATAATCATGGCTGCACTGGTCCGCTAGTCTATACAGTTGCCCGATTGAGTATTGTTCTTGCAGAGCCATATGCAGCCACCTTTCTATTCACTTAAATCAAAATATCTTAGTATCTCTCATGACCAATTCTGGGTCGTAGCAAGAAAAATGCCCCAGAGTTGTGCCTTTAATCGCCTTTTTCAAATCCGAAACAGGTACTTTTCCGCGTACATAGTTTTTATCTTGACCTTCAACAATAATATAAGCTCCGTCCAGGTATGCTCTCATGCCGTGCGTTTTATCAACAGCTTCGATGAATTTTTTAACGCTAACCGCCTTCCTTGTTGCAACTAATATGCCATATTTCACAAAACCAACGCTTATATTAGGAATCACAGAATAACACTCTCCTTCATTTCATTGATAAACCGGCTAGGCTCGGTCGATTCGACCTTTCCCCAATTATTTGCTGTTCTAGTTGAAGAAACATTCAATTTAAACTTTGCCCTAGTTACGGCCACAAATCCAAGCCGCCGCTCTTCCTCCATATTCTTAGTGTTCCGATTCGGAAACGTCCCTTCATTCATTCCGATCAGGAACACCTCTGGGAATTCCAAACCCTTACTGCCGTGAATCGTCATGAGTTTTACCGCATCCCGGTCCTCCATCAGCTTTTCTTGGATATCGCGAATCTTGACCCATTTTAAGAATGCAGTGGGGCTATGATCCTCCCCCGCCTTCTGCTGCCGTTCGGTCCAGTACAAGATATAAGTAATGACTCGTTCGATATCTGCTATCCTATTTGCCAAGGATCTCTCTGCATAAAATTCCTTCAATTTAAGCTGTTGAACAAGCCTAACGAACGCATCGGAAGCAAAGTAAGTATCCCTTACACCTTCAGCCAATTGATTAAGATTGCTTGCAAACTGGAATACTTTGTTTTCAAAAGAACGAATCATTGCTTTCCATAATGGAATTGATTCATCGATCGCAATTTGTTCGGCCTGCTGGAGTTGAATATCTGTAAAGGTACGTTCTGGAAAATGGATGATTCTCTTGAAGTTTGTTTCATCTTTCGGATTGAAAATCCAATCCAGATATGAAAGTAATGATTTAACGTCCTGCTGTTTGAGTGGATCATCCGAACCACTTATGATCACACAGGGAATGCCTGCGCTCTTTAACGATCTGTATACATGATCAATTTGCGCATTCGTTCTGGCTAATACAGCAAAATCAGAGTAATGTTTGCCAGCGGGCTTATCTGCAATTGCTTTGACTATGGCGTTTGCTTCAGCATCAGCATCCTGATATGTTGAGAATTTAACAGGATCTCCATCTCGGTCTGAGAATAGGTTCTTTCGCGTTTGATTGACGTTATATCTTATTAGGTTGTTGGCAGCTTCGATGATTTGCCTTGTTGAGCGATAATTCGTTTCAAGTTTAATGATTTCGGTGCCCGGAAACTCCAAAGGAAACTCCAAAATATTCTCCACTCTAGCTCCATTGAAGGTGTAGATGGTTTGAAAATCATCACCAATACCGAATAAGTTAGTTGGATCAAGTAGTTTGATTGACTGCAACTGCTCGTTGTTCGTATCCTGGAATTCGTCCACGAAAACATATTTCCAGACCTTTCGATAGTATTGTGCAACATCAGGATGCTTTGTGAACAACTCATTGACCTTCAGGATGAGGAAGTCCAGATCAACCGCATTAAAGCGCTTAAGCTGCCATTGATACTCGTTCCAAACGGCTTGTTCCTGAGTGTTTTTCTTGAAGTTCCATTTCATATCTTTCATTCTGCCGTGTGTCGTATGATATACAGCACTCGATATGATTGATTTAATAACCTCTTCCCGGTCCTCTTGGCTATAGATGGTGAACTGTTTGTCCAACCCTAGCCGATGGCCCCATTCTTGCAATATACGAACGGCGAGAGCGTGGAACGTGCAACATATCAATTTCTTTGCCTCAGTACCGATCAGAGGAATCAGGCGTTCTTTCATTTCCTTAGCGGCTGCTCGGGTAAATGTAATGGCTATAATAGAAGAAGTACTTACTCGACAGTTTAGATTTAGATGAGCCAGACGATGGGTTAGAGTGCGGGTTTTACCCGTCCCTGCCCCGGCTAACATAAGGATTCGCTGTGATTCCGACATTACGGCCTGAGCTTGTTCGGCATTTAGTCCCTCAGTTAGATTCATTTAACCAATCACTCTCGGTATTTGGAGTCAGATCCCAGAAGGTCCAGCCTTCTATTTCCATAGGATCAACTACACCTGCAATAATGATGTTATCCAACTTGTGAGATAAGGCAGCAAGGCCATTAAGAACATTCAGGAAATTATTTTTATCAAGATTCTGGATTTCATCTAAAGCCAGTACTTTGAGTGGAGGATCTGCTCGTTCTAATAAGGTGACTAGGAATGCAGAAAGGAACATCAGTTTCTCGCCTTTGGACAGAACATTGAAGTTAATTCGACGTTCGCCCTTGATCCAGCCAAAACGGAATACTTCCTTGCCCGTTTCCGATTCGGTTGAGAAGTAAGCAGGATAGTTTATGCCCATAAGCTGTAGGTTCTCATTCACTGCAGCTTCTATAGGTCCAAGAATGCTCTTAACAAGCTCCCCTTGTATTCCTTTGGCCCCCAATGCTTCTGATATTTTCTTGCAGCCTGTAAAGTAGTACTGGGCTTTGCTTGCACTGAGAATTGCTGCTTGCTTATTGGAAAGGGTGACCTTGGCTTTTTCTTTTTCTTTTTCTTCCAGTACTCTTTCAGCTTCCGATATTTGGTTAGTCAAAGCCTCTAATTGAGGCTCCAATAAATCCAATGGCGCGAACGTTGGCATCTTTTCACCGACAAGTCGATTCAATTCTTCTTGCAACGAAGCTTGCTTGTTTACTTTGTCTTGACGCTCTTGTAGCGCTATTTGCTCTGTTTTTCTAATGGTTTCAATATCGCTGCGTAAACGCTCATTTAATTTAGATTCATCAGTAAACGTCTGATACAGCAAGCGTTTTTTAGTCTCTAAATCATCCGATTGAGAATATAGCGACCGTCCTTCTTCTAATAAAGCTTTTCGATCTTCGTTCAATGCGTGAATCTTGATTTTAATCTTAGCTCCGTTATCTATTGCAAAATGAATGAATCCCGAAAAATCCTTGTCACAGCCAATGTTTTCGCTCAAAACACACATGCCAATGCCTTTTTCTTGAATATTTTTAGTAACAGTATCGTATGTGCGAAGTTCGCTTTCCAGTTTGTTGATTTCTTGATTTATTTTGTTAGAAGCATCTTCGTTTTCGCTTTTCAGAAAGTGAAAGGCATTGATCTGTTTTTGAATTTCTTCCGATTCAACCGCAATATCCGTTTGTTTAATGCGTTCCTTAATGGTATTAACCTGTGCTTCATAATCCGTTTCATCCGGAACACGGAGTAATGAAATCAATTGTTCGATTCCAATCTTCAGTTCGTTTATACGTTCCTGCTTGTTGTCCCATTGCCGCTTTATCTCACAACCGGCTGTTATCTGTCCGTGAACATCGGTATGATCAACCCGTAGCTTCTGCAGTTCTTTTTTCTTGGCAACGATATCCCGATCCGTTTCCTCAAGCTGATTTTTCATTTCATTCAGTTCGCGGACCGCACCGGTTGCATCGCTTTTCTTTTTGTTCCAATCCTTCTGTTGGCTTTCAACCCAAGCAATCACCGCCTGCAGTCCGGACGTTAGATCGTAATCCGAAGGCCACATTTCCATGCAATCAGCTATCAATTCTTGAGTTGCCTCATATATTTCAGGAGTATTTGCTTTCAACACTTCGGTAAGAATCGTTTTATTCAAATGCTCAGAAACCCTCGCCTTATTCCAAGAATCGTTTGTTATTGGGGATAAAGAATACATGTGATCTCTTTTTTTGGCATCTGATAATTCCGTAAATAGAGCGAAGTCAAACACCATGGGGAAGCTGCCGATTTCACTGGCTATCCGGGCTTCCAGTTGGGCAACGGTCTTTTCACCCTTGTTTGGCGATACTGTAAGTGATTCGCTGTACTTGATATCGTTTTTACCATCGCTATTGAGCTTCGATGTCCTTTTAATGACACGATCAAATGAGAATTTCTCAGTTTGAAGCCCCGCGGACATTTCATCTCCGCTGCTTAATTCAAATGTTTCTTGTATTTTCTTGCCTTCACCAGGTACATATCCAAGCATTGAAAAACCAATCGCCTGCTGTATGGTCGATTTACCAGATCCATTAGGACCGATAAATATATCTTTGCCGGTGAGTTGCTGAGTAAAGGATTTATCTTTAATATTTTTGATTCGAATCGATTTGATCATTAGAACCTCATCCCTCCATCGGACAACAATTTAAAATCTTCAGTATCGCGCTCTTTGGATATGTCTCCAATTGTTTCAGATACGTCCGCACCTGAGACAGTTCCTGTTTCGGTGTACTCGCGGATCATAGCTACTATATCCTTCTCTTCAAAGTCGGATTTGTAAGCTGCTACAAGGACTTTAGCGAAGCCATTCAAAGCTCTTGTTTTGGGTGGAGGCATACACGGTTGGCGCTGCAAGGATGTTTTAAGGGCCATCGTCCATGCCTTCTTGTCGCCGTATCGCTTATTATTGATGAAGTTTTGGACTGCAGCTACAACTTCGGGATAGGTTCTATCTCCATAGATACCCATATCTCCATCGAAGAGTATGTACATGCCGGACTTCAACTCATCCTTGCTGAGAGTCCCAGCCATGTAGTAGCGTCCAGCATCCTTATTTTTTTCGATTGCCCTTGACAGTTCTTCTGCAAAGGCTATTTTTGCATCCAACAGAATAGTGACTGATATTATAGAAGGCATTCCAGAAGAGTTCTTTCCAATTGTGATATGACGCGCCCAAAACCTATGTGCAGTTCCGGTTGCTTGATCAAATTCGACGTAAGGGTTGCTAACAGTTTTACCGTCTGGAAGCAGCAGGGAATCAGGTGAGATACATTGGACTCCAGCCACTTTATTGCAAGCTTTGTACCCATCAGTGGTAATAAGCCATTCCCCGGTTTCTTCTATTTGATAAATATGGTTGTCTATGCTGTTAAGTTGAACAACTCCAGCAACTTGCTCTACATTGATGAATAACTGTCCACCCTGAGTGTTAGCCGGTATCCAGTTATGTGGATCTTGTATTTCAACAACCTCACTCATTCCCATTTCCTCCGAAATCGTTTATAATTGGAGGCAAGCATCTCTTTAGTCGGTAGATACTTGGCCTAAAAACTTACGTAAAACTTTCGAGAAATCAGCTTTTGCAGAGCTGGTTTTTCTCTTTTTCAAGGAAGCTTTTTCCTTGAATCGATTTCTTTGATCAGGCGAGAGATACGTTCCTTCAACTTTAATGCTCATGCTTTACTCCGCAATTGAGACATGCACTGTTCGTATTTATATCGAGCAAACCGTTTTACTGCTCCCTCATTGGCAGCCTCCTCGAATTGGAGCCAATTTAACGCCTTACGGATGATCGCCTTTTTATTCATTCTTTTGCCCTCCCTTCTCTTACTGGAGCATTCTGAACATGTTGGGTATTCGCCCAGCCTAAGAGTGATGCCACATTCAATGCATTCATGTTGTTCTAGCGGTTCCAGTATTCCGGCAGTAAATCTGCCCCTACTATTGGTAATGCCATCATTCGTGATAATCACAGCATTCACTCCTTGTCCGCAGGCAACTTGCTTGAATATTTATTCTTGATATTCCTAGCATAATAAGACCCAACCGATTCGGATTCCATCATGGCTTCAAACTCACCAACCGGTACACCTTGATAGATATAAATCGTTTCCTTACCTTTGAATTGGATGTGAAGGATATTCTGGATATTGTCATAGCCCACGGCAGCGATGTTACTTGAAATAACAGGAGTAAGTTCCATTAGATATAATCCTCCGGTCTAAAGCTTTGAACAAATTCAATGGATTCTTGATAATCAATGCGCCGAACATGAGAATACTTTGCAACCTCGAAACGATCTTTAAGCTTACTCCAGATCATCCGACGATGACGACCAACAACGGCATTGAATTTTTCGTCAGAATCTTTGAAACGATCCTTTGTCAATTCAACGGACTTGGCGTGAACAGCCGCTCTAACCATAAAGGCTTCGTGATCATTCAGGACAACACTATCCCTCACTTCCTGAACCATGATCTGGACTTCCTCGACCTTTTCATTCACATCGTCACGCATTTGTCTGATTCCTTCGAATAGTGAACGGAGAACAGCGCCTTGTTGTTCCGACATTTGCAATTGCTTCTCAATCATCGGGAGGTAATCCGGTGTTGCCGGTTCATTCATTAATGACATATCCTCTAAACCACCTTCCTGCCGTTAATGGCTGGTTTTAATTGATCGATGAAGGATTGGAGCATATCCAAACTTTCCGCCAAACGTTTTTTTTCACTGCTACTCGCTTCCGCTACCGCTCCAAGCATAAATGAGGTGATCCCGACTTTTTGAAGGAACTGCTTAACGTGAATGCTGACCTGAATTGTGTTGTTATCTGCTTCAAACCGCAGCTTCTTCATTTGAACAGCCGCCATCTGTTCGTCAAAGTCATCAGGTTGCCGGAGTTTCAATGCCTCTAACTCCTCATTAACCCGTTGATAACCTGATTTTAATTGCTCGATCTTAACCCTTTCTTGTTGGAGTGCTTCATCCATATTGTCTTTGAAGAGTTTTTCTTGCTGCTTCAACCTCGCTTCGGCTTCTTTTTCCTTCTTTCGTATGAATACCGCCGTTTCCTCTTGATTCCGTTCAACTGCAACGGCAACAGCTTCTTCAACTTGATCAGCTGGGACGGCATTTTTGTATTGGCGCTGTAACGCTAGTAGATCATGTTCAGCTTGCTCAGCACGTTCTACCGCTTCCAGTTTTTCTGCTTCGAGGCGTTCTTTTGTTTCAATAAAAGCTTTATGAGTGCTTATTAAGCCAGCATCCAGCTGTTGAATAATTTCAGGAGTTGCATTATCGGCAATAAATTTTGCTTTGTCATATTGTTTGCCACTTCCGAACCCTGCCTGATCAGCAACAATATCCCGAACTTGTCCAGTTACAAGGTCTGGTAAATTTTCCTTACCTTGCCCCATTCGTTCCTTAGCCTTAAGCTTTTCGACTTGTTCCAATCGCTTGGCCCATTCAACACGTTCGCTAAAGGAAAATTCTTTTCGGTGCTCATTTTCTGAAATTTCAAGTCGCAGCTGATGTTCATAGTCACTAATTTCCATAACTCTTACAGGTACTTCTTGTTGGTTAAGGAACTGATGTGCTCTCAATCTGCGTTCTCCAGCAATCAGCTGGTTATCTGGAGTAATCACAATTGGATTTATAAGGCCATTTTCTCTGATGTCCGCCGCCAATTCTTCTATATTGCCGAAGTCCTTGCGTATACGGTCATTGACTTTGATTTTTTTTATATCGATTAACAATTCTTTTGCTCCTTTCTAAAGGTTATTTTTCCTATCTTGTCGAATATTGGAATTTGTTCAGAATCACCAAATACGTGCAAATAGGAGGTGTTGTATATGTTATTGGATGAAAAGCAGATTGCGAAGGAACTAACTATCGCGATTTTAGAAAAACTCAATTTCTCATTTTTTAAGGATGATGATTCAAGCTATCATGGAGAAGAACTTTATCAAAAGGCAGGGCAAGAAGTATCTAATCTGTATAAAATGATGTGTCAAGCAGTTAGTGAGGGAAAAGGAACAGATTAATCAATATACTTTTCTGAAGCTTTAATAAATTCTGATCCTGCTGCAATTATCTCCGGTAAATCACTTAAAGTTGTTTTACCGGAGGAAAGTTCACATTTTTTCTGAATTAATTCGCAAAGAGAAACAATTGTCTTATTAATTACTATTGCTGTATTCCCCATTTATTTATCTCAGTTCCTTTCTAAGCGATTGGTCAGGACTAACCCCAAATCTTTTCCTCATTAAACTTAGACCCATCACCGAATCTTGGAGGGGTTTTATCATTGTTGATATCGAGAGTAATTCGATCAGCCATCGTTCCAGCGGTGGCTCCTCTCTTTTGTTCATTCAAATTCTCCTCGAATTGATTAGCGAGTTCCAATATTTCTCTGACAATTGATTCATTGATTTTTTTCATCTCCTTTCTTATTAGTTCAGTTTTCAAAGAATTGAATCATTATTCCCAGGCACTACAATTTGCCTTTTCCTGTTCGCGATTCCACGCATCCAATGATGCGGTACTGAATAATATTCGGGGCCTCCTTGACCCTTGTTCACCAGCACGGCGGTGCGGAATCAGTTTTTGTTGGCACATTTTATAAAGTACCTTTTCAGAAATCCGTGTGTACTCTGCCGCCTCATCAATGTATAGCGTACGCTCCGGCTGAACCGTCATCTCAGCCCGAAGTTCCTCCAGTAATTCTTTTCTGAGTTCAGCTTTCATAGCATTGAAAGCCTCGATAAACATTTTTTCATGAAGCATGTATAACCTCCAGACGATTTGATAATATTATTATCATTGGGCACAAAAAAATATCTATGAATTAAAAAAAGCGATTGACGATAAAAATATTATCGCATATACTAACTAATAGATAATATTTTTATCAATACGAGCGTGTTTAAACAACCTGATCTTTACCAAAATAATCAGGAAATAACTTTTCTAAAGGCTCATTAAAATATTCAGCTAATTTGAACATTAAATCCCTGCCAGGTGTAAATGTTCCGTTTTCGATCATCCTAAGATAAACTGTTGAAATTTTAATCTCTACAGCTACTTTTTTCTGAGTGCCTTTTGTCTTTCTGCAAAGCGAGAAGTATTCTCTTTTTTTCGACATTCAGTTCATCACCTCCCCCTGTGTAGTTCTCATTATATTTGATAATATTATTATCGTCAACATATTTTGATAATTTTTTTATCTTTTTTTTTGAAGGAGCTTATTTTTTATGAAAATCGGTAAAGTTTTAACTGAGTTAAGGAGCAAGAAAAATTTAACCCAAGATCAAATGGCAGATGCACTGGGTGTCAAAAGACCGCGCTATAATGCCTGGGAAAATGACATTTCCAAGCCTGATCTGCAAATGATCGATAAGATAGCTGAGTATCACAAAATTACAGTAGATTATATACTTGGCCGTGAATCAAATCTTGGCACCCCAGTACCGACTTGGGCAACCTCAAGAGATAAAAGAGACTTCAAGCAATTACTTGAAGAGGATCCGGAAATCATGTTTGATGGGGTTCCCTTGGATCAAGAAGACAGAGAGAAGGTATTAAAAGTTATGGAAGCAATATTCTGGGATGCAAAAAAGAAAAACAAAAGAAAGCCAATCCAAGAGTAACTGCGAGGGATTCCGGTGGACAATTTAATAATAAGGTTAGTTAGAAAACATCAAACTAATTGTCCTTTTAGCTTGGCTTGCAATCTTAATATAACTGTGATGTATGCAGATCTAGGGAAAATTACAAGGGGCTTTTTTCATAGGAGATTACGAAGAAATTACATTGTCTTACATGAGGCCCTACTTTATAACGAACAACGTTTTACATGTGCTCATGAGCTCGGTCATTACTTCTATGACAGAGGAACCTCATACTTCATGATAGAACAAAATACCTTACAACTGCCAGGTAAATTCGAACGTCGAGCAAATCAATTCGCTGTACGTTTACTTTGTGCCGGAAGTGAGATTTATCCGGATGAAACTATTAGCGATATCTGTTTCAAAAACGGAATACCCGAGGAGATGCATACCTTTTATTGAAATATACTTCCTTCGCCCTCCTTCTAACCTACGGCAATATCCATAGCCGCGAGGTCATTTTACATACCCATTTAACCGAACGTACATTCTTGTTCAAGGAGTGATTTAATTGGCAAGTATTGAACCGCGTGGAAAAAACACTTGGCGATTGACTGTTGAAGTAGGATATGGTCCAAACCAAAAACGTCTTCGGGAAAGGGATACAGTTGAAGTAACCGATCCAAAGATTCTCAAATCACCAAAGAAGTTACAAGATTATTTAGACGAGGAATTGCTTAAGTTTAAAATTAAGGTAGAAGCCGGCAATTACATATCACCCGAAAAGATGAGATTCTCTGATTTCGTTGAAGAATGGCGACAGAAATATGCATCTGATCCTAACAACCTCTCCCCTTCCACTTTAAATACTTATGAGGACCATATTAGGAGCCGCCTAATACCCATGTTCGGCCACATGAGAATCGATCAGATATCAGCGATGCACATTGTTACTTTTCTGAAAGAGTTAGAGAAGCCAGGGTCACGTCTAGACGGTAGAAACGATCCCCTTGATTCCGGAACAATTGGGTATATCTATCGAGTGCTAAAAAACATCCTAACTCGTGCTGTTGAATGGAAGCTTATCAGTAAAAACCCGATGGAAAAAATAAAGAAGCCAGCTCCTAAAGATGCAAAAAAGAAGATGCTCGAACAACGTGCCAATCCACAGTACTACGATGAAAAAGAAGCTCAACTAGTAGTAGACGCTTTATATAAAGAGTCAAGAAAATGGCGCCTATTAATTTTGGGATCTATGATCGGCGGTTGCCGCCGCGGCGAATTACTCGGATTAGAGCTTATTAATGTTAACTTCGAAGATTACACAATAACTGTGGAGAACAACATACCCCTTTCTAAAAAAGGTGTTGCTATTGAAAAAGGACCAAAGTCACTCGCCTCATATCGAGTCATAGATATGCCAGAATGGTATATGGAAGAACTTGAAGCTTATTTCCGAGAGTGGGACCTTGAACGCAAACATTTAGGTAGTAAGTGGCTTGGAGGAAAACGTGAATATTTATTTCATAACGGCACTGGTAAACCCTACTACTATCAGCATCCATCCAAGTGGTGGTTACGGTTTTGCAAACGTCACGAACTACGCTATATTAAGTTCCATGGGCTACGCCACAGTTCAGGCACTTTACTTTTAGAGGATGAAGACGAAGCGTATTTCGATTCAATCTTAATTGCAATCCAAAGAAGACTAGGACATTCTAGATTATCCACGACATCTGATACTTATGTACACGTGACCAAAAAAGTGAAGAAGCGCACGGCTGGAAAATTCGATAAATTCGCACGATAATCCGGGGACGAACTGGGGACGGAATGGGGACGGAATGTATTCTAAAGAGGGTCAAATAAGGGTGAATGAGAACAAATACGAACAGAATAAACCCTTGTTTTATAAGGCTTTAATGAGTTCAGGGTAATACATGGAATGTACGGATTGACTTTGACAGGGTAGGGGTCAGTGGTTCGAGCCCACTACAGGTCATAACCAAAAGAGTTCGAGAATCCTTGATTCTACGGGCTTTTTTTATTTTTAGACACACTCCACCACATCAAAATAGCGCCCTCTCAGTTAAATTGGCATCATTTTGGCATCATTTCCTCTCTAGTTTTATTTAATGCTTGTTAATGAATCGAATTTGAAAAAAAGTGGCATCACATTTATGCTGCCAATAATTACGCGTTATGATAAAACATATTTCCAAACTTACTCGCTGTTTCTTTTTGCATATTAGGCAAGACATGACTATACCTGTCCATCATTCAACTATCTTTATGCCCGACTCTCTCTGCAACCTTCTTTGGATGAACATCCATTCCAAGTAACATCGTGCAATGAGTATGTCTCAAATCATGAAATCTTATTTTCTTAACTTTTGATTTTTCAAGAGTTGAATAGAAAGTACGCAATAGGTTTCTTGGAGTAAGTGGCGTACCTACACCCGTACAAATTACTAGTCCTTTATCTGTATATTCGCCTTCCTTCCCTGCCATTTTCTCTTTCTTGCAACGTAATTGTAATCTTTTTAGTTCTTCTAATGTTGATACGTCTAAAGCGACAGACCTCACACCTGCTTTAGTTTTCGCTCCATCGATAAGTTCTTTGCCATCATGACTTAATATTTGTGTTATGGCTACATTACTTCGATTGAAATCAACATCTTCCCATTTAAGTCCTAAAATTTCTCCTTGTCTCATACCTGTTGTTATTGCAAGTAGAAAAACCATATATAATAACCACGTTTTCTTGCTTCATTTAGAAACATGTGAGATTCATCCAAATCCCAAACTTCAACTTTCTTTCTCCTTACTTTAGGTCTATCAACTAATTGAGCAACATTACGATTAATCACTTTCCATTTAATTGCCAATTGAAGCGAACTGTTTATTAAAGTGTGTACTTTTTGAATGTTTTCATCTGATAATATCTTATTATCACTCAACTTGTAATACAATCTTACTAACATTTCTGGTTCGAGTTCAGTTATTTTATTACTTCCCAGATCTGGAATTACATGATCCTTAATAAGCCAAGAATTAGATCTAGAATAAAAAGTGGACACCTCATAAGAGAATGCAGATAATTAAATTACAAAGAGGAAGAGGTGTCCGGTGTGGGTGAGATGAGACAGAGGTTCAGTGATGAGTTTAAAGAAAAGACAGTAAAGTACATTCAAGAACAGACAAAGAGCGTTCCGCAGATTGCAGAAGAGTTAAACATCCCAGCAGGAACGTTAC